>JAKIUF010000058.1 GCA_021647705.1 Gammaproteobacteria bacterium | reverse complement strand
TTTTTAGGAAGGGCGGGTGATGGAGACCCGGGAATAACAACGTTGTGGCGAGGCTGGAAACGACTCAATGATATTTCGCGAGGCTGGGTTCTTGCGCAGAGTATATAACTTATGGGTAATAGAAAGGATCTGTGCGGGGGACGCTGAGTAATCAGCGTTCCTACCGTGACTACCTCACGAGAGAATTAAGTGCGTATACATATAACTGGGAATGCTGGCAGTGGAAAAACTACTATGGCAAAAGAGATAGGTCTATTGCTTGGCATAGATGTGTACGGGTTAGATAAAATTGTCTGAAATAAGGGGACGCTACCCTTTATTTTATATTTTCTGTATATGTACGTGAACAAGCACCCCAACAAACCGCTGTCTCCGCTAGAATGTGAATTCATTAAGCTGGTGTTGTCGAAAGTGGGGCAAGAAGTGGTGGTAAAGGATGGTTATTTCCCTTACCCGCCAAAGTAGCCGCAAAAACACTGGCTCGGATTCAGGCATGCCTAATTCGGGTCATAGGTATTTATTAACGGCTTGTTAATCATCCCAGCGAACATAAATCAGTGCTGTGCGAGCGTGGCTTTTTGCCCACACATCCACGCCTGCCAGTTTGTTGACCCAGCGTGCTTCGATTTATTTGGCACTTTCATCGATGATGTGTTCTAGGAAAACCCTGAACAGCAGTGTCGATTGGCTCAGATGGGTGCGCATTTGAAGCAGGCACCAATCGGCACAGACTCATTCACCTCCCCCATAAAGTCTTGACATTGAACAATGCCACACTAAGATAGTAATTAGTTACTATCTTTCAGTGAGGGTAAGATGTCGATTAAAAAAGAACACATGAGTGCCGACAAGCGCCGTGACGTTACCGTTGAGGCCGTCGTGGAGCTTGCCGCAAAAAGCAACCCAAGCAAAATCACAACGGCGGCCATTGCAAAACATATGAATGTGACTCAAGGGGCGTTGTTTCGTCATTTTCCCAACAAAGAAGCCATCTGGCAGGCAGTGATGACATGGGTTTCCGAGCGCTTGCTGGCACGTTTGGACAAAGCAGCAGAGAGTGCCTCAACGCCACTCGCCGCATTAGAGGCGATGTTTATCACTCACATCGAGTTTGTTTCTCGTTACCCTGGTGTGCCTCGAATGTTATTTGGCGAGTTACAACACGCTAACGAAAGCGCACCCAAGCAGATGGCTCGCATACTGTTACAAGATTACGCCAAACGCTTGTCAAGCTGGGTCGAGAAGGGAAAGGCAACCGGTGAAATTGAGCCATCCGTGGATACAGCGGCTGCTTGTCAGCTCTTTATTGGTGCCATTCAAGGCTTGGTCATGCAGTCACTCATAGCAGGAGAAAGCCATACTATGCGTGATAAAGCATCCAGCATATTTGCAATTTATCGCCAAGGCATCGAGGTTAAATCATGAAAAAACTGCCGATAAACATGCGTACCGCGACCTTGCTGGTCGTGCTGTTGCCTCTGCTACTGGCATTTGGCTACGTCGTCACTAACTCTGGCCCATTGGCACCGACACCCGTCACGGTGATGACGGTTGAGAAACAATCAATTACACCTGCTCTATTTGGCATCGGGACGGTCGAAGCTCGATATCGCTACCGCGTGGGCCCCACCATGACAGGTCGTCTGTTATCGCTTAACCGTGATGTAGGAGACCAGGTGATTGCAGGTGAAATTCTGGGTGAGATGGATCCCATTGATATGGATAATAGAGTCGCGGCCAACAAAGCCGCCATCAAACGGGCAACCGCTTCAATTACAGCCGCTGAAGCTCATGTTAATGACTTGGCCGCTCGTACCGAATATAGCGGAGCACAGGCAAAACGCTACCAACAGCTGACAATCGAGCGCAATGCCAGCACCGAAGCCGCTGAAGCAAAAAATCAGGAATATCGTGTTGCCAAAGCCGGACTTGCCGTCGCCATAGCGACACTCAGTGTTGCTCAGCAAGAGTTGGAGATGCTGCAAGCTGAGCACGAAGGGCTGCTGCAACAGCGCAGCAATTTACGCTTGGTCGCACCGGTAGAGGGTGTTGTCACAAGTCGCCATATCGAGCCTGGAAGTACCGCAATGGCAGGACAAACCATACTGGAGATTATTGACCCCAAAAGCATCTGGATCAATGTACGCTTCAATCAACTACAGTCCAATGGACTGATAAAAGGGCTTCCCGCCACCATAGTATTACGTTCCCGCTCTAATCAACCAGCTTCCGGCACAGTAGCGCGCATTGAATTGCTAGCAGACCCGGTCACAGAAGAGATGCTGGCTAAAGTTGTTTTTGAACAATTGCCAGAACCATTCCCACCTATCGGCGAATTGACTGAGGTTACCGTTTTGTTACCTCAACTGGATGTAGCTCCAGTGGTACCAAATGCCAGCATTAAGCAATTAGATGGACAAAGCGGAGTGTGGCGAGTAGAGGGCGATAGACTACAGTTCACTCCGATTGAAACCGGAACCTCCGATCTGGATGGACGAGTGCAAATAACCAAAGGACTTGAAGTAGGCGACCAAGTGGTAGTTTACAGTAAACAGGCATTAACAGCCCGCAGCCGGATCACCATCGTGGATTCTCTGGTTGGTAGCGGATCATGATCAGCCTTGCTGCCCGTGATGTACTCCACACCTGGGGGAAATTTGTCTTTACCGGTGTGGGATTGGGTCTGTTAATTGGGGTCACTCTGACCATGGCGGGTGTTTATCGGGGCATGGTAGATGATGCCAAGGTACTCCTGAACAATAGCGGTGCCGACATGTGGGTAGTGCAGAAAAACACCCTTGGCCCTTATGCAGAACCTTCCAGCATACATGATGACCTCTATCGCAGCATTCTATCCATGCCGGGCGTTGCCCGTGCGGCCAATGTCACCTACCTCACTATGCAGGTACAACAGGGAGAACGTGATGTAAGAGCGATGGTGGTTGGCATCATACCGGATGGCCCGGGTGAGCCCGGCTATCTTCTGGCAGGGCGGCAGATTACCCGCAGCCATTACGAAGCAGTAGCAGATATTGCCACCGGTTTTGAGATGGGCCAGACAATTCGTATTCGTCGCCATAACTACACGGTAGTCGGCCTAACCCGGCGTATGGTTTCTTCAGGCGGTGACCCCATGGTATTCATTCCGCTCAGGGATGCCCAAGAGGCACAGTTCCTGAAAGACAATGATGCGATTATCAATGAACGCAGCCGTACTGCGGCCAATCCTGCCTTCAACCGCCCGGAGGTACTGGATGCCATTATCAGCTCACAAAGCAGCAACCCATTTGTCAATGCAATACTGGTACAGATAAAGCCTGGATTCACTGCGGAAAAAGTGGCAGAACCAATACGGCGCTGGCAAAAACTACAAGTCTATACCCGCGATCAGATGGAAGAAATTCTGGTTGCCAAACTCATTGCCACCTCATCCAAGCAGATAGGTATGTTTCTGGTTATCCTTGCCATTGTCAGTGCGGCCATTGTTGCCTTCATTATCTATACCCTGACCATGGGCAAAATACGTGAAATTGCCGTACTCAAGTTGATCGGCACTCGCAACCGCACCATTGCAGGAATGATTATGCAGCAAGCCGTCGGACTGGGGTTAATCGGCTTTGTAGTAGGCAAGGTTTCTGCCACTATTTGGGCACCAATGTTCCCCAAGTATGTACTGCTAGAGCCTGGAGATGCCCTGCGAGGGTTTATTGCGATTGTTATTATCTGTATTTTGGCCAGCCTGTTAGCTATCCGTGCCGCTCTCAACGTTGACCCGGCCGAAGCGATTGGAGGCTGATATGAAAGGACACACAGGTATTGTTATTGAAGGGATGCGCAAACGCTATGGTGAAGGTGATACCGCTGTTGATGCATTGAAAGATGTCAATATGCGTGTCATGCCCGGTGAAGTTATTGGCCTCATTGGCCCCTCTGGCTCTGGCAAAAGCACGCTACTCAAATGCCTCGGCGCTGTCGTAGAACCGACTGCGGGCCGTATGACCCTGGGCAACAAAGTGATATATAACAATGGCTGGTTAATAAAAGATTTACGCGCTCTGCGCCGCGACAATATCGGCTTTGTATTTCAGGCTCCCTATTTAATCCCGTTTTTGGATGTCACCGACAATGTCGCACTACTCCCCATGCTGGCTGGCCGCTCCAACGCGGAATCACGCAAACGTGCTGTGGAGTTACTGGAAGCACTGGATGTCGCCCACCGTGCAAAGGCAATGCCATCCCAGCTTTCAGGTGGCGAACAACAACGTGTGGCCATTGCCCGCGCCCTTGTTAATCAGCCACCGGTTATCCTCGCCGATGAACCTACCGCACCTTTAGATAGTCAACGAGCTTTATCCGTCATTCGTATTCTCAACCAGATGGCTCAGCAGTATCAGACCGCTATTATTGTTGTCACCCACGATGAAAAAATAATTCCAACCTTCAAACGGATCTACCACATTCGCGATGGTGGCACTCACGAAGAAACAGGTGAAGGAAAGGATTTGGAATAAAAAATAAGAGTTAGCATGACAAAAAGGTATTTTTTCATCATCACTTTAAATATTTGATGCAATAGTAAAAAAGTGGCTGGCTCCGGTCATATTTTTTCGATAATATTCCATTAAACCTCCTGTTTTATAAAGTTGGGTTACGCTACGCTAACCCGACACATAATCAAAACAAAACATTCCATTGCTCTCGAAAAAAAACCGTGGCGTTTGGATTTAAATAAGGGGACGTTACCCTTATTTTAGCCAACGAAAAGACTTTGGCGAAACATAAAATGGTAGCGTTCCCTTTTATACCCTTTACTATTCCGTGAGCACGGAGAGGAGCGCTTTGTTCGGCGAGGCTTTTTGTAGCCCAGATTCAGGTATGCTTCATCTAGCCACGGGTATTTATTAACAACTTGCTAATCATCCCAGCGAACATAAATCAGTGCTGTGCGAGCGTGGCTTTTTGCCCACACATCCACGCCTGCCAGTTTGTTGATCCAGCGTGCTTCGATTTCTTTGGCGCTTTCATCGATGATGTGTTCCAGGAAAACCTTGAACAGCAGAAACTTGTTGTCCCAACCAATTTTTTTGGCTGTGTCGCTCATAATTTCAAACTGATTGGTTTGTGCATGCACACGCTTTACAGTTTCGTAAACGTCCTTGACGTAGGCCTGGGTGATGCGCACGTCTTCTGCTGTGCCAACCTGGGAGAGGTGGCCGCCAACAAAAACATCAAAATCATAGCTCAGAATGGCATCGAACATTTTCAGGTATTCATGAAAGTTATGCGTTAAGTCGAAGTCCATGAAAGGCACGTATCCGGGTGTCAAAGAATCGATAACCATAAGAAACTTTTGTTGTGGCAGATAAAAAAACACATCGTTTTCGGTGGAATGGTAGTTGCCGTGCTGGTTTAGCTGAATGGTTTCCGAGCCCATTTTTACGACGTGATTTCCAGAATAGGTTTCAGTAGGAGTGATACGTCGCGGGTCATTTTTTTCCAGTAAAAATTGCGCAATATGTTTGTTGGCCAGTATTTTCAGATCCGGGATATTTTTTAGCTGTTGTGATCCACCAATGTGATCAACATGGCTGTGGCTGTAGATCAGCATTTTGATCGGCTCGCGGGTGGTTTCAGTCACAGCTTTAATAATGTGTTGGCCAAATGATTGTGGAGCATCCAGCAAAATGACACCTTTTCCTGTAGTGATAAATGCCGATTGCCAGATGCCATCAGTGATGACATACACATTGGGTTTAACTTGTTTCACCAAATAGCCTTTTTTAGGATCGATCTGAAAGGCGTTGTTTTTTACGTTGTCCAGTACCGGAACATAATCCTGTAACGGTTTGGCGTGTGTGATATTTGTGCCGAGGCTGAGTGTTATGGTCAGTGTGGCAATGTACAGGAGCGATGATATTTTCATGGTATGTCCTTTTTGTTGGAGGGTATAACGTTGCCAGTCGATCAGCCGGGTGTTTTTTGGGCGGCGACTGAATGGTTTCGTGTACGTATGATTGCGGTGTTGCAGTATTTCTATATTTCGCTGAAATAACCCACTACAGGGTCAGAAGCTAAATGCGAAGACATATGCTCCCATCCGCCTGACCGGGTAAATTCCTCTAGGTGAGACTTGTGATGTTCTTCGGAGTCCCACGTTTCTATCAGGGAAAACGTGCAAGGATTACGGGTGTCTTTAAAAATGCGGACGCTCTTGCAACCTTCAATTGCAGGGAGGTCAGTTTTTACCTGCATCATGATTTCAGTAAATGCGGCAAGTCGGCTTTTCTTCGCTTTAAGTGTAATAATCAAATGGATACTCATCTGTTTTCTCCGTGCCTGTTTGATGCACAATGAACGGTTAAACGGTAACAACCCGTTTGCCGAAGGCCCGGTTATCTTCCATGTGGGCATGTGCTTTCCGGATATTTTCAAAAGGAAAAACTTCAACGGTGATGTCCGGCATCCGGCCAAGATGAACTTGCTGTGCAATCCAGTTAAGAGGTGAGTCGTTAAGTGGTGGCGTATCCGGTGATCCCAGTGTGCCACTGCCGAAAAAGCTCAATTTCACGGAATTGGGCAGGTCGCCCAACAAATTAAACTGCTCAAGGGTTGTTGAACCGCCCAGCAGGCCGATGACCACGACTTCGCCCCGGTTTTTTATTGCCTGCATGGAGTCTTTTAATGTTGCTGCGCCGACAACTTCAATGGCTTTATCAACACCGTCAGGAAAAATACTCCGTACCTGTTCTGCGATCGCACCGTCATCGATCAACACATAATCCGCCCCCAGTTCTTTGAGGCGTTTTTGTCGTGTCGTATCCCGTGTGGTGGCAATAACCGTTAAGCCACGGGCTTTGGCATAGGTAACGGCGGCGAGACCTGCGGCAGATGTTGCGCCCCTGACCAGGAGGCTTTCTCCGGACTGGATGTGTAAATTGAGATCGAGCGCACCCCAGATTGTCAGATAAGACTGGGGTAAGCTGGCCAGCCTGGAAAAAGCAATATCGCTATCAATAGCCAATACATTGTTCAACGGGGCGGTAACATATTCTGCGTAACCCCCGTCTCTGGCTAACATCATTCCACCCATAACGGTGACGACTTTTTGGCCCAAGCTGAAAGTGCCTGACGGGTCGGCAACCAGTTCCCCCACGGCTTCAATACCGGGTATACGGCCGATTTCCGTGGTGCCCATGTTTCCACTCCGGTAATAAATGTCAGCCCGGTTGAGTCCAAACGCTTTAACCTTGATTTTGACTTCGCCTTCTTTCACTTTCGGTTCCGGTCGTTCGTCCAGTTGCAGGACGTCTGGCCCGCCGATGGCGGTGATGGTGACTGCTTTCATTTTGAGTGCCCTCTATTGATGGTGTTGAGCGAATAAAGCTGACTGCTGGGAGATACTTTATACCTGTCTGTAAATGGTGATAATCTATGATTATCGGTAATATCTGCTCCATAAATGAAAAGGTTGGAGAAGGGCAATGAACCTGAACAGTCTGAATATGTTTGTGCTGGTGGTGCGGCATGCCGGTTTTTCCGAGGCGTCGCGCAAGGCTGATATTCCGGTTGCCACCCTGAGTCGTAATGTGAACGAACTGGAAGCGCAGTTGGGAATTCGGCTGCTGGAGAGGACTACGCGGCAAATTCGGCCAACCCGGGAAGGTGATGTGTTGTATCAGTTTGCGGAAAGGGGGCTGGATGAAATTGATGCAGGAAGGCTGGCATTAATCGATGCCGATGAGCAGTTAAAAGGCAGATTACGTTTATCCATTCCCGGGGATCTGGAGTTTTGGTGGGCCTTGCTGCGGGCATTTCAACTCAGTTATCCCAATATTGTCCTGGAGATATTTACTACGGAGCGCCGAATTGATCTGGTTGCCGACGGTATCGATGTCGCGATGAGAATTGGTGATCTGAAAACACAAACGGCGGTGGCGCGGAAAATTGCTGCGTATCGGCATGTGCTGGTTTATGCACCGGCCTTTGCGGAAAAACACGGGTTGCCTCAGCACCCAGAACAATTAACGTCATTTCCCTGTGGTGCCTGGAACAACAGACAGGGTGGAGTGAGCTGGAACCTGGCGGATAAAGATTATGCGCTCACACCGCAAATTCAGGTTAACGATTTTGCCCACCTGCTTATGCTGGCATTGGCTGGTGACATTATCACCGAATTGCCACCGCTGTTTGCCAAACCTTATCTGGACTCGGGAGAGTTGCTCCCGTTGTTTCCCGATTACCCATTCCCTAGGCAGTCACTTAATTTACTTTATCCTTCACGAAAATACCTCTCACCTCTATCGCGAGCGTACATTGATTTTGCGCTGGAATATTGCAAGCGTGAGGGGTTGTTTCGGAATGTGAAATGATCGTTGTGCGGTGTTTGGGTTAGCGCTAAATGTGGTTTGTGGACACAAGCTACTGGTTAAATCAGCTTTTCCCGGAATTCTTTAAATTTGGAGTAAGCGTCAAACTAAGCTGAGTAGGGTGGGCACGTTTTTTGTGCCCACGCGGAAAATAAACCCAATCCAAAAATTAATTTTCATAATAATCCGGTGAACCACGGTTTGTGTAAGAGGTCGATTCAATGGCCATATTCAACATTGCATCGGTATATCAAGGAAGAAAAATATTCTATGGATTGGGCAGCATGTGATTCAGATATCGATCGTTTGAGTTGTGGAGAGTGATCTCCGCGTGGGCACAAAAAACGTGCCCACCCTACATGGCTGTGAATCCCTAAGGTAACTCGTTTGGTTGGCATATTTATTGTCCATAGCTATATGATAATTGAGCCAATGCCACCTTAACTGAGAGGATATTTACTACACTTTCGGTATTTTTCCAACGCCTCCCGCCAATGTACTCCAACTTTCAACTCAGGGGGGGGTACGTTGATTTCGACAAGCCACTTTTCGTCAGAGGGCAGTTCTCTGTCCTTTATATGTATTATGGCGTCTTTTAATGTGAATTAAGGGCTAAATTGCTCTGTTTTCGGCGTATGCAGCAGAGTTTGGGTAATGAAAACCCAACGCAAAGGCGCGGAGATGCAGAGAGCGCAAAGGATGAGAGGATAACGGGTAAAGCGGTGCCTCTTTGCGCTCTCTGCATCTCTGCGCCTTTGCGTTAGATTTTATGGTTCGGTCACTCGTGCCCCGGGAACAACCTGTCTCGCTGAATGTAAACCAATGATTTTATTCGTTTGGATGTTTTTAGCGCTTAATTCACATTTTAGCTTTGGAACATTACTTTTCATGCCTATGCATTTAACTCATGCTTGGCCATAGATTGAGCGGAAAATTCCCGTTATAACCGCCAAATGTTGATAAAAAACGAACCAGCTGAGCCAAGTGCATAGGCATGTTACTTTTTTGATTGCCGAGGTGTCAGCAGTACATGTCACAAAACTGTCATATTCCTCCCTTATCATGCACTGATGTCTGATAGCACTACCCCCAACTCGTCTCCTACCCCGATTCTACCCGCAACAGACAGTGCCGAAAATCAACGCCGCCGCCGTTGGCGTATGTTGAAAGATCGCCTGGCATCTTACGGTGTGGCCATGGGTGGCATGAGTGTCATTATTGCCATCGTACTGATTTTTTTCTATTTGTTGTTTGTGGTGTTGCCACTGTTCGGCTCGGCTGAAATGGAGCGTGTGGCGGATTACGAGTTGCCGGGCAGCGGGGCAGGTTATGACAGTGGCCCGTCTTTGCATTTAGCGATGGAAGAGCAGGCAGAAATTGGTTTTCGTTTGACGAATGATGCCCGCGCTGTTTTTTTTGATCTGCAAAATGGCAAGCCGATTAATGAGTATGCGCTGGCGTTACCGGTAGGTACAGAGGTCAGCAGTTTTATGGCCAGTGAACCGACAACGGCGCGATTTGCGCTGGGTTTGTCCAATGGTGCTGCGCTCGTAGCCCGGCATATTTACAACGTCAGTTATCCCGATGATAAACGCCTCATCACACCAGGCATTGAATATCCGCTGGGCGAGGAGCCTCTGGAAATTGATGAGAACGGTGCGGCGCTGACGCAGATTGCTTTTCAGGATGGTGAGGAAGAAGCCACTATCGTGGCGCAAACGGCAGACGGTCGTTTGTTGCTGACCCACTTTATCAAGGAAGAATCCTTTACTGATGATGCGCCTGAGCTGGAGCGTGAGCAGGTGTTGTTGTCGTTTGCAGAACAGCAGGGGACGCAGGCAGAGATTGTTCAACTGTTGCTGGATAAAGAACAGTTCAATTTGTACATCATCTACGCCGACGGTGGTTTGGTGCATGTGGATGTGAGCGACAAGAGTGAGCCTCGTCAGGTACAGCAATTACGATTGGTGGATGTGGGGTTACGTGTGACCAGCGTGCAGTTTTTAACTGGCGATATATCGTTATTGGTGGGTGACAGCAGTGGCCGGGTGGTGCAGTGGTTCAGTGTGCGTGATGAGCGTGGTAATCAGACTCTGCAACCGATTCGTGAATTTACCGAACAGTCGCATGCGATCAGTGATCTGGCACCGGAATTTGCCCGCAAGGGGTTTGTTGCTGCCGACGAGAACGGGTTGATTGCGATTTATCATTCCACAGCTCAGCGTTTGTTGCTGACGCAGCGCAGCAGTGATGTCGCGATTAACATGCTGGCTATAGCACCCCGCGCCAATGCTTTGCTGGTGGAAGATGCCAAAGGCCAGTTGTCGTTCTGGCGTGTGGATAACGAGCACCCGGAAATTTCCTGGTCTTCGCTGTGGGGCAAGGTGTGGTACGAAAGTTACGAAGAGCCGGTATATGCCTGGCAGTCCTCTTCTGCCAGTGATGATTTTGAGCCCAAATTGAGTATTACGCCACTGGTGTACGGCACCATCAAGGCGGCGTTTTATGCCATGTTGCTGGCCGTGCCGCTGGCGATTTGCGGGGCGATTTATACTGCTTATTTCATGGCCCCGAAAATGCGCCAGATTGTGAAGCCCAGCATCGAAACCATGGAAGCGCTGCCTACTGTGATTCTTGGGTTTCTTGCCGGGCTGTGGTTAGCGCCATTGCTGGAAGCCAACCTGCCGGGTATTTTTAGTTTGTTGATTGTGGTGCCAGTGGGCGTGCTGTTGTTCGCCTTTCTCTGGCAGCAATTACCGGCACGTATTCGCCACTTTATCCCTGAAGGCTGGGATGCCGCATTGCTGTTGCCTGTGGTACTGGTGTTGGGTGCAGTGTCGTTCGGGATGAGTGAGTCTCTGGAAGCCATGTTTTTTGATGGTGATATGCGTCACTGGCTGAGCAGCGAACTGGGTGTGAGTTTTGATCAGCGCAATGCGCTGGTAGTGGGTTTGGCTATGGGATTTGCGGTAATCCCGACGATATTTTCCATCACTGAAGATGCCGTGTTCAGTGTGCCTAAACACTTATCGTTTGGTTCACTGGCGTTGGGTGCTACCCCGTGGCAGACCCTGGTGCGGGTAGTGATACTGACCGCCAGCCCCGGTATTTTTTCGGCGGTAATGATCGGCATGGGTCGCGCCGTGGGTGAAACCATGATTGTGTTAATGGCGACCGGCAATACACCGATAATGGATTTCAGTATTTTTGAAGGTATGCGCACCCTGTCGGCCAATATAGCGGTGGAAATGCCGGAGGCGGAAGTTGATAGCACGCATTACCGGGTGCTGTTCCTCGCAGCGCTGGTGTTGTTCGCTTTTACCTTCGTGTTTAACACTCTGGCTGAAGTTGTACGTCAGCGTCTGCGCACTAAATACAGTTCATTGTGAGCCTCCCATGATCAGAGAATGGTTCAAATCCGGTAATCCCTGGATCTGGCTCACCGCCAGTGCGGTCAGCGTGAGTTTGATTTTGGTGTTTGGTTTGTTGTTGCTGATTGCTGCGCGCGGTCTCGGGCATTTTTGGCCCGCCACGGTGTGGGAATACGATTATAAAAACCAGGACAACAGTGTGGTGCGCCTTGTTGGCGAGGTGCATGACGAAGAAGCGGTTAGCGCACAACGTTTACGTGAAGCGGGATTGGCCATTGAAGGTGATGAAGACGTTACCCGTTACCTGCTCAAGACCGGTAATCGTGATGTTCTGGGTCAGGATTTTCGCTGGATACTGGAACCCGGCATTCAGGACATGCGCAAACCGGAAACCCTGCTGGCCATAGAGCGCAGGGAGTGGGGCAATTTATACGGTTATCTCAATACCGTGCAGGAAAACCAGCAAACAGTAGCGGTGGGCAAAGGCGCATGGGAAAGTCTGCAACAACGTTTGCAGCGTGCGACGGCACTGTTTGCACAGATTCGCGCATTGGAAAAAGGTGAGATTGGCTCCATTAACTATGGCCTGGAACGTTTGCGTTTGCGTGAGCGCGGCCTGGAACTGGAAAACAATACGGACCCTGCCGAACGGGAAAGTATTAAACAAGAACGTGCCGCATTAAATGCGGAATACGAAGGACTGCAAAAACAGCTGACAGATTTATATCAGAATATTAACCGGGATCAGATAATGGTCACGGTATCCAGCGGGGAAACGGTGATGGTACCGCTGGCCAAAATAGTGCATGCCTATCGACCTAACGCAATGTCGCTGCTCGATAAGCTGGGTTTTTACATGGCCAAGGTATGGGAGTTTGTCAGTGACGAACCTCGTGAAGCCAATACCGAAGGTGGTATTTTCCCGGCCATTTTCGGCACGGTGATGATGGTGATTATCATGTCCATCATGGTGGTGCCCTTTGGTGTAGTAGCCGCTGTATATTTGCGCGAATATGCCAAACAGGGGCCGCTGACACAGCTGATTCGCATTGCGGTAAATAATCTTGCGGGTGTGCCATCCATTGTTTACGGGGTGTTTGGTCTGGGCTTCTTTGTGTATTTTCTGGGGGGTAATCTGGATCAGCTGTTTTTCCCTGAGGCATTACCGACACCGACTTTTGGTACTCCCGGTCTGATGTGGGCATCGTTAACGTTGGCATTGCTGACCGTGCCGGTGGTGATTGTCGCTACAGAAGAAGGCTTGTCGCGAATTCCAAAATCCGTGCGTGAAGGCAGCCTTGCGCTGGGGGCGACCAAAGCCGAAACTTTATGGCGCACCGTGTTGCCCATGGCCAGCCCGGCGATTATGACGGGCCTTATTCTGGCTATTGCCCGCGCTGCTGGCGAAGTGGCACCGTTGATGCTGGTGGGTGTCGTGAAACTGGCACCATCGTTACCACTGGATGGCAACATGCCGTTCTTGCATCTGGATCGTAAATTCATGCACCTGGGTTTTCATATTTACGATGTCGGCTTTCAAAGCCCTAACGTCGAAGCAGCACGGCCGTTGGTTTACGCTACGGCATTGTTACTGGTGCTGGTGATTGTTGCGCTGAACCTGACCGCCATCGCGATTCGTAATCGACTGCGTGAAAAATATCGTACGCTTGAAAATTAATGCAGACTTCTGGTTGAAATAACGTATGACTGATACAAAACAAACACCCGATGCGTCAATGAACAACAGCACGCCAACGCATGCCATCGATATTGAGGTGCTGTCGCGTGGCCGCAATATGCGGCAAATAGCTGACGAAACTCCATGCCTGCAAGTACAGGGCCTCAATCTGTTTTATGGCCAAAAGCAGGCATTGCACGATATTGATATGGTGATTCCCAAGCAGCGGGTGACGGCCTATATCGGCCCCAGTGGTTGCGGTAAATCGACCCTGTTGCGTTGTATTAATCGTATGAATGACCTGGTGGATGGCGTACGTATTGAGGGACAGATTTTGCTGGACAAGCAAAATATCTATGACAAATCAGTCAATGTTGCTGATTTGCGCCGACGGGTGGGTATGGTGTTTCAAAAACCCAACCCGTTCCCCAAATCTATTTATGAAAACGTAGCCTATGGTTTACGTTTGCAAGGTGTGAAAGATCGTCGCACCATGGACGATGTGGTGGAAAATGCACTGAAGAGTGCAGCGCTGTGGGATGAAGTGAAAGACCGGTTGCATGACAGTGCTTTTGGTTTGTCTGGTGGACAGCAACAGCGGTTGGTGATTGCGCGTGCCATTGCCATTGAACCGGAGGTATTACTCTTGGATGAACCAGCCTCAGCGCTGGACCCCATTTCCACACTGAAAATCGAAGAGCTGATTTATGAACTGAAAAACAAATACACCATTGTTATCGTGACGCATAACATGCAACAGGCAGCACGGGTATCGGATTACACAGCCTTTATGTACATGGGCAAGTTGATCGAATATGGTGATACCAATACGTTGTTTACCAATCCAGATCAAAAACAGACCGAAGATTATATTACGGGTCGCTATGGTTAGTCGTTATCGCTAAGTTCATTACCGCAGAGAGGCCAGACATGGGAACAGGAAATATCAGTCATCACATTTCACAACAGTTCAATGAAGAGCTGGAAGCGATTCGTCACAAAGTGTTGACCATGGGTGGTCTGGTGGAAGAACAGATTGAAAATGCGACTGCCGCGCTGGTGTCGGGTGATGTTGAACAGGCGGAAGGGGTGATCAGTCGTGATTATCAGGTCAACGCCTACGAAGTGGCTATTGATGAAGAGTCCATACAAATATTGGCACGCCGACAACCGGCAGCGGGTGATCTGCGTTTGATCGTCGCGGTGATTAAAACCATTACCGATCTGGAACGCATGGGTGATCAGGCAGAAAAAGTGGCGCGCATGGCGATTCATCTGGCCGATATGGAACGACCTAAAAACCAGTACAGTGAACTAGAACACCTGAGTGATCAGGTGCGCAAAATGTTACGCGGTGCGTTGGATGCCTTTGCGCGTATGGATGCAGAAGCGGCAGCGGGTGTGGCGCAGGAAGATCTCAAAGTGGATGCGGAATACGATGCCATCATGCGGCAGATGATCACCTTCATGATGGAAGACCCGCGCAATGTGCGACGAACATTGGATACCATGTGGTCAGCACGCGCATTAGAGCGTATTGGCGATCATGCACGCAATATTTGTGAATACGTGATTTATCTGGTGAAAGGCAAAGATGTGCGTCACATCAGCCTGGAAGAACTGTCGAAAGAAGCGAATGATTGAGTGCCAAAAAGTAGCATGCAGACCCACAAAGCTGCGCGCTGATGTGTGACGCTATGCGTTAAGGATGGAGAATCGATGATCGTAGTGTATGGAATTAAAGAAGCGTTAAACCCGATAAAATTTAAGCTATCGAATGTCATTCATGGTTGCATGCAAACCGTTCTAGGAATGCCAGAAGATAAAAGGGCTCATCGGTTTATTCCTATGGATAAGGAAGATTTTTATTATCCCGGGGGGCGCAGTAGCGCATATACGATAATAGAAATAAATATGATGGCAGGGCGGGAGCCTGAAACACAGAAAGAATTGATAAAAGAGATATTCAGAAAGATCGAGAGTGAAATTGGCATATCACCCATCGATATTGAAATAACAATCAAAGAGCAGCCAGCCCATTGCTGGGGATTCAGGGGCATTACGGGTGATGAAACCACGTTGAATTACAAGATAAACGTGTAGTTTTAAGTTGTGACGTTCTATCCAAATTGCGCGGGTACACTCATAACACAGACAGTAGAGGGGGGTGGTTTATGGCTAAAAACACTAGCATTACATTGGGTGCCCACTTTGATGACTTCATAGCCGGGCAAGTTAACAGCGGCCGTTTTGGCTCTGTAAGTGAGGTGGTTAGAGCAGCCCTTAGGTTGCTTGAAAATACTGAGAGCAAGCTTGAAACTTTGGGGTATATGCTGGCTGAAGGTGAGCAGAGCGGCATTGCAGATTATAACTACGATGAGTTTATGGCAGAGCTTGATAGCGAAAACGGCAAGTCTCAACAAGCAACATCGCTTCAGAGACCTCTATCGCTTATTGAATGCCGGAATGTTAAGACTGACTCGGCACCGCCTGAAAAAAGGCGGCAATAGCCGACAGAGACCTCACGGTTTGTTAAAAGCTATTTTTCCTTAATCTTAAGCAGATGAATTAATTTTGATCAAGGCCTATGGTGTGCTTCATGGGTTTTCGGACCGGCGCTCGTTAACAATCACCTGCTCGCTATCACCCGTCGCAGTTTCAATCCGGCCAATGACGCTGGCACTTTCACCCTGTTCGGTAAGCAGGCGCAATGTCGGTTCTACGTCAGCTTCGGCGACACACAGCACCATGCCTACACCGCAATTAAAGGTGCGATACATTTCCTCGTCGGTGACGTTACCGTTCTCCTGCAACCAGTCGAATACGGGCGGACGTTGCCAGCTGTTGCTGTCGATGATGGCGCAGGTGCCTGCGGGCATGACGCGCGGCAGGTTTTCCAGAAGATTCAAATCGATGCCCCCATTTTCCGGTTATTTTTACATGTATTTCAACCAGTTAGATGCAGAAAATTCGGTGACGTTGGGATGCTGATGATAAAAAGCATAAAAAAACTGACCATCTCCGCTTTTCTCTATCCAACGATTTCATACTACGCGATGGTTTTTTGGCCCCCCTAAAATTATAAAAAACGTTGGTACATCCTCAGCATTTAAAATAGTGAGACATGTTTGTTGAGGCTTCCTGTTGGGCCGTATTTCTTATGTCAATAAGATTGCTCCTCTTGTTGAGCTGGTCACGCTGAAAACAGCATCGATTGTATTTTTGTCGAAAAAATTTACACTTTTGGTTTTTTATGTAAAGGCAGATTATAAATTTTATAGTATAAACAATACTTTATATTCTCTGGCCTGTTTTTTGCTAGGGTTTCCTTATTGCTCAATACCCGATGTTTTTAGAATAAAGCAGCAAATCATGGTTCATACAACGGGCTATATGGTACTTAATAATGATTCAGGGAGGAGTTATGAAGTCGTTCAAATTTATTGTCAAAGATTCCCCCCCTTATATTTTTCTATTTTTCGAATAGTTTTATTCTGATGTTTATTTTATGGCAGCCAGCTTTGGTGTTGTCGGCAGTATAAAATTACAGGCATATTAATGGGTTTCAATGTTTGGTGGTTTTGGAATAGTTAAAATGGCTGTGTTTTAAGTGTGTTATTTTTAAAATAAACGCACACACAGTCATGGTGAAGAATAAATTATATTAAAAACAAAAAAATGCAGGGATTGTTGATGGCTATATAGCCAGTAGTGCTGAGTGAATTAATAAAATAATAAATTCTTACATAAAATATTAAATAATAGAGTTAAAAGTTTTACGGCATTAATTAGAAATAATTAATGGCCTGTCTACATTATTTTTAAGTCAATTTCTCTTAAAAATATGTAATTAACGTGCAAGGAGAATGGTGGTGATCAAACATGTGTATACATTGATTGTGACAATTGTCTGTATAGTTGCTTCTTTTTCGGTGAATGCAGTAACAATTAATCTATTTGATTGGGCGTACAACGTAAATGGTGTCATGTATGAGGCTAGTAATGGCGATGCTATGCCGGTTAGCGGGAGCCTGGGCACTAATGGGCTGGGGGCCGTCTCAACTCAAATCAGCGGTGCTGGCACGTATAATTTCATAGCTTATTTCGATTTCGAATTGGATTCAGCCTCAAACACATACTTCAATGAATATGGAAATACTGGCGGTGCTTTAGCTGCTGGACAGTCTTGGGAGATTGATGAGCCGGGCTGGAGTTTTGGTGATATTTATTCCAACGTGCTGGGTGGAACCTTGGATAACAATAATGGTGTTTCCTCAAACGCATTAGAAGATGTTGCGTTTTCACTTGGTTGGGAGTTTACATTAGAGGTCGGAGAAGTAGCCATTATTGATATTGTATTGAGTGAGACTTTAAATACGGGTGATTTTTTTCTAAGCCATTCTGACCCAGAAACTGGTCCAGGATTTAATGAATTATCAACCCTCTATTTTTGGAGTTCTCTAAATATTTTTGATGATACCCCAATGATATCTGTTTCAGAGCCTCCAACTGGGGCTTTATTTTTGACAGCATTTTTAATTTTATTATTAGCGCGTAAGAAATTGATCATCTAACCAGTTTGTTGGATATTGCAACTTAATTTTTTTCGAAGAAGTGGAATTCTCTGGTTTTCTGTATGGCGTATTTGTTTTCGGTAAACAATTTTACAGTAACCAGTTAGCCTTGATGTGAAAAAAGTTAATGATATGGCAGTGAGAAAATAGTCTGTGATGATTTTATGTGTATTGTTTGGCGAGCACTGTATGGAAAACAGCAGGCAACACTAAGTGAATTTGAGCATGGGAAAAAATAAAATGAAAACCCTTTCAAGAACAGTAGATATAAATGTAGCGTTGAAATCAATTATATTTTCTTTTGTTTTGGCTCTGTACTCTGGTTATGCCAATACGGCGGTGCCTGTCGCAGCGGATGTTATGTTTGTAGTGGATGAATCTGGGTCAATGAGTGGAGAACACCGCTGGCTTAGAGAGATCATTCCTGTACTAGAACAAAATTTACTGGCGAATGGTATAGGTGATGTTCAAAATAACCTATATGGTCTTGTTGGTTTTGGAAATCGTAGAGTTGTGCCACGTTCCTTTTTGGTGGGAGCCGAATCTCTGGGGTCGGCGACTGAGCTGGTACAAGCTACTAACAGACTTCAGATAAACGGTGGAACCGAAGATGGCTGGAGAGCCGTAGACTTCGTGTTGAATGAATATACGCATCGAAACGGAACCGCTATAAATATTATTTTGGTGACCGATGAAGATCGTGATAACACAAACAATTCCATTACGTTCGATTCGGTTCTGACTAAGTTGACCGATAACCGTGCATTACTGAATTCTGTGTTAAATGTAAGGCTTCAATGTGCTGATGGTACTAGAGCGCTGGGGATGGATAGTAATGGAAATGGTTATGTTGCCGATGGGCAGGGTGGATACACCTTGTGTGACAATGCAGTTGCGGTGTCAGGAAGCGGTAATACCATTCGGCATTATGTCGATCTGACTATTGCACGAGGTGGTGCAGTATGGGACTTAAATATTTTAAGGCAAGGTGGTGCACCTGCTGAATCATTTACGCAAGCCTTGGTTGATATAAAAGCGGAAGAAATACTCAACCAACGGCCTGTGGGTGATTTGGTTGCAGTAGCAGAGGCAACACCAAACCCGGCTGTTGCTGGCCAGCAAATTACGCTTGACGGTACCGCTTCTTTTCATCAATTGGTAGATCGTTCTATCGTATCTTGGCAATGGGATTTGGATAATGACGGCACATTTGATGTGTCTGGTCCGGTAATAACCACCTCATTTGACAGTTTAGGTGAATATTCCGTCACGCTGAGAGTGGTGGACGATAGTAATGTTCCATTGACAGATGAAACCACAGTAATCGTTAATATTAATTTGCCTCCTCTCCCTCCAACCGCTGATTCGGGGGGGCCATATTCATTCTGCCCACAAAACCAGCCCTGGTTTTTGGATGCTGGGAATTCAGTTAATCCTGATGATGGGTTAAGTGAAACAAATCAACCAGGGGACCAAATTATTTCCTATTTGTGGGATTTAGACAATGATCGGCAATATGACGATGCCAGCGGAAGTCTGATAAATGCCACGGCAACGCTGGAACCTCTGGGTGTTGGGGATCACCTGATTCGGTTAAGAGTCACTGACAATACTGCTCAGTCATTCCCTAGCAGTGGACAAGGTGATTTATCTGATGTTCAGGTGACGCAGGTACAAATCCGTGATGCTTCGGATGCTTTATGCAATTGCTTAACAGATTTGGCGGCAAGATCGAAATCCACCAAAATTCAGTTGACCTGGACGGATTCCAGTGCGCATCAATACGCCGTGAGTCGAAGTCTAGTCAAAGGTGGGCCATATGAGCGGATTGCGGTAACAGACAATCGTTATTCGACTTATTTGAATGTTGGTCTGGAGTTAGATCAAACCTATTATTATGTTGTAAGTGAGCTAGCTGGTAATGGGCGTGAAATTTGCCGGTCACGAGAGGTGGCAAGCACAACCAGTGCAAGGGCAATTACACGAAATACGACGCCAACTATCATTTCTCAACCAATTATCGCGGCTACCGAGAGACAATTATATGTTTACATCGTCGAAGCAACAGATCCTGATCGTCGTGATACATCGACATATTCACTAGAAATTGCTCCAAGTGGTATGACTATTGATGCTGCAACTGGCGTAATAAATTGGGTGCCAGTTAATGCGCAAGTGGGACAGCAGGCCGTTGTGCTACGAGCGGTTGACCGGTTTGGGGCATATGATGAGCAGGTATTCACAATTAGTGTCGCGAATATCAATCAGGCTCCTCGAATAAATTCTACTCCAGTATTCGAAGCTATCGAGCTTCAAAATTACCAATATCAGGTACAAGCTATCGATCCTGATTTGAATGATGTTATTCGGTATGAACTTGAAGTATCGCCGATCGGTATGCAGATTGACGGTGCTACAGGATTAATCACCTGGATACCTCAGATAGGTCAGGCAGGTAATCAAAATGTTATCGCAAGAGTTGCTGATTTAAGTGGTTTACAAGATTCTCAGTCCTTTACCATTAACGTATCAGAGCAGAATATTACGCCAACAATTACAAGTACTCCTGTTACAGCGGTGGAGCTTGGTGACGAGTACAGATATGCAGTTATTGCAACCGACCCCAATAGCAATGAAATACTGACCTACTCGGTTGTAATGGCCCCAGATAGTAATGCTATGACGATTGATCCATTAACTGGTGTGATTACCTGGTTTCCTGTAAATGCGGATATTGGAATTTATGAAGTTACCGTAATGGTTACTGATTCCCGTAATGCATCTGTTATACAAACGTTCAATCTTAATGTGTTGGAAAAGGTACCCCCACTAGTCATTGTGCCGGGTATCGTGGGTCAGGTGCAGCCTGCTGCCGAGGCGGCACTGACCGGTGCGAGTTTGACCGTTGGTACGGTGACCACGCAGTCCAGTGATACGGTGCCTTCCGGTACGGTCATCAGCCAAAGTCCGGCTGCGGGAGCCTCTGTCACTGCGGGCAGTGCGGTGGATCTGGTGGTCTCCAGTGGTGTGGCTCTGGTTATTGTGCCCGGTGTCGTGAGTCAGGTGCAGTCTGCCGCTGAGGCGGCACTGACCGGTGCAGGTTTGACCGTTGGTGCGGTGACTACACAGTCTAGTGATACGGTGCTTTCCGGTACGGTCATCAGCCAAAATCCAATTTCTGGTGCCTCCGTTACTGTGGGTAGTGCTGTAAATTTGGTGGTCTCCAGTGGTCCGGCCCCGGTTATTGTGCCTGGTGTCGTGAGTCAGGTGCAGGCCGCTGCCGAGGCGGCACTGACCGGTGCGAGCTTGACCGTTGGTGCGGTGACCACGCAGCCCAGTGATACTGTGCCCTCCGGCACGGTTATCAGCCAACATCCAATTTCTGGTGCCTCCGTCACTGTGGGCAGTGCGGTGGATCTGGTGGTCTCCAGTGGTGTGGCCCCGGTTATTGTGCCCGGTGTTGTGGGTCAGGTGCAGGCCGCTGCCGAGGCGGCATTGACCGGTGCGGGCTTGACTGTTGGTACGGTGAGCACACAGTCCAGCGATACGGTGCCTTCCGGTATGGTTATTAGTCAGAACCCAATCTCTGGTGCCTCCGTCACTACGGGCAGCGCTGTAAATTTGGTGGTTTCCAGTGGTTCGGCTACGACAGCATTACCGCTTGATGTCTTTGTCTCTGTGACTCCCAGAATTATCAATGTTGGGGAAAGCACAACAGTTACAGTTAGTAGTGTTGGCGGTACAGGTGGAGTGAGTCTTGAGCTCATTGTTGATGGTACTCCGGTTTTGCTCAACACATCGAATCAAGCCACATTGTCCGGCACCGCCATTGGTTCGTACCAGTTGTTGGCAACAGCCAGCGATAGTCAGGAGACTGTGGATCAGAGGAGTTATTTCAGCGTGCAAGACCCTGCTGACACCACCGTGCCCACTGCAGTCATCTCGACACCTGTGACTAGCACAGAGGTGACAACCCCCATAGAGGTTATCGGAACAGCCAATGATGCAAATCTGGCACAGTATCAGTTGCTTGTTTCGTCTGCAGGTCTGAATCAGTACAGAGAGATTGCGTATGGGACGGCACCTGTCGTCGATGGCGTTCTGGGCACCTTTGATCCCACTCAGCTGGAAAATGGAATCTATGATGTTGGCTTAATTGTTACCGATGTTAATGGGAGTCAGAGCACAGCGATTGTTCAGTACCAGGTGACTGGGGATGTGAAAGTGGGCAATTTTTCCTTCACCGTAGAGGATCTCTCCATTCCATTGGCAGGCATTCCCATCACTGTTAGTCGTATCTACGATACACGCAAAAAGTATGAAAGCCTTGATTTCGGTTATGGTTGGAGTGTGGATTACCAGAACATCAAAATAGATGAATCACGTGTGCCTGGCACAGGCTGGCAACTGAATAGTTACCCGACCGGACCCCTTGGAATACTCACCCGTTATTGTGTGGAGCCACAAGGCACACCATTGGTCACCGTGACGCTACCCAATGGTGATGTTGAACGCTTCGAAGCCGGGGCTAGTCCCATGTGCAATGATGTCATACCCCTATTGGATGTTGCACTTGTCTTCAGTCCGGTGGGCAATACACAAAGCACCCTGGATGCATTGAATGACACTCGGGCGCGATTGAATGGTGGACAGCTGCTGGAGAGCGGGTCGTTCAGTGGACCGGTTAACCCAAGCCGTTATCGATTAACAACACGTAACGGTTACCAATACTTGCTGAATCAGGCATTCGGTATTGATCAGATCATTGATCCCAATGGCAACACCTTGACTTACAGCGATAGCGGCATTGTCCACTCATCAGGCAAGAGCGTGATATTCACCCGTGATGGACAGAACAGAATTACCCGCATAACCGACCCGAATGGCAACAATATTGACTACACCTATAACGTAAATGGAGATCTGGAATCTGTTACAGATCAACTGAGCCAGATTACACAACATCGTTACAATCGTAGTCATGGCCTGATCGATATGATTGATCCGCTGGGCAGGCGCGTACTGAGGAATATTTATGACGACGAGGGTCGCTTGATCGCCCAGGAAGACAGCGACGGCAACCGCACAGACTTTAATCACGATATTGCCGGTCGCACCTCCACCATAACAGATCGTCTTGGTCGTGTGACTATCTATGGTTATGACGACCGTGGCAACGTCACCACGCAAATCGACGCACAGGGTAATACCACTACGTACACTTTTGATGCTGATGATAACCAGCTCACTCAAACTGATCCGCTGGGCAATGTCACCAGAGCGACCTTTAATAGCAGTCGTGACCAGCTCACCCAGATCGACGCGCTAGGCAACACAGTTGCGTTCACCTATAACACCCGGGGTCAGGAACTTACCATTCAGGATGCCCGAGGCAACACCTTCACCAACAATTATGACAGCTTTGGTAACCTGCTCAGTATTGAAAACCCGCAGAGTGATATCGCCGGACAAAATATTGATGTCAATGGCAATGTCAGTCTGCGCCGTGATGTGCTGGGCAATGAAACCACCTTCACTTACGATACTGAAGGCAACACACTCACAGAAACGGACGCGTTGGGTAATACGATCAGCATGACCTACGACACCAACAACAACGTGCTCACCGAAACCGGTAGCCGCATTGTGGCTGGCATTCCCGTGACTGAGACGACAAGCTATGTCTACGATGCACAAAATCGTGTTATCGAAACCACGGATGCCTTGGGCAATGTCATGTTCACGGAATACGACGCCGTGGGTAACGAAACTGCCCGTATCGACGCCTTAGGTAACCGCACCGAATTTATCTATGATGCCTATCGCCGCCTGCTGCAAACCACCTACGCCGATGGTACTGTGGAGAGCAACACTTACGATGTTCAGGGCAACAAGCTCAGCAGTATCGATCGCCTGGGACGTACCACTGCCTTTGATTACGATAATTTGGATCGTCAGATTCGTACGACCTACGCCGATGGCAGTTTCACGCAAACGGAATACGATGCCGCAAGCAGAGTGATCGCCGAAATTGATAACAACGGCAATCGTAGCGAGTTTGTTTATGATGCCGCTGGCCGCAGAATTTTGAATCGTGATGCACTGGGTAATGAAACCTCTTTTGGTTATGACGCCGATGGTAATCAGCTCAGCCAGACCGACGCCAATGGCAACACGTTGACTTATGTGTATGACACACTGGATCGCCGTATCCGAACCACCTATGCCGATACTTCTTTTATGCTCGAAGGTTACGATGCCCTTGGAAGAGTCATCAGCAAAACCGATCAGGCTGGCATCACCACCAACTACGAGTATGATGCCCTGGGTCGTCTCATCGCCGTCATTGATGCCCTCAACCAACGCACCGAATACACCTACGACGAAGTCGGTAACAAACTCACTCAGCGGGATGCTAATGGCAACACTACAAGCTGGATCTACGACGCCCTGGGCCGCGTACTCAGCCGCACCCTGCCAGCGGGCCAAAGCGAAAGCTTTGTCTATAACGCCAATAGCAACCAAATCAGTCATACCGACTTTAACGGCAGTACTACCACCTTCGAGTACGACAGCAACCAGCGTCTGACAAGAAAGGTCTATGCTGATGCCAGTGAGGAAACCTACCAGTACGATGCCGTGGGTAATCGCATAGCCGTCACTGACACCCAAGGCACCACTAGTTACGATTACGATAATCAAAACCGCCTCATCCGTGAAGCCCGACCCGACGGCACAGCACTGGATTACAGCTACGACACGGTCGGCAACCGCACTCGTGTTATTACCACGCTGCCGACATTACCCGCAGCCACCACAGAGACCACCCATTACGGCTTCGACGTCCTCAATCGACTGCAAACTGTCACTGACAACGCCAGTCAAATCACCACCTACGGTTATGGCAATGTGGGTAATCGCACTAGCGTGACTTATCCCAATGGCAACGTTACCCGCTACCGCTACGACAGCCTCAACCGCCTCACTCAAGTGCAAACTCGGAACAGTGCCAATACGGTTATCAGTCAGTTTGACTACACCCTGGGTCTTACGGGCAGACGCGACCAAATCGTCGATCTTACCGGAGCCACCACCAGCTACAGCTACGACGATCTGTATCGACTGCTGCGGGAAGATATCACTGGTCATTTCGTCTTGGGTACCATCGCCAACGAATATCAATACGACCCCGTTGGCAACAGAACCGATGCCACCGAGCAAGGCGTTTCCACCGCATACAGCTACGACACCAACGACAGGTTGCTTGCCGCCGGAGGAGAAACCTACAGTTATGATGCCAATGGCAACACATTGACCAAAAGCATTGATGCCACTGTCGTCACCAACAGCTACGACCCAAATAATCGTCTGATCCAGATTATCAAGACAGAAAGCGCGGTTGAAGTGGATAACGTCAGTTACCAATACGACATCGACGGCATACGAA
>JAKIUF010000011.1 GCA_021647705.1 Gammaproteobacteria bacterium | reverse complement strand
CAAACACCGCACCACGCAAATCGTCATAACGCACAAAGGCACCGACAAACCACTTTTTGGAATTCACCGACAGACCCAACGTCGCCCGACTACCGCTGTAACCTACGGTTGCAGCATAGACAGGCCGGCCTGCGCTCGCATAACGATCAGATACGGTATAAAAATAATCGTGATATTGTCGACTCGCAAAAATAGGTCCGGCAGACAGGTTCCAGCGCCAGCGTGCCTGCGCCACTCCCTTTACCCACACCCAGTTCAAATGAGGCGAAAACACCCAGCCCTGGTAGCCGATCAATGGGTCTCCCACTGACAACGCTGCCCGTAACGGCATACGCAACCACCATTGCTGCTCCCAGCCTTGGTGACGATGACCTTGCTGCCCCAGAAAAAACTTCAGGGAAGGACCGATTTCACCGATTGGATCCAGGTCCGGCATACCCTCACGCGCACTCCCGCCACTGGACACCGGCAAACTGCCCGCCACACTGAAATCCAGATGCATCCAATTTTTTTGCATCAATTCGCCGCGCATACCGTCCTCATCCACCGTAAAACGATCTCCCCGGTAAGCAATATATGGTACCGGCAACCCAATATTTTTTTTGTCGCTGGCACCACGATAGGCAGGCACACGCAATATCCCCGCACCCAGCCCAACCTCCCACTTAGGCAGGTGATAAGCCACCGCAGGCAGACTTAACAACAAATTCAACAACAAACATAGCCCCACCACCAACAGTCCCCGTCGGTAATCCCCTACTTGTAGTTTTATCAAAGACCATAATTGCATCATATCTCCCGGGTCATCGGCTTGCCGCAGTCTGCCTGAAGCTTGAATGCATCACAAACTCGACGAAGAAGGCGGTTTAGGCGACAATACACCGCTCACTTTACAGCGATTTCATGATCACACGCGCTATGCCAACACAATACAAAACAGACGATTTACGCATCCAGGCCATCAAAGAAGTGGTGGCACCGGAAACAATCATTGCGGAACACCCAATTTCCGACACCGCCATGCAAACCACGGCCCAGACTCGTCAGGCCGTGCATAATATTTTGCATGGACCGGATGATCGCCTGTTGGTGGTGATTGGTCCCTGCTCCATCCATGACCCCAAAGCCGCATTGGAATATGCTTCACGCCTCAAAGTCCAGCGTGAAGAATTGGCCGATGACCTGCTGATTATTATGCGTGTCTATTTTGAAAAACCCCGCACGACGGTAGGCTGGAAGGGACTGATCAACGATCCTCTTCTCGATGGCAGCTTTGAAATCAATCACGGACTGAGTCTGGCCCGTCAATTATTGTGTGATATCAATAACATGGGCGTGCCCGCCGGCACCGAATACCTCGATTTGATTACACCGCAATATATTTCTGATCTCATCAGCTGGGGTGCCATCGGTGCTCGCACTACCGAAAGTCAGGCGCATCGTGAGCTGGCTTCCGGGCTATCCTGTCCTGTAGGCTTCAAAAACGGTACCAACGGCAGCCTGAAAATTGCCATTGATGCAGTACACGCTGCTAGTCAGCCACATTATTTTCTATCACTGACCAAGGCGGGACATTCCGCTATTTTTGCGACCACGGGCAACGACGACTGTCATATTATTTTACGTGGCGGCGGCGGTGAACCCAATTACGACGCACAAAGTGTTAAAGCCGCCTCACAGGAAATACAAAATGGTGGGCTGACACCACGCTTAATGATTGATTTCAGCCATGCCAACAGCAGCAAGCAACACCAGCGCCAGATTGCAGTGGGCCAGGATGTGGCCGCACAGATCGCTGCGGGCGATGTCCGCATCAAAGGGGCAATGATCGAAAGTCATTTGCAGGAAGGTCGGCAGGATATTACTGAGAGGCAGGACATGCTGTTCGGGCAAAGCATCACCGATGCCTGCATCAACTGGGAAAGCAGTGTGCCTCTGCTACACGAACTCGCCGCCGCAGTGCGTGCGCGACGTGAGAAAAACACCTGACACCCAAGCTCCTGCAAATACAGCGGCTTGCAGGAATCCGGCTGATGTTCTACAAATGTCGGCTGTAATTACCGTGTTCGGCACCGGCCATCAGATCACGAAAATCCTCGCCGCGAAGATGCAACAGCTCAGCATGATCTCCTGCCTCAAAATAAACGTCATCACATTCGGCCAAACGGCTGTCTACGGCGACATCAATACCATAGGCTTCGCCCAACGGTGGAATAGCACCTAATTCACAATCGGCAAAAATATCCGCCAGCTCTTCCTCGGTCGCCAATTCCAGACGGCGATCCAGCTGCTCATCCAAGAGGGAAAACTCCACCTCGTGACTGGCCGGTACCACCACCATAAGATAACCACGGTAGTCTTCCGTCATCACACATTTGGCCAGTTTATCGCCAGGGACATGTGCTGCCTCTGCGGTTTCCAGACTGCTGGTGGTATGCGCATGCGGTACCACTTCATACTCCACACCCCAGCGATTGAGATACTCCCGTAATGTTGCTGCTACTGCCATGAGAACCTCCTTCTGTTTTACCCGCCGCTCTGCCTAAGCTATAGACGAGCACAGCAATTTTGTATAGGCATAGCAAGTAAAACATTTGCTGCACAGACATCAATCTTTCCGTTAAAATCTCCGCCATAATTTTGACAAAAACACATATATTGGAGATACCCATGCAGTGCGTTATCTACAAAGGCAACAAAAAAATTGACCATTATCTGTACATCGAGAAAGAAGATGACTTTTCCCGTGTACCACAAGCTCTGCTGGATATGTTGGGCTGTCTGGAGCGGGTTCTCAACCTGGAACTATCCGCCCAGCGCCAACTGGCTCAGGCAGATGTCAGTGATGTCATGCGCCAATTAGCTGAGCAGGGTTATTATTTTCAAATGCCGCCCAAGACGGGTGAAGAGCTGTTAAATCAGGGCATTATTAACTGAAAATCCGCCATTGCCACAGAAACACCGTTGACCATAATTTCTATCTTATGGGCACCCGGATAATACACCCGTGTGGTGATTTTTTTCATGGCATGATTTTTTGTTCCATTCAACACTCCCCCTGGCTCCAATGTGGTTGACCGCCACTTAAACACCTTGGGTGATGTGCTACCATTGGCCTTTTGATGATGCATCACATAATCCACCATCAATTGTTGCGCATGTTTTGTCCGGGATGTCAGAGACAACTCAAACTGCAATTTGTCACCAAAAATCACCTTGGGCGTTAATACCTGCAAAGAGACGCTACGGATTTTGGGTGGGTTAAAACCTAACACTTTCAGTGTTTTTTTATGCCCAGCCTTAAGCAGGCTGCGGCAGGCATGGCGTACCAACCGTACTCGATTTTTACTCGCATTTTTCATCCAACGGGCAGCAATATCAGCCACCACATCCGGGTGATCTTTGCCAATGTCATTCAGGTTATTGGCTACTGAACGCCGTACGTACTCTTCCGGATCATCTTTCAGCTTTTCCAGCAAAGCAATCACCGGTGCAGGATTTTCCACAAATGGCGGCAAACACATGGCCCAAGGCAGACGCGGGCGCGTTCCTTCCGATACCAGTCGCCGAACATGATAATTTTCATCACTTGCCCATGTATGCAACACCGCCATGGTCTCATCCTGCGCTGCCAGCAAAAAGAAACGAATATCAAACTCTGCACTGAAACGCTGGGTCATCGCTTTTAGCAGCTTCATTGATAACGTAAAATCATCCTGTCCTTGCAAAGCGACATAGTGGGTCATAGGCATCATTGCCCATCCTCCAATGCCTTCTTTTTCGACACCCAAGTCAGCAATATCACTACCATCCACGGGATATAAGCTGGCCAGCATAATGTCTCCCGCATGAGGATAATCATCGGGCAGATATTGAATCATTGCCTGGGTAATTTGCTGGGAACGTGCCTTTAGCTCCAGCGCCTGTAGATTTTTTATTGCCGTGCGAATAAACCGTTTGTCGTCAAATGCTGGCCAGTGCTGTTTAAAATGCGCTGCCATGCCACGAACCATGGATGAATTAAACACATTTTTGAATGCTTCCGGCATTGCGACTCCCCTTTTTGATTTTATGTATCCTGCCGCAAAACAGATTGATAAAAAAGACCTAAAAAAGCACATAAAAAAACCGGTCATTGACCGGTTTTAACAGAAACACACTACAAATCACGCGCCCGCATTCGCACCAATAGGCAATGCTGATGACGAATCGTTCCTCCGGGTTTCATCTGAATTCAAATTCAGTTTATATTTTCCATCCATACCCGTAAGACGATAAACCATGACACTGTGGGAAAATCCTTTGGATTGCAACTCCCGCTTACTGTCAGTCCAAACTTGAAGTCCGTTACCCATAAACGTCGCTTTTGAAATCAGGATTTCCCCCCCTTTCGCTTGCGCTTCGATGGCAGCCGTCAAATTCACTTCCTTGCCGACAACACTGAAACTGGCGTGTTTGTCGGAGCCCACATTACCCACCATCACTTTGCCAGTGTTCACACCAATACCCAACTGCAATTCTGGTAGACTTTGCGCCTGGTTACGCTCATTGACTTCACGCATAGCCAACTGCATTGATAATGCACAGGCCAACGCACGCTCTGCATCACCATTGCGTTTTTTCGGCACACCAAAAGTCACCAGCATTTCATCACCCATGAGCTTATCAATGGTGCCTTTGAATTTGTTAACCACATCAATCATCACATCGTAATAATTGTTCAGCACGGTAAGCACCTGTTCAGGGCTCAAATGTTCAGTCACACTCGAAAAACCACGAATGTCGGCAAATAACAACGTGACCTCTTCAAGCTCACTGCCAATTTTACTGCCCTGTGGTGAAGACACCAGATTACGTACCACATCTTCAGTGACATAACGGCCAAATAAATTCAACAACAGTTTGTTGCGTCGTTTGGCATCTTCCGATAATGCAAAAACCTTTTTATTCGCGGAAACAACACTTAATTGTGTTTCCATCCGCGCCTGCAACACCTTTGCATCAATAGGTTTGGTCACATAATCATTGGCCCCCAAGTCCAGCAATTCAACCACCTTTTCGCTATCACTCAGTGCTGAGACCATGATGACAGGCAGATCTGTCATGGAATAATGATTACGTATTTCCCGCAGTACATCGACCCCGTCAATTCCGGGCATCATGACATCCAGTAACACCAAATCAAATGTGTCTCTCCTGATTTTATGCAAGGCATCCTTACCGTCAGTGGCTAACGTCACCTTGTGCCCTTTACGCGTAACAATGCGTTCGATAACCCCTCGGTTCAGGGCATCATCATCCACCGCCAGAATATTGCAGCTTTTGCTCATAATAATTTCTCTTCCTTCAGTTCCGAAAAATTCAGCAACGCTTATCCGTAGGGCTTTAACGGGCTATTCCGGCACATATCAAGCCTAGACAAAACCAAAAACTGTCCGCCCTGTGCCCCACATAAATTATTGCTCGTGTGCAGCATTATCGACCTGAAATCAAATTTATTAAGACATAAAAAAGGCCGGTCATCAGACCAGCCTTTAAACACAGAATCAGAAACCTGCCTTACAGTTTATCTGCATTCTCCGCCAGGTATTCGGCCACACCATCCGGGGTGTCCTTCATACCTTTTTCGCCTTCCTTCCAGTTAGCCGGACAGACTTCACCGTGCTCTTCGTGGAATTGCAGAGCATCAATCATGCGCAGCATCTCATCGATATTACGACCCAGCGGTAAATCATTGACCACCTGATGACGTACCATACCTTCTTTGTCGATGAGGAAAGAGCCCCGGAAAGCCACTGCACCATCAGGCGTTTCCACGTCATAGGCTTTGCAAATACCATGAGTCATGTCCGCAACCAATGTGTAACCAACAGGACCAATGCCCCCCTTATTGATTGGGGTATTACGCCAGGCGTTGTGCGTAAAGTGAGAATCAATGGAAACACCAATCACTTCTACGCCCCGTTTTTTAAACTCACCCAGGCGGTGATCAAAGGCGATCAGTTCGGAAGGACAAACAAATGTGAAATCCAGCGGGTAGAAAAACACTACCGCTGGTTTACCTGCAATGGTATTGGAAAAATTAAATTCATCAACAATCGAGCCATCGCCGAGTACGGCGGGGGCTGTAAAATCTGGTGCCTTGCGGCCTACGAGAACTCCCATGAGAACACCCTCACTTTTTGTCTTTGTTTTATTTGATACAAACACTAAAGACGTTGTTAGAAATATATGAAACCGCCGATAAAATCACCGTGTAACAATACGTGTATTTTACAAGCAGGAGAACCGAAGTCTACCATCCGAGGCTAAGCCTGGAAAAGATCTAATTCTTCTTTATGATAATCATTTTGGTGTTTGTCTGATTTTCCAGCAGCGGTGAATTTTAGCATTGCGCTCAAAATCCTTTGGAAGGGTACTGGCCGTCATGTCCTCCACGTCCAGTCCTACCAGCCCTTGCATGTCCATTTTAAAGCGCCGGAAATTATTGGAAAAAATCAGTACTCCGTCCGGTTCCAGCATCGCGGCGGTCTTCTGGATCAGCTCCACATGGTCACTTTGAATATCAAAACTCTCTTCCATGCGTTTGGAATTGGAAAAGGTGGGCGGGTCGAGAAAAATCACGCCGAAACGCAAACCACGCAGCAACGCCTTGTCGATCCACAACAGGCAATCTTCCTGCACCACCTGATGCGCTTCGCCACGGATGCCGTTGAGCGCCATATTGCGCGCTGCCCAATCAAGATAAGTACGCGACATATCCACTGTAGTGGTGGCAACCGCTCCACCCAATGCTGCATGCACAGTGGCAACCCCGGTGTAAGCAAACAAATTCAGAAACGAGCGGCCTACCGCCAACTCTGCCAACAAACTACGGGTAATACGATGATCCAGAAACAAACCCGTATCGAGATAATCTTCAAAATTCACCCACAACCGGCATGGTCCTTCCTGCACCTCATGAAAACGGCGTGTCTCACTCTGTTTTTCATATTGATTACTGCCCCGCTGACGCTCGCGGGTTTTTAGTATCACCTGTGTCTCCGGCACCTCAAACACCTGTGGCAATACTGCCAGTACCTGTTCACGGCGTGCGCGCACCTTGCGCACATCAATAGATGCGGGCGCAGCGTATTCCTGCACAATAATCCAGCGCCCAGCTTCTTGCGTACTTTGTGCTGAGGTCACTGTTTCATATACATCAACGGCAAAAGCATATTCCGGCATGTCGGCATCATAGGCACGATAACAACTGATGGACTGCTGTTTGCGCCAGCGCGACAATTGCTTGAGGTTTTTACGCAACCGGTTGGCGAACATCTGCGCGCCCGGTTCGGTAGCACGATCACCACGTTCCTTCATGAACCAGCGCTCATCCAGCTCGAAGCGCAACAACTTGCATTCCAATGCACCGTTATAGAGCGTGTTGATGTGTCGTGCGCGAATGCCGAGACACTTGCCCAACTCTGCGTCGCTGGTAATCAGCGTCGCTCGCCAACCGGTGTATTGCGCCTTCAGGCAGTCTCCCAACTCTTTGTACAGTGATTTGAGTTCTTCGTGCTCGCCCAGTCGTTCTCCGTAGGGAGGGTTGACTGCCACCAACCCTGCTGGGCCTTCCGGCGCAGCTGCGCAATCCTTGATAGCACGTTGGGAAAACTCGATGTAATCAGCCAACCCCGCATGGGCAGCATTATCCTGCGCTGCTTCGATAACCTGTCCACTCGCATCAAAACCGCGAATCACTGGCAGTTTTGCCAAACCTTTGTCTCGACGTTTACGGGCATCGGCTAACAGCGCAGCCCAAAGATCAGCGTCATGCCCCTTCCAGCCGGAAAAACCCCAATAAGGCCGGTCAATGCCCGGTGCAATATCCGCAGCAATCATCGCTGCTTCAATAGGCAGAGTGCCGGAACCACACATGGGGTCCACCATCCCTCCCCCCTGCCGGGCAATTTCCGCCCAGCCCGCACGCTGCAAAATACCCGCAGCCAGATTTTCTTTCAACGGAGCCACCGCTCCTTCGAGACGATAGCCCCGACGATGCAGGCTGTCTCCGGAAAGATCGATATTCACCGTGGCCTTGTCGCGAAACAGGAACACATTAATGCGCAGGTCTGGCGCATCACGATCCACCGATGGACGCTCGCCCGTCTCATGACGAAAGCGATCCACAATGGCATCTTTGACTTTTTGTGCACCAAATTGAGTATGGGTAATTTCCGAACGCACACTGCTGAAATCGACAACCAGACTGCCATCCACGGCCAAGTGCCCAGTCCAGTCAATGGCCAATACACCTGTGTAAAGCTGTTCAGGGTCAGCGGCGGAAAAACTCGCCAGCGGCATCAACACCCGGTTGGCAATACGTGACCACAGACACACCCGGTACGCCTGACTAAGATCACCCTGAAACCCCACACCTGCACGGGTTTCGCTCACATTGGCTGCACCCAGCTGGCGCAACTCATCAGCCAACAGGCTTTCCATCCCCTTGGGGGCGGTGGCAAAAAAACGGTGTTGTGAATTCATGCTGACTCGATGGTGGGGTCTGATGGCGTCAATAATACGGTAAGCCTACAGACAGCGCCATGGGTCCTCTTCCTGCTTGGCAAGCCTGGATAATTGTCCAACACCCGTATAAAAATGCTGCCATTGCCTCAAACGACAAATTTGCCATTTGTCCTGCTGTTGTCATTTTGTTAAAGAGATTATGTCCCTGCATCAATCTCGACCAACTGAAACTACCGAGTTCTATCCGTGATAACCGTAATACGGTAAGCCTACAGATAGTCCATGGGCCGCACTTCCTGTTTGGCGAGCCTGGTTAATTATCCAACACCCGTATAAAAATGCTGTCATTGCCGCAAACGACAAATTTACCATTTGTCCTGCTGTTGTCATTTAGTTAAAGAGATTATGCTCCTGCGTCAACCCCGACTAACTGAAACTACCTATTTCTATCCGTGATAACCGTAAGCATACTGTCCAGCACATAAATTTTTGTACTCCAGCCAATCTACAATCATTAACTCTGTTGTAAATCAATCCCGATATTTTGTTTGCCAACATCAGCATGATGAAAAATAAAATAAACACGTGTATTTACGCATTTTGATTTTTTAAAAATTTAAAAAAAGGCGAAACAAACCGAATCACAATTCCCAATTGCCATTACTCAACCATCGTCAGCTCATTTAGCAGTAGCGTAACTGACATAAACACAAGGGTGACAATTCACCATAGAGTAATTCTACTGATAGTATTAATACCGAGAAAATATTGTTGAAATAGTGCTAAATAAAAGGCATATAAGCTTGTATCCAAGCTTATTATATGCAACCCATTCATTTGAAAGTGTGAATAGTAAAATTAACACTTTTACTTTCCATGCTTATTATCCGCTTATTATCTATTATTGAAACATTTGCGAAACAGGCAAACCATGCTGTTATTATTTCGATTTATGCTCCCTACTACCGCACGACTTGTGTGCCTTTCTATTTTTTTAAAATGCATCAAAAAAATCATGGGCATTCTAAACTTAAAGCAGATTGCATCTTATTATGCGACACGCCATGTTGACGTCAGAACAACAATTGTGTTTGAATGAAAAGGTATGTTCCGCTAGCAGGTACAGTATGGGGGCACGGCATGGATACCTGACATTGCGTATGGATACCTGACTGTATTATGTGCATGGATATCAGAATGTATAACGTAAAAGGAGCTTCACCATCATGATTAAAAGAAAATTTCTTCTGATCGCCACACTTTTTTTCATCACCTTCAGTTTCACTGCAACGGCTAAAGAATTTACAGCAGAAGGTACTGTAAATGCTATCAAGCTTTCATCTCAAAAACTGACCATATCGCATGGCCCGATAAAAGGTCTTATGGGTGCAATGAAAATGGACTTTAAGGTTGCAGATCCTGCAATGCTAAGTGATGTTGGCGTCGGCAGTAAAATCAAATTTACACTCAAAGAAAATAACAAGGGTGTACTCACAATTATGGATATGGAAGTAACAGAGATTTTATCCGAAGCCAACACAGGCAATTAAATTTCGCGTTAAATCCAAAATTCAAACCAACACAATATTATTCAATAATAAAAAAGGGATTTTATTCAAGAACAAGGATGTTCGAGAACAAAGGATGTGTCGATGTCTATTCTTATTAAAAAAATCTCCTGTTGTTTTGCTGTTCTGAGTTTCTTCTCCATTTCCGTGTATGCCGAGGAAATGGATCATAGCCAACATGGCTCCAACCATGACATGTCGGAACACGGCAGTCACGACACAGCAACATCCTCAATGCATATTCACCATGAACACGGCGCTGATGGATTCATGTTTGAATACAAGTTTATGCGCATGAACATGAAAGGGCTGTTAGACGGTACAAACAGTGTTAACAGCAATAGCATTTCAGCCGCGCGCATGGGCGTAATGGGCCCTGCCCCTGGGTTTGACTACAGAATGTCACCAACAAAAATGACCATGGATATGCATATGCTTATGGCAATGTACGGCATTAGTGACAAAATCAGCATTATGGGCATGCTTCATTACCTGAATAATGAAATGGACATGGTAATGCAGATGCAAATGCCTAACGGCATGCCGATGGGCGATATGTTCGGTTCCATGGATACCAGCGGCATCGGCGACTCGCGTATTGACATAATGTATCAGCTGAACAGCGGGCTGACGACGAGCTTGGGATTGAGTCTTCCCACTGGCAGTATTGACGAAAAAATCACCATGACGATGAATGGCACAAATATTTCTACCGGTGCGGCCATGACTCCCATAGTGAATGGTCCACTGCAAGCACCTTACTCAATGCAGTTGGGCTCAGGTACATATGATTTGGTTCCAGCAGTAACCTACAGCAAAAGCTTGGGGGTTTGGAGTATTGGTGGTCAAGCGACCTATATATTCCGTATAGGTGAAAATGATAATCAATATACACTGGGTGACCAATTGGAAGTAACTGCTTGGGGCACATATTCTATCAATCCTGGCTTTACGCTATCGAGCCGAATAAACATTCTGAACTGGGAAAAAATAGACGGACAAGACCCGGACATTAATCCAATGATGGCCCCAACATCTGACCCTGATGCAAGTGGCGGAAAAAGAATTGATCTGCTGTTTGGTTTGAGTGGTCACATCAACAAATACCATATGTTAAGTGCTGAAATTGGTGTTCCCATATATCAGGATCTAAATGGCCCACAACTGGAAACGGATGTTCTCTACGGTGTTAGCTATCAATATATTTATAGCCAGTAATATACTGAATTTAATGAAAGCTTAGCTACTGGCTTTATTAATATGAATATTAATAAAGCCACTCAAACTCAGCTTGATTTCTGAGGTGTTGCAGTCACTCAGGCTGCCTTTAACTTGCTAGGACGTTGTGCCTGGAAACAAAAAAAGCACAAAGCTTATAAGTACCAATGAGTCTTTTGGCACAGCAATAAGGCAAAGATAAGTTAGGCAGTTATATATATTAACAAAGTAAAACGGCAGATTAATCAAATGCCGTTTTACACATAAAAGGTTACTCTGTTGTTTTTGTTTAATAGCTATCGAAATTTTGTATTTTTCTTATTTCTGCTACACGCCAGCGGAACGTATGCTGCGGAAAAAAACACCCTATTCTGGGAAGGTGAGTCAGAGAATGGTTCAGAAGTTACGCTTTCCGTAGGCACCGTAGTGCCCGGTAATACGCAACTTAACAACCCGCTAACCCTACAGGAAGCAGAAAGTCTGGCATTAAAAAATGACTTATTGACCAAAAAACTTGATGTGGACTCCATTGCATTAAAAAAGAAAGGAATTGCAGTCGGCAGCTTACCAGACCCGAAGTTGAAACTAGGTCTCATAAACATACCGACAGATACATTGGAGCTGGAACAGGAAGCAATGACACAACAAGTTATTGGCTTACAACAAGCATTTCCCCCACATGGCCTTCTCGATGCTCAAAAGGAACAGATGAGCCTGATGGGGACAGCTCAAAGCCATAAAGCCATAAACCAGAAATACGAAGTATTGCGCAATGTGCGGCAAGCCTGGCTGAGCGTCTACTTACAGCATCATACGGGTAATATTATCAAAAAAACGGATAACCTATTTACACAGCTAGTCAAAATAACAAAATCCCAGTATCGGTCAGGCAGAGGTAACCAGCAAAATGTTGTACGCGCACAACTTGAACGAAGCTTACTGAAAGATCGGGCGATTAAAATCAAAGCCATGGAGGAAAGCTCACTGGCAGAACTGGGAAAATGGGTGGGCACAGCCCAGTTCAATCGACCGCTATCCCTGAGTTCCCTTGCGATTCCTGGAATTGCTGACCGTAACACCTTGGCTTTATCTCTGGAAACCCATCCGTCCCTACAAGCTTCCATTGCCAATGCAAACGCTGCCAAAGCAGGGATTAATGCTGCCAAATCACGCTACTACCCTAGCTGGATGGTTGATTTAAGTTTTGGCTTCCGAGAAACGGCACCTACCGGCCAACAACGGGCAGACCTCATGTCTCTGATGTTTACCGTTGACATCCCCTTATTTACATCGAATCGGCAAGATAAATGGGTAACGGCTCGCGAAAAGGATTATAGTTCCGCTCAATATTCCACAGCAGAACAAAAAAGAAACTTACAGCGCATGCTGGATGCTGAATATTCAACTTGGCTGCGCTTAAACGAACGCCTGCAACACTACAGAGAAACCGTATTGCCGCAGGCAAACCAAAATGCCAAAGCTGCATTAAATGCCTATAGAAGTCAGGCCACTAAATTTGACACATTAATGCGTGCGAGGTTAATGGAACTGGATATTCAGCTACAAACAATACAATTGTTTGTAGATTCAGCACAGGCACAGGTCAATTTGCTTTATCTAACCGGGGGGATCGGGCATGAGAGATACCAAGCAGACTAATTTTAGGGACAAAATAGAGCACTGTAAAACATGGCTTCTCAATTGTAGTTATCGCTACCGTTACCATTACCGATATAACTATGACTATCGCTTTAAACCTGCGGCTGATAAATTTTCATCGGTGTTGAAAAAACAAGCACTACTTGCCACATTGCTTATTTTTACAACTGTTGGCTTAAGTTACTACACCTCATCAAGCATTGATTTTGATGCCGTTGCCTCTGTAAACACATTCAACCCAATCGATACACCCGCATCCGCAAACACACCCGAGCCGATTCAGATTCCCAGTGAAAGCGCGCTGAAGCATGCTAAAAAACATACAGACCCGACGTATGTATGCCCTATGCATACCGATGTAATAAGCAATGACCCTAAAGCAACCTGCCCTATTTGTGGAATGGACTTAGTGGCCATTAATAATACCAGCGATGAAGCCGGCGTCATATCCATCTCGCCCCGTGTCATCAACATGCTTGGCGTACATACCCGTAAGGCAAAACGGAAAACTTTATATCGCTATATCGACAGCGTGGGAAATGTTAAATATGACGAAAATAAAATAAGCCATATGCACCTGCGTACTGATGGCTGGGTAGAACATCTGGCCGTCAAAACATTAGGCGAAAGAGTCAAAAAAGGTGATTTGCTATTCAAAATCTATTCCCCAAAGCTTGTGAATGCACAAGAAGAACTATTGCAGTCTCTGGACCTGGAAAACAATTCCCTGGCGGATGCATCACAGGACAGATTAATTGCATTAGGGATGTCAAAGTCCCAAATCAGAACACTCAAAAAATCCAGAAAAATCATTCCTCTGATAAACTACTATGCACCACAAAACGGTGTAGTCTCTGAATTAAACATACGAGAAGGCATGTTTGTCAAACCTTCCGAGTCCATCATCAGCCTGGTTGATATGACAACCATATGGCTGATTGCCAACATTTTTGAAAGCCAAGCAGACTGGGTAAAAATAGGCGATCGAGCAACAGCGGAATTACCTTTCATGCCAGGTAAAATCTGGGATGGAACTATCGACTATATTTACCCGATTCTGGACCCCCAAACACGCAGTTTGGAAGTGCGTTTGCGGTTCAACAATCCCGATGAATTACTAAAAGCCAACATGTATGCCGATGTAAAAATTTTCACTGAGCCTAAACGTAAAGTGCTGATTATACCGCGAGAATCTTTAATTCGTACCGGTGAAGGTGATCGAGTTATCATTGCATTGGGGGATGGAAAATTTAAACCTGTCACCGTAAAGGTTGGCATCGAGTCAAATAATAAAATTGAAATTTTACATGGCCTGAAAGAAGGTGATGAAGTGGTTGTATCGAGCCAGTTTCTTATTGACTCGGAAAGTAATTTACAAGCCAGTTTATTGCGCATGAGTGGCGGTTAAATTAATTAAAGCCCGGCAATATAAGCCGGGCTACCTTTTTATCACGCGTCCACCGACACCTTTCAATTCAACGTTATGTCTTTAATATTATTAAACGACATGCCCTGCATACCACCTCGTTTTCCCTGTGATGAAAAATAAAAAATGATTGCGCATACGATTAATTGGTCCATAAAAAACCGGCCACTGGTCATACTTTTAACCCTGTTATTAATTGGCTGGGGTATATTTTCTTTATTGCGCACACCACTTGATGCAATTCCTGATTTATCCGACCTCCAGGTTATTATAAAAACCTCCTATCCTGGCCAATCCCCTGAAGTTGTAGAAGACCAGGTGACATATCCCATTACTACCGCAATGCTGTCCGTACCAGGAACCATAGCCGTAAGGGGGTTTTCATTTTTTGGTGATTCTTACGTTTATGTCATCTTTGAGGATGGCACAGATATTTATTGGGCACGCTCCCGTGTACTTGAATACTTAAGTCAGGTCGCCAGTAACTTACCCGACACAGCCAAGCCACAGCTTGGCCCAGATGCCACAGGTGTAGGCTGGATATACCAATACGCACTCGTAGACCGCACAGGAAATCACGACCTTTCACAACTACGCAGCTTACAGGACTGGTTTTTAAAATATGAGCTGCAAACCGTTGCGGGTGTATCTGAAGTAGCCACTGTAGGAGGAATGGTTAAGCAATATCAGGTTGTTTTAGACCCTAACAAATTGCGAGTTTATGGAATTCCGTTAGAAACCGTCAACCGGGCAATACGGCGCGCCAACCAAGAGGTTGGCGGTTCGGTTATCGAACAAGCTGAAGCGGAATATATGATTCGTGCGCGCGGCTATTTAAACAACGTAGAAGATCTTAAACAAATTCCCGTCAGCCTCAATGATAAGGGGACCCCCATTTTACTCAGCGACATCGCTGACATTCGCCTGGGACCACAGATGCGTCGTGGTATTGCCGAGCTTAATGGTGAAGGTGAAGTCGTCGGTGCAATTGTTGTGATGCGTTGGGGAGAAAATGCATTAGATACGATTGAGGCCGTAAAATTAAAGCTCAACCAATTAAAAAAAGGGCTGCCTGATGGAGTAGAAATCATCGAAACCTACGACCGCTCCATTCTGATTGAAAATGCGGTCGACAATTTGCGCGACAAACTCATCAAGGAATTCTTAATTATTGCCTTGGTGTGTATCGTATTTTTGTTCCATTTACGCTCAGCATTTATCGCCATCATTATTTTACCCATTGGCATTTTAATCGCCTTTATCGTCATGCAAAAACAAGGCATAAATGCAAACATAATGTCCCTGGGTGGCATCGCAATTGCCGTGGGGGCAATGGTTGATGCCGCAATTGTGATGATAGAAAACGCGCATAAACACATGGAAAGAGAGCGTGTTACCGATAAAAACAGATGGGCCATAATATCCAAATCAGCAACTGAAGTGGGCCCCGCATTATTCTTCTCTCTGCTCATTATTACGCTCAGTTTTTTGCCCATATTCACATTAGAAGCGCAGGAGGGAAAACTGTTTAGCCCACTTGCCTTTACAAAAACCTACGCCATGGCAGCCGCTGCCGGATTATCTATTACGTTAATGCCCGTGCTCATGGGCTACTTTATTCGTGGCCGTATTTTGCCCGAAGAAAAAAATATTCTACGGCAGGCACTGGTGGCAATATATATGCCAATCATCCATTGCGTATTACGCTTCCCGATTATTACCATTTTATTATGCATACTTACCGTTATGTCCATAATTTATCCCCTTTCTCGATTAGGGTCAGAGTTCATGCCAGAACTGGATGAAGGTGATTTATTGTATATGCCAACAACATTTACCGGTATATCGATTGGTAAAGCAGGTGAGTTATTACAACTAACAGACAAGCTTATTCGCACCATCCCTGAGGTTGCTACGGTATTTGGAAAAGTTGGACGCGCTGAAACAGCAACAGACCCTGCGCCACTGACAATGATCGAAACAACCATTCAGCTGCGTCCAAAAAATGAATGGCGTCCAGGTATGACAATGGAGAAACTCAAACAGGAACTGCAAAAAACTGTTTCAATCCCAGGGTTAACCAATTCATGGGTAATGCCAATTAAAACACGTATTGATATGATTTCTACGGGCGTCAAAACGCCGCTGGGTATAAAAGTGTCGGGGCCAGACCTGATGGAAATACAAAAAATTGGTCAGGAAATAGAAAAAGTTATTAAAGACGTGCCAGGAACATTATCTGTATTTTCAGAGCGCGTGGCAGGCGCTCGTTATATTGATATTAATATCAATCGTCGCGCTGCTGCCCGCTTTGGGCTCAATATCGCTGATATTCAAGAGGTCATCAGCACAGCTGTAGGGGGTGCAAATGTAACCCAAACCGTTGAAGGGCTGGAACGTTATCCTGTCAATGTGCGCTATCCACGAGGCGTACGTGACTCGATTGCCAAACTTCGACAATTGCCAATAGTCACCCCAAGTAAAGCTCAGATTCCTTTGCATGAAGTGGCAGAAATAAAAATTGTGGATGGCCCAGGGATGATCAAGAGTGAGAACGCTCGACGAATTGGTTGGGTATACGTCGATATAAAAGACCGGGATCTGGGGGGATATGTACTGGATGCACAAAAACAAGTTGCAGAGAAAATTGATTTGCCCGCAGGCTATTCAGTGGGATGGTCTGGACAATATGAATATATGTTGCGCGCAAAAGAGAAATTAACTTATGTCGTACCATTAACATTAGTGATTATATTTTTATTGCTTTATTTAAACTTTCGTAATTTTACAGAATGTTTCATGGTAATGGGTACTGTGCCACTGGCGCTGGTGGGTGGCGTGTGGATAATCTATGTACTGGATTACAACCTCTCAGTCGCCGTTGGTGTCGGTTTTATTGCATTGGCAGGTGTAGCAGCTGAATTTGGTGTCATCATGCTGGTCTATCTTGACCAGGCAATGAAAGAACACAAACCCAGTAACAGACAGGAGCTGCGTGCAGCGATTATTGATGGTGCGGTTTTGCGCGTCAGACCAAAAGCCATGTCAGCTGCTGTTGTGATTGCAGGTTTAATACCGATTATGATGGGCTCAGGAACTGGCTCAGAAGTCATGCAGCGTATTGCAGCCCCCATGTTGGGTGGCATGATTACAGCACCGCTGGTTTCTATGGTGTTAATTCCTGTTTTATATATGATATGGAAAGAACGGAAAATCACTCCTTCCGTATAAAAAGCGGATATCATCACATTGATTTGTAGACAAAATGCAAGGTAGCAGAATCATGCTCAACCAAATGGAGAACAGTGATGGCAAGTTTGAAAGAGAGTCTTAAAAAAACCCGTAAACTCGACGGGTTCATAGGTGCATGCATCGTTGATAGTAATAATGGCCGAGTGCTCGACGCTGAGAAAGGTGACACTAAAATCAATCTCGATCTGGCTGCCGTTGGCAACACCGAAATAGTACGCGCGAAACGTACGACGATGCGAAACCTGGGACTGAAGGATAGCCTTGAAGATATCCTTATCACTCTCAGCACACAATATCACCTGATCCGGCTCGTGCCTCAAAAAGATGGGCTTTTCGTCTACCTTATACTCGATAAGACTCGGGGCAATTTGGCGATGGCTCGCTACATGCTGTCTGAAATCAGCAACGAATTGGAAATTTGACGCCACCTCTAGCACACGGCAACTGCAACCACGAAGCTTAACCTGGCTTTAAGGGCTGTGAAACAATAAATCACCGCACACGGAATGGAAATTAAATAACTCATACAATTGGCATCCCTACTTCAGCCCGTTTTCGCCCGTTCTTCAATCACAAAAGCTCGGAATAGAACGACTATTCCTGCACTTTTGCTCAATCAGAACGAACGAATACGAACTAAATCAAAGCGCCACTTATATAAGTTATTTAATGTCCATTCCTAAGCAATTCAACCGGCAATCCGATGAAAATCTACATTTCTAACGAAAATATATCTGTAAACGCTGCATCGCCACCAGTTCGTCATCGGTATACAGGCCGGCCCTGACTTCATTTGACACTCCCCTTACCGGCAGCAACAGCAATTCCACCAAATCACGCTGCTCCTGATTGCTGCTACCCATAGCCGCCTCCCCCATTGCAATTAATGTCGCCGAATAGCTGTAACCGGCTTGGGCAAAGACCTTATTCAAGAACTCCTTCCGCCCTTTTGGGGGCATGGACTGCGGCTGTACGGGGTATTTCTCGCTAATCGTGCGGTAAGCCTCCGCCAATTCCTCTAGCACGGCATGATCCCCCGAGGGCGCTACCCGTTGTTTCTTCTCGTCACAGGCGGTCAAGCTCAGAATAGCCAGTAACATCACCCACAAATAAACGGTTCTTTTAATTAAGTTTTGCATAATGCAGCATGATACCGAACACTGTGCCAATAAAGCCAGCGAGAATACTGGCCGCTACCCTTTTAGTACACCACCAAGGCTTTTTTGGCGGTGTACTAAAGTTATTAACAAATATAGATTCTCACGCATGAACCTCAACACACAATATCAGCACGCCTTGCAAAATGCGCATTTTGAGCCTGACCCGGCCCAACTCACGGCACTGAAATATTTTCTGGCACTGTCTGCATGTTTACAACAGCCTGTGCAAAAAAGCTGGGCAACGCGACTATACAAAAAATTTGGGGAGCGTGAGTTAACACAGCGTGGCTTATATTTATGGGGTGGTATCGGTCGCGGTAAAACCTGGCTCATGGACATGTTTTTCAATGCCCTGCCCTTTGATCAAAAACTACGTTTGCACTTTCGTCACTTCATGCAGGAAATTCATGATGAACTTACACAATTGGCGGGGCAACGCGACCCCCTGCTCATCGTAGCCAGACACTTTGCGCAACGCACACGCATATTGTGTCTCGATGAATTTTATGTGGAGGACATCACTGATGCTATGATTCTTTATCGCCTGCTCGATGCATTCAGCGCCCAAGGTATCACGTTGGTATTCACCTCTAACCTTGCGCCGACAGAATTGTACAAAAATGGCCTGCAACGCGAGCATTTTCTGCCCGCCATCAAACTCATTGAAACCGCCACTGAAGTCATTGAGTTAACCGGCAACACTGACTACCGTCTGCGCAAACTCAAACAAGCTCACACTTGGTTTTCACCTCTCAACACCGCTAGTGAACGTGCTATCGAACAGCGTTTTAACGAACTCGCCCCCGGCACGCCATTGATTGACACTCCACTACACATCAACCATCGCCAAATTGCCTGCCATCGTCGCACTGACAATGTTGCCTGGTTTGATTTTTATCAGCTATGTCATGGCCCTCGCGCCAGTGCTGACTATATTGAGTTAGCCCGACAATTTCATACCATACTTGTTTCCCGCGTGCCGGACATGGGTGAAAATGAAGAAGAATGGGCACATCGGTTTATCGATATGGTGGACGAATTTTATGATCGGCGCGTCAAACTGTTGATCACCGCCGATAACGAGCCCACACACTTGTATCGCGGTCGTCGCCATACCTTTGATTTTCAACGCACAGTAAGCCGATTGCTGGAAATGCGCAGCAATGATTATCTAGCGCAGGCGCATCGGCCATAGTTCAGACCGAACCCTATTTGTTGGCGAGTATTTACCAACCCACTATAACCAAATAAAACCACCAACGCCGACCAGTCGCGCTACACTGGGGGGGTGTTAACAATCATTTTGACAGTCCTGCCGGCGCTCATTTTTTATCCATCAAGGCAGCGCGAGCGTGGTGTGGTTATTCCACATAAGCGAGCGACAATGCTGAGGGATGAAAAATGAGCATCAGCCCTTCGGGCTGTCAAAAAATTGTTAACGCCCCCTGGGCAATCTGGCTAAGATGGGTTTGTGTGGAAAGCTGGGCAACGCTCAGCCTGAGTGCAGGTCAACTCGCCACTTATATCAAAAATAATTATTCTTATCTGATTTTATCATAAAAGCCTATTATGAATTACACGCCATTATTAAAGTTTTCATATTTTTACCCGATGCCGCTTCTGAAGGAAATGGTGGGCATTGCGCTTAATATGAATGATAGGTGTGATTCCCGGGTAAAATCACAAAAACAGTATCTCATATATCCTGTTTTATAAATCGCATCCAATTGCGTAACAAATAACAAACAGGAGGTAGCAAAGCCCGTGAAAACAGAAGTGCATTCGCCTATAAAAATTATTTTAGCCAGCATGGATGAGCGGTCTACTTCCAGAATGGACACTATTTTTAAAATTATCTTCAAGGGGCGTTGCCAATTTGCGCAGAACGAGGATGCACATCTGGGTATTGTTGACCTGGATGGAGACGCTAATGCCTGGGAAAAATATCAACAACAATATCCTGGCTTGCCCGCCATTGTCATGTCTGAATCCCCTACAAAAATCAAGGGGGCTGTTTATGTTGCCAAACCCGCTAAGCTGGATTTGTTATGGGAATCTATTTTTGACTTGGTAACAGGGTTACCACCAATCACGGAAACCAGCAGTAGCATTGACCCAGTAAGCCCTCCAATCTCTGACGACAATTCAGGAGCATCAACAACATTGGATACTAATGCAACGGGAGTTAACGCGGCAGCCCAAGCGCTGAACACACAATTCAAGACGACAAGTATTAACTTGAAATCGATACAGCAAACCGGTATACAGGGTGAAGCCGAGCTTTATTACAATCCGGATAATTATCTCTTGGGGCGCATTCTCTCCAGCCTCAAAAAAAGTGTTGGCCAACAATGTATTCTCTATGTGCAGTGTTGGAGAAATCGCCGCCTTATCCTGCTTCCCGATCAGGATCGTGTTTATAGTGATTTAACTGACAGCCAACTAAAAAATCTCGGCGTGGCAACATTAAGTGAGGAGTTTACGATAGAGATCAATCGTGTTTGTAATACAGACAAAAAAGAATTACCCGCAGATGAAGTCGACGGTCTGAGGTCCATGTCCATTAATCATCTGATATGGGATCTTACCTTGCGTACAGCTCGTGGCCGCGTACCAGAAGGTACTGATTTATCTGCATCGTATTATCTGCAATCCTGGCCTAATTTTCCTCGTCTTCCACATACACCGTATGGCATGCGCATTGCCTCTTTGTGGGCAGGAAACCCGCGCACATTGGATAACATTGCGCAAAGCCTGGATATTGAACAAAGCGATGTGTATTCATTTTATAGTGCCGCCGTGGCAACAGGTTTAACCGGATCCGCAACACGGCGGGCAGACTCGCTGATTGCCCCTAAAGACGTCACGAAAGACAAACCTACAAAACGCGGGTTATTAGCTTCTATTTTACGCCGCATCAGTAAACAACAGTAATTCGATGATAACCTGAAAAACAGGAATTAATTATGATTGGTCAGTACAAAATTATTTTTACCGGCCCCGTAGGCGCAGGCAAAACAACCGCGATTACCGCGATTAGTGATATTGCACCATTTTCTACAGAACAAGAAGCAACAGACGAAACAAAAGATAAAAAAGAATTGACCACAGTAGCAATGGATTACGGTAGCATGCGCTTGGATAATGGGGAAACGCTACATCTTTATGGCACACCAGGACAAGAGCGCTTTAACTTTATGTGGGATTTACTCACTGATGGTAGTCTGGGTGTCATTATTATGCTGGACGACGCCAACCCGGCTCCACTGGATGACTTGAAAACCTTTGTTAGTGCCTTTAAAGAATTTATTCAAAATAACGCAGTGGCTATTGGCATTACAAGAATGGAATTACGTACAGGATTAAAGCTTGAGGACTATCAGGCAACCCTGACAAAACTGGAGTTGAATGTGCCTGTGTTCGAAGTGGATGCCCGTCAGCATGATGATGTCATGATGCTGGTTCAGGCGCTGCTTTATTCTCTGGACCCGGGCCTGAATGGAGAAGCCGCGTGAGCGAATCAATTCTATCTTTGCGAGAGTATGGCGTCGCCTTTGGTGACAAAATTATTCTTAACGGTATCGACCTGGATATTCTCGAACAGGGGATGACCGTGTTATTGGGCCCTGCGGGCACTGGAAAATCCACTTTGTTACGGACACTTTCCGGTCTTAACAATGCCAACCCTTCTTTGCGTACCTGGGGAAAAGCCGAATATGTCGGCATGCCTTTGGGGCACTCTGAGTCACCCGCTCTTGTGGCACAGAAAACCAAACTGATCATGGCCAGTATCCGTGAGAATATTGTTAATGATATGCCCGAACGCCATACTCTGGATATCCCCCAGCAACGGGATGTGGCACAACGCCTATTAAGCAAGGCAGGTCTGACTGAATTAGTTGACCGGCTAAATGATAATGCCGCAGATTTTCCACTGGCGGTGCAACGCCATCTGGCCATTGCCCGCACTGTCGCAGCTAACCCCAAATTAATTTTTGTCGATGAACCCACCGCCGGATTGGATGAAGCAGAAACTCATCGCCTGTTGAATTATCTCCTCATGGAAGCCGAACGCCGTGCTGTGGTGGTCGTTGTACATAACCAAAAACAAGCCATTAAGCTAGGTGGACAAACCGCATTATTGGCCGGAGGCTGGATTCATGAAGCACAACCCACCGCCGATTTTTTTACCTCACCTCAATCGCAGGCTGCCAGAGATTTTGTTCGCAGTGGCTCCTGTAGTGTATCAGCCCCAGACACACCCGACGAACACCTGAATGATCCAGCACCACCGGCAACAGAAACCGTAGATACATCAGATACACCACTTAAAGCGGTTCGCCCCAAAATACCCGAAGAGGCCCGGCAATACAAAAGTGATGCCTTTGGGCCGCGCAATTTTCTTTGGCTCAGGAAAGGTGATCTGGCCGGCACACCGCGCCCCGGGTTATTGATCGAACTGGACTATGATCTCGCGGCACTACAACGCGTAGGGATCAGCGTGCTGGTTTCACTGACAACTAAACCCATTGATCCGGTTATACTTAGCGAATACGATATCAAGGGAATTGCATTTCCAATTAAAGACATGGGAGTACCCACCATTGAGGCTGCCCTCAAGCTTTGCGCACAAGTAGGTGAATTAACCGAACAGGGTGAGGCCATTGCCATGCATTGCAAGGCCGGCATGGGACGTACCGGCACTATGCTGGTTGCACAATTAATCTGGGAGGGTGAAACTGCTCTGGATGCCCTTGAGACTGCACGCAGCATTGAACCACGCTGGGTGCAATCAGATGTTCAGGTGGAATTTTTGAAGGAATTTGCGTTGGCGGTAGCAAATTTCGGTATGAGTAACGGACGGCATATTGCGTCGTCATAAACCGCACATTATTTATTATCAAGGAGAAAAAAATGTCATTAGATAAAGCGCTACAAACAGCCATCGCATCCATTCCGGAATGTGTTGCCGCAGGTTACGTGGATCTCAGCACCGGTATGCTACTAAGTGCCAAAACTGTGGATTCACACCCGGCTGAAGTGCTGGAGGTTGTTGCCGCTGCAACTGCAGACCTTTTTCAGGGGACCAATGTGTCTCTGATTGAAAGTATGTTTAAAAAGGCCCGTGGAGTGGAAAATGATAACCACCATTATTTTCAGGAAATCATTATTAACAGTGATAACTTGTTACATGTGTTTTTACGCTCCAAAAGTAATGAAGAACATGTAGCCACTTTTGTTTGTCGCAAATCTGCCAACCTTGGCATGGTTTTGACAAAATCGCGTTCGTCCATGCCTTCCATCGAGGCTGCTCTTTAATCAGAGCCTGAAAACATAAACATTATATGTCAGTGAGTTTGTTTTTGATTGCCCAGCAAACTCACTGACATTTTATTGTAGAACCCAGTCCGTAACAGATAATACCAAGTGACAACATATACCTGAGTTTCAGTTAACACACAGGCATTAAACAAAATCATTATCAATGATATTGAATAGTTATCCCAAAAAAATTATGGGAGGGTAAAATGGATAACTGCAAAAAAACATACCTTGTGAATTGTGATGAAGGACAGCGCATGGGCTGTGCGACTTTTTGTTGTCGAAAACTGGTCCGTTTGCAGCCCGATGAAATGGAGCCCGCTAACGGCAACATTACCCCCAAAGGTTTCGTCGATAAAGATTCAGAAGGTTATTGTATCTACTTTGACCGCAACAATGGCCGCTGCACCAGCTGGAAAAAACGGCCAAAAGTATGTCGTGAGTATGATTGCAATTCTGATTTTCTACTGCAAGTCGTGCTCCGTAAAGGGTTTAAAAATATTGCTGATCTTGCTAAAAAAGCCGCTAATACTCATATCCCCAAAGAAAACCATATAAAAATTCCTGTAATACACAACCACTCCGAAAACAATAATACCGATTAAAAAAACACATGCATAAAATTTACTTTCAAGGAAAAAACTACCCGTGTCGCGAGAATGAAACCATTTTACAGGTTTTTATGCGCCATGGTGTAACCGTTCCCTTTTCGTGTGGAAACGGTATTTGTCATGCCTGTTTGCAGCGCTGTGAGAATGGGCTTATACCGCCAAAAGCCCAGAAAGGATTACGGGAAACATTAAAAGAAAAAGGTTATTTTTTAACCTGCAAGTGTATCCCTGAAAATGATATGAAAATCACCTTGCCACGGGACGCGGACTTATTCAATCGGGCAGTTGTTTACAAAAAAGAATTCCTGGCTCCTGATGTCTGCCGTTTATTGCTGGAGCCAGCCACACAACTTTATTATCACGCCGGACAGTTTATTAACATCCGCAACCAACAAGGTGAGATGCGCAGCTATTCATTGTCCAGCGTACCGCAGGAAGATTATTTTCTGGAGGTCCATATCAAGCGCGTGCCCAATGGTGTCATGAGCAATTGGATATTTGATGACCTATCAGAAAATGATGAACTTGAGTTTCAGGGAGCCGTGGGCAGCAATTATTATGTACCCGGTGAGCAACACCAACCATTACTATTAATCGGTACCGGAACTGGTTTATCCCCATTGCTGGGAATTATACGTGATGCACTTTCCAGCGGGCATACCGGCCCTATTCATTTGTATCATGGCAGCCGACATCCACACGGTCTATATTTACAACCCGTTTTGAAGCAGCTGTCTGAACAGTATGATAATTTTCATCCTGTTTCATGTGTTTCAGGGCAAGCAGTCCCTGGAAGTTATCGGGTCGGACGCGCTAATGATATTGCCTTGGCAGACCATACAGACCTGAAAGGATGGCGGGTTTATTTATGCGGCCACCCAAAGATGGTAGAAGACATGCAACAAGCCACTCAGGCGGCAGGTGCTAACCCGCAAGAAATTCACGCCGACCCATTCTGGGACTGGGCTAGTGTTAATGATGCCAGCCAGAATGATGCAGATGCCGACACAGCAGAACGCATTCGCTGTGCAGAACTCCGCAACTATCCTGACCCAGACCTTGAGCTTTGGAAAGGGCTCGATGAAGGTCGTCTTTTGTCAAAAGTATTGATCGATTTTTATGACCATGTCTACGATGATCCATTGCTTTCTCCTTTTTTTGAAGGCGCCACTAAACAACGCCTAATTGAGAAACAATATAACTTTATGTGTCAGGTGCTAACAGGTGAAGATGTTTATTTTGGTGAACGCCCACGCAGTGCCCATCATTGGATGGTAATTTCTGATGAGCTGCTTGACCATCGTGAGGCATTAATGGAATCAAGCCTGAGACGCTTTGGCGTACCGGAATATTTAGTGAGACGCTTCCGTGCGATAGAAGAAATATACCGAAAGGATATCGTCAAAGATAAACCCTGGAAAAAAATAGTGTTTGGCAAAGAGCTGCCGGTTGAAGGTTTTGATGAAATGACCATGGATGACGCAACGCTTTGTGATAGCTGCCAGCAGGAAATATTAGTGGGTGAGCGTGTGCAATATCATGTTCGACTGGGTAAGGTTTATTGCAAGGAATGTCGGCAGGATTCTACTGACTGAAAAACACCTAAAATAATTATCGTTTTTTCGGCCGACCTTTTCTTGCGGATTTTGCTCGCGCAGGCTTTGTTTTTATCGCCTTAGGGTTTTTCGGCAACCCCGTATGTTGGGTGCGCACTGTCTTTCCTGCCCCCTGCCCTCCAACATAATCACCGGTTCCTCTCGGCTGCCATACCGGAATCAAATGCCGCTTACCATTACCAATCAAGTCTGCACGCCCCATGCGTTTTAATGCCTTGCGTAACAAAGGCCAATTATTGGCATCGTGATAACGCAAAAAAGCTTTGTGTAAACGCCGGGCATTAGCACCTTTTGCTACTGGCACCACATCACTGCGCGAGCCTACTTTATGCAGTGGGTCTTTACCAGAATGGTACATGGCTGTGGCTGTCGCCATGGGTGAAGGCAGGAAATTTTGTACCTGGTCTGCACGAAAATCATTAGCTTTTAACCAAATAGCAAGGTTCATCATATCTTCATCCGTGGTACCGGGGTGAGCGGAAATGAAATAAGGGATGAGGTATTGCTCCTTACCCGCAGCCTTGCTGTATTTATCGAACATTCTTTTGAAACGGTCATAAGTCCCCATGCCGGGTTTCATCATTTTTGACAACGGGCCAGTTTCAGTATGCTCTGGGGCTATCTTTAAATAGCCACCCACATGATGCGTCACCAGCTCCTTAACATATTCGGGCGATTCCACGGCGAGGTCATAACGTAACCCAGAGGCAATCAGCACTTTTTTAATCCCCGACAACTTTCGTGCACGTCGATAGAGTTGGATCAGTGGCTGATGATTGGTGCCCAGATTTTTACAAATCCCCGGATGTACACAGGATGGACGCCGACAACTGGCTTCAATTTTTGGGTCATTGCAAGTGAGTTGATACATGTTAGCGGTGGGGCCACCAAGATCGGAAATCACGCCGGTAAAACCCGGTACGCTGTCACGAATGGCCTCCACTTCACGAATAATGGAATCTTCGGAACGACTCTGGATAATGCGCCCTTCGTGCTCGGTAATGGAGCAGAAGGTACAGCCACCAAAACAACCTCGCATTATGTTCACAGAAAAACGGATCATTTCGTAGGCAGGGATATTAGCCTTGCCATAGGCAGTGTGCGGTTTGCGTGTATACGGCAACTCAAACACTTGATCCAGCTCTTCGGTTTGCAAGGGAATCGGTGGTGGGTTCATCCATACACCGCGAGTACCGTGCGACTGATAAACCGCGCGTGCATTGCCGGGATTGGTTTCTTTGTGAAACACCCGTGAGGCATGTGCATACAATACCCGGTCCTCTCGCACATGATGATAGTCAGGCAGACAGACCAGGGTTTTATCTGCAGCTGGACGTTTGTTGGTTGCGGCAGGCGCGGGCGTGATTATCACCACTACGCTCTTATTTTTTTCATCCGTTTGTTCCCCTCCACTGACGCAGGGCGCGCCCTGTTCCGCTATCACTCCTGTTGCAAGATAAGGATCAATTGGCGCTTCAACGATGCCGGGTTTATCCAGCTCGGTGGAATCAAGCACTGCCCAGTCTTTTGGTAAGCGTTCAGGGCGGCCGTTGCTGTCGCGACAGGCAAACACTGTGCCACGTACATCGGTGATATTTTCAACGGCCTCCCGTTGCGACAAACGATGTGCAATTTCCACGATCTGTCGTTCGGCATTACCGTACACCAACAAGTCCGCCTTGGCATCCAGCAATACTGAACGCCGTACCTTTTCCGACCAATAATCAAAGTGTGCGATGCGCCGCAGGCTGGCCTCGATGCCGCCGATAATAATGGGCACCCCTTTATATGCTTCACGCGCGCGTTGACTGTAAACCACCACGCAACGGTCAGGCCGCTTGCCACCTTCGCCATTAGCGGTATAAGCATCGTTGGAACGTTTTTTACGGTCCGAGGTATAACGATTCACCATGGAATCCATATTACCGCCGGTGATACCAAAAAACAGATTGGGCCGGCCCAACCTTTGAAAATCATTGGCACTGGTCCAATCCGGCTGGGCAATAATACCGACACGAAAACCCTGAGCTTCCAGCACTCGACCGATCACCGCCATACCAAAGCTGGGATGATCCACATAAGCATCCCCCGTCACCAGAATCACATCACATGAATCCCAGCCCAGCGCGTCCATCTCTTCACGAGACATGGGCAATTGCGGTGCTGGGCCAAAACGTTGGGCCCAGAATTTGCGGTAGGAAAAAATATCAGGAGCAGACTGCATGGGATGCACAAGGTGGTTAATTGCCAAAGGGATCGCCGCCAATGGTGTCAGTTTGTGAAACTGCACATGACTGCGGTTATGTGGGGCGAGAATTATAACCTGATTTTGTATAAAAAGAGAGCAGATTTGTGTCGCAGTGATTTGCAAACACGGGCTAACCGCTCAATAAAAAAGGCCATTCAGGAACAGGGGCGTTTGTTTGGCTCATCCGATTCCAGTGTATCCACGGGTGTTTCAGCAACAGGCTGTGCAACGGTATCGACAACCAGCCCAGCATCATCACGGGATGGCCACGGAGCAAAAGGAAAAGGCTTGCTTTCGCTATTGTAGGTCACAAATAATAATGCCCGGTAAACATACATCGCCAGACTCGCACCAAACTCACGCAAATTAGCATTGCATTGCCCGGTAAATACCGTAAACAAAAACTGGATCACCACCACCGCACCTGTCACTACTCGTGCCACCACCAATAAAAAAACAAACAACAACATAAACAGTCCGCGCATCCAGGTTTCAGAAGCTGTCATATTTTGCCTGAGTTCATCATCCATATTATTTGTCCTGTAAATAAGTCGTGAACGCTTGCTTAAGCAGCGTCTTATTCATAAAAAGAAATTCAAACTGCCAGTCACCTTCAACCATTTCAAAATCTTCATTGATGCTATAACCAATCTGGTCTTCCACCATGCCATTAGTAAGCTTTAAATGTATGTTGTAACGATAGCCGGAGGAACTGGAGCCATCCGATTTTTTCATTTCCGGATGAACCACAACCAACTCCAGAGGAATAACGCCAATGTTTTTATCTATCCCGGAAATACGAAAACGAAAGCCAAACAAACGTCCCATTTCCAATGGGATACGTTGCGTATCTTTCACCAACTCGGCTTCGCCGCGCTTCACATAACCTGAAGAAATCAACGGCGATGCCAGACGCTCGGTCTCATCGATAAAGTTATAATAACCACGTTCAATGATTTTCGCCTGTGGTGCAGCCTGTACTGTAACCATAACTGCTGACAAAAAAACAAAACCCAACACTCGAAAACATGTATTTTTCATTTCAAAACCCTGTTTGTTGCCCACTTAAATAAATATGTCCCACAAAAAAGTTTTTATTATCCATTTCCTAGACAACGCTATCTTGAGCATTCTACGCAAAAAACGGCATCATTTCCGCTCAATCGTACTGCGGTCAGTTGATTACCCCACAGGCAACCTGTATCCAACGAGATAATATTAGGCTCCTGGCGTAAACCCAGCGTGGACCAATGCCCAAAAACAATACGCAAATCTTCGCTACGCCGCCCAGGTATTTCAAACCACGGCAGATAACCTTCAGGCTGTGTACCCGGTTCACCCTTGGCTTTAAAATCAAAATGCCCTGTGGTGTCGCAATAACGCAGCCGTGTAAAACTGTTGGTAATAAAACGCAATCGGTCCCAGCCTACCAGGTCATCACGCCACACATCGGGCTGATTGCCGTACATGTGCTGAAAAAATGCCGTGTAATAATCACTACGCAAAACGGTTTCCACTTCTTTTGCGCAGGCTTGCGCCATGGCCAGATCCCATTGTGGCGGCAGACCCGCATGAACCAGGACGACATTCAATGCTGGATCATGATGCATCAATGGCTGCTGGCGTAACCATACCAGCAATTCATCACGGTCCGGCGTTGAAAGAATATCACCCAACGTATCAGTTTTATGAAGAGCTCTGCTGCCTTCGGCCACCGCTAATAGATGTAGGTCATGATTACCCAGTACCGTTACTGCACTGCTACCCAGTTCACGCACCACACGTAGCACCTGTAACGATGCTGGGCCACGATTGACCAAATCGCCGGTAAACCATACCTGATCATCTGCCGGATCAAAATGAATCAAGTCCAACAGGCTCATCAGCTCATCGTAACACCCCTGGATATCACCTATTGCGTAAGTCGCCATTTTTCAACCTGTGGAGCCCATTAAGCAAATATTCCTGCGTAGAATAACACGCAAGACACACAGTTCAGGTAAACTCCAGCCATGGATAAAACCCTGATTGTTCACCCGCCCAAAAAACCAAATCACTGGCTATCAATGAGCGCATTGTTGTTTGTCAGCTTTTTTGTTATCGGTCTGGCTGCCATGATCCTGCTCAATGGAGGCATGATCAATCACATGCTGTTCCCCATCGGGGCCGACATCGCCATGTTCCAACTCATCTGGCAGGAGCAACCACTCAGCGCACTGAAATTTATTGTTACCAAATCGCTGTTTGTGTTTATCCATCAGGATCCACGTAGCGGGTTGAATTTATGGACACTGCAATACGACAGCATTACTCTCCTAGTTTACCTGTTTGCTGCCCTGCTCGGTGGGCAACTGATCAATCGTGCCCGACAAACTGCGCAACACAATACCGGCCTGTTGCGCGGACTGTTGGGTGTTGTGCTGCTGGTAACCGCTTTCACCTACATGACGGCCATCGAACACTGCTCCGGTGCTACCTGGGTGGGTTTTGTGGCCTTTTATGGCTTGGGTTTTAATGACTTTGAGTTCTACCCTTACTATCAGGGCACATTGTCTTTGCTGGGTTTGGGTCTGCTGACATGGGGGCTGGTTAAACAGGCTCAGGCAAACAGATAAATCAGCAGCCCCCCCAGCAATAAACGATAAATCACAAAAGGTAACATGCCGATGCGTTCCAGCAGCTTCAGAAAAAAGTGTATACACAAATAGGCGGTAATCGCCGAGGTCATCACTCCGATGACCATAGCCCGCCAATCCACCTGACCGGGATCCTGGATCAAATCCAGTGTCAGCAATCCCCCGGCCAGGGTAATCACCGGAATCGACAGCAGAAATGAAAAGCGTGCCGCCGCCTCACGCGACAACCCCAGCATCAATCCCGCCGTCATTGTCGCACCGGAACGTGAAGTACCCGGAATCAACGCCAATGCCTGAGCAACACCAATAATAGCAATATCACTGATACGCAGGCTGTATTCATCACGCTGACCCCGGCCTTTGCTATCCGCCCACCACAGCACTAGAGCAAAGCCTATGGTTGCCGCAGCAATGACCAACTCCGAGCGCAAGTTATTTTCAATAAAACCTTTGAACAGCAAGCCTGCCAGCCCCACGGGAACGGTACCCCATAATACCGCCCAGGCCAGCCGACTATTTGCAGTTTGCTTGCGAGTAAGCACTGACTGCACCCAGTCCTGCGTCATGGGCACCAGCTCGCGACGAAAATACAATACCACCGCGCTCAGCGTGCCAACGTGTACAGCGACATCAAAGGCCAGTCCCTGATCCGGCCAGCCCAGCAAACGCGGTAATAAAATAAGATGTGCGGAACTGGAAACCGGAAGGAATTCAGAAAAACCCTGTACCAGAGCAAGAAAAATAGCGTGTAATGCATCCATAGCAGTTTATCTTTTCTCCGCGACAAGGCGCGCCATGCGCCCTTCCTTCAGCAATGTTTTTTCCAGTACGCGGAAGCCAGTGTTTTCCAGCATGAAGGCCAAGTCATCAACACTGAACCTATTGTGTTCAATAAAATGAATAAACAGGTCTTCCAATTCTTCTTCAGGTGTCTGCCGGTCAAATACGGCCAACTCACTGTCTGCCAGATATTGCGCCAACGGTGCGCGTACCCAGTCCATCACATAAAAAATACCGCCGGGTTTCAGACAGCGCTGCATCTCCTGCAAAGTGCGCACGGGCTGATGCATTTCATGTAACACAACAGAGGCTACCACTGCATCAACACTGCTATCAGCCAACGGCAAGTGGGGGTCGTGTAAATCGGCGGTAATAATTTCGCAGCCTTCCGGCAAATCGCTAGCAGCCTCCAGCATGTATTCTGCACACTCCACGCCAATGGCACGGGCCTTTGGATACCGTTCATGTATGTCACGCAAGAAGGTGCCTGGGCCGGTGCCCAAATCCAGAATCACTGGTGATTCACTCAACACTGGTGCTATGCGCGTATTCCACAATGCCCAGAAATCCTCGTTAAAACGCCCGGCATAAGTGTCCTTCATCAACTGTACAAAAACGTCGCCATCCCGATGATGTTTGGCGAGCATATCCTGAGTTTGTTGTAATTTATTACCCATTAACAATTCCAATGTTTTTCCATTTAAATGTGAATTAAGTGCTAAAAATATCCAAGCGAATAAAATCATTGGTTTACATTCAGCAAAACAAACCATGCCCAAAAACCCTGCTGCAACGCTGAAAACAGAGCAATTTAGCCCTTAATTCACATTTAACTCGGGTTTAAAGCTGATGACGTAAATCTTGCATGACAAAACCACACAAGGGCTGATGATAGTCTCGTGCCAGGGCAATCACTTTAAAACGCTCCCCCATTTCAGTAGGCAAGGTAAGGGTACGCAATTGTTGTGCTTGTAATATCTGCTGCCGCTCATCCAGCTCCTCAAAGGGTTGCGCCAGTTCACTGATGCCACAGCCCAACAGAAAAATCCCCTGAGTATTGTAACCACGCACATCCAACCCGGCAGATACCGCCGCTTCGGCAATGGCAGTAAAATCCACATGGGCGGTAATATCCTGTAACCCGGGATAAACAAACGGATCATCATGGGCACGATGCCGATAATGGCACATCAACGTACCGCCATCACGCCGGGGATGATAATACTCGGCAGTGGCATAGCCATAATCAATCAGCAACACCACCCCGGCATCCAGCAAATTGGCAATGGATTGTATCCAGCCGGTGGCTGCAAAATTGATTTCTGATGTGTAACCCGGAGGCAGTTTTGCAATGATTTCTGTCAGGTGCTCTGGCAACAACAACTCATCTGTCTCATTGTTTACCCATTGAAAACGACCCTCTGCAAAACTCACACAACGTTCCTGCAAGCCGTTTTTGTGGGTGACAAAACAGTGAACGGGCAATGCATCCAGCAATTCATTGGCCACCACTACCCCGCGAAAACCGGGTGCGGGTAATTCGTGCAACCAGTACACCCGTTCCAGCAAATGCGGCACCCGTGCAGCAAGGGTTTCACGCTGACGTTCCTGCAAATCTGCGCTCAACTCCAAAATAAGATATTGCGCAGGCAATGCATCAAGGGTTTCCAGCTCGGCCAGCATATCCGCCGCCATAACACCACTCCCCCCTCCTACCTCCAGCACCTTGCCTGTTCCGTCAAAGGTATTCAGCACCTCAGCCAGTTGTTTCGCCAGAGCGCGGGAAAACAGCGGTGAAATCTCCGGTGCAGTGACAAAATCACCCTGCTCGCCAAATTTGCGTGCGCCCGCCGAATAATAACCCATTCCCGGAGCAAACAGCGCCAGCTCCATGTAGCGAGCGAAACTGATCTGCCCTCCGGCAGCAACAATCTCATCGGTAATAAATGCAATAAGCTTTTCGCTATGCGCCTGCGCAGCAGCATCAGGCGCTGGCAACTGCGACAACGCACTTGCTGAAGTGATACCCGGGCGTGAAAGGAGAGTAGATGATGTCGGCATGGCGTTGAATCAGGTCTGTCACAAGCGGTGGTTGGGCAATGGATACAGAGTGAGTTAGAGTGTGCATTTTATGGATAAGCACATTACCTGAATACAGGAAAATACACTTTGAATGATACCACAGAAGCCAGTAGCGAGAGCCTGGGTCCGTTGCAGGACCGTGTCATCCTGATTACTGGTGGCGTGCATCGCATCGGTGCCGTTATCGCCCGCACCTTGCACGCCGAAGGAGCACGTCTGGTGCTGCATTATCGAGGTTCACGCAATGCCGCCCACACCCTGCAAAACGAACTCAATGCGTTGCGCAATGATTCCGTGGTGCTGGTACGTGCTGACCTGCTGGATCAGGCCGCCCTGCCTGCAGTGGTAGCCGATGCGCTGGCCACCTGGGGACGGCTCGATGTGCTGATCAACAATGCCTCCAGTTTTTATCCCACCCAGCTGGGAAAAACCACCGAAACGGAATGGGATGACCTCGTCGGCACCAACCTCAAGGCACCGTTTTTTTTATCCCAGGCCGCTGCACCGCACCTCAAGGAACAGCATGGCTGCATTATCAACATTGCCGATATTCATGCCGACCGGCCACTGAAACGCTTTCCCGTATACAGTATCGCCAAAGCCGGTTTGGTAATGCTCACCAAATCACTGGCCTGCGAAATGGGTCCCGAGGTACGTGTTAATGCCATTGCCCCCGGAGCTATTTTATGGCCGGAGCGCAAAATTGATGAAGTGACCCAGCAACGCATCGTTTCCCGTACCTTTCTCAAGCGCCAGGGTAGTCCCGAAGATATCGCCCGTGCCGCACTGTTTTTGATTCGTGATGCCGACTACACCAGCGGGCAGGTGATTACGGTGGATGGCGGGCGTTCTCTGAATAGCTAATGAAAATGCTGCCACCAGAAAAGTTTTTGTTCAGCAGAGACGGATTTGAACAAATTGAGAGAATCGACACACCTGCTGGCAACGCAATAGCAATCATTGCCAAAAAGTGTGATTCCACATTTACATCGTTTATCTACACCTGGGACTTGTCAGAATTTGAGTATATCGGTGAAGGGTATTGGGCTGAATATGAAAGCGGATCCATATTCGACAGTGTTGAAACAGCAAGACACAGTGTGACTGAAGACTTGCGATGCAAGTCCGATGAAAAATTGGCGTGACCGGCATGCATGGAATAAAACCTTTCTCTGAATCCTGCGTGCAAAACCAGCACGCTATTCTTGAAGTGTTACTGAAAGAATTTGCTGCGACACAACACGTACTGGAAATCGGTAGCGGCACTGGCCAGCACGCAGTGTTTTTTGCCCGCGCACTGCCCCACCTCACCTGGCAGACCAGCGATGTGGATAAACACCATCCCGGCATCCACGCCTGGATCAGCGATGAAGGCCCGGACAATGTGCGCGCCCCATTGAGCCTGAACGTAGCAACAGACCGCTGGCCGAACATGGCTTTTGATGCCGTGTTCAGCGCCAACACCGCACACATCATGGGCTGGCTGGAGGTGATAAAAATGTTTGCGGGCATCGGCCAGGTATTGTCCTGCGGTGGACACTTTTGCCTTTATGGACCATTCAATATCAATGGACAATTCACTTCGGAAAGCAATGCCCGTTTTGAACAGTGGTTAAAATCACAAAACCCCAAGAGCGGGATCCGGGATCAAGACGAGCTGGATAAACTGGCGGAAAATGCGGGACTTTCACGCATTGCGACACATGTGATGCCAGCGAATAATAATATTCTGGTATGGGAAAGAACAGATGCGAATTAGCCAGTATTAATGTCCATCTTTGGCTTTCAACTCAACAATTGCCGCACGTACTTGATCCACATCAATACGCGCTGGCGACTCTTCATTAACCAGCTCAAACAGGGGGATCAGCTCTTCCAGTAATGTGGGGATATGTGGCATCAGCCGATGCAGATTGCCATGTTTGATCATACCAACGGCCTCATCCAACTTTGGACAAACTTTATCCACATCCATGGCCAGCTCATCATGGTGCTTGTTAGCGGCACAAAAACGATTGCGGCCCGCATTTTTGGCAGCATACAGACGCTCATCAGCAGCGGCCAACAAAGTATCCAGCACATCGCCATCCTGTGGTTGCATGGCAATACCAATGCTGATGGTAACGGGAATGCGGTTACCCTCAAACTGAATCTCCAGCGACTCCACTGCTTTACGCAAACGCTCAGCCAACACAATAGCGGCCAACCGGTTGGTATACGGTGAACTCACCACAAATTCCTCGCCCCCTATCCGTGCCAGAGTATCCTCTTCACGCACATTGTTCGACAAAATCTGCGCCACCTGTACCAGCACATAATCACCTGCAGCATGACCAAAGGTATCGTTGGTGTGTTTGAAATAATCAATATCCATCATCAACACAGCAAAATATTCTTTTTGCCGACGCATGAGAGATAATTCTTTATTAGCAATGTGACTAAAAAATCGCCGGTTGGCCAACCGGGTCAGCGGATCAGTGTTCGCCTGTTCACGCAACTCACGTTGACTCTCTTCCAATTCACGCAAGGTTACTGCCAGCTTGCGATGAGCGCGCAACCGGGCAAGCAGCTCGACCCGGTCGCTGGTTTTGGCGACAAAATCGTTGGCACCCGCCATGAAAGAGGCCTCACGGGCCGCCGTGTCATCATCACCCGTGACCATGATCACCGGCATATTGCGTATCCGCATCACTACACTGTCACGCATGCGTTTGACCAGACCGAGACCATCCAGCTTGGGCATGGACAAATCAGTAATCACCACTTCAATCCGGCTGTCACCACTGAGGAATTCCCAGGCCTGTTCGCCATCCACCGCTTCCAGTGGTGTAAATTCGTCTTGCAGGGCACGGCTCAACGACAGACGAATCGTGGGCGAATCATCGACAATAAGGATCAGTGGCTTAAAGCCATCTGCATCGGGCTTGGGAAAGGGACTGGGTATGTCGCTCATTAATGCTGTGTTTGCCGCTGTATGGTTATCATTAACAATTGTTCAATCCCTGAAATATCTTGCATTGATAGAAAACCTACCATTTAAAAGGTATCGGCCTCAGCATCTGATTTCTTTTGTCAAATTTTTTCCACAAAGTGGCGTAACTTTCGCCAACCTCCGGGTGTATATCATCCGGCACCATCTCCGCCAGAGGCCACAGCACAAAGGCATAACGAAGAATTTCATCGCGTGGTACATGGTAATTGTCCGTAGTAATAATTTCATCGCCGTAGAGCAATAAATCCAAATCCAGCGTGCGCGCGACAAAACGTTCGCCGCTGCGCACTCGACCATTCTGGTCTTCAATGTGCGCCAGACCGGCAACGACCTGCTCAACGCTGTCATCGGTATCAAATGCGGCCACCAGATTGTAAAAAACATCCCCATCAAAGCCCACCGCATCGCTTTCGTACACTGACGAAAGTTGCATCTCACAATATTGGCGGCGCAAATTTGCCACACCTGCCCGCACGCTGCGCTCACGCTCAATGTTGCTACCGATGCCAACAAATACCCTTGGCATATCAGTCTCTTGTGCCTCTTTCAATAATGACACCTACATCTCCAGCATAGCGTACTGCGCCTTTTTTGTTGACACGCAAACGCACCCACTTCACATCAAATTCATTGAGCACAGTGTCCGCCACTCGCTCAGCCAGGGTCTCCACCAACTGGAATTGACTGTCACCCACAAAGTCGATAAGCCGCTTGGCCACCGCCTTGTAATCAAGCGTGTCTTCAATAGCATCGGTACGCGCAGCGGCAGGAATATCTGCCGCCATATCCAGATCAAGAATAATCGACTGTTTTTCTTTGCGCTCCCAATCGTAAATACCAATGATGGTTTCGATGGTGAGGTCATGCAGGAAAATAATGTCCATGAGAGTAGTCAGCAGAAAGCTCCAATATGAAATGAGACAAAACTATACCGTTTTGCGCAATACCAGACCAGCAACAGCGACTTACCGCAAAAAATGCGCAATAATGGCACCATGCTTAGCACCATCATGATCCTCGCAGCCTATCTCGTGGGCTCGTTATCTGCCGCCATCATCACCTGCAGGCTCATGGGGCTACCTGACCCTCGCACCCAAGGCTCCAACAACCCAGGAGCCACTAACGTATTGCGCGTGGGTGGAAAAAAGGCCGCCGCCTTCACCCTGCTGGGTGATGCCATCAAAGGTGTGATTCCCGTGCTGATCGCACACTGGATGGAAGCGCCATCACATATTCTGGCACTCGTTGCACTGGCCGCATTCCTGGGCCACCTCTACCCGGTATTTTTTGGTTTTCGGGGAGGCAAAGGTGTTGCCACCGCCTTTGGGGTACTCATTGCTCTCTCATGGCCGGTAGGTTTAGCGGTGTTGGGAACCTGGTTATTACTCGCCAAACTGTTCAAAATTTCATCACTATCGGCACTGATTGCCGCTGTTCTTTTGCCGTTTTATATGTGGCTGCTTGCACCGCAACCTGGTTTCATCGCGCTCGCCATTGTCCTCAGCATCATGCTGATATGGCGTCATCGATCCAATATCAAAGAGCTGATCGCGGGTACCGAAGAGAAAATTCGCTGACGTTATCCTGAGCGCCACAAATAACGAAGGCTCAAGCCCTCGTCATTGCACGCCGATAGCCTTTGGTAACAAGGGTAGTCACAGGAGATGTGTATGCGTAACCTTGATTTACAACCCACATCCACCGCGCACTGGCACAAACTGGTGTGTGAGGCGGAACAACAGGCGCAACGCAGCCTGAATGAAGAACTGCAAAGTTACCTGGTATTTCTGCTGCAACGTTTTCTCAACAGACCGGAAATGACAGGTCGTATTCTCGCACTGGATTATCTCAAGAGTTTTCGCATCGCCGGACAACGGCAAATTGGCAAACTGCGCGACGTAGGTGACATTTGCCTGTTGCATGCCGGCTTTTTTCCACAACGCGCCCGTCGTCGCCGTGTCAGCGTGAATTATTACGTTGACCTTGGCATTGGTGCCTATTATCAGTTACACCACAACACAGCACACCAACAAGGCCAGCTCTACGAACATCTGTACGAAGGATTTGTTCCAGCTATGGATGTGTTGCAAACGATTCGTAACATGGGCGACTCACAATCGCTGCTTGACCCGCTCACCGCACATGAACTCTGGCAACACACTGACAGCACGCAGGCACGGCAACGATTGCGGGATGTGAGTGACGGGCAGCCAGTGTTTGTTGGTAAACCGGATCAGTCAACGCAACGACACTGACGGCATTCACTCCCCTGGAAGAAAAGTATAAATTTCCTCTCGGAATACCACCTGACCCGGCTGTTAATCGTTAACCCGGGGCATTAAAAACTTACCAAAGCCCACCCACAGTTAAAGTCGTGGATTTCCAACTACTGTTACCTACTTGTTCATTAGGAAAATTTACCTGCTTATCGGAAAAACTCACACCCACTAGTATGCGTGCCCCATCGGAAACAGGAAAAGCGTATCCAACACCCAATAAATAACCAAAGCCACGCTCACTGGTTACTGCTGAAAGATTGTCTTCCAAAGCAACTTGCGCCAACCCTGCATCAACACGAGCGAAAAACCCATCACCAATCTCCGAGCCAAAAAACCTCATGCCGCTTATGCCCAACAGATTCTGAACAATCTGTAATTCAGAAGACCTGGATTCAAACCGATCAACAGAACCTGAAATGACAAAACCCAACAAGCTATTTTCGGATTGAGGCCAATAAAAACCAAACATATCGAAAGCCATTTCGGTGCGATCAACATCCGGCGCAGCCTCCATAGCGCCCGGCATTGAATTCAGACCTACTGGATAGTCATGATTTACTGCGCCAATTGCCCAATAGGTATACCAATCTTCCTCATCTGCGTATGCAACCGATGAACTGATACACAATAATAACCACAGTGAGTATTTTTTCATTCTATTCCCTTTAAAAATTGAAATAATTTACTGGCTATCGGCATACTTATTATTTCGATCCTAGCAAGACTATCCATACTACTTGAGGGGAACAATGACGATTTATCAGGGCTTACCCAATAAGCACATGTTTCATGTGATATGAAAAACAACAAACGGAAACCCGCATTTTCCGACTACGCAACGACCGTCAACTATGCTGTCTATCGAAAAAATCAAACTAAAAAACAGGCACCCGACAAAACATAGCTCGTTATTACAAACACCCCTTACGATACTGAGTCATTCACATTGCTGCCGGTCAGTCTGGCCAACAAGGCATTATCATCCAAAGTCAGATCAACAAGCTTTAATTTCTTTAAAACCGCCGAGCAATCCGCCCGTCGCCCCAACTTCAATCGTGTCAAAAAGAAACACACCCGCCTGAGAAACAGCAACACAAAAAGCACCATGATACTGGTGACGACTTCAAACCAAAGGAGAAAACTACCAACAGAATCCACCAGTGCGCCATAGGTGAAAAAATAAACCAGTAAAATCATGCCGGAAAGTATACCGATACTGACCATAAAATTTTCCAGGGTTTTTTTGATTTGCTGAATGGCGTTGAGAGTGTTTTGCTCGGACATATTATTCACTTGTATGTTTGCTGGATTTAGTTAAGAGCCGGATTCTAACAAAGTTAGACCTCACGAGTACGTCCATCGTCGGCAAACAGCGGAGACAAGACCAAGGCAGCCATTTTCAGCTATAATCACCGACCTTTTTTCCGAACCCATTTCCGGCGTGACTTATCCCATGACCCAGCCAATAACCCAACAACGTAAAGCCGTTTCCCTGATTTCCGGAGGGCTCGACTCCATGCTGGCCACCCAGGCCATGCTAGAGCAGGGCATCCATGTGGAAGGCATTAATTTTTATACCGGATTTTGCGTAGAGGGCCATACTCACGCGATTCGCAAAAAAGACAAGGCGAAACCCAAGCGCAACAACGCTTTGTGGGTGGCGGAGCAATTAGGCATCAAACTGCATATCATTGATGTTATTGATGAATACAAGGATGTGGTGATCAATCCCAAACACGGCTACGGCAGCAATATGAACCCCTGCCTGGACTGCAAGTGTTTTATGGTACGCAAGGCGCATGAGTGGATTGAAGAACACAATTTTGACTTCATCATCACTGGCGAGGTGGTGGGTCAGCGGCCTATGTCACAACGACGGGACACCATGCCGGTGATCCAGCGTGAGTCCGGTGCTGAAGATCGCCTGCTACGTCCACTGTGCGCCAAAATTCTGCCCGCTACCCTGCCCGAACGCGAAGGCTGGGTGGATCGGGAAAAATTGTTCGGCTTCAACGGTCGTGGCCGCAAACCACAAATCGCCCTAGCCGAAAAAATGGGCATATCAGATTTTGCCCAACCCTCCGGCGGTTGCTGTTTTCTCACTGATGCGGCCTATTCCGGCAAGCTGGCCGATTTGTGGTCGGCACGCGGCGAGCGTCGCTACGAACTCGATGACATCATGCTGCTCAAGGTAGGTCGTCATTTGCGCCCGCGACCACATTTCAAAATTATCGTCGGGCGCGAGGAAGGCGAAAACCGCTTTCTCGAAGGCTACCGCAAGCAGTTCACTCACCTGTATACCACCAGCCATCCCGGCCCGCTGGTATTGCTCGATGGCAAGGCCAATGACAACGATCTGCAATTGGCAGCACAACTGGCGGCCCGTTTCAGCCAAGGTAAAATGGCTGAAACGGTGCGCGTTGAACTACACGAAAAAGGTGCCGCTAAACGTGAACTGGATGTAACACCTCTGACCAACGAAGAAATCCCTGTGGAGTGGTATTTATGAGCCATCATCAACTCGATGCCCGCCGCATGCTCTGCCCCATGCCGGTGATCCGTACACAAAATTTTGTGGCCAAATTACCCGCAGGTGATACCGTGGACGTGCTCTGCACTGATCCCGGCGCACTCCATGATATCCCGGCTTGGTGCCGCATCCATGGCCACGAAATCATCGGTACGCAGGAACAGGATGGCGAGCTGATGATCAGCGTGCGTGTGGGTGCCAACTCCGACTGATGGGCCATAGCCACCACCATCACCAACCCAGCGCCGAGGCCGGCGGAGCCGGTTATCACGATGCGCGCTATAAAGCGGCTCGCAAAGTCACCCTGATCGGTTCGGCGGTGGATTTGCTACTGGGCGTGGCAAAAATTGTGGCGGGTTACATCGGCAGCTCCCAGGCATTGATCGCCGACGGCATACATTCGTTATCCGATCTCGCTACTGACGGCGTGGTGTTATTCGCCATGAAACACGGCTCCCGCGAGGCCGACGAAAAACATCCCTATGGCCATGCCCGCATCGAGACTCTGGCCACCATCACACTCGGCGTAGCGCTAATCGGTGTCGCTATCGGCATCGCCTGGGATGCCTTTTTACGCCTGCGACACCCTGAACTGCTCATGCATCCTGGCTGGCTGGCGCTGGTGGTGGCCAGTATTTCGATTGTTTCCAAAGAGGTCATTTACCACTACACCCTGCGCGCTGCAAAGAAATGGAACTCCAGCCTGCTGCGCGCCAATGCCTGGCACAGTCGCTCGGATGCCATTTCCTCGGTCATTGTGGTCATCGGCATACTGGGCAGCATGAGCGGACTGCATTATCTGGATGCCGTCGCCGCCATCGGTGTGGCATTAATGGTGGCCTGGATTGGCGGCAAGCTGGCCTGGCACAGCGCCCAGGAACTCATCGACACCGCCATGGAGCCAGAGAAGGTCACGCAGATTCGCCAATCGATTCAATCCGTGGACGGCGTACAGGCTCTGCACATGCTGCGTACCCGGCGCATGGGCGACAGCGGTTTGGTGGACGTACACATTTTAGTGAGTCCTCGCATCAGTGTCTCCGAGGGACATCGCATCAGCGAAACCGTGCGCGCACAAATCATGCGCGACGTAAATACGGTTACTGATGTGATGGTGCATATTGACCCGGAAGACGATGAACAAGCAGCCCCCAGCAGTGGGTTGCCGCTACGCAACGAGATACTGGCTCGGCTCCAGCAGCGCTGGGCCAGTATTGAGGCAGCCCGATACATCGAAGAAGAAGAAACTGTGCTGCACTATCTGGACGGGGAAATTCATGTAGAGGTATTATTGCCGCTGTCCCGCATGACCGATATGAATGCAGCACAGGCCACAGCACACGCATTACGTCAGCAGGCAACAGAGCAGCCCGGTATGGATCATATTGCCAACGTTGTGGTGCGCTTTCACTGAAACAGTGGTTATAAAGCGCACAGCTGTCGTGCGCCAGGCATCCTCACGCACCACCATTGTGCAATAGTCGTGCAACGGTTTCCGTGAGACAAGAATGCGGGTAAGGTAGGTTTCCCGCATAAGCTGTCGTTATCGCAACAGTTTTACAGGAACAGGGCGCGGCAATGCCTTATTAGGGAGCAATGGCATATTTCATGCTTGACGGCACTATTGAGCAGAACCGTACAAATCGAAAATTAAAATAAAAAGAATAGAACAGCCTGAAAAAAACCAGGCCAAAATATTCTTAAATAATTATTCACTTAGTCAACATTACTAAAATAAGCAATCAGGAGAGTCCATCATGTCTGCACAAGACGTATTGAATATGATCAAAGACAACGAAGCGAAGTTTGTTGATTTTCGCTTCACCGACACCCACGGCAAAGAGCAGCACGTCACCGTGCCTTCCAGCACTGTGGACGAGGATGTCTTCATCGAAGGCAAGATGTTTGACGGTTCCTCCATCGAAGGCTGGAAGGGTATTAACGAATCCGACATGATCCTCATGCCTGATACCTCCACCGCCGTGATGGACTTGTTTTCCGACGAATCCATGCTCAACATCACCTGCGACATTGTTGAGCCATCCACCGGTCAGGGTTACGAACGTGACCCCCGCTCTGTCGCCAACCGCGCTGAAGCCTATCTGAAAAGCACGGGCATTGCCGATACAGCCTACTTTGGCCCAGAGCCTGAATTCTTCATTCTCGATGACGTACGCTGGGGCACCACCATGTCCGGCAGCTTTTACAAAATTGACTCCGAAGAATCCGAATGGAACTCCGAGAAAGTCTACGAAGACGGCAACATCGGTCACCGTCCTGGCGTAAAAGGCGGTTATTTCCCTGTGCCTCCCGTGGACAGCCTGCACGACATCCGTGCCGCCATGTGTCTGGCCATGGAAGAAATGGGAGTGCCTGTTGAAGTGCATCACCACGAAGTGGCAACCGCTGGCCAATGCGAAATCGGTACTAAATTCTCCACCCTGACCCAACGTGCCGACTGGGTGCAAATCCAGAAATACTGCACTCACAATGTGGCCCACGCCTATGGAAAAACCGCCACCTTTATGCCCAAGCCGCTGGTAGGCGACAACGGCTCCGGCATGCACGTACACATGTCCTTGTTCAAAGGTGGCGATAACTTGTTTGCCGGTGACGAATACGGCGGCCTGTCCGAAACCGCATTGTTCTACATTGGCGGCATCATCAAACACGCCCGCGCACTAAATGCCTTCACCAATGCTTCAACCAACAGCTACAAGCGTCTGGTACCCGGCTTTGAAGCTCCCGTGATGCTGGCCTATTCCGCACGTAACCGTTCTGCTTCCATCCGCATCCCGTTTGTAAGCAACCCCAAAGGTCGTCGTATTGAACTGCGCTTCCCCGACCCTACCGCCAATCCTTATCTGGCCTTCGCTGCCATGATGATGGCTGGCCTGGACGGCATTCAAAACAAGACTCATCCTGGCGAAGCCATGGATAAAGATTTGTACGACCTGCCTGCCGAAGAAGCGGCTGAAATTCCACAGGTTTGTCATTCTTTTGATCAGGCTTTGGAAGAACTGGATGCTGATCGCGGCTTCCTCACTGCTGGTGGTGTGTTTACAGACGACATGATCAGCGCCTTCATTGACCTGAAAATGGAAGAAATCACCCGCCTGCGCATGAGCACGCATCCGGTTGAGTTTGATATGTATTACAGCTGCTGATTTTTTATTGGCAAAAGACAACGGTCAATCCGCTGTCTGCAGGATAAAATAAAGCGCCCCCTTTCGCATGAGAGGGGGCGCTTTTTTAGTTTAATGTGAATTAAGCGCTAAAAATATCCAAACAAATAAAATCATTGATTTACATTCAGCGGGACAGACCGTTCCCAAGTCACGAATCACAGAGTTATAAACTCTAACGCGAAGACGTAGAGAGCGCAAAGAATAAAAGAATAACGGGTAAAGAATATTTTTTTGCGTTATATTTTCATTACTCAAACTCTGCAATATAGGCTGAAAATAGGGCAATTTAGTCCTTACGTTCACATTTTACTCTTAGTTTACTCACTGTTACCCCATTCATGTACCGGCAACCCACTACGCTGGCATTGCAAATAAGCACTTAATAAATGTGCCATATCGTTACCTTTTTCTGCACCGTGGGCAGCGCAAAAACGGCGCTGCCAGATGGCACCGTTGCAGGCATTTTGCACCCGTGCCTCGATAATACCTAAAAAATGGATACGGTCTTTGTCGTTAATACCCAGCGAAATCAATCCGCCGTGCGCCATGGGCAACAGGGTTTTCAGTATGAGTGATTGCGCCGGTTGTTTTTGCCCATCCAGCCAGGTGATGTGAGCATCGAGCCCTTGTTGGGCACAGGCGTAAAAATTATCACGCGCCCGAGCGAAAGGCATATCATTTTCCGGGGCTACATCCGTTTCACACAACGCCTGAGTAAGTCCGTAATAAAATGCGGCATTGGCCATGGCGTCAGCAATAGTGGGGCCAGCAGGCACAACACGCTGCTCGATGCGCAAATGCGGTGTGCCATTTTTAAAACCGATAAGCGGTCGATTCCAGCGCCAAAGTGTGCCGTTATGCAAACGCAGGTGTTCCAGTTGCTCCGGTGGACTGTCAAAAACCTTGGGTAACAACACCGGATAATGCTCAAGGTTTTCGGTAAAACATTCCATAATGGAGTTTCGTGCATAACCAGAGCCAAAGGTCACACGACGCATGGGACCGTGGGCATCATCCTCATAGCCCCCCACTTCCACAGATTGCTCGAACAATGGGATGCGTGTCTCGGCCCACAGATCTTTGCCAAACAAATAGGGAGAATTGGCGCTCACTGCCACCAGTGGTGCAGAAGCAATGATCGATGCATTATAGGCGCGCACTGCCAGCATCAGTGGTACTTGCAAGTGGATTTGAAACGACGTGGTGGCGGCTTCCAGCATCACGTTGCCATGTTCAGCGCGCAGGATATCCTTACCGTGAATATCGAGCTGTAACGGTCGGCCGCCACGCAAGCGCAAAACGGCGGCGTTAAGAGCGACATAACGATTCATGGATGACAGATTACCCATCACCAGATGAGCATTATCCACCGTGGGCAGAATACCGATCATTGCCAGTTCAGCCCCCATGCTCTGCGAAACCGCACAACCCGCCTTCCAGCTGGTTTGCAGTTCTGTTTCCAGCCTGGAAAGCGCGTCCCCACGCAGGGCCAGCGGATCAACATTGAATTCCACATTAAAGGTCGCCAACTCAGGGGAAACCAGTGGATTGTTGAAACGTTGCAGAAATGCTGCATTAATGGGCGCTGGACCGAATTCCCTGTCTACCAGCCAGGCTTCCAATTCAAAGCCGGCCACTGGCGGGTCATCGTCAAAACGGCCCTCGTCAAAATAACAGGCCAGCAAAGCGGTCTCCTCACGGAGACGCTGTGCAAAGGTATCGAAATCCCGTTGAGTGAAGCGGGTGTGGTCGATTTCCTGGCCCATGCTTTCATTAACGTCGAATTTGCATGTGGCGTCCACACTTTATTCGAGGCTTTTATCCCCTGTTGCATCGCACCAGACAGGGTGGGGAATATCGCACACCCCTTTCTTTTGAGTATTTAGTGGGCATTTTCCGACGAAAGAAAATGTTTAAATCGCTATTTTTTCTTCAAAAATCAAACAATAAATTGACTCTTTTTGATGCCTTTATAAATACAAACTAATTGCTAATATATGTATTTTTTTGTTCCTGCTCAAATAATCAGCTTTCTTCGCTCACCACTTTGTCGGCAAATTTTTCCATTTTTTTATCTTCTTCTGGTATTAATTGATTAAGTAATTCTGTGGATATGAATTTTTTATTGGCATGCAGGTTTGATGCATAAACATGAATTATTCCTGGGCTGTCAGGTGAACGATCAATGAATTCGGACAGCAGTTTTTTCTCGGCAATGAAATCATGTGACAGCTTATTCTGTATGTTTTTATGGACCAAAAATTTATACTCTGTACCGATGAGACTGAATTTAGCCAATCCCTTTTTTTCCAACTTCCTTAATTCTTCCAATTCATCTGAACTCATGGGCGTTACCTGTTTAATTGAAATATTATTTTTTTCGATGCACAAAAAAAGTGACTTTACCGTTAATTCTTTTATTTTTTTATAAAGCCTGCCAGACAGCATTGGCTTTTCGACAAACGCATCACATCCATATTCAAAACATTGCCTCCGATAAGATGAATTCGAAGTATAAGCTATGATGGGAAAGTACTTTGTTGCCTGCCGGATACGCCGAGTAGCTTCCATACCATCCATTATCGGCATTTCGATATCCATAAGACCGAGATCATATTTCCCGTCATTTTTTAAAGCATATTCCACAGCTTCCTTTCCGTTTGAAGCTATATCAAAATCGTATCCCCAGTGTTCCATCAGCCTTATGTTTAATGACTGAAGAATGGGTGCGTCTTCCGCGATGAGTATGTTCATGGGTGATTCCTTTTCCCGTTAACGGTTTAACTGTCCGGGCTCCACCCGGTTTTGATACGCAGGGAAACAGTCCTGCAATAACACATGTCGTATTATCCCCCCATTTCCCTGTTGGCGGCAACACACTCAGAGGTTCACCTTCAATTACGCCGCAATTCACCCCATGCAACATTTTCTTCAGCCACATAATCCTTGCGTGAATGCCTCGGATTTGATGGCATTTGCACTGCACGCACGAAGCGTTTCCCGCCATGCGGGCCAGCGGGTATAATCACCGGCTTTTCTGGCGCGGTTTTTCCACGTCTGGCACGAATCACACAAAGAACTACGAAACATGTCGAAACAAAATACGAATACCCCTGATGTCTCAACCTTTCAGGGGCTGATCCTTGCCCTGCAACAATACTGGGCCGAGCGCGGCTGTGTGATTTTACAGCCGCTGGATATGGAGGTCGGCGCAGGCACGTTTCATCCTGCAACATTCCTGCGTGCCATTGGCCCTGAGCCCTGGGCGGCTGCGTATGTGCAGCCTTCACGTCGGCCCACCGATGGTCGTTATGGCGAGAACCCGAATCGTTTGCAGCACTATTATCAATTTCAGGTGGTGATCAAACCTTCACCACTGGATATTCAAGAGCTGTATTTGGACTCACTGAAAATGCTCGGCCTGAACCCGCTGGAACACGATATCCGCTTTGTGGAAGACAACTGGGAATCCCCCACTCTGGGAGCCTGGGGGCTGGGCTGGGAGGTATGGCTCAACGGCATGGAAGTGACACAGTTCACCTATTTCCAGCAGGTGGGTGGCCTGGAATGCAAGCCGGTAACGGGTGAAATCACTTACGGGCTGGAACGCATTGCAATGTATTTGCAGGGGAAAAACAGTATTTATGATCTCACCTGGGCCGACGGGCCATTGGGTAAAATCACCTATGGTGATGTGTTTCACCAAAATGAGGTGGAGCAATCCACGTACAATTTTGAGCATGCCAACACGGAGGTGCTGTTTCAGGCATTCGATGATTACGAAAGAGAGTCGCAGAAGCTCATTGAAGCCGGATTGCCATTACCTGCCTACGAACAGGTGTTGAAAGCTTCGCACTCTTTTAATTTGCTGGATGCGCGTCACGCCATTTCCGTGACTGAGCGCCAGCGTTACATTTTGCGCGTGCGCACACTATCCCGCGCGGTGGCTCAAACTTATTTCGAGGCACGGGAAAAACTCGGTTTCCCCATGAGCAATACGATGACCTCTTCTTCACGCAATGAAGGGGGAGCAGCATGAATACCCGTGATTTGTTAATCGAAATTGGTACAGAAGAGCTGCCACCCAAAGCGCTGAAAAAATTATCCGAGGCTTTTGGTCGTGGTATCGAGAATGGATTAAAAGCAGCGGACCTTGCCCATGGCAAAGTGTCGTTGTTCGCCAGCCCCCGTCGTTTAGCGGTACTGGTATCTGATCTGATCGAAAGACAGGCAGACAAAAAAATTGAACGCCGTGGTCCGGCACTGCTGGCGGCCTTTGACGATGAGGGCTGCCCATCCAAAGCCGCTGAAGGCTTTGCCCGTTCCTGCGGTGTGGCGTCCGTGGCCGATCTTGAGCGCATGGAAACCGACAAGGGTGCGTGGCTGGTATATCGCGCCGAACAACCGGGGCAAAGTACAGCTTCACTGGTACCGGACCTGGTAACCGCTTCGCTGGATAAATTGCCCATCCCCAAACGCATGCGCTGGGCGGATCTGGACGCACAGTTTGTGCGCCCGGTGCAATGGCTGGTGCTGTTGTTTGGTGATGAAGTGATCGATGCGGAAATTCTCTGCACAAAGTCCGGTCGTGAGACCCGTGGCCATCGTTTCCACCATCCGGAAACCCTGTACATTGCCGAGCCTGCTGGTTATTCGCCATTACTGGAAACCGAAGGGCGGGTGATCGCTGATTTTGCCACGCGACGTGAAGCGGTGCGTGCGCAAGTGCTGGAAGCCGGGGAGCAATTAGGCGGTAATGCCGTTATCGATGATGCCCTGCTGGATGAAGTAACCGCCATGCTGGAATGGCCGGTCGCCATTGCCGGTAATTTTGAGGAGCGTTATCTCGAAGTGCCTGCCGAGGCATTGATTCTCACCATGAAAACCAATCAAAAATATTTCCATGTCGTCGATGCTGACGGAAAATTGATGCCCCACTTTATTACTGTTGCCAACATCGACAGTATTCATCCCGACGTGGTACGTGACGGAAATGAACGTGTGATACGCCCACGTCTGGCGGATGCTGAATTCTTCTGGGCACAGGATCGCAAGCAAAAACTCGACAGCCATATTGAAAAATTAAAAACGATATTATTCCAAAAGGAACTAGGCACCCTGCACGACAAAACACAACGTGTTGCACAGCTTGCAGGCAGTATTGCGACATCGTTATCGTCTAACAAAGAATGGGCTGAGCGTGCTGCGTGGCTGGCCAAGTGTGACCTGATGACAGAAATGGTCAACGAGTTTCCGGACCTGCAAGGTATTATGGGCCGCTACTATGCGTTACATGATGGCGAGGCCGAAGCGGTGGCGCTAGCGCAGGACGAACAATACATGCCACGTTTTGCGGGTGATGAATTACCTGCTACGGCAACCGGTCAGGCCGTGGCCATCGCCGATAAACTGGACACCCTGGTAGGTATGTTTGGCATTGGCCAACCACCTACAGGCAGCAAAGATCCTTTTGCTTTGCGTCGTTCCGCACTGGGTTTGTTACGCATCATTATCGAATGTCAGCTGCCGCTGGACTTGCCTGAAATGGTGCAACAAGCAACAACGGCGTTAGGCACTAAAATAACGACAAAAGACGTGGTCAATCAGGTGGTTGATTTCATGATGGATCGCCTGCGCGCTTATTACAAAGACAGCGGCGTAATACCGGAAGTGTTTGAATCCGTGCTGGCGCAACACCCCACACAGCCATTTGATTTTGATCGCCGTGTGCGTGCGGTCAATCATTTTCTCAGTCTGCCCGAGGCGGAAAGCCTGGCCGCCGCCAATAAACGCATTTCCAATATTCTACGTCAGGCGGCGGAAAAAAATATCGTCGTCCCTGAAACCATCGACACAACAAAACTGGCAGATGCTGCTGAACAGGCACTGGCAGCACAACTGGAAATCATTACCCGAGAAGTGACTCCTTTGTTTGATCAGCGTGATTACGAAACCGCGCTAGGCAGGCTTGCCAGCCTGCGTAAAACGGTGGACCCATTTTTTGATGAAGTCATGGTGATGGCCGATGACGCCGCGCTACGTGATAACCGCCTTGCCCTGCTCGCCCAATTGCGCAACCTATTTCTGCATGTGGCAGATTTGTCGCGCCTGCAAGGGTAGTTGTCTTTAGCACAATTAGAAAGCATGTCGCCGGGCTATAAAGTTGTTATGGCAGGAATGTCCTGCCTGACTCGCCCTCGACTTTAGGTGCATAAAATGCGCTCGGCTCAACTGAGGCGGGCTCTATTTTAGTTCAAGCCTTTCCAGTTGTCCCAACATTGACTTTGCATCACTCCAAATCACTCCTGTTGATTGCTCTATGCCGATACTGAATAGTCGTGGTGAAACATTCGGGTCTCCCCCACAAGAACCTCCGTGTTTTTCGCGCACATCAATAATACGCTTGCCTTCAAAAAGTTTTTCCTGCACATCAAACTTCAAACAAATTAATGGTAATTCTGAAAGTTTATATTTTGTTACTATTTGCTTGGCTTGATTAATGAATTTATTTTCCGGGGTATTATTTGATTCAGCTTGAGTTGACACAACATGCCGGGATATAAAGTCACCAGCATCTGATTTTTGGGCAACGTCCTCCGAACAACCTTGATTAAATAATGAGAGAATCACAATACATAAACAGTATATCGCTATCGATATGTGACTATGCTCGCTCTTATAGCTATTTTTCACTTATCGTAATCGTCGAGATAGTAAGTAGAAACAATGGATTGCAGTTTTTTGGCATACTGTGGATCCGTAGCATATCCTGAAGACTGTAATATATTTGCAAATTTGTACGGGTCGTTTGAGTGAGCGAAAGCGGATTTGTACCTTGAATTAGTCGTCAAGAATTTGCCATAGTTTACTTTTTTCTTTGTATCCTCTTGTACCTGTGACATCACAGCAGCGTTTCCTGCAATCCTGACGATTAATGTTAACACTGGTGGCAGCTTACTGTGTTGGCATTGGTTTTAGCGCTTAATTCTCACTGATATTACGCGCGTGTTCACGAATCAGCTAACAATGCCCTGAAGTTTTCCGGACTCCGACCAGCGTTACGGGCTCCCGCAGCAAACAATCAGCACTTCAACCAATCCACCATACCCGAGCACTGCACTGGGTCATAACCACCTTGACAATATGGATATAGAGCCTACCCTTAACATACTGTGCGGGATTTTTGAAGGTGTAAAAGGAGGTTTTTATGACAATGGCGATAGTGATGTTCGTTGTACTGTTCGGTTTTGCCTTTTTGTGCATGGCTGAAGGAAACTGAGCGTTAATACAAATATTTAACCAATACCGGCCGGGGCTCGTTAGTGCGAGCCCCGGTTTTTTTGTGCCCGCCCGCTTCTGCTAGAATACTCTCCCTTAATTTACCAACAGCCACATAGCCCAATGCCCCTGATCATTTTGGATCGCGATGGTGTGATCAACGAAGACTCGGACGATTTCATCAAATCACCGCACGAATTTATTCCCCTGCCCGGCAGCCTGGAGGCTATTGCACGCCTCAATGCGGCAGGTTATTGCGTTGCGGTCGCCACTAATCAATCCGGCATCGCGCGCGGCCTGTTTGATTTGCAGACACTTGATGCCATGCACCACAAACTGGAAAAATTATTGACTACAGTAGGTGGGCATCTTGAGGGGATTTTCTATTGTCCTCATGCGCCGGATGCCGGTTGTGATTGCCGCAAACCAAAACCGGGTTTGTTGCAGCAGATCAGCCACAAGCTCGAAACTGAGCTGAGCGGTGTGCCGGTGATTGGTGACTCGTTGCGGGACTTGCAAAGTGCGCAGGCAGTGGGTGCTACACCCATTATGGTACGCACGGGCAAAGGCGAACGCAGCCTTGCACAATTGGCCAAAGAGCCGGGGCTGGCAAATGTACCGGTATTTGATGATCTGGCAGGGGCAGTAGATGCCTTGTTAACAGGAAAACTGACAGGAAAAACAAATGACTAACAGGTGTTATAACTGATGCAGTTTATTCGTTCATTTATTTTCAGCGTGAGCATGATTATCGCGACCGTACTGGTTTCACTGGCGTTGCTGTTATGCGCACCCCTGCCATTTCGCCTGCGCTCTCGTGTTGGCCGTGCTTACGCCGCCTATGTCATTGGCACATTAAAGGTCTTGTGTGGTGTGGATTATCAGGTGAAAGGCCGCGAGAATATTCCCGAAGGTGCGGCGATTATCTTTTCCAAACACCAGTCCACCTGGGAAACCTACGCACTGCAATTGTTGTTTCCTGCGCAGGTGTGGGTGTTAAAACGCGAACTGATGTGGGTACCGTTTTTTGGCTGGGGAATGGCAATGTTAAAACCCATTTCCATTGACCGCTCATCGGGTCGCAAGGCCATCAAACAAATCATCAAACAAGGAAAGGAAAGGCTGGATGCGGGTATCTGGGTGACTATTTTCCCCGAAGGTACACGTATCGCACCGGGCACATACAAGCGCTGGGGAATGGGGGGTGCCATACTGGCTGAAGAGAGCAATTACCCCATTGTACCGGTGGCGCATAATGCCGGGGAATTCTGGGGACGACGTGAATTTGTCAAACGGCCAGGCACTATTCAGGTGATTATTGGCCCGGTGGTCGAACCGCGTGGCCGCAAAGCGGCCGAGATCAGTGCCGAAGTGGAAAACTGGATGCGCACAACAATGGCAGAGATCAGCGATGTTGAAAAAAACAACGTGAATGGTACGGCTAAAACAGAATAGACGTTTTGTAACATTTCCAGATAAAAAGGCTGGGGACAATGATTACTATCAAACAGCTGAGTTACGCCCTGGCGGTTGACAAAACCCGGCATTTCAAACGAGCGGCTGAACTTTGCTCTGTTTCCCAGTCAGCCCTGAGCACAGCCATATCCGAACTGGAAAGCCAGCTCAGAACACAAATCTTCGAACGCAATAACAAGAAGGTATTGGTCACGCCAGTCGGCGAAATGATCCTGGACAAGGCACGCGCGATCAATCTGGAGGTTAATGAACTGTATCAATTGTGTCAGAGCCAGAATGCGCCACTTTCTTATCCAATGTCACTGGGCGTTATTCCCACCATCGGACCGTATTTGCTGCCGAAGGTATTACCGGAGGTCAGAAAGCAGTACCCGGATTTTCAGCTCACAATTACTGAAGAACAGTCAAATGTGTTAGTAGAAAAAGTCAGAAAAGGTGACCTTGATACCGCCATACTGGCATTGCCTTATGCGATTGAAGGCTTGCATGCCTTCACCTTTTGGGAAGAGGACTTTTTTGTCGTCACTCATCGCTCGGACAAGCTGGCCGATCATTGCGAAATTACCGGTGAGCAATTGCAAGAAGCCCCGCTGCTGCTATTGAAAGACGGGCATTGCTTGAAAGACCACGCCCTCGCCGCGTGTAAATTCCGGCCCGTCGAAACAAAATACTCCCTGTCAGGCACCAGCCTGAATACCCTGGTGCAAATGGTCGCTGGCCATATGGGTACCACTTTGGTGCCGGAAATGGCATTGAGCCAGTTGATTAATGACAATGCCGAAATAAAGGCCGTTCATCTGAATGAACCGGGGCCACACCGGAAAATCGCTTTTATTACCCGCCTGAATTATGCAGGCACCACCAATATTGAAATATTGATGGAACTGTTTCGACAACAATTGCACAGAACCCACAAAAAAAATTAAAACACAGCTAATCTTCACAGACCGCGAGCTCACCAAATTCGGATTCCCGCATAAATTAATCGTGATATCTCAGTAAAAAGCCGCTTGACGGGGTTAGTGCTGACAGATACCTTATAACGCATTCTGATAATGTATTCCGTAATGAAGAGGGACTGGACCGCCTCCCAAATCAAGTCATTACAAAAATACAAAACAATGGACTGTTAGAAAAGGATATCGTGTTGTCAACAAAATGGACTCAACGTGTTGTTATCTCTTTATTTCTGTTACTAAGTGCTTGTGGTGAAAACATTGAAGAAGGAGATAGCGCCAATATAGCCCCTGTCGCCAACGCCGGGCCTAATCAAAATGCAACTACCCTGCAACCGGTACAGCTCGATGGCTCCGACAGCAGTGATGTTGAAAACGCGACACTCACCTATGCCTGGACCATCACTGGCCCCACAAACAGTACCGCCACGCTGAATGATGCGGCCATCGTCAACCCCACTTTCACTCCCGAGCGCAATGGTACTTATACGTTGCAACTCATTGTCAATGACGGCATCACCAACAGTATTGCAGACACCGTCACCGTCACCAGCACGAATACGCCCCCTGTCGCTGATGCCGGTTCAGACCAGAACGTAATTACCCTGCGGCAGGTACAGCTCAATGGTTCCGGCAGCAGTGATGTTGAAAACAATTCGCTCGCCTATGCCTGGGCCATCGACAACCGCCCTGCGGGCAGTACCGCCAATATCAGCGATGCCACAATCGTCAACCCTACCTTCACTCCCGACATCGATGGCACTTATGTACTGAAACTCACCGTCAACGATGGCATACCTGATAACAACGCAACAGACACCGTCACCATTACCAGCACGCCCAATATGAAACCGGTTGCCAATGCTGGCCCTGATCAAAACTCAATCACCCTGCAACAGGTGCAGCTCGATGGCTCCGGCAGCAATGATGCTGACAACAGTCCCGCCCCCATTACCTACCGCTGGTCCATTGTTAGCAAACCCGCTATCAGCAATATCAATCTGAGCAGTATGGTCATCGCCAAACCCACGTTCACCCCCGATGTCGATGGTGCCTATGTACTAGAACTGATCGTCAACGACGGCCTCATCGACAGTACCGCCGACACCACCACCATCACCAGCATCGCCGACCCGCTTTATGATAAACAATGGCACCTTAAAAACAGTGGCCAAAATAGTGGTGTCAGTGGTGAAGATATCAACGTAGAAACCGCTTGGAACACGGTAATTAATGCCACCACTGGCACCAAAACCAAAGGCGCAGGCGTTAATATCCGAGTCGTTGATGACGGCCTGGAAGTAGAGCATGAAGACTTGGCCACCAATATCCTGGCTGGTCAGAGTTACGACTACTGTGACAATGACAATGATCTGGCAAATACACCCACCCAGTGTAGCGATCACTACCACGGTACCTTGGTCGCAGGCGTCATTGCCGCACGTGACTTCAACGGCCTGGGCGTACGAGGCAGTGCTCCTCAAGCCTCCATAGCCGGGTTTAACCTGATCAGTAACCTTACCGGGGTCAATGCCCTTGATGCCATGACCAGAAATATCAGCAATGTCGCCATCTCCAATAACAGTTGGGGACCTACGGATGATACCGGCGAACTAAGCCCTCCTCCGCCTGCCGGCTGGCTCAATAGCTTACAAACGGGCACAACTGATGGTCGTGGTGGTCTTGGTACCATCTACACCTGGGCTGCTGGCAATGGTGCAAGCCTTCGGTACGGCAACCCCAATGGCGTCGACAATTCAAATTATGATGCGTTTGCTAATAATCGTTATGTCATCGCTGTCTGTGCCACTAACGATAGAGGTCAGCAAGCTGTTTATTCAGAAAATGGTGCCAACCTGTGGATCTGCGCCCCTTCAGGCGGTAACCTCGAAAACAATGAGCAAAGCATTACCACCACTGATCGCAGCGGAGGAGGAGATCAGGGCTTGAATACCAACAACAGCCCTAACGATTACGCTGACAAAAATTACACCAAAACGTTTATTGGCACTTCGTCATCTGCCCCCCTCGCAGCCGGGGTTATTGCCCTAATGCTGCAAACCAACCCCAATCTAGGCTGGCGCGATGTACGCCTGATACTGGCGCAGACAGCACGCAAAAATGATCCGGCCGATACCGACTGGGAAGTGACCGCTGGCACGCCAGTCTACAACTTTAACCATAAATACGGGTTTGGTGTGGTTGACGCCGCTACCGCTGTTACAACCAGCCGAACCTGGAGCAATATCGGCCCTGAACGCACTTTTAACAGCGGCGTACGCTCTGTTGCTACCAGTATTCCTGATAACAATCTCACGGGCGTCAGCAACAGTATCGTCATCGATAGCAGCATGAGTATTGAATTTATCGAAATTACCTTCAGTGCCAATCACACCTACCACGGCGACCTCAGAGTGGAACTCACCAGCCCCTCTGGAACAACAAGCGTTCTGGCCGAAAAACATGGCTGCCTCCACCGCCTCAACCCTACTCCTTGCAGTAGTAACTACAATAGCTGGGTATTTGGCAGCGCCCGCCATTTAGGCGAGAACAGCGCCGGCACTTGGACCCTCAAGGTTTCCGATAAAACATCGAGTGACACAGGCACATTTACCTCCTGGGGGCTTAAGTTTTATGGCCACTAAAACCTATTGCTGCCGGAGCCTATAAATATGAATAAGTACAAACCCGCATTAACAAAACGCTATATTGTGATAACAGCAGTGGCCTCCCTCGCTATTTTTGCCACTCTGGGCTACAGCAATCCCCCCACTAAAGGGGAAACAGTGAGTAAAAGCATCACGAACACAACCCAGTCAAATTCGTGGAAAGCAATTACCTGGAACAATGGCAAACGGGATATCACCAGTTGGCTCAATCCCGAAGAGTATGCAGAATTTTATGTACCGAATAACAACGCCGCAGAACAGCTCAAATCAACCACTGCCTTGCGCAACGCCAACAGTCAACAAGTCAAAACACACGGCATAACCACCATATGGCGAGCAGAGCCACAGCAAGTGGAGAACATTGTTAGCAAATCACTTGCAGACAGCGCCAGTGCTGCTGCAAATGCAAAACGGAGTCCCAACGTATCACCAGTCTTTCACAGCTCCCCCCGTCCCAACTCACCCCGCATGGCACTGCCCGGCAACGTCATCATCCGCTTTCAATCAGATATGGCAGTGGAGAACATTCATATCTGGCTGACCCAGCACAACTTATTGAAAGAGCGCAGCTTGCCCGGTGATGGTTTAACCATCGTCGTAAAAAGTGAGCCCGGCATGGCGGCTTTAAACCTGGTTAAACGACTCGGCAAGCAGACTGAAATTTATGAAATCTCCCCTAACTGGTGGAGCGAACCGCAACGGCGTTAAAGCGATGCGTAGGCTGGGGTGAATGTTTTTTTATGAACCCCAGCATGCCAGAACAATAAACCACCTCCAAAACTATATTCAGATCACTCCAATCCGCCAAGCCACAAAACCCAACAAAGAGCTGATCACCTGGATTTGAAGGTATTGCCAACGGTAATACAATACCCCATTGCCCGATAACCACGCTGACGTTTATCCCACATTTTCAATAATGCCGAATGACCGGTATCAACAAAATCGATAATTTTTACATCTGTTTTAGAACTGTGTTGACGATGTAATCGCCCGGCATATTGCTGTAGCGTGCCTTTCCAGGAAATCGGCATGGTAAGTATCAGAGTATCCAGTGGAGGATGATCAAAACCTTCCCCGACCAGTTTCCCCGTTGCCAGCAGGATGCGTGGAGCATCATCAGGCAAGGCATCCAGTTCAGCAATTACCGTAGAACGCTGTTTTTTTGACATGCGTCCGTGCAACCTATAAAAACTCGGAACAAGCGGGGCCAGCGCATCACCAATGGCAGCCAGATGGTCAGTACGCTCCGTCAATACAAGCACTTTTCTCCCTTGCGCATAAAGGTTCGCAATGTGGGTAACAATTTCTGTGGTTCGATGCGTATTTTCTGATAAATGACGAAAGATATCCTGTATGCGAGCATCAGGAACGACATCGATATCCGAGGAAATATAGTGTGGCGTTACCTCCAGTTCTTTAGGAGCATTTTCTGGCGTGGTTGCCGTGTGACGAATTGGGCCGCACTGCATATAGATAATGGGTTGCTGGCCATCACGACGCACAGGTGTTGCTGTCAGGCCCAACACATATTTTGCTTTGGTGTGTTTAAGAATCGCCTCAAAAGAAAATGCCGAGAGATGGTGGCACTCATCAACAATGACATGCCCATAATGTTCCAGTTTGTCACGGAGTTCTTTCCGGCGTGTCAGTGTTTGCATGACGGCTATATCGATGACACCAGTGGGCTTTACTGAGCCTCCCCCCATTGTGCCGACGACACCTTTTTTTATGTCAAGAAATGACTGTAACCTCACCTGCCACTGTTTCAATAGTTCAGTACGATGCACTAAAATCAAAGCATTGACACCTCTGCGAGCAATGAGCGAGGCCGCTGTGACCGTTTTCCCGAAAGCCGTCGGGGCGCACAAGATACCCACATCATGTTTGAGCATGGCGTTAACCGCTTTTTTCTGGTCTGCGCGAAGCGTGCCTTCAAAATTGATATCAATAGTGTCACCCACAAAACGCTTATCCTGCAACTCACAGTGAATATTGTTTTCATGCAACAGCTTTTGAACAGCCTCCAGACAACCACGAGGCAAGGCAATATGTCTGGGGTAATTCTCCGCACACCCGATGATTCTGGGTTTATCCCAAACAGGAAAACGCATGGCCTGTGCCTTATAGAATTCCGGATTTTGGAATGCTGCCAAACGAATCAGCCGATTGGCCAGGGATTGTGGAAGCTGTTCCTTTTCAAAATAGATGAGATTTGCCAACGTGATCGTCAGCGACTCCGGTATAGAATCCATTATTTTTTTTGATGCCGAAGCTGGTCGTCTCCAGGGTTCCTGCTGATCTTCATCACTGATAAACGTTACATCCAGTGGATGTTTGTTGCCTGTAGCAAGCAATATGACTGCTTCCAGATCCGGAAGGCTCATGGATTGTATCGAGGCAATAAAAGCCCACTGATCGGGGTAAGGCTGTAGCTTGTCATCGACAAATACGCTACGCCCATGCTCACGAGGCCGTTTTTGTAACGGCAGCGCAATCAGATTACCAAAACCACCCTTTGGCATCGTATCCTGATTCGGAAACAAACGATCATAAGAACCCAACTCAAGTTGTCGGGTACGATGGCATGTATAACTGATGATCGCCGTACCCAGTCGCCGCGCATCACTGGCAGAAACAGAGGAGGAAAAAAAGACCCAGATATGAGCACCATTGCCGGAACGGGAAATTTCCAGAGCAGCAGGCACATCCAGCTCCTGGCATGATTGCACAAAGGCACAGGCATCCTCACGCCAATCCGCTTTATCAAAATCAACGGCGAGAAAATAACAACGGTCATCTGTTAATAGCGGGTAAACTCCAATAGTATGATTTCCTGCAAGATGGTCAAAAAGGGTCTGGTCGGTCAGCGGGATTAGTGAGCGATTGGAGCAATCAGCACACTTGATGCGCGGCTTTTCGCAGATACCTGATTTCCATTCATTGGCACACGCTGGGGAATAGCCTGATTTACCTGCCTTGCTTTCCCAGCGAACAGGATAAACATCTTCCCGACCCCGAAAAAGGCGACAAAAAAGTGCTATTTTTTCTTTGGTAGTGAATGAAGAGGATTCGGTATCAGGTGCAAAGGGTAGAGTTTGTGGTAAGCGCCATTCAATACCGTGTGATTCAAGCAGTGTAATCAGGCGGGCATTCTCGGCGCGGAGAAAATGTAATTCATGTGTCATCTGAAAGGTTGGCGCTACACTTCAATGAGTTGTTCAATTTCCAGTTGGTTAAAGACTTCGTCATAGATATTTGTTTTCACGTCGGGTACCGAAATGGAAACGATCAAGGCATATCGTGCCGACTTGTTATAGCGCTCTAACTTCGTTCTTGTTTTCCACCAACCAATGGCAGGGTATATAGCAATTTTTCCGCGCTCTGCCAAATCTGCTGCGGTACCACTCCATACATCTTTATGGATTGAGCCTTTATGTCGAAATTGCGATCCAAGAAGCCAATTTGGGTCGGTGGTTTTACTTGGTTTTTCTCCTCCTTCTGCATCTAACACCCGACGGTTAATACGTTTCCTGAAATCATCCAAAGACTCAGTGGCACGTTTTACGTCAAACTTAAGATGGTGGCTGGGGTAGCTATATTTACCCTTTACGCCTCGGCTAGATGGGTTGGGTTCGATGAAATAAGAGAGAGTGACTGTCATCTCAACATTCGTTTCGCCTAACTCAAGGAGTGACTCCTTCGGCCAAGGCAGGTCATGCAGGTGCATATCCCTCGTGGCAACTGGCTTGCCTTTGATTTTATCAAAGGGCTGTAATTGATCTTCTATCACCAGCGCGAGTGAATTGTTGGCGCTCCAAAGAGCGCGTTCTAAATTGGGTACACCAAACCCTACGCAGCGAACACGGTGTTGGGCTTGTTGGTGTGGTGTGTTTCCATGTGAAAATTGTTCACACATGGCATCAGTCCATTGTGCTGAATGAACCATTAGCGCCCGAACCGTTTCTGGCCAGAGCTTCGGATACTGAACATATATTTCAGCCGCGAACCGACTGGCCAGCGCGGTAGCCGCGCTTGTTGCATGGAAAGTGGAAAATAGTCTTGTGGTAATCTCATTGTGCGTGGTTAACAGGCATAAGCTCGGAATGGATGCACAGCTATGCTGGTCGATACCTACATTTCCACCTTCAAATACAATCTCTGGTTTGATCGGGGTGGATGGCTCCCATGTAGTCGATGTGGTGCTATGGGGGGATAGACCTCCGAGAGGGGCAAGTGCTGTGTAGTTGGAGCAGTCGTCTTCAGTGATCGTTACCTTTTCCGTGTATGCCCCAACGGTGATCGCGTTCCATGCCTGAGCTGGATCATGCACATCTTGTAATACGTTGTAGTCAGGGTATTCAGTCATATCGTTTAGGCTATCACTGACATTGCCTGCCGATAGCACGATGATCCGGGATTTTTCATTTTCACCCAGATAGTCTACCGATAAACTATCTATTGCCGCAGACCAGGCCGATGGTCTGCCTCTGTCTCTGGCATCCGTTGCGGATAATGCCATTGAGAAGACTCTTGTTCGAAACGGGTTTTCGATTTCAGGCAGGGAAATACTATCGGCGGTAACGATGCCAAGGTGTTTTCCTTCGTTGTCCCCATGATGGCGTAGTGTTTTTACAGACTCTAAACGATGATCTATTTCGATCATGGAATCGCTATCAAGCACAGAGGTTAAATCACCCCAAGCAACTAAACCCGCGCTGCCCGTTCCATGACCATCATCATCTGTAGCAGCCCACGCACCATCAAGAGAAAACTGATCTTTAGTGCCAATGATGGGGCTTAGCAATGGGTGGCCTCTGTTGACACCTGTATCCAAAATACATACGTAGGGCGTTGTATCCGTGGCCTTTGAAAATGAAGCACGGCTTAGTAGTTCATCTGTCCATTCATGCTGCTGATTGGCTGGTATTTCATCAAAAAAGGCAGCAGTCTCTTTTGCTTTGCGTAGCTCTGAAATGGTATTTAGCAATAAACCACTTTGTGAAAACTGACGGCGATTACCTTTGGCGAGTAGCACGGAGTTTTCTGGAAAATGCAGTGATTGCGGTGATACCTCGATCTCTATAGCACTTGCTAACAAAGTAAAGTCATGGAGAACACCTTGCCTATTTCCTCGGACTGGCAACCATACTTCCCACCAAAAACTTTGTTCGGAATCTTCAGGTAGTTGATCGATGTCATCTGTCCAAAGGGCTTCTAGCGCGGCCACTCTAAATGACCGTATGGCATCAATCAACGGGCGATTATCAATCGCACCGCCATTTTTGTTCTTTTTCTCAGAAAGGTAGTCACGTAGCTTTTTCTCAAAAGCTGACAGTTTGCCTTCAGGCACAAAAATAGTCGCGAAGGTTGTATCGTTACGATGGGTTACATTTAACAGTTCAATTTTGTGCGTCTCGTTTGCGAGACTTTCAACAGCAAGTGCTATATCAGGAAAGCTTTCGAACTCTATCTGTATGCCTATTACAGACTCCAACGGGTAGTCTGATGCCTCAGTTTTGAGTTCCTGTTGATCAGTTTGGATTTGTTGAAGTTGCCCAAGAAGTCTTGAGCCGTGCTGCTGTCTATTTTTCTCTGGGATTAGAGGTTTCTCACCACCACCTCCACCGCTGTAGGTGTATAATTCAGGCTTGCCTGTTCGGCCAAGAAAAAAATGTGGTTTCGCGTCCTTTCGATCAGTCACCCTGTCTCCTTATCGGTGTTTTTGATAGCTCATTTCACGACGGTCATTAATGGCAAGTTCAATGATGTTGGGGCTGATTGTTTTGTATTCGTGAATAAGCAGTTCTTTGATAGCATCTTCGGCAGCAAGCGTGATTTCTGCGCTGCTGAGTCCTATCGCTTTGGTTGCAAGGTTGGACCACGGAAATCTTTTTGTGACATAGGGTTGAAGTCTGTTTTTGAGTAAGATAACAATCTCGCTCTTTTCGGGTAGTTGATATTGAATAACATCATCAAAACGCCGAAATAAAGCATAATCCAAAATTTCAGCGTGGTTGGTGGCGCAGATAATGACGCTGTTGGAATCATCTTGTTCAATCATCTGTAAGAAACTATTCAGTATCCGTCTTGCTTCGCCAACATCATTGGGTGTTGTCCGCTGAGAACCAAGCGCATCAAATTCATCAAAAAAATAGATGCCTCTTACCTCACGAATGGCATCAAAGACTTGTCTAAGTTTTGCCGATGATTCGCCCATGAATTTAGTGATCACAGCATCCAGCCTGACCTGAAATAACGGATAGCCCAGCTCACTGGCCAACACCGATGCGGTGAATGTTTTCCCCGTGCCAGGCGGACCGACAAGCAGCAGCTTGCGCCTGGGTGAAAGGCCGTGATTTTTTAATTTGCTGATATGACGCTGTTCGCGGATGACACGAACAAGCTTGTCTGTGACATCATTTTTAGTGATTAAGTCTGTCAGTCGAAAATGAGGGGTTGTCGCATACAACAATCCTGACGAGTCTTTTAATCCTTTGGATATTGGGACAGGTGGACTGGATTTGCCTTGTTTTTTGGCTTTATCGACGATTTCTCTCAGCTCTTGGGCGAGTTTGCCGTGTCCGCTGCGAGCCTCGTGTGCTGCCATTTGTAAAGCAACAGACAAAAAGCGCTCCTCATCCTTTGCGAGATGCGAAAGTAATAGTGCTTTTATTTGTTCAGAACTAGCCACAGTTTTTTATGATCAGTATATTCATGATATGTCATTCGTATCAGGCTTATTGTATGACGATAGCGCCTAAATGTCGTATTTTCTTTGTGAGATGTGAAGTAAGAAGCTCAAACCCTGTTGCAAAGTACGGGATGTTGACACCTTAGCTTGAAAGTCGAAATGCCGACTCCATCGGTGGGCACGAGGAAAGCAATATTCCACATTAATGATGCGATGGCGCAGCTCTAACTCCCCCCTATCAGTCAGTTGATCTGTAATCGCAAGTAGCGCCACCATTTTACTTCCTTTTCCTCATTTTCCACCTTTTCTCAACAATTCAATGATTCTGTTTAACAGAACAATAATATCAATTTAATTCGATTTACTAGAACGACCGTCAAGACGATACTCATTCCGTCGAGACAGCAAACACAAGAAATGACACCACGTATCAATGTGTTTCGCCCTCGCTACAAAAATCAAGCGAATAAATTTTGTACGAATCCACAATGAGGATATTGACCATGAAAACACCGATGAAAATAACACTCTCAGCTTTGGCATTGGCCATCAGCGCGGCAACAGCAGTGAATGCCACAACATTAACCCGCGACAACGGTGCGCCGGTTGGCGACAATCAAAACTCTTTCACCGCAGGCCCCAATGGTGGTGTTTTGTTACAGGACGTTCATCTGATTCAGAAACTGCAACGTTTTGCCCGTGAACGCATTCCAGAGCGAGTGGTTCATGCCCGTGGTACCGGGGTGCATGGCGAATTTGTCGCAACACGTAACATCAGTGACCTGACTCGGGCAGCCGTGTTCAAAAAAGGTGGAAAAACACCGGTGTTTGTGCGCTTTTCAACAGTCATTCATTCCAAGGGCTCCCCGGAAACCCTGCGTGATCCGCGTGGCTTTGCCACCAAGTTTTACACCAGTGAAGGCAATTGGGATCTGGTGGGCAACAACCTTCCGGTATTTTTCATCCGCGATGCGATCAAATTCCCGGATATGGTGCATTCATTGAAGCCATCACCGGTCACTAATCAACAGGACCCCAATCGCTTTTTTGATTTTTTCAGTCATGTGCCAGAGTCCACTCACATGTTGACCTGGGTATATTCCGACTACGGCACACCCGCCAATTTGCGGCAAATGGATGGCTGGGGAGTTCACTCTTACAAAATGGTGGATGCAGAAGGTGATGTCACTTATGTGAAATTTCACTGGAAAAGTCAGCAGGGGATAAAAAACCTCAGTGCCAAAGAGGCTGCGGAAGTACAGGCCAAAGACTTTAGTCATGCGACGAATGACATGTATGCCGCTATTGCCAAAGGTGATTATCCCAAGTGGGATTTGTACATCAAGGTACTGAAACCGTCACAGCTTGCAAATTTTGACTACAACCCGCTGGATGCCACCAAAATGTGGCTGGATGTAGAAGAAACCAAAGTAGGCACAATGACCCTGAATCGTATGCCGGATAATTTTTTCCAGGAAACGGAACAATCGGCTTTTTCTCCGGCGAATATCGTGCCCGGTATCGAGCCTTCTGAAGACCGCTTGTTACAAGGTCGAGTGTTTTCCTATGCCGATACGCAGTTGTATCGCCTGGGTGCCAACCACCAGCATTTGCCAATCAACCGTCCGCAGGTTGCTGTCAACAACTGGAATCAGGATGGTGCGGGTAATTATGGTCATCAAAAATCGGATGTGAATTATCAACCAAGCCGTATTGATGTGCGCGTGGAAGACAGTCATGCACGTTACTCTGAAATGGCATTGAGTGGTAACACTCAACAAAAGGTTATTGTGGAAAACCAGGCTTCTGCCCAGGTCTCTGAAAAATCAGTAACCGGTAACGCCCATCAGAGGACGGTTATGATGAAACGTCCGATTAAACGGCCTTTTGCGCAACCTGTTGAAAGAGTAATTAGCGATAATGCTTACCAAGAGAGGATTGTGATGGAACGTCCGATCAAACGGCCTTTTGCTCAACCTGTTGAAAGGGCAACAAACGGTAATGCTCACTCAATGACAACGGAGAAGAAACGTCCTATCAAACGACCTTTTGCTCAGATTGATATGTCATACAGTAGTGTTAGCAACTCTGAAGAAGTCGTTACCCGCAATGTCCAACAAAAGGTGAATGCAGGAAAGCCCTCCTTTGCTCAAGCCGGTGTGTTATATCGCAACTTCAGTGAATCAGAGCGCGCCAACTTGATCAGTAATCTGGCCGGTGACTTGGGTAAAGTACGCGACAACGAAACCAAACACATTATGCTGAGTTACTTCTATCAGGCAGATGCAGACTTTGGTGAACGGCTGACAAAAGCGGTTAATGGAAATTTGGAACAGGTAAAAAGCCTCGCCAAATAAATAAAGGAAATGCAGCGGCCGTAACAGGCCGCTGCATTATTATTTTTTGATAGGAGAAAATTGTTATGAAAACGATATTATTACTTTTAATATTACTGATTTCTGGTGGCACCTGGGCTGGTAACACTTGGGCTGGTAACACCTGGGCTAGCCAACCCGGTGAATTTTCATCCGCAGAAGAAGAGTTAAAAGCCTATTTTTTTGCCGCCGCCAGAAGCAATAATGTGGAGGTATTAAAAGAATTTATAAAAGCAGGCTTTCCAGTGGATGTTGTGAATAACAAAGGTTACACAGCCTTGATGGTGGCAACGTACCATGGCCATACAAAATCCTTCGATTATCTGGTTTCGCAAAAGGCCAACACCTGTGCCGCCGACATGCGGGGTAACACCGTGTTAATGGCAGCCATATTTCGTGGCGAGTTTTCGCTGGCAAAAAAACTGATGTCTTATGAATGCAATCCTGATCATGAAAATAATGCCGGTATGACCGCTGTGGGGTTTGCCAAAATGTTTGGCCGGGAGAAAGTGCCCGATTATTTAAAATAACATGCCGAATCAATGACAATTGGTTCATTTTTCTCCAGCACAAAAAACACATTATTTTTCCACTATAGTAAATGTACAGCCTGACGATAGTAAGGAACGCACATGTTCCTGAGTCTATTCCAAAGAGCATTCCAAACCAGCCGTCTTAATCATCAAGGAGAGAGAGATGAGTAACAAACCCAAGCTGACCAAGAGTAATGGCACCCCGGTAGGTGATAATCAAAATGTGATGAGTGCAGGCCCACGCGGGCCGATGTTGTTACAAGACATCTGGTTTCTGGAAAAACTGGCACATTTTAATCGTGAAGTCATTCCCGAGCGCCGCATGCACGCCAAAGGATCAGGAGCTTACGGTACCTTTACAGTAACCCATGATATCAGTCAGTACAGCAAGGCCAATATTTTTTCTGAAGTGGGTAAAAAAACCGACGTATTCCTACGCTTTTCCACCGTTGCAGGTGAGCGTGGCGCAGCAGATGCGGAGCGTGATATCCGTGGTTTTGCCATCAAGTTTTACACTGACGAAGGCAACTGGGATATGGTTGGAAACAATACACCGGTATTCTTCCTGCGTGACCCACTAAAATTTCCCGACCTGAATCACGCAGTAAAACGTGACCCGCGCACCAATATGCGCAGCGCCCACAGCAATTGGGATTTCTGGACACTGTTACCCGAAGCACTGCATCAAATCACCATTCTGATGAGCGACCGGGGTAATCCGCGCACCTATCGCCATATGCATGGTTTTGGTAGCCATACCTTCAGTTTTATTAATGCGGATAACGAGCGTTTCTGGGTCAAATTTCACTTCAAGAGTCAGCAACCCATAGAGAATCTCACCGATGCAGAAGCGGAAAAACTGATTGGTCAGGAGCGGGAAAGCCACCAAAAGGATTTGTACGAAAGCATTGAAAAGGGTGATTTCCCACGCTGGGATTTCAAAGTGCAGGTCATGCCAGAAAAGGATGCCGAATCTTACCGCTTTCACCCTTTCGATTTAACTAAAGTATGGTCACACAAAGACTATCCACTGATTGATGTCGGTGTGCTGGAACTCAATCGTAACCCTGAAAATTACCATGCTGAAGTGGAGCAATCCGCGTTTAATCCTGCCAATGTCGTACCGGGCATTGGTTTTTCACCGGACAAAATGCTGCAAGGACGCCTTTTTTCTTATGGTGATACACAGCGTTACCGCCTGGGCGTTAATCATGCGCAGATTCCGGTCAACACAGCACGTTGCCCGGTACACAGTTTTCATCGTGATGGAGCGATGCGTGTCGATGGCAACTTTGGCAGCACCAAAGGTTATGAGCCAAACAGCCTGGGTGAATGGCAAGAGCAACCAGAAAGCAAAGAGCCCCCGCTGGCAGTCGGTGCCACAGCAGACCACTGGGATCATCGTGAAGACGATGACGACTACTACACCCAGCCTGGCGATTTGTTTCGCCTGATGACCTCGGAACAACAACAGGTGTTATTTGAAAATACCGCCCGTTCAGTGGGCGGAGCCTCTATTGATGTGCAAAAACGTCACATCAGTAATTGCCTGAAAGCTGACCCGGCCTATGGTCAAGGTGTCGCAAATGCATTGAATGTCCCGCTTGATGGGATAGATTAACGCCATTCGATGCTTACTGTCGTACCCCGGCCTACGAGGCCGGGGGATACACCCAGAACATTTGAGACAGGGATACGTTGTTGATCGTTAAATAATCGCTCAATGGTATCTGGAGCGCACCTTTAGATTCAACTACCGGGGTTCTGAAGCTTGATAAAGGCGCATTTTATATGTTGGGAATTGGCCTTGGACTGGCAGCTCTTTCATTTGTGCTCGTATACGGGCTTTGGTGTGGAAATAGTTTAACGAAAAAAACTAACGAAGACATGTACTTGTCTGGAGCTCTCCAGCGTACTGCTTCTACTCCTTTTCCCCCAGGCGATGCATTTTTTGACAGATAATTATCTTGAAGAAAAGCATGAGGAGACAAATATTGCCAAACTTGAAAATTCAATTTGGGAAAAGACTCAAAACCTTACGAAAACAGGCTGGGCTGACTCAAGAACAACTTGCAGAAGCTACTGGCTTAACCATTGAATCGATCAGTAATATTGAACGAGGACTGTTTGGACCTAAATTTGATAATTTGGAAAAAATCGCTAACGAGATTGGCGTCGAAGTTAAAGAGTTGTTTCAATTTGACTAACTCACAGTCACAGCAGTAACTCTGATTACTCTGCCCTCGCATGAAATTTTCCCTCACAAGACTCCTCAATTGTACTCGCTTTCGCAGTTAACAAGGAATCGCAGCATTTAATGTAGCAATTTCATCGTATGTATAATACAGAGTACAACCCAGCCAAATCATCTACTGCTTCGAGATAAAAATTGAGTTAAACCAACTTTTTTGTTTGTTGTAGGTTGGCGGTGAGCTTGCGAACCCCAACAGCATTGACCACATTGGGGTTCGCAAGCTCACCGCCAACCTACGATATGCTATTATTTGTTAACTTAATGACATCGAGCAGCATTCCTTTACTCTCTCCAATTTCTTATTTTCTGGGCTTTGGTTGGGTTTTTTCTTCAAGATTCAATTCCATTGTTGTTGAGCCGCCAAACCCCAGCAGCCACCGTAAATATGGGAAATACTCAGCCTTTACTTTCTTAAACCCTTTGCGTTCGTATAGTTTTTTTGCCTTTGGGTTTACATCAATAACATCCAATCGTACACGCTTAAATTCATGATCTTTTGCATAGCATGCTATTTCTTCAAGCAATCTGCTACCAACACCTTTTCCTCTGGAATCTGTGTGAACAGCTATGCCATCCATCACCAATTCTCCGGGCTCTGGCTTTCTTTCGTAAAGACTAAAAATTAAAGCAGCCCAATTACCTTTTATGAATCCTAGTTGCGAAAGTAACTCGCTGTATGTTGTTCCTCCAGTAAATGAGCCACCAGGAACATGAAAGCCAGCAATACCGATCAGTTTGTTTTCTGACAATGCAACTATCGCGTATTCAGGCATTAAGCAGTTATTTAAAAGTAGAAGCCGGTTTTTATTGTTTCGTACTGCTACTGAAAAATTTTTCCCGAAAGCTTCATCATATAAGCTGGCGGCATCTGACCTGAGTTGCTCTGGCAAGCCTGTTTGATAAATAATTTCACTCTCACTCATATCACTCCAATTATTGGGCACTTTACAAGCCTGCACAAGGAATATGGGCAAGCTGTTCAGAATATTGGCGCATCAAAAGGGGTATATTAAGCTGTCGAAAGTCCTGCCAACACGGGACTATTCATTTCTCGTTATTTCGTGGGGGATTATGTTGTGGTGGTACTAACAAGTGGCGCGTTATAAACGCAGAGATCGCATAGACGCAAAGGACGCAGAGAAAAACACTAAAAACTTTGCGTTCTCTGCGTCTTTGCGACCTTTGCGTTAAATACTTGGTGATTTTTTAAACAGGCGTTTTTAGCGTTGAATTTACATATAAGGCTTGTGATTCAATTTTAGATATAGGCGCATACTCGTTGTCTGCAACCCTTTGTCAACACGGAAGACAGAAGGATAGACAAACAAGATATCCAGGTTATTTTGTCGCACCTCCCTAAGATATATTTCATTGTCGGCCTCTTACCAGCCGCACCAGTGCCTGATCACTTTTAAGCAATGTTGTGACGCCTTCGCTTCCAAAGTCCATCACGTAAGCTTGATCATAAGTTTTAGGTTTTGTATCCACAGCCCAAAAGTAAGTTGCGGGAGTCGTCGGGAATAATTGCAGGTTTATACGCGGTTCCTTGCAATGTCGTTCAATAATACCCGCCAGTTCCGGCAACCTGGGCATACGCCAGTCCTTATATTCGGCGTAGCCATTTTTTTGGTTGAATTGTCGAGTGGCCTGTTGTGCGGATTGCCAGGTATAGCGCGCAGGCTCGCCCTGGCAGGTATTGCCATCCCAGCGCTGACCGAGAGCACAACGCATCCAGGTCAGTCCACTGTCAATATCAGTGAGGGTACCATCGTGGTTATCATCGAAACGCTGCATATCGGTCGAGCGAATGTGGTCTGCACATTCATAAGCAAAAGAGGTGTTACTAAGCGTTAACAAAAGTACAAGGCTGCATGCACAAGAAAGCCACCGCAAGTGACAGCCTGCGGTGGCTTTATAGCTCGTATTGTTGTTAGTGCCGAGGATAGCCGGGCCCGCTTTTCACCGGGACGGCACCGTGTTGCTCATCTTTGGCAGGTGCAATAGCGACACCGCGATGGGTAAAGGTGGCATAGGCTTCCATAGCGATCATTTCCTCGCTGTCGGATTCAAGAATCCTGCCCTGCATGGGCACAGCGATACACCAATTGATCATTTCCCGCAGCGTACCCACCTTGCCCAAATTGGTCTGAAATTTAGGCCAGGTATGTACATTGCTGGCCGACCCATCGGGGTGACAGTTAGCGCAGGCCAGACCGTTATTGCCCAGTTTTGCGCTGTGCCACAGGTCATCTCCTTTGGCAACGGCCGTCATCAATGCGGCCCGTTCCTGGGCGACCTGTGTTTCGCTACGCGGTGGTTTAGCCTGTGCCATGCTGGTGATGATTAACGCGCCGCTAACCACAATGACTGAGGCGACAGCGGTGAATGATGTTTTGCGCACTTTTCTCATGTTCTGCTCCTCCTGTGGTTAGACTTTCAGACCTTTTTTGATATTATCCGGCAGCAAGTCCGAAAATTCCCGCCAATGTACTATGGCGTCAAAGTCTGCATTCAGGGCGATGTCGTGACCACCCAATCCATCTTCAAAATCACCGGGATCAGCACGACGCTGTATGATGTGGGGATACTCCAGTTCCACTGGCGGGTAAGGCCAAGGCCAGGAAGTGGATAACAAACCACAGGACCGCATATTGTCGATTTCGTTATAGACCACTTGATGCACATGGCCATGGATGGAAATAACCTTGTCGAACTTACGCAGTATTTCGCGGATTTCCGGAGCATCATAGGTCTGGAAATTCCAGCGTGGATAATAATCCCACAGAGGTGAATGCGTCATAATGACGACCGGCGTATCTGGTGACACCCTCCTCACATCCCTGGCCAACCAGTTCAGTTGTTTTTCACCCACACCCCAGGCTCCACAATTGTGGCATTCCAGCTCTTCCATCATGTGCATGCGTTCTTTGGGAGTGAGTTTTTTGAGTGTCCAGAAGTCGGGAACCAGAATGGAGTTCATACCGATGAAATGCACACCGTTATGGTTGAATGACCAATGTTCATCACCGAATAATTTTCGCCAAGCCTTACCCATATCCAGGTAATAGTCATGCTCACCGGGAATAATTTTGTACGGCATTTTCAGCTTATCGAGGATTTTTTTACCTTTTACCAATTCAGCTTTTTTACCTGACTGGCCAAGGTCACCGGCATACAAAACAAAATCAGGCCGGGGTTTAATACTGTTTACATCAGCCACCGCTTTTTCCAGAATGTGGTCAAACTTGTGGTCTGCGATATCGTAGAGATGTGCATCAGTGAGCACGGCAAAGGTGAATGGTTTGATTTTTTTGGTAGCAGCTTCGGCAACGCCGCCCAAGCCCAGCATACTGGAGGCACTTGGCGCGAATATACCGGCAAACATCGTTGCAGCCCCCGCTTTTGTGGTCATGCCCAGAAACTGTCGTCGTGAAATTTTGTTCATACAAACGCTCCCTTAACATTTATTGACAAAACAGCCATGTAGACTCAGTCTAAATGCCTGAAGTAAATTAAACTTAGTCTAAAAAACCAGGGTGTGCAAGGTAGAAATACAGCTTTTGTATACACGAGCAAAAAGTAGCTGATTATTACCAAAAAGAAAGCGAATGATTACAACCCAATGAAATAAAAGAAGTTAATATGTCGAGTGAGGCTTCTGCGTGACCTGAAAGTAGCACAGCCACTATTTGGAAAGACTCTGTGTGGCGCAAATTCTTTTTATACAGCGTACGAGAAACCGCAGAAAGCTCCATACAGGTATTTAAGAATATTTTGATATAAAGGAACGTCTGGAACGCGAAGTGCTTCCGCATTGTTAGTACGCACCGCCAGAAAAATGCCCAAGCCCTGATACAGTATCTGTATCAAAACCCGGCGTTGAACATCAAAACAATTGCCAGTTTATTGGGGTTGCAAACCAATACCGCTGCAGCATTGGTGAATGACTTTGTAAAACATGGTGTGTTATTTGAACTGACAGGAAAGCAACGTAACCGAGTATTTTGGTTTAAAGATTACATCATGATTTTTAACCGACAACAGGAATAAGAGTAAAGGACACCTCAAACCAGCTTGTTTGTTGGAAAATTCCTGGTTTTTTCCGCGTCTGGTAAAAGCCATAAATTCCTGATCAAGTTTTTACTCATATTTCTGAGGGATGGGTTTGAGCAAGGCTTTTATTTAATGGGTGTCTTGTTTCTCTTGCGAGATTATTGTTTGGTTTTGGTTCTGCTAATGGTCCCGATGGAAAGTCAGAGACTCGCGAGGTGGGAATTTTGATTAACTGGTGTGGCGATGTTAATCCCCAACAACTATTTCTCGCCGCAGACGTTTATCATCATATCCGGCAAAAAAGTGATCAATGAATCATGCCGAAAAAATAACCTATGTTCATTTCTCAAGCGTTATGAACATTTCTGTGGCCTTGTGGCACTAACAACTATCAGCTGATTGTTTTGCGGGTGGTTACGTTTCCACCAGTTTTTACCGCAAAGAACCGCAAAGTTTAAAAATGTTTCAGCAGATCACGCATTCTTTTCACCATACTATTTCGGGAATTTTGAATTGACACAATGATTCCCAGAGAATAGGGTTTGGACAAAATAATAAACCAGACATGCCTTAATAACCCATTAATATCAAGATATCAGGGCAAATTGACAAGTTTCTGTGATTATCTGGCAAACTTGCGTGATTCCTCGTTCAATACTGTGGGTAACAGGGCAAGTGGGCTTGATACTAATAAGTTGGATATAAAAAATGTGTTACATACAACTCAGTAATGTAATTGCAATTGGTGCGGCCATAATCGCCTGTATTTCCGTTCTATTCGCATACAAATCTTCTACCGCAGCAAATGAAATTGCTAAACACAATGATAGATTGTTAATTTATAAAGCATTGTTGAGATTCAGGGGTGTGTTAGTAGCGAAAGGGGAGAATTTTTCAGAAGAGTCTTTTTGGAAATTTGACGATGCAGTTCAATTAAGTGAATTTTTCTACAAAGAGAGTTCATTTAAAGCACTGGTGGAGATTCGAGAAAATTCATTTCAAGTTCAAAATAATATTATTCTATATGAAATCACAAAAAAACAGGGGAAAGAGAAATATAATAATCTCCGAGAGAAAACTAGAAACTTATGTAGAAAAACAAGAGATCAATGCACAGTAGCATCTGAGCTTCTTAAAAAAGAACTAAAGCTTGATGGAAAATAAGTTAAATTACCTCCGGCAGGAGGCTGAGAGAAACAAGACACCCATCAATTAATTGACATCCAAAGCAAGTCTCATTAAATTGCGCAGCATACTTTACCCGCATGAAAGAAGGAGGCACGGATGCCAACCCCTCGCAAAAACCAGGTCTGCCTGGACTCAACGCCCTACTACCACTGCATTTCACGCTGTGTTCGCTGTGCCTTTCTCTGTGGCAACGATGAGTTTTCTGGCCAAAATTACGAGCATCGCAAACAATGGGTCGTGGATAAACTCGCAGAGCTGGCCGGTGTTTTTTCTATCGATGTCTGTGCTTACGCGGTCATGAGTAATCATTACCATTTGGTCCTGCACATCAATCAACCCCAGGCTTTGGCATGGTCTGATGGTGAAGTAATTGAACGTTGGACTCTGTTATTCAAGGCACCATTGTTAATTGATCGAATGCGAAAAGGAGAAAAATCGATGGGGTCAAACATCGATTGATATTCAAAAACAGTGAAAATCAGCTGTTCACCAAACAGCATTGAAGGCGCTAGAAGGGGATCAAAAATCAATTGATATTGACCCCATCAATCTGCACTCTGCATCGTAGAACAACAGCCGCTTTCCAGATTAATATACCTATCGTCGGAAAATAGCAATCCAGCGGGCAAGATTTAATACGCTTGCTAACGAAGTTGCTACATAAGTATAGGCCGCTGCCTTTAAAATAGAATTCACCGCGTGTTCTTGCCCAGGCTCAATGTATTCGCCTTCTTTCAGCATCGGTAGCGCTTTTTTAAAGCTTGCATCCAACTCAACGGGTAACGTAATTAAATGCACAATCGTCGTCACAAACATACTACCGACCGCTAAAAGAATAATCAGCCCGGCTAACATGGGCGATTTCGAAATAAATGCAAGAAAGGGCGCGGCAATCATCGTTAATGAAGCAAGCTTATCGGTAAATTGAGCCAGCCCTACCCACTTAGTTCGGCTTTTTAACAGCGGACTGTTTTGTTTGTCTTGAATCGCATGGCCAATTTCATGGGCGGCTACCGCCACTGCGGTTAACGATTTACCATTAAAATTAGCAGCGCTCAGACGCACGGCTTTTGCCACAGGATCATAGTGGTCGCTGTGTTCTGTCTCTTCAACCACCACACCGGTTAGCTCATATTGAGCAACGAGATGCTGCGCCAGTTCACCCCCGGTTCCACGCATAGTTGGCTGCTCAGTCGAATGCTTGGCAAACGTGCGCCGTGCCCATAATTGTGGGCCAAAAACCACAGCAAAGAACAAAATAGCAAAAATGACAAAATGCATAAAACCTCACAAGGTTTGGTTTACGTTAAATTGATTCTACTAATAAGCAGGGCGCTGAAAACCCATACCATTCGTTATTTTTTATAATTTTTTGAAATACACTCTGCAATTTTGCTCAACATTTCCAACGACTGATCTGCCTGTTTTATCTCTTTTGCTAAACGCTGTTGATGAAATTTATCATACGTCCGTTCCGCGATTTGTTTTGCCATTTGATGTGAAAACTTTCCTGCGTGATTCAGGATATCACGATCATTCAAACTTAAAAAACCATCCCGTTTTGTTACTTAGTCTTCCATGGTCATGGGGATGCGGCGCACAAAGTAAAAACGAAAAGAAAAACAGAAGAAAAACAGGACACCCATCAATTAATTGTTATTGGTTACGCACGTTTTTTCACAACACCACGATCACCATCAACAACAATTCGCTCACCGTCACCAATGGCATTAAATAGCCCCGGAATATTCACCACTGCCGGAATGCCATATTCACGGGCAACGATAGCACCGTGGGAAAGCTGGCCACCTGTCTCCATCACAATCGCAGCGGCATTTAAAAACAGCGGGGTCCAGGCAGGATCAGTGGAAGGGGCAACCAGCACATCGCCCCGCTTGAGTGCGGTGCCTTGTTCCGGGGTACGAATCAATCGGGCGCAACCCTCTGCGCATCCGGCGGCGACCCCCATCCCGGTCATCTCGCTACCAGAGCCCATCGTCACTGGTGTTAAATAATGTGGTTGTTCACCCAGAATTAAATCCGGCGGGGCACACTTTTCCCATGCTGCTTTATTTTTATGGCGGGCTTCAATCAGCCACTGAATACCCTTTCCATTCCATTCGCCCATGAGCAGTGATGTCACCTCGATGTGGGCGCAGTGGAATATTTCGTCACTGCTTTGCAACAGGCCGCGTGATTCAAACCGTCGCCCTGCTTCAAGAAATAGCAGGCGCATTGGCTCGAATAACCGGATATAGGTGGATTTCGCCATTTCCTTTGACGCTGCACCGGAGGCCGCTTGTTTAACCAATGATTTAATAAACGCGCGCAAATAGAAGGGCAGCTCTTTTTTAAGTGTTTGTCGTGCCTGCTCTGCTTTTTGTTGTGCTTTTAGTGTCGATGACGGTGATCCACCGATGTATTGCCTGATGACATTCAGCAGATAGTCCGGTTTTTCCCGCCAGCGGGGATTGTTGATATAAACTTCGTATACCGCCCGATGCCCATATTCATCGATAAATGCCTGAAATGCCTGTTTGAAAGATGACGATTCCGGTAGGCGCTGCCATTCGTTCGGTAAAAAAGGCTCGGCGTTAAAAAACTCCTGTGCTGCTGAATCTGTTTCAACAAGGAGGGCAAGATCCTGAAGGCGATAACCGTGATCAGCGCTGGTGATATCGCCCGCACCCGCCAGCAGTGCGGTAGCAAACGCTGTTCCTTTGTCAGGCAGGTGTTTTTCCAGCAAATCAAACAACATAATCGCTGAACCTGAACGGGCGGTTAGCATGATGAATGGCGTCGCGTAGGCGTCGATCCGATGGTCACATAATTGCAGTTTGATCACCAACTCTTCGTCACTCAACGCCGTCAAATCTGCATGCACGACGGTGTTGGCAAAGGCGGTTTCTTTGGCGATACCTGCCTGCGCTTCTTTTTTATGGCGGTTCATTTCCCGCATCATTTTTATCGTGGTCCAACCCCGGCGCAGCTTTTTGCCCAGGCCGCCACGGGCTTTTGCATCAATTTCAATTTCCTGTTGATGCCCTCCCATACTACGGTTGGTCGCAGCAGGTAAAAATCCCGTGCTGTCGAAATAAAGCCACTGCATCAGTGACGAATTGCAATAGGGGCGACCCTGGAATAATTTAATGAAGCGCAGCCCGGCGGGCAAGAGATAGCCGATGCTCTCAAAGGGCGCACGTAAAATAATGTCCACCTGATGGGTGAACAAACTTGCGCCCAGGGTGCTTTGCACCAACGGTGCGGCATCCCGAAAATTGCCGTTGCTCCAGATATCCGCCTGATTTCGTAGTGCGTCGCAGGTAAGGCGCGGCAGTGCTGTTACCGGGCGGGCCTGTAACAGAAAAAATGCCTCTCCATCAAAAGCCCATTCTATGTCCTGATGTTGTCCGTTACCTTTTTCATTCAGTGCCCAAAAAGCCCGTTGTACCAGCCGCCCTAAACGAATGATCTGTTTTTCCGGGAGCACCTGCTCATGCCGGGTATGAGTGGATTCGACCAGGCGTGTTCCGCCATTGGCGTTAACCCGAGTATGCTTTGTCTTACTGCCTGTCTTTTGGCTAAGCAATGTCATGGAGTGCGTGCTCAGGCGGTATTCATCGGGTTCAATCACGCCATCGACCACCGACTCACCAAGACCAAAATTGGCGTTGATAACCGTGACGTCCTCCCGGCCTGTCGCTGGCTCACAGGAGAAGGCAATACCGGATGAATGGGTATCAACCAACGCCATAATGACCACCGCGCAACTCAGCGCCTGATCGTCGATGCCCATTTTTCGGCGGTAGGTAACAGCGCGGAGTGTCCAGAGCGAAGCGAAACAATTGAGAATCGCCTGCTCGACAGCGGGTTGGCCCGTGACATTCAGGTAACTTTCATGGATACCGGCAAATGAAGCGCTTTCACCATCTTCCAGTGTTGCACTGGAACGCACAGCCAATGACGTATCCGCGAGCACCTGCTCCGCAAGGAATTGTGTGAGCTGTTGCGTACACTGCGCAGGCAATCCCCGTGTAACGATCATTTGGCGAAGGGTTTCCAGCTGTTGCGCTGTATCAGAACCGGAAAGCCTGTCATCCGGTGTTGTCCGCAGATGAATAACTAGCGTCTGAAGCGCCGGGTCAGCCAGCAGTTGCTCATAAACATCACCCGTAAGTACACCACCATCGGGTACATTGAATCCAAAACGATGCAACCGGGCCAGATTCCATCCCTTGCCGCCGCACTGTGTAACACCGGCTTCATGAGCCTGTTGCCATGTCAAAAAACCGGGTTTCATCATGTCACCTCCCGGGTCTGCGCACCCTCTAAAAACAACGTCAGCGCGCGTTTCAACATTTTATTCAACGGGTCTGCCTGCGGCTGACGACTCCAATACAGCACGGAACCGGTGATAAAACCGCCCACCATACCGGTCAGCTCCCAGGCATCTGCATCCTTGCGAATCGTCCCCTGCTGCTGTGCCGCTTTCAGTACGGCATGAATAAATCCACGACCGGAGAGTTCCGGGTGGCGCGTTGTTTCGCTATCCACTCTGCTCAGACTGGAAAGAATCATCGCTTCGGCAATTTTTTCCCGTGCAGTAAACCATCCGGCCAGTGACTCCAGATAACTTTCCAGAATAGGTAATGCGGGTACCCCTGCCTCGATAGCTGCCAGCGCTTCCCGCGTTTTTCCTCGCCCGGCCTCACGCTCCAGCGCGATCAATATCTCCAACTTTGAGTCGAAGTGTTGATAAAACGTGCCTTTGGCGACATTGGCCTTCTTGACCACCTGATCGATCAATGTCGCTTCAAATCCCTGTTTTTCGAACAGTGTTTTTGCTGCGTTCAGTAATTTCTCGTGCGTCTGCGCGCGCCGTTCTGCTTGAGTTGCCATGGTGGACTGTTACCTGCATCAAAATGACCGAAGTACAATAATATACTCCAGTTCACTAAATATTCAACCAACAGCAATAATACGTCTTACAAGTCAGGTAGAAAGGTTGCGTCATAAACAAGGAAGCATGCTCTAGGGGTGTTAACAATCATTTTGACAGTGCTCCAGGAGCCTGTCCGAAAATGAAAGTTGTTGCAGTTGAGTGGTACTGATAAATGACGTGTTATGAACACAGAGGCCACAGAGACGCAGAGGTCGCAGAGAAAAACACGAAAAACTCTGCGCCTCTGTGTCTCTGCGACCTCGGTGTTAAATGCCCGGTGATTGTTAAAAATAACGTATTTCCAGCGCTTGATTGACCTTTACATGACCGTTTAATCGGTCTGTAAAAATAATATGTTGACGTCAACGCTTGGTAAAAAGCGGGTCTATTGTGAGGACAACAACGCCGCCATGGAATGAAAAAAGCGTGCAATGAATGCCGAAATCTCAATCGCTATGAGTATATGCGTGATACCCGAATCATCCCGATTCTGTACTGTCTGTTTAGTTTTTTCTCACCAGCAGCACATCTTTGAACGTTTTTTATCCCACTTGTGGCTCAATCATCCTTCATTCCGGCCAACGATAAGCCCAGCTGGTACAACGGCTTTTTTTTGCCTCCGGTAATTTTCGCGGCCAGCGCACTGGCTTGGCTCAGCGGCAGTTCATCGAGCAGTATTTTGAGAATACGTTGCGCTTCACCATCTGGCGCATCATCTTCTGCGGCGTTGACGCCAGCCACCAATAACACCATTTCCCCTTTTTGCTGATCCGGGTCGTCACTGGCCCATTCGCGTAACGCTGCCACGGTATCACCCTTGATGGTTTCAAAGGTTTTAGTAAGCTCTCGCGCCAGCACCACATGACGGTCTGCACCAAACACGGCAACCATATCGGCGAGTGTGTCCAGCAATCGGTGCGGAGCTTCGTAAAAAATCAGCGTGCGGGTTTCTGCGCCCATTGCTTCCAAACGTTTTTTGCGCGCTGTGCTTTTTGATGGCAAAAAACCTTCAAAGACAAAACGGTCTGATGGCAACCCGGCAGCCGACAGGGCGGCAATCATCGCGCTGGCTCCAGGAATAGGCACAACTTTGATGCCCGATTCACGGGCCAGACGCACCAGGTGAAAACCAGGGTCGCTGATCAGTGGGGTGCCTGCATCAGAAATCAGCGCTACGCTTTTGCCTTGCGCCAGACGCGCCACTACGTCCGGTGCCCGGTCACGCTCGTTGTGATCGTGCAGGGCCAGGGTTTTGCTGGTAATTTGATATTGCTGCAACAGGCGTCCGCTGTGCCGGGTATCTTCTGCGGCAATGAGATCCACCCCGGCCAACACTGTCAGCGCACGCTGGCTGATGTCCGCCAGATTGCCGATTGGTGTGGCCACCACATATAAAACACCCGCTTCCACTAACTCGTTCATTGACACTGCCTCACCTCATCCACATACTTTCCGGTTCATGCGGAATCTAACACAAAGTTTCAGGCGCCAGCGCCAACTCTTCCTGCTCAGCTTACTGTCTTTGCTGCTGGTGGCCTGCGTCAGCGCGCCACCGGTCCAGCAGGAACAGTTGGGTGACATGGCCCCTGACACTGCGGCACTGGAGCAAATGGCCACCGATGGTCGTTTCCTTGATGCGGCGCTGGCCTATTCCAGGCTTGCAGCAGATGCTCCCTCGCCACAACGTGAGCACTATACACTGCGCACCGCTGAGCTGTTGATGCTGGGCAATTACGTGCCGCAGGCCCACCAGATGCTCGATGAAATTGATGCTGCCACACTTTCAACCGATTTACAGATTCGTCATGCCCTGCTTTCCGCCAGCATTTCACTGGCGCGACAGTTGCCGGATATGGCTCTGAGTTCTCTGGATCTGGCGGAAAACCTGTTGATGATCACGGACAAAATCAACCCGCAAGACATGCGGCGTTTGCATCATCTGCGCGCCACTACCTTTACGCAGTTGGGCAATCATCTGGAATCTGCTCATGAGCGGGTATTACTGGAGCCTTTGCTCGATGACCCGGAGGCTGTGCTCGCCAATCAGGAGGCTATTCTCAACGCGCTGCAAAATATTCCCCCCAGCATGTTGCAAACCCTGCAAACCGCTGGGCCACCGGATGTGCTCAGTGGCTGGTTGGAATTGGTGCTGCTCGGCAGCAAAATGGCGGATAACCCGCAGGGTGGTATCGATATGGTCACTTGGCGTGAACGTTATCCTGCCCATCCGGTACAAGATGACATTATCGTGGCGGTGCTGTTAGCGCGCCCCCGGGTGTTGCCTCTGCCGACAAAAATCGCGCTAATCCTGCCGCTGAATAATCGCTTTGCCAAGGCTGCCAGTGCCGTGCGTGATGGTTTTCTTGCCGCCTATTACGCGCAACCCGATAATACATCGGTAAATTCACCCGGTTTGGAAAACAGCGACAATCTGGCTGGCAGCGGCGATAGTATGGTTGCGTTTGATACACCGGCCAGCGTGGTGCCCAGCATCGCCATTTACGATGCGGGCGATGACCCGGCATTTATTGATCTGATTTATGAGCAGGCTGTCGATGACGGTGCCGAATTTGTGGTGGGGCCGCTCAACAAGGATGCTGTCAATCAATTGGCTGCACATGATGAGTTGCCCGTGCCAGTGTTGGCGCTCAATTACAGCGAACAACAGGGTGAAAATGCGGCGAAGGGCTTGCCCGATAATCTGTTCCAGCTCAGTCTGTCACCAGAACAGGAGGCCCAGCAAATTGCTGAACGTGCCTGGCTGGATGGTTACAGTCGTGCGGCGATCATCACTCCTTCGTCCGCCTGGGGAACACGAGTGGCCAAGGCATTCAGCGAGCGCTGGTTACAGTTTGGTGGCCATGTGGTGGAAAAACAGACTTACGACGCCAAAAAGAGTGACTACTCACTCCCGATTCGTCGCTTGCTCAATGTCGATGAAAGTGAGCAACGCCATAAAGCTCTGCGCCGGGTGCTGGGCAAAAAAACGGAATTCATTCCTCGTCGCCGACAGGATATCGACTTTATTTTCATGGCCGCCGGTTCACGGCAGGCACGGCTAATTCGTCCACAGTTGCGTTTTCACCACGCACCCAAAGTGCCGGTGTACGCTACATCGCACAGTTACAGTGGCAGTATCAACGCTGATATGGACAGAGATATGGACGGTGTCACATTTGCCGACATGCCGTGGACGCTGCACACTGAGCAATCCACCCATGCCCTCAAGGCCGACATCGAGGCCATCTGGCCCAACGCCAGCAAGCGCTATTCGCGCCTTTTTGCATTAGGTGTGGATGCTTATCGGGTGATCGGTGAACTCAATACCCTGCGGCGCAACCGTTCGGCATTTTATCCTGGGGAAACTGGTGATCTGTATCTGGACGTAGCCAATCGCCTGCAACGACGGTTATTATGGGCGAAATTTGAGCGTGGCATACCGCAGTTGCTCAACGAATATTCAGACACACCGTCAGACCCATAAACCCAGACCACTGCCACTGCCACAACCAATGCCCAGTAAAAACCGCCAAAATGACACCCGTGCTGCAACGGGCAAACAGGCTGAAGCTCACGCCTGCGAATATTTGCAGACTCAGGGACTCACGCTGGTGGAACGCAACTACCTATGCAAACGTGGCGAAATCGATTTGATCATGCAGGACGAACACTCCACAGTTTTTGTGGAAGTGCGTTATCGGCGTAATGACCATTTTGGCAGCGGCGCAGAAAGCGTTGATTGGCGTAAACAGGCAAAATTGCTGGCCACTGCCGAGCACTATTTACAGCAACATCCTAAGGCGGCACAAAGTGTCTGTCGTTTTGACGTGGTGGCGCTCACCACGGAAAACGGGCAACAGACCATTGACTGGATTATCGATGCCTTTCAGGCATGACTACCTACATTAACAACCGATACAAAACGAGAACACCATGAAACCCGATAAACTGTTACTCATTTTATTTGCCCTTGCTGCCTTCACGTTAAGCACCGGTTGCGTTGCCCCGGTACTGGTGGCGGGCGCTGCCGGTGGTGCCAGCGTTGCGCACGACAAACGCAGCAATCAGACCATGATTGATGACCAACTGATCGAAACCAAAGCCAAAGATGCTATTTACGCCGATGTCAAAATGGCCAAACGTGTGCATATCAACGTCACCAGTTTCAATCGTGTGGTGCTACTGACCGGCGAGGCACTATCCCGGGCAACACGCGATAAGGTGGTGGATATCGTGCGCCACCTCGACAAGGTACGCCGTGTACACAATGAAATTCGGATTGCCGACCTCACCGGGCTTTCTTCACGTACCAACGACACCTGGATTACCTCAAAAATAAAAACCCAAATGCTCACCACCAAAGGTTTTGACTCCACGCGCGTCAAAGTGGTGACCGAAGATGGCAGCGTATTCCTCATGGGACTGGTGACAAAAGAAATCGGTAATCAGGCTGCGGCTATCGCCCGTGAAATTTCCGGCGTGAAGCGTGTGGTGAAGGTATTTGAATATCTGTAACTCTCTGTAATGGAGATCCCTGCTGATGTTACCCGGGCGCTGATTCAATTATTAGGCGCAGACCGAGTGCTCACTGCGGCTAGCGACCGGCTGGCCTATGGGTATGACAACAGTCGCGAACAGGCACTACCGGGACTGGTGATATTTCCTCGCAGTCACGACGAAATAGTCACCATTGTACAGCGCTGTTGTCACGATAAAATTCCGCTGGTCACCCGTGGCCGTGGCACTGGCACCACTGGGGCAACCGTGCCCGTCAGCGGTGGCATCGTACTTTCCACCGAACGCATGGCACGCATTCTGGAAATTTCACCCGATGACCGGCTGATGGTAGTGGAACCCGGCGTAACCAATCAGGCCGTGCAGGAAGCCGCAGCGGCACAGGGGTTTTTCTGGCCACCCGACCCCACCAGTGCGGCAGTCTGCACCGTCGGCGGCAATCTCGCCTACAATTCCGCAGGGCCACGGGCAGTTAAATACGGCACGCCACGGGAAAATACCCTGGGACTGCGTGCAGTATCTGGAACCGGAGAGGAAATCCGCACGGGCACACGCACCACTAAAGGCGTGGTGGGCTACGACCTCACGCGCCTGTTAATTGGCTCCGAGGGTACCCTGGCGATTATCACCGAAGCCACACTCAAACTCACCCCCCTGCCCGAAACCAAACGCACCTTGCAAGCAATCTACGCTGATATTGCTTCGGCAACGCAAGCAGTATCGCGCATCATGGCGCAACCGGTGGTGCCCTGTGCGCTGGAATTTATCGACGGTGCGGCGATTGAAATGGTGCGTGAAATATCCACGGCGGAGTTACCCGAAGGAGCCGGTGCGTTGCTGATGATTGAAGTGGATGGCCCGGCATCCGCCATGGCCGAAATGGTGGATGCCGTGAGCCAGGCCGCCACAACCCAGGGTCTGCTAAGCCTGAAAACAGCCGATACCACAGAAGAAATTCAGGCGCTATGGGCCACACGCAAGGCACTGTCACCTGCACTGCGCAACGTAGCGCCGAAAAAAATCAATGAAGACGTGGTGGTCCCCGTTTCAAAAATCCCGGCATTACTGAACGGGCTGGAAACGCTGGCACAGCAGCACGACGTGACCATTGTTAATTTTGGTCATGCCGGTAATGGTAATATCCATGTAAACCTGCTGGTAAACCCTGATGATCCCCGTCAATTGGCCAGTGCCGAGGCCTGTCTTGATGCTGTCTTCTCACTGGTACTGGGGCTGGGTGGTACTCTTTCCGGGGAACATGGCATTGGCCTGGTCAAACGGGAGTTTGTCGCCCGTGAAATTGCAGCCCCGACACTACACCTGATGCAAAACATTAAGCAGGTTTTTGACCCCCACAATATTCTTAATCCCGAGAAAGTTTTCCCGCACAAACCCACGCCCGGACAACCGGCATAACCTACTAAAAAATTAAAGTTTTCCCGGTTTTACACCGCTAAGTTTGTAGCAATCAACAGACATCCGTTGCCCCCGTGCAAAACGATATCTGCTGGCTCATGGCTTGATAAAAACCACCATTCAAACTCGTCATCAAAAATAAGCAAATAAGCAAAATTGGTTTTAATCGATATTTTTGACAATACGTTGGTATTTACTGCAAAAAACAATGGCCATAAAACGAAACCTTCACAATATTGATATTGCCATACGTATACTCATTGGTATCACACTGATTTATTTTGGTTTTGTCGATACAAGCTACATCAGCAATGATATGGCACGCTGGTTATTGGGTGTTTTTGGCATTGTTAATTTTTTTGCCGCCGCAGTACGCTCCTGTCCGATCTATGCCCTTGCAGGCATCAACACTTATCAAAAATAATTGTTATTCTGAACACCTCGACAAATGTCACTACGACTTAAACTGATATTGTCGTTCATTACTATCAGTTTGATGGTTGTCAGTATTTTCAGTGTTGTCGCCTACATCAGTGCTCGCGAATATACCCAACACGTTGAACAAGTGCGTCTGCACAAAAGCAATGAACATCTGTTTGCAATGCTGGATACATCACTGCCTTTGTTGGATCAACTCCAAAGCATCGTGCCACATCATGAAAACCGCGATAATGTTTTCAGCATCATTGATATGTCGCAGAAAAAAATACTGCCGGGCGGAGGATTCAACCTTGGCACGCATTTATTAGCGGACCTGTTAATTCAATCCAGCAACAAAACACAACAAGGCAATTTCACTATTGGTAAACAGGAATATTTGTGGTCCGCAGACCCGGTACCTGACAGCCAGTATATTATCGCCAACACTTATCTTCGGGACAGCAGCGATATATCCACTTTTTTCAGTTATGTCGGCACTCCACTTAGTACAACATTGTTTATCAGTATCTGGATTTCTGTCTGGGCCGCACTCTTACTCGCCAGATTATTCCGGCAAATCAGTGAAAAGAATACACTACTGGAATACCAAGCCAGCCATGATCTGCTGACTAGGCTACCCAATCGAGGGGCTATTGGGCGCAGTGTCCAACAGGAAATGGAAACGGCCAAAGCCTGCAACGAAGAGTTAGTTTTTTGTTTGATTGATATCGATGCCCTCAAAGAAGTCAATGATAGCCTAGGACACAAAAGTGGTGACATTTTATTAGACCAGGTTACCCAACGCTTGAAACACACACTACAGGACTCAGGACACATCGGCCGATTCGGTGGAAACAAGTTTTCAGTCATGATAAAACGCAGCAAAACTGACAATGCAGAAAGTATTCGCTGTAAATTACTGGAAAACTTTGAGCCTATTTATGAAATAAATAACCACAGCCTTCATGTACATGCCACTTTGGGTATCGCTATTTTTCCGGAACATGCAAATAGCGCACAAGAACTGATTCAGAAAGCAGAAACCGCCTTGCACACCGCAAAAAAACTGGCCATCGACTCTAGCGTCTACGATACCAGCCAGGACAGCAACAGTGCCGAACGCCTGCGACTGACACACGACTTGCGTAACGCCATACACAACGAAGAACTGCAATTACACTATCAGCCTCAGCTCGATGTACGTCGTAATGAAATTGGCAGCGTTGAAGCACTGGCCCGTTGGATACATCCGCAACAGGGGTTCATTCCGCCCGATACGTTTATTAAAATTGCCGAACAAACCGGCTTGATTCAATCGCTAACGGATTGGGTATTACGCACCGCCATCAAACAATGTGCCGAATGGCGTGACATGGGAAAATACCTCACAGTGTCAGTCAATTTGTCTGCGCGAAATTTACATGATGAAACACTGAGCAGCCAGATTTCCAATTTACTCCATTATTGGGACGTTTCCCCTGGCAAACTTTGTCTGGAGATTACCGAAACAGCAATGATGACTAACCCGGCACATGCTAAAAAACTGCTTAAGGAGCTGGATGATCTTGGTGTACGTCTTTCCATTGATGATTTTGGCACAGGCTATTCTTCATTGGGTTACTTGAAACAATTGCCTGTCGATGAATTGAAAATTGATAAATCATTTGTGCTGAATATGGCAAAAGATGAAAGCGATGCATCCATTGTGCGTGCCACGGTCAGCCTTGCACATGACCTGGGACTGGAAGTTGTTGCTGAAGGAGTCGAAGACCAGATTTCACAGGATGAATTAAGCCGCATGGGATGTGAATACATTCAGGGATACCACATTGCCCGACCTATGCCGCACGATGAGCTTACCGCAATGCTGATACCAACCAGGATAAAAAATAATACTCAAGCCGATGAAACTCTTGTTGGTGTACAAGCAAACCGTCTTTAGTGTGAATTAAGGGCTCAATCACTCCGTTAGTATTTTTACTGAAAACGCCACCATTCCGGTATGTTTTTAGCCGGAATCCAGAGGTGCCCCCTCCAGACAAACGTTCCAACACATCGTGTCATGGCACTGGCAAGTAACGTGTTATTAACGCAGAGGTCGCAGAGGCGCAAAGGACGCAGAGAAAAACACAGAAAACTTTGTGTTCTCTGCGTCTCTGCGGCCTCTGTATTAAATACCCGGTAATTTTTTAAAGTGAGTGTTTTTAGCGCTTAATTCACATTTTAACCAAGCTTACACACAAACCGGCATGACTTTTGTCAGACGAATACCGGTCACACTAACGTCTGCCTGATAAGCAATAGCTTCAACACCTTTTTCCATCGCCTCGCGCAACGTTTGAGCATAAACCGCATCAATTGTCTCTGCCGGACGAAATTCACGACAATCATTTCGTTGTACACAATAAAAAATCACCGCTCGCGCGCCCTGCTCAACAACATGAGTTAATTCACGCAGGTGCTTTGTACCACGTACCGTTACAGCATCAGGAAATAATGCCACACCGTTGTCCGCCAGAGTGACGTTTTTCACTTCAACATAACAGGGAGGCGCAGACCCGGAAGGTTCCAGCAACAAATCGATACGGCTACGTTCTTCGCCGTAAGGTACTTCACGACGAATATGGGCATAGCCTTTTAACTCAGGTACCCGGTCTGCAACAATGGCTTCGTTCACCAGATGATTGCCCAGCAAGGTGTTAATACCACACAACACCTTCGGAGCGACTTCTACAATTTCCCAACTATGAGGATACTTGCGCTTGGGATTATCAGAAATACTGAGCCACACGCGACTGCCGGGCTCACTGCAACCGGTCATCGCACCGGTATTTGCAGTGTGCGCCGTAATCACTTCACCCTTTTTTAATTCAACATCTGCCAGGAAACGTTTATAACGTTTGAGCAAACGTCCTTCGATCAAGGGCTGCGGAAATTCCAAGCGGCTGGCAAAAACTATTTTGCCATGGCCAGCAGCAACTCATTCATGCGGCGCACAAACGTCGCCGGATCATCCAGTTGACCACCTTCGGCCAGCAGCGCCTGATCAAACAGCACTTTTGTTAATTCCGTGAAACGGCCCTCGTCAGCTTCATCTTTTAGCTTCAAGACCAGGGGATGCCCAGGATTGATTTCAAAAACCGGTTTGCTACCCGGCATATTCTGGCCTGCTGATTTAAGGATGCGCTCCAGATTGGCACTCATATCATTTTCACCGGTTACCAAGCAGGCTGGCGAAGATGTCAGGCGATGGGTAACTCGTACTTCGCTCACATCATCACCCAGCGCTGTTTTAATACGCTCGACAATTTCGGTGAAGGCTTTGCTGGTCTCTTCCTTCTCGGCCTTTTCCTTTTCGTCTTCCAACTCACCCAGGTCCAGTTCACCCTGAGCCACCGATTTCACAGGTTTATCATCAAACTCAGTCAATGAGCTGATCATCCATTCGTCAACACGATCCGCCAACAACAACACTTCTATGCCTTTGTTACGGAAAATCTCCAGGTGCGGGCTGTTTTTCGCTGCCGAAAAACTTTCTGCGGTTACATAATAAATATCCTTCTGTCCCTCTTTCATTCGGCTCACATAATCCTGCAACGACACATCCTGGGTTTCGCTGTCGGTATGAGTGCTGGAAAAACGCAATAACTTGGCAATGCGTTCTTTGTTTGCAAAGTCTTCGCCTGGTCCTTCCTTGATTACCCGTCCAAACTCTTTCCAGAACGTGGCATATTTTTCGGCGTCATTTTTGGCCATGTTTTCAAGCAGGCTAAGCACTTTTTTCACTGAACCGGCACGAATGGTATCAATGGCCTTGTTGTGCTGAAGAATTTCCCGGGATACGTTTAATGGCAAATCCGCAGAATCAATAACACCGCGCACAAAACGCAGATAATTTGGCATCAGTTGATCAGCATCATCCATTATAAATACGCGACGCACATAGAGCTTTATGCCATGACGCTGCTCCCGATCCCACAAATCAAACGGTGCTCGTGCCGGAATATACAGCAACGAAGTATATTCATAGTTTCCTTCCACCCGATTATGCGTGCGTGCCAGTGGGTCTTCAAAATCGTGGGCAACGTGTTTGTAAAATTCGTTGTATTCATCGTCGGTGATATCGCTCTTGGGGCGTGCCCATAACGCGGATGCACGGTTAACCACTTCGAGCTCTGGCTCCGCAGCTTTATCTTTTTCCTCATCGTCTTCTGTCGCACCAAACTGCTGCTTTTCCATCATAATGGGCAACGTAATGTGGTCAGAGTATTTGCCGATGATATTGCGCAGGCGCATGCCATCTAAAAATTCATCTTCATTTTCACGCAGGTGTAATTGCACCACGGTACCATGGGTATCCATTTCCACGGTTTCCAGGCTATATTCGCCTTCACCTGCCGACTCCCAGCGCACACCATGCTCCGCACCCAACCCGGCGCGGCGGGTAGTCAGGGTCACTTTGTCTGCGACGATGAACGAAGAATAAAAACCCACACCGAACTGACCAATCAAATTGGCGTCTTTTGCCTGGTCGCCCGTCAGGGATTCAAAAAATTTGGCCGTACCGGATTTGGCAATGGTGCCAATATGTTCAATCACTTCCTGGCGTGACATGCCGATGCCGTTGTCACTGATGGTGATGGTGCGTGCTTCTTTATCAAACGCAACGTGAATTTTGAAATCCGCATCACCTTCAAACAATGCATCGTCAGACAAACCTTCAAACCGCAGTTTGTCGGCAGCATCCGAGGCATTGGAAATCAGTTCACGCAGAAAAATCTCTTTATTGCTATAAAGTGAGTGAATCATGAGATGCAGCAGTTGCTTCACCTCAGTCTGAAATCCCAGGGTTTCTTTATGCGCTTTAACCACCATCGTTTTTACTCCTTGCACTATATTTGTTTGTGTCAATCACAGAAATTTATGGGACGTATTATGCCTCGTTGTTTTACAACGAGAAAGGCCCGGCAGAATTACTAGGGGGTAGAAAAGGAAAAGACGGGTAATTATTGTCGGTTGGCCACCTTGGCCTTAAGCAAAAAATGCCGTAATTCCTGTATTTGTTGCTCATCTTTAGGACAAAAAACCAGTGCGGCACCATCTGCTGCCGTGCGCACCACTTTGGCAGAGATACGGTGTTGTGTCGGATCAGCCCCGGCGTGCGCATGAAATACCAGCTCAATGTCCGTTTTGCTGATGATGGGCATTTTTTCTGATGGTAAAAAAACACCGTTCAGACCGATATTGCCCGTACGACAGCGGAACATCCCTTTCACATATTGCTCGTGAAAATGCACTTCCGTATCCAGTTCCAGCGTGTGCCGATGAGCCAGGCGTTTATCTTCTGCCTCAGGTCGGCCTGCTGTCTTTGTGTTTTGCGTTTTGTTATCGCCGTCCATCCCCACAAATCCCATCCGTGCATTGCAACAGAGGCCAACATCCTAACGAGCTTTTTAAACAAACACCAGCACAGGAAAGCGCATTGTCGGACAATTGGCTTGCAAACAAAAACTCGTGTTTTTCAAAAACAACCAGCAGAGAGACAATCGGTGTAAACAGCTATCGATTCAAGCAACAGGAATAAACAACAAAACCTGTACAGGCGTATTTTCAGGTTATTTTTTGTCGAATTTCTTGCGTAACGAGGCGGCCAGTTGCTGGGCCTTTTTCAATTGTGCTGGCGATAAAAAACTAGCGGCCTTAGCCTTGGCATTGTGTTCTCGGCCACCACGAATATGGCTGGCAAGATCCAGCCATGCGTAGGCTTTTACATCATTCTGTTCGGTGCCAGCCCCTTTGTAATACATAATGCCAACATTCGCCACACCTGCATCATAGCCTTGGTCTGCCGCCTTTTTATACCAGAAAAAAGCTTGTGAGAGATTACGCTTCACTCCCTGCCCAAGGTGCAACATCACACCCACGGTCGCTTGTGCATAAGGGACACCTTTATCTGCATCTACTTTGAATTCTTTGAAGGCGCGGGGGAAATCCCCTTTGAGAATAGCCGCTTGGCCACTTGAGATATCCGCAAACGATTGCCCACTGAACAAAGTCAATACCAGCAACACCAGCCCGATGCAGAAACTTTTTCGCCTGAGCATATTACTTTGCATTACGGAAAGTCCCTTCATTTACAAATAGATTAAGCTCAATCACTAAATAATGGGGTTGTGGTACAAAAAAATGGTGCCGACGCACGGACTCGAACCGCGAACCTACGCATTACAAGTGCGTTGCACTACCAATTGTGCTACGTCGGCCTGTTAATCAGGGGCGCTATTGTAGGCATTTGCCTTCGTTTTCGCAACGGAAACCGAACAACAATATCAGCCCCCCTCATTCGCACTCAGTCTGCCCCAACTTGGCCCGCTGTAAACCATCTACCATTTCGGTGATTTTTGCTACGGTAGCAGATTGCTCACCGGGCACCGCCAAGTCCAACCAAGTTTGCTTGTTGGTACGATACTGGATTTCCAACACTGCTTTCAAGCCCAATTTTTTGACTTGCTGGAATCGGCTGTTTGCAGCGCTTTCACGGGTGAACAAACCCAGCGAAATCGCATTCTGATGGTTCCCCTTACCCATAATATACAAATCGTTTAAGCCCTTTTTCTGTAGCTCTGTGACTTTACGTTTAGCAGACTGATAACTTTTTGAGGAAGGTAGATACACCCAATACCCCCTGGGGGTACGCTGGGATATTTCGCGAGATTTAACATCAACACCCAATGCAGCAAGGGTTTCAGAGCTACGCTTGGCGATATCAGTACTGTTAAAAGGGCCAAGAGTGAAACAGGAAGGCTCATCTTGCAGCTCAAGAGGTTTGACCAGCATATCAATTGCTTTTACCGATGGCTTGTCTGCGGGAGCTTCCGGGAGTGGCGCATTTTCCCCAGCCAAACCATGCTCACGCAGCAAAATGAGCTTATCAACGCCCTGTGGCAATGGGGGCTGCTTCAGCACCGTGGACGATGCCAGCTCAGTGGTATCATCAAACTGTGTATAAAAATAAACAGCATTAAGCAGTAAAAAAAATAGGAAAAGAATTTTTAGCATTTACAACACATTCCGCCAGCCCACACGACAAACTCCATTGTTGATTATCCTAGGATTATTTATTCATTACACTCGGCAATAATCGCCAGACCTTTTAACACCCATTCTGCTCCATGTAAGCTGCCTTTAGGTAAGACCGGTAGAAGCAACTGAGCATCGCCCCCGGTTACCACGCAGACGGGGGTTAACTGCCCGTGCTCTCGACATTGTTGTAGCACCTGCTGTACTGCACCTGTAGTAGCCGCCATTATACCTGTCTGCACCGCGCTGACTGTATCCTGCACACAAAATATTGATGTGTTCGTTGCCTCAGCAGTCTCAATTTGTGCTGTAATTTGTGTCGTGTTCGCCAGCAGACTTTGCCGCATTGTCGCCATGCCTGGGGCAATCAGACCACCGACATGTACCCCTTCTGCATCAAGCACATCGATAGTCAGTGCAGTGCCACAGGCAATCACGCAACAAGCACCGGTAATATGATATCGGGCCGCTACCAGCGCAGCCCAGCGGTCGGCACCCAGCTGCCTCGGTTGCCGGTAGGCACACTGCACACCGAAAGCTTGTGCCTGCGCCTGCACAATGTCTATCGTCAAGAGGGCTGTTTCCTGTAATGCCTTTTCCTGCAAACAAATGCCAAGCCACCACTGACGCAACAATGACTCAAGGCGCTCTCCCGCGACATTACTCAGTACCAGTTTCTTGATCATGCCCTTCTTTGCCAGATCCCCCCACTGCGTTTGAAACTGTGCGAGCAATGTTGACCACTCGTAGGTAAATACTCCGCTTTGTAAAAATTGTCCCCGTTCACAAAGTGCCCATTTCAGGCGGGTATTCCCCGCATCCAGCAACAATACACTCATTGTCCTGCTCCATATGTACCCGAACTCTCCATGTTTGCCGAAAGCCTCACCGACACCTCTCCACTATGATGACGCTGTAATTCACCATTACGTGCCAGCAACAATGCACCGTTTTCGTCCACACCGCGTGCCACGCCACGTACCACACCCGTGGGTAAATCCAGGATAATCTCATGACCTGCCAGAGCATCCCATTGTTTCCATTCGTCCATAAAAGGTATCAAGCCCTGCTGTTCAAAATCGGTAACAGCATGCACCAAATGGCGTAACAAAGACGCCGTCAGTTCATTGCGCGACACTGTTTTACCCAGGGCAGACTCAAGATCAGTCCACGGCTGATCCACCGCCGACATCTCTCTCACAGGGGTGCGGATATTCAGCCCCACACCCACAACTACAGCGCAGGGTCCGGAGGATTCACCTGACAACTCCAATAAAATGCCTGCCAGTTTATGGCCGTCCAGCAAAATATCGTTAGGCCATTTCAGTTGTGCTGACACTAACCCGCTATCACGCAAAGCACGCACCATCGCCACAGCAATAGCGAGGCTTAAACCACCCAAAGAAGTCGCGCCCGCATGAAACCGCCACAGCAATGAGAGATAGAGATTACCACCAAGGGGTGATACCCACCGGCGGCCTCGACGCCCACGCCCCATATGTTGGCATTCGGCAATGCAAACATAGCCAGAAGTATTTTCCTGTCTGGCTACTTCCAGCAAACGAGCATTGGTGGAATCAATTTCATAATACACATCGAGCTGTTGCACAGCCTGCCGCGTATCAATATCCAATGCTGCAAGTATGCTGTCACGATTCAATAACTCTACCGGCTGCGCCAGACGATAACCTTTACCGCGCACACAATAAATTTCCAGGCCAGTATTTTGCAATGACTGCACCGCTTTCCACACAGCCGTACGACTACAGCCGGTAGCCTGCCCCAAGGCTGGACCAGACTGAAATTCGCCATCAGCCAGTAGTGTCAAAATCGTTTGAGCGAGTGTCATTATCCAGGGTTACAAAAATGTATTCACGAAAGCAGCACGCACGGGAAATATCCCCAGGACTACACCATTTCCGAAGCAGGCACGTTGTCCAGCGAACCTTGCAGCGCGAAACTGTCAAAACCCCGTTGCGCTAACAAATAAGCAGCAATGGAAGCCCGACGACCGGAGTCGCAATAAAGCAGGTATTTCATCTTGCTATCCAGCTTTTCTAGCTTGGCCCGCAACAACGGCAAGGGAATGTTCACACCGTGTTGAATATGTCGTGTTTGATATTCACCCGGTAAGCGGACATCAACCCAGGTTGCACCATCAGCCGCCAACTCACGCCCCTCAGCATAACTGATCCATTTCAATAAAGGCTCCTTGAGCAACTCCAAAAAATCTGCTCTGGATAGGCTCATCAACACACCCGTTGTCTCCATAATAACAGAAGCATTTCGCTTACCGCCGGAGATCAGCGCCTCCTCACCGAAACTGTCACCTTCCTGCAAAGTTGCCAGCAACATGCCTTCAGGATTTTTGCGCGTCTTACGGCTCACCTGACACCGACCTTCCCGGATAATATAAAAATGCTCGCCTTCTTCGCCCTGTCGAACAACGCTTTCACCCAGCGTAAAATGATGTGTTGCCATACTCATAAAAACAGACTGAATGTTCGCCGGAGGAATACGATGCAAAACTTTTGCCTGTAGCAATTTTGCCATCCAATCATCAGCACTATCGTCATGAACACCATCCAGCTCCTGTACTTCATAACCACCAGCCTGCCCCCAGGAAAGCATACCATCCAGCACAGCCGGATCCACACTGACACAGATCACATCGGTCAATGCGAGTGCGGCATATTGATAATACCTGCCCTGCTCCAACGGCAATTTGGCCAGACGGGTGCCACCCTTGATACGCTTTTCCATTTTGCCATTAATATGCAATTCCACCTCACCGGCCATGACGTACAAGATATTTTTTGCTTCAGCCCCCTGTTCAAAAACCACCCCACCTTTGCCCACCACACTCACTTCCGATTGATCCAGCAACTCACGGCAATGCGCCATGCCCAACGCCTTGATGGGCACCAGTGAAGAAAATTCGATCAAATCGAGTGTTGCTTCTTGCATAAAAAATAACTCAGCACTTCGGTTGCGTTAACACCCAATAGTACCCAATTTTGTCAGTAGCATAATGTCCAGCGTAGAATTTATTGACGTATATAAAATGCAGTGTAGCGAAACAAATAAAGTCGTCCCGAAAAATTTACCCGTGCATTAACCGGAAAATAAGTCTGTAATTTATTATAAAATGACATACACGGTTATTTCTTAACCGTGAATCGCACTGACAGTAACAACAGATATGAGAATAATATGGAAGAATAGTAAAACTTATTTATTGTCAGACAAAAGAAAACCCCATACTCAAACGAGTATGGGGTTTTTGAAATAAAACCTGGCGGTGACCTACTCTCACATGGGGAAACCCCACACTACCATCGGCGCTAAAGCGTTTCACTTCCGAGTTCGAGATGGGATCGGGTGGTGCCACTTCGCTATGGCCGCCAGGAAAACTGTTTGCAGATCAAGCAATGTGCTTGCTCCGCGAATTAGGGAAGTTGAATAGTAATAATATTAGCTAAGGTTGGTTATGTTATATCCGTCAACTTAACTTATAAGCACTCAAGTACAAACCACTTGGGTGTTATATGGTCAAGCCTCACGGTCAATTAGTACTGGTTAGCTTCACGCATTACTGCGCTTCCACACCCAGCCTATCAACGTCGTAGTCTTCGACGGACCTTCAGAGAGCTCAAGGCTCTAGTGAGATCTAATCTTGGGAGGGGCTTCCCGCTTAGATGCTTTCAGCGGTTATCCTGTCCGAACGTAGCTACCCGGCAATGCCACTGGCGTGACAACCGGAACACCAGAGGTTCGTCCACTCCGGTCCTCTCGTACTAGGAGCAGCTTCCCTCAAATCTCAAACGCCCACGGCAGATAGGGACC
>JAKIUF010000057.1 GCA_021647705.1 Gammaproteobacteria bacterium | reverse complement strand
TTCAACCAGTCACCACTGTTCGCCGTCTCTAACAATGTGCGACTACCGTTAATGACTTTAAACAACTGGGTTAAATTCTGATCATTATTAAACAACATGTAGTAATAGTTGTTTGCGTCCTGGAACCCGAATACCACGGCATAGTCAGCCGCTGCGTTGTTTACTACGTCATCACCCAGTTTAGCCTCTAACGTAAAAGTAAAGTCGTCATACTCCGCAGACAACAAGGAATATTCGCCTAACCGACCACCGCCTGGGCTACCGAAGTTCGTGGTATTAAGGTAATACGCCATATCACCTTCATCTGTTGTTACTTCCCAATTAACAGCATTCAGGCTGCTCCAACCGTCAGCGTTTCCATCATCAAATCCATCTGTTAAACCTCCCCCAGTTGAACCTCCTCCCGTTGAGCCTCCCCCAGTTGAGCCTCCCCCAGTTGAGCCTCCACCTGTTGAACCACCGCCAGTTGAACCTCCTCCAGTTGAACCTCCACCAGTTGAACCTCCACCAGTTGAACCACCACCAGTTGAACCTCCACCCGTTGAACCTCCTCCAGTTGAACCTCCTCCAGTTGAACCTCCACTCGTGGGACTGCCGGCCATACGCAACAAAGCGCGCCCCGTAACAATTTTGCGAGTACGGTTGGCAGCAGTTTCACCGGGACGCACCTTGCTCCAACTGCGATTGGGCTTATCCCAGATTTCCAGCGTGATTTCGAGGCTGTCCGCGTTGGCTTCGGTCACTGTTATAGGTAAAGAAACAGTGACGGTATCCGGCATGCCTGTCACCTGAGGGGTAATATCATTACCATTAGCCATCACTTTGAAACGGGCAAAATCCAGCGGAGAGTCATCCCACAGGCCCACTAAAATGCTATCCACACTTGAGGCACCGCCCACGGGGGTGAGCGTCATTACCGGACGCATCATGTCATCATGCACATTCAATTTAGGCGCGCCAATATCCAGCCAACGTGCAATCAGACGTTTTTCAGCTTCGGGCATGTTGGACACATACGCCAGATGCTCGCTCACTTTGGGCCAGATTTCAGGAAACTCAAGCCCCTTGCCATCCACTAAAACACCACTATCTCTCGGCGGCAGACCCGTGGTCGGGTCACGTCCATCCAGGCGTTCACCATAGAGAGCCCAGGCCAGCATGCTGGAGCGTGCGCTATTGACAGAAACCCAACGTGATGGCGTACAACACCGATTACCATTACGAGAAGTTATACGATCCCTGTCTGACACATCAATATCCGTAAGGCCATCGCCGGATTTGAAACCGGAATCGATGACAGTGCCATCCTCGCGCGTGTATTTATTCTTGGTGAGCAGTTCATAAGTACGATTACTGCCATCCAGGCGCAGACCGGTGAGCTGCTGGGCCGACTCGCCTTCCGCATGACAGGAAGCACAGCGATTCTGCACAATGGGTGCAATATTATTATCCCAATCCACAGCAAAGGAACGTCGGGCTGTGGATCCTGCCTCTCCAGGATAAGTGACCTGGGCACTGGCAACTGTGGGGTAACCCTCAGCATCTTCGCCCACAAACAACGGCGCACTGATACCGGTAAAATCACCAAATTCGCTGTCATTTCCCTCGGCCAATGAGTCAAAGGTGTTCATACCTTCGCGGGTGTGAACATGACAACCCGCGCAATACTGCTGTTCACCACGCGCTACCGAGCGCGACGCGGTTTCAATATCCAGCGCCATGCCACGTTTGTCGATGGTCTGCATCAGGAAAGGCGTATCAGCGGGCACCCTCACAATGAAGCTGGTATCCGGGTTGCCCTGAGCATCGTTGGGTTCCAGCCCTTCCGCATTGGGCTTGCGTACCGGGTACTCACCAAGAATGCGCAGATGATGTTGCTGGAAGCCGGACCATTTTTCATCCCCCTTGTAAAGATTCTTGGGGATATTGGGTACGGGCATGAGCACGCGTATGCCGTAGATTTCATCATTATCAAAAATGGCCAGTTCGGCACCACTGACAGCCAGATTCATATAGGTGCGGCCCGACATTGCGCCGCCACCATCTCTCATATTCCACGGTGTACCGTTAAGCGAGCGGGTCTCCCGGTCATACATGGAGGCCGCACCGGTGAGACCGTACGGCGCGCCAGCAGGCAGGCGCGGATCCTGGCTGCCATCATTGCGAGTAGGCAGGCGGATATTATCGGGGTCCGGGCGAGGAATGCCATAAATATCCTGATAACGCACCACCGCGCGCGGCATGATTTCATGATACTCGGGAAAATCCACCACTATTCGAGCATCAGCGGCGATATGTCCAATCTGGCGAATACTGTTGGGTTCCAGTGGCAGCAGCCAAATACCGGCATCTTTGCCGATGACTTCTTTGACAGCTTCCAGTGTCGTGTCTCGAAACACAGGACTGCTAATCGTGGAGATACCACCGATGGCATAGGTGGTCAACAAATCATTATCAGGTGCGGCGGCAGGATGGCTGAAACGGCCGCTCATTTTCACCGTTCGATCGCCGACCGGATGATTAAAATACTCTGTGGAAGAATAACGCCGTGATTGCGTGTCACCCGCACTGGCCAGCGGCGTTAAACGAAACTGATCAGGCCGGGCAAAAGGCGTCAACTGGGTACCTGACCTCCAGGTATCTGGCAACGTGGTAAGCTCAGCCCCTGCTTCATTGCCTATACGTGTACGATGTATAAAGTCTGCCCCCGGAGGATCAACCGGAAAACGCTCCAGAGAACCAAACCCGGTCTGTTGCTGGTTATAATAAAGGGTGGTAACGATGTCGCCATCCGAAAGCTGGGTAAAATAGTGATACGACCACTGCGTAGCATCGTTTTTGCCCGCAAAAATAAACGGTGCGGAGCCATCGGGGTTGATTTCAAACAGGGAAAAATTGTTATTGCTGGTACGTTGCAGCATACGGTCGAAATTGGTGTAAACAATACGTCCGTCCATCAAGGTGACAGGGTGTAGCTGGTTTTTCATGGCACGGTGACTCAGCACTTCCATATTTTTTCCGTCGCGGTCCATAGCAAACAGCTGGAACATGGAGAAACCTTCTTGCCGGTTACTGGTAAAACCGATGCGACCATCCGGCATGAAAAACGGACCGGTATCCATTACAGGCACCCTGGACACCCACTCCGAATCCTTTCCGGGATAAGCACGACCAGCAAACATCTTGCTGTCCGGTGAAATTTGAATATCTTCCCCGGTCTCCAAATCGTACATAAAAATCAGCACTGGGTTGGCGTAAGGTTTAAGGCCACCAAAAATAGAGGTGGCAAACTTGTTACCATCGAGTTTGCCATTGGGGTCAAGCCTCATAAAAGTCTGGAAACCTGAAACAGACTGTTCTTTCATACCCAAGTGATCATCAGTCACAAAAGTGCGGGTATCAGTAAATTTGGCATACACCACATAACGCCCATCAAAGGAAACGTTAGGGTCCGCCACCGAACATACAGGGTTTGAAGTATCATCCTCGTTGCAATTCACTAACACTTTTTCTGCAGCTGGATCACCGGGAGTCATACTGGAGTCGTGTAAGACCAAGTCACAACCGGGTTGATGATAAACATTATTGCTGGCTGACAACCACAAATCATTGACACCGTTCCAATTCAACAAAGAATCCGGAGCACCGGACCGCGGACGTAAAACCGGCTCCTTGCCCCGAGGGCAGCGCACATACACCACATCGTAATCAATATCAGCAAACTGGGCCTGGTGTTGTGCCGCAGATGCTGTTTCCGGCAGGCTCAGAACTATTAAAAGACCGAAGATGGTCCATGCGGGGGAAAAATATTTAGTCATTTTGTTTATCATCATGTTGAAGGAACTTGTGAGGGGACTTGTATTAAAACAGCTCATGCCTATGTCTCCGTACCGGTTAACGCAGCAAGAGGGCGTCGGGTTCCCCATGCATTACTGTCTCACGTTTATTGATATTTTTGGGAAGACACAATTCCGAACATCGCAAACCATTCTGGGAACTGCACATCCATGTTTAGACGCAAATGACCGTGCCATAACAAAAATGACGCTCTCTTTCCATTCCCTCAATCAATCGCCTCCACGCACTGAATCTTGACTGCGGACAAGTGATTTTGCGACCCGCTCCACACTTTCAATCGGAGCACTCAGCGAGGTCAAACGTGGCATAACGGGCTGCAGTTAAAAGCTCTACTGGACGAAAAGAACCGCTATGACACACATTTGACATCTCAAACGTTGCATTTATGATCAGCACCAACAATAGCTTCTTCAGGCGACGCAGGAACAGCAATCCATGGACCAACAACCAGACCTTTGATATTATCAGTTCGCTCAAAAAAGGGATTACAACGCTGATCATATATTGATCTGCAACCTGAGCCCTTTATTTATGGCGAGCGATTCACGGCATGTGGTATCCGCCATCATAACTTATTACTAGCCTTTTACAGTGGTACCCGATGACCACCGCCAAACCTCAAATTGTTGACCCACAAGCACATGATGCCTTTTGTACGTTTGCCCGCAGCATGGGGCTGGATCCGGATGACCTTTGGGTGGGACGTTATGTTGACTACGAATGGAAGCACAGTCGTTATGTTTTCGAGCACGCCTGCCATTCACTGAAGGGGCAGCAAGCACTGGAATTTGGCTGCAACTACGGTGCCACAGCCATCGTGCTGGCCACCTTGGGTGTCACCGTTACCGCCATCGACATCGATGAACAATATATCGAACTGGCGAAGCTCAATGCCGCGCGTTATGGTTTGAGTGAAAAAATCACCTTCCTGCACGTCACGGATACCACACGACTACCTTTTGAAGCTGCACAATTTCATCTCGCTTCCTGCAACAGCGTGCTGGAGTATGTCCCTGCCGATGTCCTGCAAAAAGTACAACACGAGATAGACCGGGTGTTGGCAAAGAATGGATTGATTTTTATTGCTGGCACCAGCAACCGGATTTGGCCAAAAGAAGTGCATTCCGGAAAATGGTGTGTCAACTACCTGCCTCCGCGACTGGACCACATTTTATTTGCCGGACAAAGTCTGGAGCGCGGTGTATTTCCCTGGCAGATCCTGCGCGGTTTTGGTGATTACCAAAATGCGGATCTAGCCTCCAACGGCAAGGCCTACCTCGCTGCCAAGGCTAGCATGGGCATCCCCCAAAATCGTCTGCAAATATTGCGTATCACCAATCGTTTGCTGGGTCTGTTTGGCATCACGGTGGGACTTATCACGCCCAGCATCTCAGTGACACTGCGCAAGGCATAATCGTAAGGAGTGCCCTCAGATATCAGGTAACAGAATTCAGCAACTGCGCTAATTCAATGGCCTTGTGGTGGCGCGAATATCGCAATACATCCTCTTCACTCGCCACTGGTGCCTGACCTTGCCCTAACAGAGCGATAAAACGCTCCAAAGCACGAGCGATATCCCCTGCATCGTCAATCTTCGCATGGGTATCAATTCCGAGAGTCTTCAACAATTGTGCCGTATCACCTCGCATGTCCACCAGTGACAGAATAGGCTTGCGAGCACGGATATATTCGTAAATTTTGCCTGGGATTTGCCGGTTGCAATCCGCTCCCTGAAACACCAGCAAACCATCGGCGGAAAGCATTTCCTCCAGCGCCTGCTGGTAAGAACAATGGGCCTCCAGCGTTACCACATCGGACAGGCCGCGGGCCTTAATCTGTTCGCGATACAACAATTCACTGCCGCTTGCACGCAAAATGACCTTCAGTTTTTCCCGCTGAACACTCCCCTGTTCCAGCAGCTGCGCCAGCGCGGCAAAAAATGGCCCGGGGTCACGGTCTTCCGGCTCCAGCAAACCGCTGTGTACCAACACGAGCGGCCTGTTAGAATCCGCCGACGCGGGAGCCACATCCGACAATGATAAAAAACTTTCCTCATCGTAACCATTGGAAATTAACGCAAAACGTGAATCCGGCAACGACGGATAGCGCCCACGATACAAAGCTTGCGCACTGGGGGTCACAAACACCGCCTTAGTGCAATTCTGCAAGGTTTTTCGCTCCAACCAGGAGCGGCTGCGGCGAGTCAGTGGCTCTGTAGGAAAACTTTCATAAATCATGGGGTCGCGAAAATCAGCAATCCAGGGCAGGCCGCTGATCCGCTGCAAGGTCATCGCAATCATGTGTGCTGACGAGGTGGGGTAGGTAGACCAGATAGCCTGCGGACGATGCTTTTTGATCATACGCAGCCCGGCAGGAACCGCACTGAACCACCAACTTGCCCACTGATCCGGAATAGCTGACCAGCGCAGGTACCGGCCCTTGATCGCCAAATCCCGCGCAGCATCCAGGGCAAAGGTTTTTTTGACCACCAGCTCCTGAGGAATCTTGCCCAACAAATCATCCGACTGATGTGGATAGGCTCGTGCCTTTGGCGTCAGCACCAATGGCTGCCAATCATTTTCCGGCAAATACCGACAAAAACTCAAGGTCCGATGGATTCCACTGCTCCCCTGAAAAGGAGGAAACTGAAAGGCCACCATCAATACACATTTAGACATACACTACTCCGAATCCCCACACCCCCTCAACGACGGCTACGGGTAAAAACATCAAATATTGATTATTGATTGACCAGCGCTCGCCAAAATGGTCGCTGATCTTTCAGGTGCCATTTGGCAAAAGCATTGGCCCGCAGCAACGAAACAAAGTAGCTAACCAGGGAAACCTCCCCTCTGCGCACCACTCCGACACTACGGGAAAAACAATTAAACAGGTCATCATTAAAGTCCAGCCAGTGGATACCGGATTTTCTTTCCCGGCTGGAGTCATAGGCTGAGGCATCCAACAAAACCTGCAACAAATTATGCCCGGAGCGAGGGCCAAGCTCGTATTGAATCCAGGGGCGGGCATTAATCTCAATCAAATAGTTTTCTCCGGTTTCTTTCGCGTGCAAAATTTCAAATTCTGCGATACCAAAATAGTCGATACGATTCGCCACATCACGCGCCAACTTTTCCACTGTGGGATTCTCGCGCAACGCCACATAACTACCAACTGCGCATTGATCCGCCACCGGACGTAATTTTTCAGCAACAAAGCTCACCATTTGTTCGCCATTGCGTGCCAATCCCACGGAATATTGCGTCAAATTAAGACCCAGCAATGATTGAGTAACAATGGGCTGAACCTGGCCAGCACGAAAGGTTTTCAAGCATTGTTGAAGGCTGGCACGGTCAGTCGCTTCTATTGCCTTGGGTACCAAGCCCGCTCCTGCATTCATCACGCCTTTGTACGGACGCAGCAGCAACGGGTAATTCAACTCTGCATCCGACGGCAAGTCCTGCGTATCAAACTGATACAAACGTGGGGCTGCCACATTGTTTTCATCACACCAATGGGCAAACAGGAGTTTATCGGTACAAACCTTCAACACATCATCACTAGCCTGTAGTACCGTATCGTAAGCCTGTTCTAACGAAGGACGGTTTGATACCAAAAAATCGATCCAACGGTCACTGGTGGCAATAAGCGAACACACCCCGGACTGGCTCAGTTCCAGCAGCGTTTGCAACACTTCGCTATCACTACTTCCATTGCAAAAAATGCTTTGCGCCAGTGAAGATCGAAAGGCGATGCCGTCCAGCGTGTCTAGCAACACCGGTTCTAGGTTGTTGGCCACGGCATTGCGCACAACAGCCAGCGCGGTCACGCTGGCCCCAAGGATAATCAACCTATTTCGCGACACCCGCGTACTCTCCCACATTCATTTTTTATTGTTGCCCACACACGCTCATTACATGGCGCTAAAAACACAACTGATCATTGCTACTGTCCGTTATTCAGATATACAGACCTTTACATCCGGGCATGATACGGATGATACAGGGCCGTAACAACTCACAGAGCATCCTCCCGAGGGATAATATTCACATTACACTCACTCTATGCTATTCGGTTTATTTCCAATAAAATAAGCACCGCAGGCTTATGATGTGAGTGCAATTTGATCACCCGCACATCACCCCCACCTGCAAAATTAACGATCAGGATTTTTTTCAAATGCGCAAAAATCATTCAACTTGCCTTATTGGTTTGTTCAAGAACAAGGAAAGGCGCGGGATTTACAAGTGTACAATGAGCATTGTTGGCACAGCAATCAGCAGGCAAACTGAAAGGCAAGCTGAACAGTTACAGAAAATTTACACTCTGCCGAGGGGCATCAGCAAAAATGGATAGTATTTTTCATCGTCTAACAAAGTGCCGATACAGAAGCAGGCCGCGTTCGCAACCCAACAAACGGCTCATAGCCTGTTTTGCGCTGTATGCACTGATTTCTGTCAATGCCCATGCCATAGTGGAAGGCGGACCAAATGATTACTACAGCACAGACCGGTGGACGCGACAATATCTCAATTCGGTGAACTCCCTGCATCTGGTACCTGCCGAAGCTCAAGCGACCAGGGGATACGCTGCTGCACCGGGAACCAAAACCTACAATATCTGGGAAGAAATTGATTTCACTCTACGGTGGTTTCCCAATCACCCGAGAGGACTTCAATTTATGTCAAAATGGCTACCAAAGTACCCACATCCACCAGACAAAAACGTCGAGTATTACTTCCAGAAGGCTCTCACCTATAAACCCGCACCCGAACTCCGACCTGTGGATGCGACGGTGCGGGTACTTTATGCCATTTATCTGCATAAACAGAAAAAATATCAACAGGCCCAGGAACAATATGAGTCCGCGCTATCGATAGCACCGAACAATTCCGAAATACACTACAACCTCGGGCTGCTCCTGGCTGAGAAAAAAGATTACCCCGCCGCACTGAAGCATGCTCAAACAGCCTATACACTAGGCTTCCCCCTTCCAGGGTTGAAAAATAAATTAAAAAAAGCAGGCGTATGGAAAAACATACCCAAAGAAAAGCAACAACCGTAACCACCCTTCAGGGAGCCTCTGATTAAAGAATTAATGAGCCCCCCCCCAAAACTATAGTTGACCTAATAAATGACCGGAATTTGTGGCTGGATAAACCTAGGGTGTAAACAACAAGACCCTGTGAGCATACTAAATACCATGGCTGACGGACTAATCCCCGCACCAGTGACGCACTCTGCAATAGGAGAGTCCGGCTCACGGGCTCTTTTTGCACAGGCCACCGAAAACCGCCTTCATTGTCTTGAGAAGAATGGCCTGATGGTTTCGATGACAGGTCAACCCATCTGGTCAGACGAAAAATTTTCGGAGCAGGCAAAACAACAAAGTCACGCCGCGGTACTCATGAACGCCTACCAACAGCATGGCCCAAAACTACTGGATTATCTGCACGGCCCATTCGCACTTGCCATCATTGACAACAATAAAAATGAAGCATTACTGGCCATTGACCGTATTGGCATCCAACGCTTGTGTTACGGACAGACAATGCAAGATGGAGTAGTTTTTGGCTCCACTGCCGATGCTGTTCGACAACATCCTGAAATGGATTCCACCATCGATAACCAGCATGTTTTCTCATATTTGTTTTTCCATGCGGTTCCCAGCCCCGGCACTATTTATCACCAACAAAAAAAACTACTGCCGGGACAATACGCGCATTTCAAAAATGGAAAACTGGAAATAAAAACCTACTGGAACCCGCAATTCAACGATGCTGGGCGCGGTGATTTTTCCACATTAAAAACCGAGCTCCATGAACAACTGCACTCAGCGGTAAAATATTGTACGGACACTACAGGAACCCCAGGTGCCTTCCTTAGTGGAGGCGTCGATAGCTCCGCAGTATCCGGTATGCTTGGAAAAGTTCTTGGAGAACCAGTAAACACATATTCCATCGGGTTTGCCGCCAAAGGCTATGACGAAATGGATTATGCCCGTGCTGCATCAAAATTTTATGGCACGGTTCATCATGAATATTACGTCACACCGGAAGATGTCTGCGACCTCCTCCCGCGTATCGCCAGCGCTTATGATGAACCATTTGGCAACGCCTCTGCAGTACCCACCTATTTTTGCGCACTGCTGGCAAAAAATGACGGCACCCACGCCCTGCTGTCTGGCGATGGTGGTGATGAATTGTTCGGAGGAAATGAACGTTATGCGCAGCAAAAGATTTTTGAGTTTTACGGCAATGCGCCGGGGGTATTGCGAAGCTGGCTACTGGAACCACTGATTTTCGCCTTTCCCGGCGGCAAAAATATTATGCCGATCCGCAAAGCACGCAGTTATATTGAACAAGCGAACATTCCACTACCAGACCGTTTGGAGAGCTACAACTTTATCAACCGCATTATCGCCACAGAAGTGTTCACCGACGACTTTCTATCTTCAATCGACACCGATCATCCACAGAAACTTCAGCGCGAACGATATGCTGACACCCATAGTAATTCCATTATCAATCGCATGCTCTATCTCGAATGGAAACAGGTGCTGGCCGACAATGACCTTCGCAAAGTCACACGCATGTGCTCACTGGCAGGCGTCGATGCACAATTTCCGCTGCTTCAGGATAACTTGGTCGATTTTTCAACACGCATTCCGCCCAGCTTCAAAGTCAAAGGGTTAAAGCTACGTTATTTTTTCAAAGAGGCTCTGCGTGATTTTTTACCACCGCAGGTACAAAGCAAAAGCAAGCACGGTTTTGGGCTCCCTTTTGGTGTGTGGTTATCCTCTCACCCCCAATTACAACAGCTCGCAAAAGACAGCTTGTCAGACCTAAAACGCCGAAACTTTGTGCGTCCCGAATTTATTGATAACCTGACCCGCCAACACCAGAATGAGCACGCCGCATTTTACGGTGAAGCCATTTGGGTATTCATGATGCTTGAACTTTGGCTTCAGGCACATGAGCACTAATTCATTCGCCGCAACCATGAAAACTGACGTCTGCCTCACCTTTGATGTTGAATTCACCATCGGGGGGGCATTTTCCGACCCTGCCAACAAACAGCCTGTAAGCGAGCGGTCTGTGTTTTGTGATGTGGACGGAGAATCTCAAGGCCTGGGCTTTATTCTCAACACATTATCCAAACATAAATTAACCGCTACTTTTTTTGTTGAAGCACTCAACTTTCACTATTTCGGTGATTCACCGATGTCAGACATTGCAAAAACCATTCTGGCCGCCGGACACGATGTACAACTTCACCTCCATCCCTGTTGGCGCCATTTTCGTATGGAAGATTGGCAAACACAGTTATCCAGCATTCCCCCGAATGATTCCATGGCTGAACGAAGCACCGAAGATATTCGAGAAATCATTCAAGAGGGTATGCAGGCCTTCGCACGCTGGGGAATAGCAAAACCCATCGCCATTCGAACGGGGGGATTGCAGGTTGATAAAACTGTTTACCACGTTATGCAGGAACTCGGAGTGCCGCTGGCCTCAAACATTGGCGTGGCAATATCCCCACCCATTAATAGTGAACTGCATTTTTCTTCTGGCCGCCATTCTATTGCAGGAGTCTTGGAAATGCCGGTACTTTCCTACTGCGATTTATCATTTCGACAGAAAAAACATTTAAAATCGTTAACTATCACAGGCTCTTCTTGGAGTGAAACACGCCATCTTCTCAATAATGCCGTGCGTAAAAATATCAGCCCTGTTGTCATCCTGTCGCATCCCTCTGAGTTTGTAAAACATAGAGATGTACAATACACGCAACTTGCCCCAAACCGCTTGAATCAATCCCGTTTTAAAACATTGTGCCTGTTTCTGGAAAAAAATCAGCAACACTTCAATGTACTCACCTTCACAAAAGGACATTCCTGCTGGCAAGCCCAACAGGAAGAACAAGCATTACTGTCGGTAACAACCGGAATGACCATACGACGCATGCTGGAAAATAAATTTAACGATACATTTTGATACTGTAATATGAGTTAAAAGCCGTAGTTAATGGTGCATCAATAACATGCCACACCATTGAACCATATGATTCATACTTAAATATTAACGCTATAGACATACAAAATTTGCTGGACTTAATCTCTCTGCACGCAAGCAAGCGCACTTCCAGCCAATTTGAATAACGATATTTTTGATATTGAAAAGGAATAATGAGTGTTGCAACAAGAAAACAAAAATTACTTAAAAACGCTACCAATATATCTACTCGTAGTATCTTCTATCATTGGACTATATATAGAATTTTCGGAATACTGGACGCCTATTGGAGGCGAAGCCAGCCTCCAGCTTTTTAAATTTGAAATCCCTTTTTTATTAACATTATCAATAATATTATTTTTCCCAAAAATCGAAATAAAAATTGTTAAATATGTAGTTCCCGCAATACCAATTCTTGTTATTTATGCGTTTTTTGACAATTTTTATGGTTTTTTAGAAAGGTCGCCCCGCCCTTCAGACCTTCAAAATCTTTACACCATTTTTGACTTTTCCCCTAAAATGGTATCTTGGATTATTTTATTTTCCTTACTCATCCCTATTGCCATTATTTTATTAATTTATCAGAGCAATAAGAATTGTTCGCCAAAAGCTATTATATACTCACTATCTTATAGATTGTTTTTTCTATTGGCTACAGTGGCCATACTTTCATCAGACACTTTCATCAAATATCACACAAAAACATATACCTACATAAATTGGTCACAGGAGAGAACAATAAGAGAAAATGGAAGGTTTTCGAGCTTTATATTTTATGGCCATCAAGAAAAACAAAATTTTCTTACCTTAAAAAAGTATATGTCCAGCGATATAGACATACAAAGCATTCTGTATCCCGGATCAATAACCAACCCTCGAAATATTCATATTATTGTCTTGGAAAGCTTTATTGACCCAAGATTAATAAATGGGCTCCAGTTCAACAGATCTCCATTAGCCGTCGAATTACTACCCCACTTATACAAAAAGAATTCTTTTTCTCATGTCATATCACCAGCATATGGAGGCGGAACAGCACAGGCAGAATTTGAATTACTTACCGGAATAAAAGCCTTAGCAAAAATCGACAGTATAGAATTCAATGTGATGAATGGGGAAAAAATGAGTAGCTTTGTGGATCACCTAAACCAATACGGCTATAAATCAATCGCAACAATAGCCACCGGAGCGGGGTATTTCAATTCAACCCAAGCATATAAAAGCCTTGGTTTTGACGAAGTTTCATTTTTAGAAGAAGGTAATCATTTTAAAAAACGAAAAGGTGATGCTAAAATTTTTGACGGCGATTTACTGGACCACAATATAGAAAAAATAAAAAAATCTTTACAAAATGAAAACACGCCGCTATTTAACTATGTGTTAGGTATGTATGGTCATTTCCCATACAAAAGAAATGTAAGTGAGAGACCTGATATTATCGAGGTAAGCCACGAAGACGACAGGATTAAAAAAATATCAAACCAGTTTTTTTACAGAACAAAGGCCATAGCCAAATACATAAACCAGTTGCATTCCATTGACCCAAATTCTGTTATTTATGTTACTAGTGATCATTTACCACCACTGTTCGGTGATGAAATTAATTACCAATTCGATAAACATATAAACATCTCCTTTTTTATAAAAGGAAAAGCCTCTATAAATGTTTCTGGCAAAAGGTACTTTGAAATACCTTGGCTAATTTGGGATTCCCTGACCGGAACAGAACACAAAAGACCTTTGCAAGACAATAAAATGGAGGAATTATATTTTAAAGCATTGTCGGAAAGCATCCATTTATAGATTAGTGTTGGCTATCCAGGCAGCCAGCCCCCTCTATTGCCTGGCATTCATAACAACATGCTCGGCATTTCCCGTGCGATAGCTGCGCAACAGACGTAAATAAAAACGCAGTCGCGTATTATCCCACGGTGCTATACGTGGCAGCTGCATAAAATCATCTGTACATTGTACCGCCGCCCAGGCCGTTGAAAAAGCAGCATCGAAGCCCGCTGCCTTCACCAAGCCAACATGCTCAGCTTCATAATCCTTACCTGGCACCCCATTGGGGTAAGCGAACAACGTGACTTCTTTTTTAGTTAGCGCTTCCAGCTGTCGTTTTCCTGTTTCAATCTCCTGCTTCGCTTCGTCCAAGCTAATCCTGCTAAGAATGGGATGATTAACCGTATGCGCCCCCACGCTCATCCCCGACTTTATCAGCACTGACACCTGTTCCTCACGCATCATGGGAGAATATGAAACATTAATATTTAATTCATTTTCAAGACGCTGAACCTGCTGATCCCTTTCCTCAAATGCCAAGTGTTTTAATTGTCTAAGCACCGAGTTCACCATTTTCAACCGGTCACTCATGCTTGTTATTTTGTATTCACCCAGCCTCAGGTTCGACAAAGACAGTTTTTGTGTGTCTACGTTTCTCAACAATTCAATAACACGATCATTCCACATGCAGCCGTGCCCAAAAAAACCGGTGGTCAAAAAAAATGTCGCGGGCACAGCCCAGCGTTGCAACACAGGCAAAGCCACTTCAACGTTGTCAGCATAACCATCATCGAAAGTAACGCATACAGCATTGGCAGGCAGCTTTCCCTGTCTGAGAAGTTCTACAGCATGACCCAGTGCCAACGGCGTGAAATACCGGGACAAAACCTCCATTTGCCAATCGAAAGTATCCACATCAACATCGCTGGGGCGTAACGGATCAGCAACCGGATGTACACGATGATAAAACAGGATGAGCAATCGGGCGCTGGCCCCCTTTGAGGAAACAACAGAACTTGCCGCCCGAACCAGTGCTTTCATTTTTTTATCCTGCTTATGGCAAATACAAAATAACCATTCATTGCTCTCGATATCCCTTTACCACAAAACCATGACTGATCAATGACCCAAGCAACGGGAACGCATGCAGAAGCCAATGCATTCCTTTTGTTTCAAAAAACCATTGATAACGATGAAAACGATAGGGCAAAATCGGAATCCAGTACCGTGTAAGCTTCACTAACCCCGCATCGGCCATGGCTCGACGCAACTGGCGTGGTGATTCATAACGCAGATGCATATCCTGTCGCAAAAGTGCGCGCTTCGCACGACCGATAAGATGCGGTAAACACGCACTGTTCAGCGCGTCAATCCACACTTCACCGCCCGGTTTGACAGCGGCTGCCAACTCCCGGGATACTTCGCTCGAATCCGATAGTGCCTGAGTGACACCAAAACATATGGCACCATCAAAACTCCCAGTCGCAACAGGTAATTGCTTAACATCAGCGACACCCCACACCACACCGTCAAGGCTCCGGTTTACCGCCTTCTTTACCGCAGGGTAACAATAATCCAGTCCGACAACCTGTTTTCCCTTGCCCGCCATAAATCGGGAGTAAGTGCCTGCACCACAACCGGCATCAAGCCACGAACGCGCTTCCGTTGGCGAAGCCCATAAAGCATCAAAGTTACGAACACGGGTTTCCAATCCACTCTGGCTCCAACCGGCAATGCCCGCATCGTCATCTCGTGCGTCAGCATATTGGCCAAAACGCTTTTTCCAGCTGCGTTCAAAATTACTGCTTTTTGAAGAGTCTTCGTGCGCCATTAATATCCACCTCTGCGTCGCATCGGTATTTTCTGTTTATCTCGTGATAACGTCGATTGCCCACCCGTGTTTCCCGTAGCAAGGGATTGCGCTACTTGTAATTTCAGCAAAACCAGCACTGCTATCAAGTGGTACAGGAGATCAAAATAGGCCAGTGAAAGAAAAGCACCACCCACCGCAAACCCCACCAAACTGACCTGAATCATTCCCGCAAGTTCTTTTGCCCACAACAAACTGTCAGAATCAGCCGCGTATTTCGTTACCCACGACCCTGTACGCCACGACACAAAACCCAACACGAGAAAAAGAAACAACCCAATAAAACCGTGCTCGCCCAATACTGAGAAATAACTACTATGGGCTCCCTGATAGCGTCCACCAGCCTTTTCCATTAACATCTCGACGACTTCAGGCGCATAAAGATGATAGTTGACCGGTGTAAAAGACTCGAAGCCACCACCCGAAAACCGGGCCTTTGCCATCTCAGTTGCAAACATCCACGCGGTGATACGCCCCATGGCGGAAGTATCTTCTTCATAGGTTTGCACCGTTTGCATACGATCCATCCAGCGGTCTGGCATAAATGCAACAGCCACAGGAATAGACAAGACCAGCACTACAACCATCATCATCCGCTTCTTGCTTTTGATCAGCATAAAGCCTCCCATGGCGGCAATAGCAAGAAGCCCTCCCCGAGAGTAAGAACCCAATATCGCTAATCCAGAAAAACCCATTGCGACAATAAGCCCTCGTTTGATCCACTTGTTATCTTCCTGGGTATACAAATAATGCATAAGAGGCAGCACCATCACCAAAGCCAGTGCCAGCGAAGTATTACCTTCAATAAAGCTGCCTTGTGGTCCAACAACGTGAAATTGTCCACCGGTTACCAATGTAAAAATCCCACCCTTAACACCATAAAACCCCAACGAAATAACAATCACCCAAATCAGACCATGGATACGCTCGCGATGATTAAACAACATCAGGGTAAGAAAAATCACCAACTGTATTTTGAGAACTTTGGACAGTTTTGCCATAGCCTCGTCCGGGTGGGTGGCAAATAGTGTTGTAATGATCATCCATACCAAAAACAATATCAGGGTCACCGTTATTGGTGTCAGCGGAATACGCTTTGGTTCTTTCGAGAATAACAGGGCAACGAGTGTTACCCCTCCGATCAATGCTGCAAAAGGTAAATTGGTTGCAAACCCCCATCCCAGTCGGTGAGGGGCCATATACCCAATCCACGACCACGCATATATACCAATGTGAGGCCGCATCATGATATACGGCAATGCACCAAAAACGATAAGCGTTACAGCTATGTCTCTCATTTATCAGAATCTCGCTGTCACAGACGTTATAAGCAGTACAGTATCAAAAAAAATCGATACGTTTTATTGATCATTAACCATATTTCTCAAACAAACATTCAACCGCCCTGCTCTCGCATCCCAACTGTTCTCTTTTGCCACTGTGCGTCTTTGCTCTGTGCTTCCTGCACCGTTGCCCTGCAATGCCGCTTCTATCAATTCCGGCCACTGATCAGTGGTGCGCGCAATGGCGACATTCGATTCGAAAGGAATGACGCTGGGAATATCGGAACTGATAACCGGCTTTCCTGTGGCCAGATATTCATGCAGTTTCAGTGGGTATATACCACGAGTCCACACGTCACCTTCCACTCGATAACACATGAGATTGACATCCATGTTGGCAGCATAACTGGCTATCTCACGATAATCTTTAGCACCAAGAAAATAGACGTTTTTTAACCCAACACACTCATCAAATCCTTTTTGTGTATGGGCATCAAGTTTCCCTTTGCCACCCACAAATACAAAATTCCAGTTCTGATGGATTTTTGCAAGTGAAGCAATTAATGGAAAATCGACCTTAAGGTTAAGGTTTCCCACATAGCCAATTCGTGGATGGGGAATATTTGCAAGATCATCAGGCTCTGGACTGTCTCCTGTAGCCGCACCACAAAAAACATTAAAATCCGCGCCATTGGGAAGCATTTCGACGGATTTCCCGCTAATTGCAGTAAGCTCCTCAGCAATAACATCCGATGATGCCAGCACTAGGTCGGCCATTGCTAAAAGCGCCCGTTGTTGCTCCTCCAGCTCACGATTCCACTCAGGCGTCAAACTGAGCATGTCATAGGCATGGTAAACCACAAAATCGGCTTGGATTTTTTTGACATAAGGGTAAAACTGAGGATGAAACAAATAGACAACTCGTAGAGAGTTTTTCTCTACTCCCCAAGCGCGCTTCCAACGGCGCACAGCCATACGGATTGCCAGATCATCAAGCGCCGAAAACCTGGGCCAGCGCAGTAAAAACTTTGGGGGCTGATCCACCAGCACCTGATCCTGAGCATAAAAGTCACCGCTGACAGATGCCTCTTTCCACGCTGCTTGGTCTCTGTCCCACACACTCCACAAGCCGTTGCTATAAATGATGTTGTGCTGGCTTCCCAGCCTTGAAAGCAGCTGTTGTCGATTCATCCACGGCCCATCCCACGCATTGGGAGCCATAGCAACAATATCCAATTGGGGCGTGTAAGAGGTATCGTTTGTTTTCATATCAAAGGGTAGCGGTTTTCTTCAAAGTCACGGGGCTGATGCACGTTTAGCGTTCACTCCCTGCTCCGTCAATTCTATCGTGTATTGTGAGCCATTCACATCAACCTGTATTCTGCGAACATCACCATTGCCGTCATCTTTTCGGAGCGCTGTCAATGCCGCCTCTCCAGACTGCAATACCCATAAAAACTCCACCTGTTCATCAGTCGCTGAATGCAGTAAAACGGGTGTGGCATGAGGCAAAGAAGACCTATCAGTGTACCAGCCACAGGGAGCAGGCTGTTCCCTGCCCTTGCACAGCTGTGTATCAACCGGCATCAATTGCTGTGCCCGGGCAATCACTTTCCCGTTTCTTTTAATGATCCCGGTCTTCTCTTTCAGTTCAACAGAGCTGTCAGGTAAAAAATGAAACTGTTGGGTATAACGATTCACTGTGTCACCACGAAGACGATCCCAGACCAACAGCAGGTGCGCCCCCACTTTTACCACCGTCCTTGTCTGCTCAACTCCCTCGTAGGTTGTGTGCTTTGCTGTAACATAGTCCACAACGCCCTTGCTACCAGAGTTCAGGACAACTCCTCCGCTGGGCACCGCACGTTCCTGAAGACTTCGCCGGTCAAGCTGGTGCCGCCGACGAAATCCCGCAAGCCAATCCGCAAGCCCTGCGGATTCCACCATCGCATTCAGCTTCCAGGAATCCGCCAGCAACGCGGGTAAACCCTCACGGCGGCGACTCAGCGGTACTTGCTCCACACCTTCTACCGTCACACCATTATGTGAAGCCGAACTCCAGAAATATTCCCGCCAGTGGGGATAATTTTCCGATGTATACATGGTGGACGTAAATGGTATTAATACCCCATCACCATTACGCACGCTGATCCCCAACGCATCCCGAAGAGCATGGGGGGCTTCCAAAATACGTGTATGAAAAACAATCTCGATATCGTCTTTTTGTTCGGCCACAAAAAAACTGTATCCGCCCTCTGCAAAAACACCCAGTCGTTTACGTGGAGAAGCATCTATCACATTGCTCTTTGCATCGAGCAGGTGCCCGTTGCGCACAAGGTCAGGGTTCATATCAAATAGCCCTGTCATATTTCTTCCCGGTTTGCTGTAAGGCATACCATCCACCTCAGCATCCGCCCCTGCCATATAGAAACCAGCAGTAATCATGCTGGCGAGTTTTTGTTGGTACTGGTCCGACATTGGCCAGCCAATGTTTCGGGCAACACGCAGTATTTCAAGAAATGAACGAAGGGTGTAAAAATGGTAAAAACCGGATTGCTCAAAATGAATACCGTCAGCAGAAACATTATCCGCCATTTGCTGTTCAGCCCGGGAAAACCCCAGCTGCAATAACTCACGCTGCAACTGGGGATCATCTTCCATCATGGCCAATGCCAGTAGAGCCAGCGCATTATTCAGTCCATGATTATGATCGGGACGATAAACCGAGGGTCGTCGGGCAAACGCCACATGCTCGTCAATTGCAGCGGTAAACATCGCCATATTATTCGCATCAAGGTAATTCACTCGCTGCGCTGTCAGCAAAAACCAGGAAAACGCAACGGAGCGCCAGGATGTCGCATGTTCGGTCCATGCCCAGTCGGAGGCCGGGTCATCCTGTGGATTGCTTGCCAACCAACTACGCAAGATAGTGTCTGCCTGAGACATGCGAACAATATTTCCCTCTCCTCCCGCTTTGATGAGGCATGCAATAAAACGCAAAGAATGAAGATAAAAATAGGAATACCCGGAGACATTATCGCCCAGATCCCACTCTGGATTCAGGCCAATACCCTTCGGGCTAGTGTTATCCAGTTTCAGCTCACCCTTATCAAGAGCGGCTAACGTTTCCTCACAATTTTCGGGTAAATGTCTGGGATAAAACACATAACGATTCTCATCCAATACCGAGCCTTCCCAAGCCACATCAGTCTGCGGAATATCTTTTGATAAATAGTGTTCAACCGCAAATCCAGTCACCAGCACCAACACAATCACCATCAGAAACATGGCAACAATAAGCAGTTTTTTTCCAAATCCCAATTTCATACTCCATCCATCAAATCAATGATCGTATTCACGTCAAATCACACACTTATGTCACCGCAACCTTGCTGATAACATAACGATACTTCCCTGAGCGTTCCGGTTTTATTTTTTCCACTCTTTCCACATCAATGCTGACATTCTCACCAAGACGTTGTTTAAAACCGGATTTGATATTTGCAACATGCTGCTCTGAAAAATGTTCGTCACCCACCACTTCCACACGAGTCCATTCCAGGGTTTCCTGAATGATTTTAAATGACTTTATGGCTTCCATTTCACGTAATACATAAATCAGTGCCAGCCCATGCATCACCGTGCCATCGGCAGCAATAATAAAATCAGTGGTTCTGCCATGAATTTCTTTGAGCATGGGCAGTCCACGTCCACATGAACAGGTTTCTGTACTCAACGAAGCCACATCACCCGTGCGATAGCGGATAAAGGGAAAATCATCGGTGAACAGGTGGGTAATAACCACTTCGCCACTTTCCCCATCCGGCACAACCTTGCCCTGCGAGTCTACGATCTCGACGATGATGTCCTCTGCGGTGATGTGCATCCCTCCCTCGGGACATTCGTGGGCGATAAAACCGGCATCACGCCCACCATAACCGTTGGCGACCTTGCAGCCGAAACGGCGTTCAATTTTTTCCCGTTGCTCTTGATACAATCGCTCTGAGGTCACAAAGGCGACCTTGATGCCCAGATCATCTAACGTCAAACCGTTATTTTCTGCATACTGGGCAATATGCGCCAGCACCGATGGATAACCGAATAACATGCGCGGACGTATGGAACGAATGGCAGCGATAAACTCATTCAAGTGAGTTTCAGACATTTCAAAGGCAGGCAGTAATGTTGATCTGAACATGCGATCACGCAACAAACGAAACCGGTCCTGCGCACCCAGTTCAATCGGCGACCCCCAAAGTACAATTTCCTTGTCTCCAATATCCACATCCCACCAACGTGTCGCACGCCACTTGGCGGCGACATCGTGACTCACGCGGGAATGTCCAATAAAAAACACCAGCGGTTCTCCAGATGATCCACCCGTGTTGAATTGTGAAAGCTGAGTCGCGTTATCGGCTTTTAAATCCTGCTGATTTTCTTTGATCAGTTTTTTGTCCAGAAAAGGTAACTGCTGAAGATCAGTAACAGATTTCACCGATGAAACATCAAACCCAAGCCCATCAAACAGAGACCGGTAATAAGGCACATGCACATAGACCTGAGAAAGAAAGGCTTGCAAACGCTGCACACGGTACGTTTCCAATGCTTCGCGAGACCACCACTGGCTGTTTTCCATGGCTTTTTTGACGCCGACCGTGGTGTGCCCTTTCAGCTTTTCGTGCAGGGGAAATACGGCACCGGATATTAATGAGGTGTACAGGTTTTTCATATCAGTGTGAGTTAATCGCCGTACAGAATGTGCAAGACATAAATAGATGAGTGCCGCATTTTACCATTTTTTTATCTATTCCCCGGCCTTTTTTTCGTTGTTATGACCACAAAGTTTTATTTTTTGTTTCCTCTGCGTTAACAACACTCAGCTTGCCAGCACGACAATACCGGCGCTAAAAACAGCTTGAAATAATAGTGTTCATTTATTATGTGAATTAAGTGTTTAAAACACACTACTTTTAAAAATCACCGAGTATTTGACGCAGAGACCGCAGAGAAAAACACTAAACACTCTGTGCCCTCTGCGTCTCTGCGACCTCTGTGTTTAAACTCGCCACTTGTCAATGCCACGACAACATAACCTCCTGATCTACTGGAGCGCTTGGCCGGGGATGTAATGGGTCAGAATGACCGTGTTCTCAGTAATAAAGGGCTAACAAAGTGATTTAGCGCTTAATTCACATTATTGACACTGACTATTTCTGAATACAATCGCAGATAATTTTCCGCACTACGCTCTACGCCATAATCGGCAAGACATCGCTTGCGAGCCGCCTCTCCCATCGTCCGTCGTAGCGCCGAATCATTAACCAGCGCCGTCAATGCGGCAGACAAAGCATCAACATCACCGGGCGGCACCACTTTTCCCTGAACCCCGTCATCAATAACCGTGGGCATTGCCCCCACCGCCGTCACTACCGCCGGTATGCCTCCGCCCATTGCCTCAAGCAAGGCAATGGGTAAACCTTCTGCATGTGAGGGCAGGACAAAAATATCGGCTTTTTCCAGCCAACGGTGTTTGTCTTCGCCATAGGCCGGTCCAATCAGCTTGACGCGATCAGTCATGCCGGCCTCGTTGATACGAGTCTGCGCTGCATCTGAAATACCCGGGTCATCCTCCCCGCCCACCAATGCCAGAGAGGCCTCGACCGGAACGGCACGCATGGCATCAATCAATTCCCACACACCCTTGCGTTGCGATAGGTTGCCGAGAAATAAAATAAACACTGTTTGCGTAGTATTTTCTGCCTCCACCGGCTCGTCACGCACAGGAACGCCATTGGCAATAACGCTTAATTGTGCGCCGGGCAGTCTGTCGGCCAGGGTTTCCTTCCAGGTTTCCGACAACACCACCACTCGGTTGGCCCGGCGCGCCAGCCACCTTGCGAGAAACAATAGCGGAGCAGGCAATTCATCCAAAAAACGGTCAAAACGGGCACCATGAATGTGTAATACCACCGGCTGAGCCAATAACCGCGCAATAATCAGCAATGTCCCATCCAGAAAATAAGTCAGCCCGCTACAGGTATGAATATGTGCGACAGACTGGCCTTTGCCACGCAATGCGGACGCCCAGCGCTTCCATAAACTGACACGGGCAACAATTCCCGTTAGCAGGGATCGCCCTTCGGAGGTTTGTTTTGCTGTATTAAAAGGCACAAGTGCCACCCGGTCAGCAAGACTGGATTGACTGATATCACCAATGACCGTTGCCATACCACCAATAGCCGGCGGCAGAGGACCCGCCATCACCACATTCAACCCGGTCATGTCATGGAGCGTTTGCTCTTCTGAATGATGTGCAGACACCGTTATTTTCCCGCCATCGCTGTGGCGTAAACATCGCGGTAACGCGCCACACTGACAGGCCAGTTCCGCTCCTGGTCCACAAATTCGCGCCCGGCCTTTCGTAAATCAGCCCAATATTCGCGTTTATCAAACAATTCAATGGCAGCATCGGCAAGCGCATCGGAATCACCTGCGCGAAACAAACACCCCGTTTTTCCATCGACAATCAACTCTTTGTGCCCCCCGACATCGGACGCCAATACAACTCGTCCCTGCGCCATCGCTTCCAGCGGTTTTAGTGGCGTAACCAGATCTGTCAGGCGCATGGAAAGACGTGGGTAAACAAAAATATCCACTAGATTGTAATAGCGCTGCACTTGCTCATGGGGAACCCGACCAGTGAAGATAACCTGTTGATCCAGCCCCAGGTCCTTCACCTGTTTGCGCAACAGTTCATCCTGCGGCCCACCCCCCACCAGCAGCAGGCGCACATCTGGATTTGTTTTCAATATTTTGGGCATGGCTTCCACCAGCAAGGGAAGCCCTTCATACGCATAAAAAGAACCGATAAAACCCAGCACCTGTTTTCCCTCAAGCCCGAGTTCACTCAACAGTGCAGGGTCCGCCACACCACCCACTTCAAATTTTTCCGCATCCACCGCATTGGGAATTACCGTAATACGATCTTCTGCAACTCCTCGATTGGCGATATCGCCTCGCAAACCTTCACAAATAGTCGTAACAGCATTGGCACGCCGCAACACATAGGTTTCCATGGCGCGCGTCAAACGATAGCGGAGCCCCCCCTCACTGGAGGTACCATGATCAACGGCGGCATCCTCCCAAAACGCACGCACCTCATAAACCACCGGAATACCCAAACGACGCCCCGCCCGCAACGCAGCAATACCGTTTAATGCCGGGGAGTGTGCGTGCAGGATATCCGGCTTTACCTCGGCCAACACTTTCTCCAGACGACAGGTCAGCGCCGGAATAATTGCCAACTGATTAAGAATGGGTAATTTAGCCAACCAACCTGAAACCGGGGGTGTGCGATAAAAATGCAACCCGTCGATATCCTCTTCCGCTGGTGCATCCAGATAATGCTTTGGGCTGGTGAGGTGGAATGTTTCCCAGCCCATGGCATGCTGCTGACGCAAAATCGCCGCTGTACGAAAAGTGTACCCACTGTGAAGCGGGATGGAATGATCCAGTACGTGTAATATTTTCATTGACTGCCCAAAACCTGACGTTGAAATGACTCGTACATAAACAACGACCACAGAGCCGCACTGTGATCCTGCAAACCCGATTGGTGATCATCAATCAAACGGGTCAAAAAACGACGATCAAACATACCGGTATCCAGCAAACAATCACTCAACACGGACTCACGCACCCGTTCGCGCAACGGACCCCGAAACCATTGTGCGATAGGGACTGCAAAACCCTGTTTTTTTCGATACATGAGATCCTGCGACAAATGAGGTGCCATGGCCTTCTTGAACAGATATTTTCCATCACTGCCCCGCAGCTTCAAATCCGGTGACAGACCCGATGTCCACTCCACCACTTTGTGATCCAATAATGGTACCCGCACTTCCAGAGCATGCGCCATGCTGGCGCGATCCACCTTGGTCAGGATATCACCGGGAAGATAGGTCTTCATATCCAGATATTGCATCCTCGATAAGGGATGCTCCGCGGGTGAATTTTTGTCATGTCCTTTTAATACTTCAAGCGCATGATAACCCTGAAGCTCTGATCGGAATGAGGTTGAAAAGAGCTGCTGACGCAGGGAGTCCTTCAGCACGCAGGAAATATCGAAGTAACTTTCCACTGGCGTTTTTGCCAGCGACTGAAACAATGCCTTGGCACGAAAAACCCGGGGAGCCCAAAGCGCCTTGGGGTAAATTTTGCCTAAACCACCAAACACCAGACTGCGAAAACCCTGAGGGAATACGTCACGGAGATTCTGCTCGCGCATAAACCATTGATAACGCCGATACCCTGCCAGGATTTCATCACCACCATCACCGGAAAGTGCCACTGTGACCTTTTTCTTGGCCAGTTCACATACCCGGTAGGTGGGAATAGCGGAACTGTCTGCGTAAGGCTCATCGTACAACATGGCCAGACGATCAATCAGATCAAAATCATCGCTGTCCACTTGCCAGACGGTGTGTTGCGTGTTGTATTGCTGCGCCACTTCATTGGCATAACCGGATTCGTCATAACGCGGATCAGCAAAGGCAATTGAACAGGTGTTGACCGGGTCATCGGACAGACCCGCCATCATCGCTACTACCGCGCTGGAATCCAGCCCGCCGGAAAGAAATGCCCCCAGTGGCACTTCAGCGATCATGCGAATCTTCACCGCCTCGGTCATGCGGTCAGCCAATTCTTTAGCGTATTCCTCTTCCTCATGTTTTGGTAATGCCTCGAAGGGCACGTCCCAATACTGTTTGCAAACGGGCGCACGCCCATTCCGGCTGACGGACAACGTGTATCCGGGTGATAATTTATGTGCGTGGGAAAGTATGGTTTTAGGTTCGGGGACATACCCGTAAGCAAAATAATCTTCAACCGCCGTTGGTTCGATATCGCGAGGAAGATCAGGGTGCTGTAAAAGCGCTTTCAATTCCGAACCGAAAATGAAGTGCCCATTGGGCAGCATTGAATAATACAGCGGTTTGATACCTAACCGGTCTCGCGCAATAAACAATTGTTCCTGCTTACTGTCCCATATCGCAAAAACAAACATGCCACGAAAGCGGTCAACACACGCTTCTCCCCATTCTTCCCAGGCATGCACGATCACTTCGGTATCGGAATGTGTACGGAATGTGTGTCCTTTCTGGCGCAGCTCTTTTGCCAGTTCGGCAAAATTGTAAATTTCACCGTTGAACACTACAACCACCGACCCATCTTCATTAAACAGAGGCTGCTGCCCGCCGGAACGATCAATAATAGACAGGCGACGATGCCCCAGACCTAAGCCCGGCGCAGTATGAATGCCTCCTTCATCCGGCCCGCGATGAAACAGTGATTCATTCATACGCACCAGTAAACCCCGGTCCACTTCGCGCTTTGAACGCGTGTCAAAAATGCCTGTTAGTCCACACACAATAACTGTCCGTTAACCCTTTATTATTTTAAATAACATTATTTTAATATGTAAATTAAACACCAAAAACACGTTGCTTTTAAAAATCACCGGGTATTTAACACAGAGGTCGCAGAGACGCAGAGTGCGCAGAGAAAAAATTAAAAAACTCTGCGTACTCTGCATCTCTGCGATCTCTGTGTTTACAACACTTGGTTTGATAGTGTTACACACCTCTAAAAGCCAAGCTGAGTCGTTACGATTATATTAAATAACGGCATTCAATGTTTTGCGGCCAGCAGGTCGCTATAAACCGTGAGATATTCGTTCACCATATTTTCAATAGAAAACTGTTTCTCCACACGCGCTCGTCCCGCGTGTCCCTGCTTTTGTTGTTTGGTTTTATCATCAACATAGCTCTGTAACACCGTTGCCAATGCCGCAGGGTTTTCTGCTGGCACCAGTTCACCAGTTATTCCCTCTTCCACCAGTTCAGGGTTCCCGCCGACGCGGGTCGCCACCACCGGAAGTCCGGTAGCCATGGCTTCCAGAATCGTATTGGAAATACCTTCTGATTTCGACGGCAGAACAAACACATCGAAACACCGCATGAGCTGGGGGATATTATCCAGCGAACCAGGCAACCAAGCGAGGTCGGCAGCATTGGCTTTTTCCAGAATGTCTGATACTTCCGCCTTCAAGGGGCCATCTCCGATAATAGCCAGACGCAGTTTTTTTCGTCCATCGGGTACAACATCAAGTAGCTTCACAAAGGCGCGGGCCAAGTTCGCCTGATCCTTGATGGCCGCCAACCGCCCAACCGTACCGATAACCAGACAATCAGCCGTGGCAAAATTTTCCAGCGGAAGATTTTCGCGTACAGGCACAGCAGGAGAAAACGTGTCTAACGAAACGCCATTATATATCTGCGCCATTTTTTTGTCCGGCACTCCGATGCTATCACGCAGCCAGCTTTCAAGATCCTGGGAAAGTGGGATGTATTTATGCACCAGTGGACGAAAAAGTCGCCGTAACAATGCGTATTTCCACTCACTGCTATTGAGGTCCATTTCCCGACAATGTTCTCCATGAACACGGCAACGTACACCCGCCAACAACGCAGGAGCCAGCCCTTCCATCGCCGCCAACTTTCGGGTGTGAACCATATAAGGACGTAATTTTCGCAGTAATTTCCATAAATCAAGGAACATGTTGTAAT
>JAKIUF010000056.1 GCA_021647705.1 Gammaproteobacteria bacterium | reverse complement strand
ACGATGATTACAAAACCATGATCATTACCTATGGTGGCCAAACCATGGGACGGTCACAAATTATGCCGCCCTGGGGAGACCAGCTTTCCGAACAAGAAATCACGGATGTCGTAGCCTATTTACGCACAGTGCTAGACAACAAATAGTCACATTTTAACTCTTCAGTATAAATTCGGAGGTAAAGGGCACCCACAATGTTATGTAAGTTAAGCCAAAACTCCTGTCTAGTGTAGGTTGGCGGTGAGCTTGCGAACCCCAACATCACCGGCTCGCTGAGGTTCGCAAGCTCACCGCCAACCTAGGCTATATCACATAACTTAACTCACGGATAGAACTGTTCATTTATTTTTTCTATTATTTTTAAACAGCCATGCTTAACCTATCCATCTTCTGGATTAACCGCTGAGTCGTCCAACAATACGGAATCCCGCCACATAAGTGCCAATCGCAGAACCAATGGTGCAAAACATAAACACCAGCAAAACCCGTGTCACCCGATTACGCCACCAGCCTTTAATGGTAGTCGTATCTGCACGCAATTTTCCAAAGTCGCCCACCTTGGGGCGTCGTAAATAAACTTCGATACCGGCAGTGACCATGCCCGCACCAATGGTGGGGTTCAAGGATGTCAGCGGTGCCGCTAAAAAGGCACCAATTACCGTCAAAGGATGTGCGGCTGCAATCAATGCGCCCAATGCCGCCAGACCACCATTGATCAACACCCAGTCCATCACCAGTTGCCAGCCCATTTCAGGACTACGGGAAAAACCAATACCAAAACCCACAAATACCAGCGCTACAATCAACCATGGGAAATATTTAAACCAGCGCGCACCGACAGGCACGGCGTCAAGACGAGCAACCGTTTCATTGGCTGTATCAGCCAAGTTGCTTTCCATTGGCTCTTGCTGGGTCTGTGCAACATTTTCACTAACCGCAAACGCCTCAAAACGTTTTACCATGCCTGCCAGATGACCTGCGCCAATCACTACCAGAATATTTTCGTGGGGATGTTTGGCAATTTCCTGTTGCAGGCGCGCCACCATGTATTCATCACGCTCGCCAATGAGCGGCTGAAACAAATCCTTTTCTTCTTCGGCGAACTGGGCAAAAGTGGATTCGAGAATATCCCCTTCTTTCAGTTTTTCGATTTCCGCTTCGCTGACTTTCTCGCTGGAGACTACGCTGGAGATCAAACCACCAATCAAATTCATACGTCGCCACCAGGGCACGTTACGATAAATACGCTTGAGCGTGATACCCACTTCCCTGTCCACCAGCAACACTGGCAGTTTAGCCGTTTTGGCACATTCAATGGCTTCACGCATTTCTGCACCCGGCTGAATGCCGATTTGCTCGGCAGCCTTTTGCTGAAAAGCCCCTAGTGCAAGACTGGCGGCGACCATTGAGGCTTTGCCATCACGCACCACCTGAAATAAATCCATTTTTGCCAGGGCATCGGGATTAACAATGGAGTTATAGCGGCTGGGGCACAGTTCTACCGCCACCGCATCGTAGTCTCCTGTTTCAATCAGCTCCTTCACTTTTTCTGCACTGGTACGTGATACATGCGCCGTACCTAACAGGGTGATGCGGCTGTCACCTATCATCACCGTAGCCATGGGTTCCTGGTTTTCGTTTTCGCTTACATCAACAGATTCAGATATTTTATTCAAAACATTATCCATAAGTAATTTTCATCGTTCTGTAGGGTGAGCAATGCCCACTATTAATCGTCGAAACAACACCGTTGTGTGGGCAATGCCTACCCTGCATTCACTCAGGCGCGCGACATAAATTTGTTGCCATCGGTATTTATTTTTATCACTTCACCCGTTTCGATGTATTCCGGCACTTGTACTTCCAGTCCGGTAACCAGTGTTGCTGTTTTGGTACGACCCGCCGCCGTGGCACCTTTCAATGCTGGTGCTGTGTCTTTAATTTCCAGACTGATGGTTTGCGGCAGCTCGATACCCAGCACACGATCATCAACAATCAATACATAAATACCTTCCAATCCATCCACCAGATAACCTAGCTCGTCTTCCAGCTCTGCCTGTCCGAGGGTGTACTGACTGTAGTCTTCGATATCCATGAAAGTGAACATGTCACCATCCTGATACAAAAACTGTGCCTGGCGTTTGATGAGTTCCAATTCTGTAAACATTTCATCGGCCTTGCAGCTCTCATCCAGTTTTTGTCCCGTTTGTGCATTATTAAAACGGATTTTATAAATGGTTTGTGCGCCACGGGATGAGGGGCTGCGTGATTCAACATTTTTAACAACATAAGGTGCGCCATTAATTTCAACGACATTACCTCTCTTTAGTTCACTCGCCTTTGGCATCACTCTCCCCTTCTCAATAATTCAATTCAGTGTTGTAATTTTCCACATAACCGCGCATAAAACCCATCATTCTCCAGCAGCGCTTCGTGCTGATCTTCTTTGATAATCTGGCCATCTCCAAAAACACAGACCCATCTGCCTGCTTCACCAGCGTCGAGTCCGACAATATACTTCCAGTTATACCCGACAGCAGGAATATTGATATCGGTTTCGGCCATATCCCTTTCGGCAAGTACATCTTTGTTTATCGATGCCACTTATTGCCCGCGCATAAACAGTTTATCCAGCTGGTCCATATTCATCTGTACCCAAGTGGGTCGGCCATGATTACACTGGCCACTGCGCTCGGTAGTTTCCATATCGCGTAACAAGGCATTCATTTCCGGCAGACTCAGGCGTCGGTTGGCGCGCACCGAACCGTGGCAGGCCATAGTGCCCAGCAGTTCATTAATGGCTTCACGCACCCGGCGTGTAGTACCGTGAGTGCTCAGGTCCGACAACACATCACGCACAAGCCCTTCGATATCTGCATCGCGTAACAGGCTTGGCACCTGACGCACAACAATGGTTTCGGGCCCCATGCTTTCCACCACAAAACCCAGCTCGGCAAACACATTGTCAAAAGTTGCAGGCAGTTTGGCTTCCGCCTCACTGACGTTGATGCTCAACGGCACTAATAACGGCTGCGATTTTACGCCTTCACCTTCCAGTGCATTTTTCATGCGCTCGTAAGTAATGCGCTCATGTGCAGCATGCATATCCACCAACACCAGCCCATGCTGGTTTTCCGCAAGAATGTACACACCATGCAATTGTGCAATGGCATAACCTAAAGTGGGAATATCTGTATTTTCTGCGCTGTCAGGGTTTGTCGCTTCCCCCGTAGTCACCGACTGTGCCAGTGCCTGATAACCCTGTAAATGCTCTTGCACCGCCCGTGGCGACACCCCGGATGATGTCGGGCGAGGGTACGATAAACCAAATTGTTGTGTGGGCTGTGTCGGAAAATTGTCCGCTGCCGGTGGCGCTGAAAAGGCAGTGGTTTCAGACACAGCCAGTGGCACAGCGGCATCCGGTCGTGCCTCGGCCAGTGCCTGATGCAGACTGCGAAACAGAAAATCATGCACCATGCGGCCTTCACGAAAACGCACTTCATGTTTGGTGGGATGTACGTTGACATCCACCATCGTCGGATCTAACTCCAAATAAAGCACATAGGCCGGATGCCGCCCATGGTACAACACATCCTGATAAGACTGCCGGATTGCGTGAGTCACCAGTTTATCGCGCACAATGCGACCATTGACAAAAAAGTATTGCAGGTCGGCTTGTGAGCGTGAAAAAGTCGGCAGCGCCACCCACCCCCACAAACGCATGCCCGCCGCCTGAAATTCGATTTGCAGGGTATTCTCGGCAAACGTCGTGCCGCACACCTGGGCAACACGCTGTAACTGCTCCGCCTGCTCGCTCACCGGTCGCCATTTTTGCACCACCCGCTGGTTGTGGCTCAGGGTGATACCCACATCAAAACGGCTCAACGCGATACGTTTGACCACTTTTTCCAGATGGGTAAATTCGGTCTTTTCGGTGCGCAGAAATTTACGCCGGGCCGGGGTGTTAAAAAAAAGATCACGCACTTCAATGGTAGTGCCCTGCGGGTGAGCGACAGGCTCCAGCTTGCCAACTTTGTCACCGCCATCACCGGTAACCCGCCAGCCACTCTCGCTGCCCTGCGCCCGCGAGCGTAATTCCAGGCGTGATACCGAGCTGATACTGGGCAAGGCCTCACCCCGAAACCCCAGACTGGCAACCCCTTCGAGGTCATCAAAACTGTGGATTTTGCTGGTGGCATGACGGCTCAGAGCCAGAGCGAAGTCTTCTTTATCGATACCACAGCCGTCATCACGCAGACGTATCAGCCGTGTGCCACCGCCTTCCACTTCGACTTCAATAGACCGTGCACCGGCGTCCAGACTGTTTTCAATCAACTCTTTGACCACCGCTGACGGGCGCTCCACCACTTCACCAGCAGCAATCTGGTTGGCAAGTCGAGTGGAGAGTTTCTGGATGCGGGGTAAGCTGGACGTGTCGCTCATGATGCCATCATTATACACTGATAGCGTAAAACAACAGGCTGCACTGACTCTTTGTATTTGCTATCCCCCAGAATCAAAGCTCTGCATTATTTTTGAAACTCTTTCAGGTGTCATTTCTGTCCAGCCCGACAAATGATAGCGTGTAACGGCTGCACGCCAGGACATATACAGAGAAGGATCTGTAGCGGCGAGATCAACAGGTGCGTCCTGTTTTGCAAGACGCGCTATCTCTTTAAGCAACGTAAAATTACGTGCTTGAGCCACTTTTGCGATTTCATCTTTAAGCAATGCATCCAATGCATTTACATAGAGTGTTCGAGAATCGTTACCATTATTCACTCAACTACCCCCCAGACACCAACTGAACAAAAACAATGTTCTCCTTTGCGGTTTCTCTCTGGCTGTTGTCAGGAAAATGCTTGATTGCTTGCTCAATCTGGTGTTCTTTCAAGTTTCTGTGGCGCATCCACCAAACGATATCATTAATATCATTGTCATTTGCACGCACGAGTTTTGCAGCAGTAAGAACAGCAGGAGCAGGCATAACCAGCTTGAGATTTCCAAACTGAGCCAGACTTTCAGTCTCAAACTTTGCAGGTAAAGCCACTATTCCCGGACGTACAATCTGAAAATAAACCCTGTCAGGGTCGATTTCTCCTTTTGGATCATAAAGCACCCCAACCTTTGAACATGCCTCAGACAGACTACCTCCGTCATACGCTGAGCTTGCATGCCAAATATCAATACCCTGAATTTGACGTGACTGTTGTCCACAAAATATTGCGGGCGAACTGCCAAAAACACACAAGGTTGTTGGTGCTGATAACGCTTCTCCCAGACCTCGAAAAATTTTTTCGATTTTTACTTTGTCCAGCGTCATGCTTCTATTTCTCGAATATTTGATAAAAAATGTGCTTTAAACGCTAAAAACACGCTACTTTAAAAAATCATCGAGTATTTAGCGCAGGGATCGTAAAGACGTAAAAGTTTTTTAGTCTTTTTCTCTGCGTCCTTTGCGTCTCTGCGACCTCTGCGACCTCTGCGTTTATAACACGTCACTTATCAACACCACGACAACATAGCCCCCCACTGTACCGGAATGCTTGTCCGAGAACTTAGGTAGGGTGGAACAAGCGCAGCGGTTCCACCAAATGGGAAAGGAACATATTCAAAATTCGATCAGCTACCAACGTCCACCCTGACTCGCCATTTGCCGGTAAATCAAGGTGGAACCGCTGCGCTTGTTTCACCCTACAGTTTTACTCTGTGTTGAAACAGGTAAGTCGTATTTGAATTTACAACACCGGAATGCGCAACACCTGCCCTACTTTTAACTGGCTATTACGCAGACGGTTCACGTTACGCAGGGCAACCTGGGTCACACGGTAACGCTGGGCAATACCACTGAGGGTATCTCCGCGACGGATCACATGCCGCTGTTCACCCATGGCTAGGCGTGTGCCGGGGGGGGCATTTTGCGCAAAATAACGGCGTACACCTTTGAGCATAGCCATCGCCAGCTTACGCTGGTAAACCTTGTCACGCAGCTTGCGCTCTTCACGTTTGTTGGAAATATAACCGGTCTCCACCAGAATCGAGGGAATATCCGGTGACTTCAGCACCAAAAAACCGGCCTGCTCTACCCGTTTTTTGTGCAGTTTTCCAATACCACCTAACTCTTTGAGTACACTGCCACCCACATCCAAGCTGGCGGCAATGGTGGCGTTCTGTGACAAATCCAGCAGCACCGAGCGCAGCAGGTCATCTTTGTCATCCAGGCTGACTCCACCAATCAAATCCGAATTGTTTTCACTTTTTGCCAGCCATTGTGCAGCCTCACTGGTGGCACCATTTTGCGACAACACGTACACCGAGGAGCCACTGGCCCGTCCGTTGTGAAAAGCATCGGCGTGAATGGAGATAAATAAATCGGCCTGCATTTCACGCGCCTTTTCCATGCGTTTGCGCAGGCCCAGATAATAGTCGCCGGTACGAATCATCACAGGCCGCATACCTGGCTCTTTTTTGATGAGCCGTTCCAACTGGCGGGCAATGGCCAATACCACATGCTTTTCACGGGTACCACGGGGTCCAGAGGCACCTGGGTCTTCGCCACCATGACCAGCATCAATAGCAATAATCACATCACGCAGTACACCTTTACTGCGGTTGGTGCTATCGCGAGCCACTTTGGGTACAGATTTGACGCGGGTATCACTCAGGTCAATCACCAAACGATGACCGTATTGTTTGGTGGGTTTCAGCAGAAAGCTTTGCGGGCGCACTTTGCTTTTGAGGTCCAAGACCATACGCAGGTCATTGCTATTGCGCTTGGCACTGCGCAGTTTACTCACCACGCTTTTGGAGAAATCCAACCCGCGAGGAGTCTTTCGCAAACGGGTATTTTTCAGATCAATCACCACCCGGTTTGGCGCACGCAACATGAACACGGAATGTTCAACAGGGTCGCTGATATCGAACACTAACCGTGTACTCTCCGGCCCACTCCACATGCGGACATCATCCACCGTGACGGCCTGCGCCCCGGCTGACAACATCATGATTGATACTAAAAAAAGGGGAAACACCACCCGCCCAAGTTTATAACCCGAAAACATCATAGTCATTGATTCGATTTTTCTTACATCTCTACGCATGATTACTTATTGTGCAAACAAATTGACAAAAAGCAAGTTTTTTCTTTATTTACATTAAGATAGGAAGAATACTTATCCTTGAATGGAGATTAATTTTACAGCAATTCTTTAATGATTAAAAATTATACAGTTCATCTGAACAATGGCGCTAAATCAGGCTCCTCACCCAATGGGCACGTCCCGTGTCCGCCGCCTGAATAACCACCGTCCGCCCTTCTCCAGCGCCTGCGGCACGGTAATGAATGTGAATATGCACATCCGCTGCCGCCAATACACCCTCACCCCGCTCCGGCCACTCCACCAACACCACCGCATCGGAACTGAAATAATCGCGCACACCCAGAAATTCCAGCTCCTCCGGGTCAGCAAGGCGGTACAAATCAAAATGGTAAGCCACGCGAGCGGCAACGTTACCCGGTAACTCATAGGGTTCCACCAGCGTATACGTGGGGCTTTTAATACGGCCGGTAACGCCCAGAGTTTTCAGGATCGCACGGGTTAACGTGGTTTTACCTGCACCCAGTTCACCGTGCAGGTAAATAACACAGCCTTGCTGTGTTTCAGCACGTAATGCATCGGCAATACATTCGCCCAACACCTGCATGGCAGGTTCATCAGGAACCGTGAGTGTGGTGCCAGACATTGAACAAGACTGGGAATCAGTGTGTGGCATTATTTATCAGGAATATGCTCATCAGCCACATCAGCGAACTTCATGACAACTTCATTCTCATTGCGGATTGCTTCGTTAACTTCTTCTGGCAGAAACAAGGCTTTTGTAATATGCAAATTAAATTTATATAAGTGGCACAGACCGGGCTCGGAAGGTGATCTGTCAATAAACGTCGATAACTCTTTACCCTCACCGATTAAATCATGGGATATTTTATTCTGGATGTTTTTGTGGACAATAAAAGCATGTCCCAAACCAACCAGTTTCAGTTTCGTAAGTCCCTTTTCCTTCAGCTCTATTAACTCTTTCAATTCTTCAGAATTCATTGACATAACCTTTGAGTGAATGATCTTTAATTGATGCAGATATTTTCTATCCCCGGCATAAGCCAGGGTTCAGTGATTTAAACCTGAGCACCGGCCTGCGCCGATGTGAGGTGATAATGTTGATGCCCCTTCAGCCCCCTCAAACACTTTTATTGTTTGTACGATTTTTATATTGCGGAATCCTGAACAACCTTTCCCACTGTTCCCAGTGCAATTATTGCATCAGTATTATGGTGAATAAACAGGGTGCATTACATATTTATTGCTTGAAAACCCAGAGTTTCACATCAACCCAGCAACCACCGCATAACGGGAAAAAGGTCAGATGCCAGCAAACCGCGTTGGCCATCCTGCGCTGCCACATCTGCCGCATGAGCATGCAGGCACACACCCTGCCGGGCAGCCTCACTCAATGGACACCCCTGGGCCAACAAGCTGGCGATAACACCCGTGAGTACATCCCCCATACCACCACTGGCCATACCGGAGTTTCCCTCACTGCAAATACCCATCTCGCCAGCAGTATCGACGACGACAGTACCAGCACCTTTCAGCACAATGACGCCGCCGTATTTTTGCTGCAAAGCGGTGGTTGCTGCAAGGCGATCAACCTGGACCTGTTCGACAGTCTGTCCCAGCAAGCGGGCTGCTTCACCAGGATGGGGGGTCAGTATCCAGTTATCCCGGTATGCCGGTTCGACAGCCAGCAAATTAAGGGCATCCGCATCCACCACCATAGGCAACGGGCTCTCCAGTAACGCAGAAAACACTCTGCGACTCCACTCACTCTGCCCCAGGCCCGGTCCCACGGCCAGTACACTGGCGCGCTTCAGTAACAGAGTCAACGCTGATGCCCTCTCAACACTATGAGACATCAGTTCCGGTCGGGTTGCACTGATCATCGCAGCATGCTCGGCATGAGTCGCGATGCTCACCAACCCCGCACCCGTGCGTAACGCCGCCTCCCCTGCCAGTCGTACTGCACCCGACATACCCTGGTCACCCCCCACCACTAGCACATGACCAAAATCGCCTTTGTGTGCCACAGGATTACGCGGCGGCGGCATGAATTGATCCCAGCTCAAACGATGGGCGGCAGGTTTCAGTTGAGCATAAACCGCTGTCGGAATAGCGAGATCATCAAAATGGAGGGCTCCACACACCGCTGGCCCCTGCCCGGTGAACAAACCCAACTTCAAACCAATAAACGTGATACAGGCATCCGCCTGCACCGCATTACCGAGAATACAGCCGGTATCAGCATGCAAACCGGAGGGAATATCCAGCGCCAGCACTTTAGTCTCAGCGGTACGAACATGATTCATGGCTTCAATGGCCTGCCGCCAGCTACCACCCACCTCACCACTGAGACCGGTACCCAGCAGACCATCCACCAGCACATCCACTGCACTGAAATCAGCCGCAGCAAAATCCTCGACAGCAAGGCCCGCCACCTGCATCTGCTCACGGGCCATGAGTGCATCCCCTTGAATCCGGCCTGCATCACCGACCTGCCACACTCGCACCGCGTAACCCGCCTCATGCGCCAGCCGCGCAACGATAAAGCCATCACCGCCGTTATTGCCCACACCGCAAAGCACACCCAGAGAACGGGCTCCCGGCCAACGCTGTTGCAAAAATGCGAAGGCGGCCTGTCCCGCACGCGCCATCAGGGTGGCTCCGGGAATGCCCTGCTCTTCGATGGCAATACGATCCAGCTCGCGCACCTGGGCAGCGCGGTACAAGGAATGTGGCAGATTGCGGGAAAGATTATCGGGCATCGTGTCCATCGGGCTATCATAGCGGCTATGAATGAATCACAAAACCATGCCCCGGCAATCCTTTCAGACTGGGCCAGGCTGGCCACCGACATCCAGCGCTGGGGCCAGGAGCTGGGTTTCCAAAAGCTAGGCATCAGTGACACACAACTGGACGACGCCGAAACCCACCTGCTCAACTGGCTACAGGAAGGCAGACACGGGCGCATGGATTACATGCGCAAACATGGCACTAAACGCAGTCGCCCGGCCGAGCTGGAGCCCGGCACTGCCAGCGTAATCAGTGCGCGTCTGGATTATCTGCCACCCAATAGCGCTGACCCCGAGGCCATTCTGGCCGACCCTGAAAAAGCCTACATTTCCCGTTATGCCCTGGGACGTGATTACCACAAAGTATTGCGAAACCGCATGCAAAAACTGGCAACGCGCATCGAGCAGGCTATTGGCCCGTTTGGTTACCGGGTGTTTACCGACAGTGCGCCGGTGATGGAAAAAGCACTGGCGGAAAAAGCCGGGCTGGGCTGGATTGGCAAACACACTAATCTGCTGGCCGAGCAAACCGGTTCGTGGTTTTTTCTCGGCGAAATTTACACTGACCTGCCACTGCCCGCCTCATTGCCTGCTAATACGACGGCTACTAATCATTGCGGCACCTGTACAGTCTGCATTGATGTCTGCCCCACCCGCGCCATTGTCGCGCCGTACCAGGTGGATGCACGTCTGTGCATCTCTTATCTCACCATTGAATTGCGCGAAAGCATTCCCGTGGAATTACGGCCGTTAATCGGCAACCGTATTTATGGCTGTGATGACTGCCAACTGGTATGTCCGTGGAACCGGTTCGCACAGAGCACACCGGAAACGGACTTTCTGCCGCGACGTGCCCTGGATGATATCAGTCTACTGAAACTGTTTTCCTGGAGTGAAGAAGAATTTCTCAAACGCACTGAAGGCAGCCCTATTCGGCGCATTGGTTACGCATGCTGGCTGCGTAATATCGCGGTGGCACTGGGCAACGCCCCCGCCAACGCAAAAATCCGTGATGCATTGATGGCAAAACAGCAGCACTCCTCTGAGTTGGTACGTGAACATGTGTACTGGGCGCTGGATAACTCAACCCGCTAAAACCTCAAGTCTGGTCGGCAAACTACCGACAAAATGGGTATCACACGGACTCATTACTACATTATGAAAGCACTTATTGCAGAACCCAGTAAAGCCTATCGCCAATTATTGGAAACGGTTTGTCATGCCGTTGATATCAAACCCATATTTGTCACCCATTTCGACGAAGCGCTACATCATCTCTCTCTCCATCCTGTTGGTCTGGTGCTCACCTCGCTACAATTACAGGATGGTGACGGCATCAAATTTTGTAAAAAAATCCGTGAGTTGGAAAAAACAAAGCACATTCCCGTTATTTTATTGACGGCGGAAGAAAACAAAACCATTTTTGAACCTGCTACCCAGGCAGGGGTCACCGAAATTTTCCACAAGTCAGATATCCCGCGACTCCAGAATTATCTGAATGAATTCATTAACCGGGCAAGTACCCATAGCAACATGGATGCACGGGTTTTATATGCGGAAGACAGCCCCTCTGTCGCCAAACTCACCATTCACATACTCGAAACCATGGGGCTTACCATCGACCATTTCACTCACGCTGAGCAAGCCTGCGAGGCATTCCAGACAAAGGATTATGATCTATTGCTGACCGACATTTTACTGGCGGGCAGCATGAGTGGTGTCGGTCTGGTTCAGGAAGTGCGGCGCATGGAAAAAGGTAAGGGGAACATCCCTATTCTGGCCATGTCGGGACAAAATGACAGCGCGCGAAAAATTGAATTACTGAATTGCGGAGCCAATGACTATGTTGCCAAACCCATTCTTAAAGAAGAGTTAATAGCCCGTGTGCATAACCTGATCACCAACAAAAAGTTGCTGGACAAACTCAAAGCACAGCAACACCTGTTACAAGAACTGGCCATGACTGACCATCTTACCGAGCTTTATAACCGACATTTTTTGATGGAGCTTGCCCCCAAACACATTAGCGAAGCCTTTCGGCATAAACATCCACTCAGCCTGATCGTCGTCGATCTGGATAACTTTAAAATCGTCAACGATACCCACGGCCATAGCGTAGGCGATATCGTACTGACCCAAACAGCACGAATACTGAAATCCACTTGTCGTAACGAAGACATTGCGGCCCGTTTTGGCGGTGAAGAGTTTGTACTGATATTAAGGCACTGCGATGCTGAAGATGCCCGTAAAAAAGCCGAATTGTTACGCATGAAAATTTCTGATCTGCACCCGGAAGGTATTGCCATTTCAGCAAGCTTTGGTATTGCCGAATTACCATTAGACAACACCTGTCAATTTGATGCCCTGTTTTCCGCCGCAGACCAGGCCGTTTATGAAGCCAAAGCCAATGGCCGGAATTGTGTTGTCATCGGTAAAGTATCACCGCCGGATTCATAAGCAACTCAACAAAGCCACCGTAGAGTGAGCACATTTTTTGTGCCCACCCATGCTGCACTCTGACTTATTTTTCCACATCCGTTTCCACCACAGTAACAGGCACCCATCGCGCTACCCACCCATCGCCCCACAAATGTAATACCAAACCAAATATGATCAAACTACTGCCCAACAATACTTCTACCGATACAGTTTCTCCGTTCAGGCTACTGCCTAAAATCAACGCCAACACCGGCGTTAATAACGTGATTAATGAAACACGGTTGGCTTCCATTTTTTTCAGCAAATAAAAATACAAGGTAAAACCCAGCGCTGAACCAAACACACCCAGATACAACATCGACAGCCCCGCATGTGTATTCATCTCCGTAGGCATATGACCATCAAAGATCAACCAGGTCAGCAGAAACAACGGTGTTACCACAAACAATCCACCACTGGTCACTGTCAAGCCCGGCAATCCGCCACCGATACGCTTGATCCATACACCACTGACGCTGTGCAACAGCACTGAAAACAAAATAGCCAATACCCCCAACCAGGCATCCTCGCGCAACATAATGTCATCGGCAAAAATACTTAACAATCCGGAAAAAGCCAAAGCCATCCCCATTAACTTACCCGGCGTAAAACTCTTTTCCCCCAGAAACAGGGCAGCAGCCACACCCGTCAACAGCGGATTAAGTCCGTACAACACGGCAATCAAACCCGAAGGAATAAACTGTGCCCCCCAATACACACTGAGCATAGCGCCATAAATAGCCACACCTGCCGCAAAATAGGTGTTACGGGCCTCACGGTGCCACGGCAGACCGGGTTTCAAAATTTGCAGTAACACAGCGCACACCAGTGCGCCCAGCACCATGCGTCCGGAAATACCAAACAGATAACCCCAGCCTTCACTGCTCCACTGAATCGCCAACGGGGTCGTTGACCAGATCAGCACTACACCCAAAAATGCTGCCGGTACAGACATAATGCATTCCTCTGTTTTTATTGCGTACCAGATTAAAAATCCAAAAAACCAAAAAGGCCGCAGTCTTTCGATCTGCGGCCTCTTGAATTCGGTGTTGAATTTACCAACTGACTACATTGAATTCTCCGGCTCTCGCAGACGAGCGGCCTTGACTACCGGCAGGGGTAGCCAAAACATGGCGCGTCGCATTGCGTTGTGGGAAAAATTCATAATCATAGCGGCGAGTGTGGTCTGTCAGGTTTAAAGAGTCAACCACTTTTTGCACATTCAGGAATTCCTGAGCAAACCCCTTTGCCTAGAAGCCCTTCGTTTTGTCAAATCCAATGCTTGTAAACGCAGAGGTCACAGAGACGCAAAGAAAAACACTAAAAACTCTGCGTCTCTGTGTCTCTGCGACCTCTGCGTAACAGACACTGTGTTTTTTGTTTTCACATTCTGTAGTACACACTGAACTCCTAAACTTCACTCGCCACGAGCACGGGTTGGCTGCCCAATGTTCGCTTACCCGACAAAAAAACATTCATGTCAGAGCTTAACAACCTGTCCAGGTTTCGGGTACCACTTCAAAAGGGAACCACTTCACAGTTTTGTTAGTCGAGTCTGGCAATCGGTAGGTTTAAAGCCTCACCTGGAGAAGACATTCAAAGTCAGCAATGATCCTCATTTTGAGGAGAAATTATGTGATGTCGTTGGCCTGTATTTAAATCCACCGGACAATGCCATTGTCTTTTGTATTGATGAGAAGACATCAATTCAGGCGTTAGATCGCACGCAACCTGGCCTTCCATTAAAAAAAGGGCGTTGTGGAACAATGACGCATGATTATAAAAGAAATGGTACGAGTACACTTTTTGCAGCGCTTGATGTTGCCACTGGGAGTGTGACGGGTAAATGCTATCAAAAGTATACGCACAAAGAGTTTCTTAAATTTCTGAAGAAAGTTGAAGGTCAAGCAGACAAAGATAAAGATTTACACATTATAGTTGACAACTATTCCACGCATAAGCATGAAAAAGTACGGAACTGGTTGAAACGAAACAAACGTATATTTTTACATTTTATACCCACCAGTTCGTCATGGCTAAATCTGGTCGAACGTTTTTTTGGTGTGCTAACACAGAAGCAACTTAAAAGAGGTATTTTTACTTCGGTAGATGATCTGGAAAAAAAGATTATTGAGTATATCGATACGAACAACAAAAACCCGAAACCATTTGTTTGGACAAAGTCTGCTGAAGAAATATTGGAAAAAGTAAATCGCGCGCGATCAACCCTTGATAATATAGAATTAAATTAGGACACTACACTAGGTGTGTCTACGTCCATGCTGAGTCCATTGAAACTAACATTTCTTGGCAGGCCAAACCAGTAGCTCGTTTGCAGGCGGGTGCTAAATATGCCGTAACTCGGCAGGCGATAGCTTAGGAAAGATCTTGTGTTTTCACTCTAATAATAGTCTTAAATAAAAGAAAAAATATACCTACTACAGCTATAGCCATTAGAAACCGTGGTACATTAAAGAAATATATTATTAAACTGGCTGATAGTACTTCGATAAATACAGCAATAACTAGTATCACTTGGCCTTCATATTTTAACTGTACGCCGCAATGTGCGCAGGAATACATTGGAGCTGAGTCATAGTAAACCTCATACCAACGAGGTTTATATTCAGTTTTCTCTACAATCAAACATTTTTTATTTAATTTATTTTCACAAGCTGGGCATCTAAACATTCACACCCCCCCCTTTATTACCTAATAATGGGTACCGAGCCACTGCCCCCCCCTGCAAATCCAGGCCGATGACCCGATAACTGTAAATGGTGGCATTGAAAAGAATTCTTTACCATTTTAAGCGGTTAAATGTACATTGCTAATCATCAAACATTATCTATGGGTTCGATAACCGAAACATGACATTCCTTTTTACAGTAATAGCTAAAAATGATGATGGTCTTCATCAGCATAGCTTATATCCTGACAGCCGTTATTTCTTAAGATCATGCGATTGACACACCTAGGATATTAATTATTGGCTTTCTCGCTTTGAAAAAAACTTATTTAAATTGACTCATTAATACAATATTACAACTCGCACCCTATCACTGCTTTTAACTTTCACACAGTTATATACACCTATACTCTTCGATTATTCTGACATTGATCTGCTATTTATTTTTTTCACTATATATAATCCATGGAAGAAAAGGAAAAAGAAATAAACCTAAAAGTAACATTGAATTCGCATTCTTAACAAAATCTAAATTTAACCATAAGTAAAAAGCTAAAACCAGAAGATACATTGCCATCGCCACTTGCCAACGCATAGGCATCGATGTGATTCCATCCCTTTTTTTTGATGCTCCATCTATTCCAAAAATTGAAATACATAATGAACTTCCCAAAAGATACCAAAGTTCACCCGTAATAAAAGAGGCCGTATAAAAAACAATCATTGCCGTCCAACCAATATAATAAAGAGATTGATTACGGCTCATAGCAAACGAATCCTTGCATTAGGAAAATAACTGAACCCCTATTATCGATAAAAACCCACTCACCCAAATTCTAAACGCCACTTCTCTTTGCTGAAATTCGCTGAACTGGTCTTCCGTTGCGGCAGGTTCTGTACCCAACCCTCTGCTTCATTGATTGTGGTGCCGTCGGTAATGACATCGATCAGGGCCTGGGCATCAAAAGGAACGTTTTGTGGCAGGTCCATGCCTGTACTAAAGTCATATTGCTTGAAGCCCTCTTCTTAAAGACGTCGTCCCACAACCGACTTACGTTACTTTTTTTACTATCATAACGACTATCATAATATTAACGATAAAATCCATTGGTAATAAGTCGCTCCGTAATTTGGGTGGATATCGACTATACAACATGGATCAGTTAGTCGAATTCAAGCTTGAGAATTTACCTTTAACAAATCTCTCAATTGATGCTCCCATATCAGTCAGTGAAAGAAATAGCGCTAACCCCACAAGAAAAAATAAATAATTTTCCTCAGGACTTTCATAGTGGTTTGTGTTGATTACTAAGAATACGGTAACGAGTGGCAACCAAATTCTTTCAAAGACTACCCTAAGAAACGATCTATCAGATAATTTTTTCCATTCGACACAATAAAATTTCCAGAAACCCACGAAAAAAATATAAAACACAACCCACAAAACTGTTTCAGAGATTATAGAATATATTAGATCTCCACCACGGCTCACACTATCGATATAAACTGACCAGAGAACATACATACAGCCAAATATTGTGGACGCTAACATACTCATTAGCCAAACTACACCTCACCCCAGATAAACAAAAAACCCTCAAGAAATATTACCAAGCTTAGTCCTTCTGCCCCTAGCGCAGCAAAAGGAATAAATGCTGCTAATTGTGACATTATAGTGAGCGCAACAAGTCTATTAAATTCTGCCGAATCATTGCTTTGAAAACTGTTCACGATGTTCGACCATATACAACATCGCCATCAGAGAATACTTCTATTTCCGCATGTTTTTAGATCGTTGAACACGGCCATTAACACTAATGGAAACAAAAATGCTAAAGTTTTTCCTGTACCGCCTAGAGATGAAATTCTCTCCGTGTAAACTATAGCGATCAACAGTATAAATAGAAGGTATAACAAAAAGAAAACTTGCCAGCTTTTTCGTGTTTTTAATTTTTCACCTATTATTTTATCCCTATCACCTCGTATAGCTGCTGCTATGGCAAAAGGTATGAATGAAATTGCCAAGCCTCCATTTTCATATACATAAAACCCGGCACCAAAAAAAATCCAACTCAGCATAAGCACCATACAATTTCCACTAGCCATACCAAGTTAATCCAAATGCAAGCAGGAATCCCCGCAAATACCAAGTCATAACACCTCCAATTGGACCTAAGCGGCCCAGCGCCAAGCCAGCAAACGAACCTGCTACTGCTAAGAATGCTGCTCTGTTCAGCTCAGAGTAGGTTTGTTCTGGTGTCAGGTCGCCAGATATCGCCTCAACACGATTTAAAAAACTATTGTATGCCAGTAAAATAAAAGCTGCGCCAATAATGTTACCCGACATTAAAGCAAGATAAAGCATAATACCAAGAAATATGATAGTACCCCAAAATAGCCAGGCACCATTCTGACCACCCCCGACCTTATAAGCACCCGCCCCCGTCGTAGGGTCAATCAACAAGTATCCCGTCACTGTTGAACCCGCAAAAGCCACCGGCGTATCATGAGCTGTGACAATCTTACCTGCATTCACCGCGCTGCAGATTTCATTTTCAATATCAGTATCCAAATTAATTGCGGCCAGTGCTGTATTGAGATTGGTTTGATCAATCGTCCAAATCCTTTGACCTTCGGCGCTGGCTATTGCCAAGGCCTTTACTGCACCAATATACCCTGTGCCGAATTATCATCGGTACTGAACATTCTCTCCGGCACCAAATGCTCCAAGGCCGAGGCTCTGATACCAGTCGCACGGATGAAGTTAACGGTACGGCCCCAGTCATGTCTTTGGTGATAGTCTGGGTGGCCCAGATTAAAAATCCAAAAAAACCAAAAAGGCCGCAGTCTTTCAATCTGCGGCCTCTTGAATATGGACACCGGTATAATTTACAGATACTGATATAATCTTTCGGGGAAAACAAAAAAACGGAAGGCAACCAGTAGTGTACCTAGCATAATATAACCAATTATTACCTGAATATATTGGCTGTTACTATTAGATTTTAAATACCATGTTCCCAAAGCAAATATTCTTTTTTTAAGTATTCCATATATAGCCATACCGAAGAAAATAAATATAAATATATCCGTTATAAATAATACAAAATTAGCTAATCCAGATTCCATAACATTTACTTCCTAATTTCTACAACTGCTAGAACTAGCCGCCGCCGTGGCACCACCTGCTGCTATAAGACCAATATACATAACGATAATTGCTCCAATACCACCAGTAAATATTCCTGCCAATGTTGCTAAAGCACCTAAACCAACTATGCCATCTAAACCCGCACATCGATGATCTATCGCCATATAATCAAGAATCAGAGAATATACTATTACAATAGCAATCAAAGCAGCAATAAACACTAGCAATGGTAGTGATAAACCCGCTCCAATTAAGCCTATTGCAAAGCCAATAAACCCTAAAATCGAGCCCTCATCAAAAGACAGAAAACCGCCACTGGCGTATCATGAGCTGTCGCAACCTTACCCGAATTCACCGCGCTGCGGATTTCATTTTCAATATCGGCATCCAAATTGATTACGGCCAATGCGGTGTTGAGATTGGTTTGATCAATCGTCCAGATCCTTTGCCCTTCGGCGCTGGCTATTGCCAAGGCCTTTACGGCACTAATACCCTGTGCCGGATTATCGACGGTGCTGAACATTTGCTCCGGCACCGAATGCTCCATGGCGGAGGCTCTGATGCCCGTTGCACGGATAAAATTGACGGTACGGCCCCAGTCATTGTCTTTGGTGATGCTCTGGGTGGCCAAGTGGTCTACGTCCATGCTGAGTCCGCTGAAACTAACATTTCTTGGCAGGCCAAACCAGTAGCTCGTTTGCAGGCGGGTGCTGAATATGCCGTAGCTCGGCAGACGATAATTGATAACGCCTGCGGCCCTGGATTGTATCTGGTCCTGGGCATCATTCAGCGCCAGGTAGCTGTAAATGGTGGCATAGAGCAGGTCGCCCACCACTTCGTGTTTGCTCAGCCCATCAATAATCGTTTGATCGGCACTCTCCAGGCTGGCCTTGGTGGCTTCAACCCGAGACTGTAGTCTTGCGGCCTCCGCCCCACTGGCTCCCTGTAAGTCCAGGCCGATGGCCCGGTATTCACCCGCTGTTGGGTTATTCACGGCTTGATCCCAGCCAAAGGCCGGGGACCATAATGCCAGGGTCTCGTGTAGCTCTCCGCCCATGGTGCCAGCTGCGGCGCTTTCTATGACGGTGCCTTCCAGGGTGAATTCTGCGGTGAGATTGATCAGATAGCCCGGCAGGCTATTAGGCAGCTGGGTTGGGTCGATGTCACCGGTGACCGGATCGGGTTCCGGCAGATAACTGTTGATGATGGCTTCGTCATCCGCGCTGGCGGGTATGAAGGAGAGCGCCAGCTTTTTGCCGACCAGTTTGACCGTGGGTTCGATAAAGCTGATAACGGGGCTGCCGGGGTAGCCGAAGTTTTGCGTGGCCAATTGGTATTTGAATTTATGGCGCAGGTTATCCGGCACTTCCGAGAAGGTCTGTTGGGTGGAGATATTTTTGTAGGGTAGACCGGCTGATAATGGACGTGCGGGGATAATCCGCACTTCCTGCAAACCCAGTACATCTCCCACGGTGGCGGCGGGATTTTGGTTGTTGATGTAGGTTTCTACCTGTTGCTGAAATTCACTGAACTGGTCTTCCGCCACTTGTTGCGGCAGGTTCTGTACCCAGCCCTCTGCTTCATTGATTGTGGTGCCGTCGGTAATGGCATCGACCAGGGCTTGGGCGTCAAAGGGGACGTTTTGTTGCAGGTCCATGCCTGCACTGAAGTCGTATTGCTTGAAGGAGGCATCCATGGGCACCCAGCTGTCTCCCTGGATATTGTTGATGCCACGGGAGGGTTCAAAATCTACCCAGGCTTCCACCCAGGTGTGTTCCAGGCGGATATGAGTGACTTGACCGCCTTGCACTCGGGCCACATTCGGGATGCCGCCCTGTCCCAGCAGCTGTTGAGCAGCGCCTGCGGTTTCCACGCCGCCCACCCAGTTCATGGCTTTATCGGCGGGCACTTCCACACTGCCGTAAACATAACGGGCCGGGATACCGGCGGCTCTCTTACCCGCATTCACCGCACTGCGGATTTCATTTTCAATATCAGCATCCAAATTGATTGCGGCCAGTGCGGTGTTGAGATTGGTTTGATCAATCGTCCAGATCCTTTGCCCTTCGGCGCTCGCCAGGGCAAGTGCTTTAACCGCGCTGACGCCCTGGGCGGGTGCCTGGTCGGTGCTGAACATTTGCTCCGGCACTGAATGTTCCATGGCTGAGGCTCTGATGCCCGTCGCACGGATAAAATTGACCGTACGGCCCCAGTCGTTATCTTTGCTGATGGATTGGGTGGCCAAGTGGTCTACGTCCATGCTGAGTCCGTTGAAACTGACATTTCTTGGCAGGCCAAACCAATAGCTCGTTTGCAGGCGGGTGCTAAATATGCCGTAACTCGGCAGGCGATAGTTGACGACGTCTGCGGCCCTGGACTGTATCTGATCCTGAACATCATTCAACGCCAGGTAGCTGTAAATGGTGGCATAGAGCAGATCGCCCACGACTTCGTGTTTGCTCAGCCCATCAATAATCGTTTGATCGGCGCTCTCCAAGGTCGCCTTGGTGGCCTCAACCCGGGATTGCAGTCTTGCGGCCTCCGCGCCACTGACTCCCTGCAAGTCCAGGCCGATGGCCCGGTATTCCCCTGCGGTGGGGTTGTTGACGGCTTGATCCCAGCCAGAGGCCGGGGACCACAGCGCCAGAGTCTCATGTAGCTCTCCGCCCATGAATCCGGCACCGGCGCTTTGTATGACGGTGCCTTCCAGGGTGAATTCTGCGGTGAGATTGATCAAGTAGCCCGGCAGGCTATTGGGTAACTGGGTTGGGTCGATTTCGCCAGTAACGGCGTCGGGCTCCGGCAGATAGCTGTTGATGATGGCTTCGTCATCCGCGCTGGCGGGTTTGAAGGAGAGCGCCAGCTTTTTGCCAGCCAGTTTGACCGTGGGTTCGATAAAGCTGATAACGGGGCTGCCGGGGTAGCCGAAATTTTGCGTGGCCAATTGGTATTTGAATTTGTGGCGCAGGTTATCCGGCACTTCCGAGAAAGTCTGTTGGGTGGAGACCTTTTTATAGGGTAGCCCGGCCGATAATGGACGTGCGGGGATAATCCGCACTTCCTGTAAGCCGAGCACGTCCCCCACGGTGGCATCGGGGTTTTGATTGTTAATGAAAGTTTCTAGTTGTTGCTGATATTGGCTGAACTGATCTTGTACCGCTTGTTGCGGCAGGTTCTGTACCCAGCCCTCTGCTTCATTGATCGTGGTACCGTCGGTAATGGCATCGACCAGAGCCTGGGCATCAAAGGGGACGTTTTGTTGCAGATTCATGCCTGTACTATAGTCGTATTGCTTGAAGGAGGCATCCATGGGTACCCAGCTGTCTCCCTGGATGTTGTTGATGCCGCGGGAGGGTTCAAAGTCTACCCAGGCTTCCACCCAGGTGTGTTCCAGACGAATATGGCTGACTTGACCGCCTTGCACTCTGGCCACATTGGGGATGCCACCCTGGCCCATGAGCTGTTGGGCGGCGCCCGTGGTTTCCATGCCGCCCACCCAGTTCATGGCTTTGTCGGCGGGCACTTCCATCGTGCCGTAAACATAGCGGGCGGGGCGGATAACATAATTAAGTATTGTGTCCCCTTATTTTTCTGATACCGGTTGCCCAGATGTAGTTGGCGGTACGGCTCCAGTCGTTATCTTTGCTGATGGATTGGGTGGCTAAACGGTCTACGTCCATACTAAGTCCGTTGAAACTGACATTTCTTGGCAGGCCAAACCAGTAGCTCGTTTGCAGGCTGGTGCTAAATATGCCGTAGCTCGGCAAACGATAGTTGATAACGTCTGCGGCCCTGGACTGTATCTGATCCTGAACATCATTCAGCGCCAGGTAGCTGTAAATGGTGGCATAGAGAAGGTCACCCACCACTTCGTGTTTATTCAGCCCATCAATAATCGTTTGATCGGCGCTCTCCAGGCTTGCCTTTACTTATTGGCCGTTTTTTTCACTTGCCCTGCAACTAATTAAATCTCCAGCAACCCATGCCAACAGGTAAGGAAACGCCACTATCAAAACCGCAACCATAATATTGACGTCTAGAAAAAAATGGACACCTTTAACGATAGCCATTAGAACAAGAAAGAAGTAATAAACAAATGCGGCGATCTGCCAAACACGCAGAGCAATTACTTGTTCAATATAATCCTTATTTGTTTTTCCATCTCTGAGATATGCTGCCGTTAACCCCGCAATAAAAAGAAGATATTCCTTTCCATTCTCATAAAAATAGCCTACCCCGACAACAACAATCCAGCTTACTATATATCTAAGACAATATTTTTTTTTCATTAATAATTAAACCAAACAGCATTCCAGCCCGCAAAAAACGCGCGTAAAAGCCAACGAAGACTGTGTATCCTTGGATCGTTACCTGCAAGGGTCGACAAGGCAGAACCACCCACCGACCCAATAACTGCTGCCGCCATCGCTCTTTCTACTTCAATCTGAACTTGACTAGGTGACAAGTCACTATTTAGTATATCTTCAACCCTATTTACAAACCCGAAATAGGCTGTAAGTGAAAAGAATAGCCCTTGAATATTCCTTGTAAGCAGATTGAAAATTATCATGGCAATTAGGAAGGCAACTACGGCTATAAATAACCACGCACCATTCGCCCCACCACTAATCTTATAAGCCCCCGCCCCCGTCGCAGGGTCAATCAACAAGTACCCCGTCACGGTTGAGCCCGCAAAAGCCACCGGCGTATCATGGGTCGTCGCGACCTTACCTGCATTCACCGCGCTGCGGATTTCATTTTCAATATCGGCATCCAGGTTAATCGCGGCCAGTGCAGTGTTAAGGTTGTTTTGATCAATCGTCCAGATCCTTTGCCCTTCGGCGCTGGCGATTGCCAAAGCCTTTACGGCGCTAATGCCCTGTGCCGGATTTTCGACGGTGCTGAACATCTGCTCCGGCACTAAATGTTCCATGGCACTGGCTCTTGCGCCAGTCATCAAATTATAGTTAACCCACGCAGCCCGGTCACCGCGCTTATCAACCGCCTGATAGGTGTAATGATCCACATCCATACCCAGGCCACTGAAGCTCACATTTCGAGGCAAGCCAAACCAATATTGGGTAGACAATCTGGTTGAAAAAATGCCAAAGCTGGGAAGGCGGTATTGAACAATACCTGAACTTAACGCCGCTAATTTATCCTGCACATCATTAAGAGCCAGGTAACTAAAAATCGTGCCGTAGAGCAGGTCGCCCACCACTTCGTGTTTTGTCAGCGTTGCGAACTGCACTTCATCGCCACTCTCCAGAATAGCCTTGGTAGCTTCCGCCTGTGTCTGCAATTGCGCCGCCTGCTCTGGACTGACTCCCTGCAAATCCAGGCCGATGGCCCGGTATTCCCCTGCGGTGGGGTTGTTGACGGCTTGATCCCAGCCAGAGGCCGGGGACCATAACGCCAGGGTCTCGTGCAGTTCGCCACCCATGAATCCGGCACCGGCGCTTTGTATGACGGTGCCTTCCAGGGTGAATTCTGCGGTGAGGTTGATCAGGTAGCCCGGCAGGCTATTGGGCAACTGGGCGGGGTCGATGTCGCCGGTGACGGGGTCGGGCTCCGGCAGGTAGCTGTTGATAATGGCTTCGTCATCTGCGCTGGCGGGTTTAAAGGAGAGTGCCAGTTTTTTTCCGGCCAGCTTAACCGTGGGTTCAATAAAGCTGATAATGGGGCTGCCGGGGTAACCGAAGTTTTGTGTGGCCAGCTGGTATTTGAATTTGTGGCGCAGGTTATCCGGCACTTCCGGGAAGGTTTGTTGGGTGGAGATCTTTTTATAGGGTAGCCCGGCGGACAAGGGACGTGCGGGGATAATCTTCACTTGCTGTAAACCCAGTACGTCCCCCACGGTGGCAGCGGGGTTTTGGTTGTTGATGAAAGTTTCTAGTTGTTGCTGATATTGGCTGAACTGATCTTCTGCCGCCTGTTGCGGCAGGTTCTGCACCCAGCCCTCTGCTTCATTGATGGTGGTGCCGACGGTAATGGCATCGACCAGGGCCTGGGCATCAAAGGGGACGTTTTGTTGCAGATTCATGCCTGTACTATAGTCGTATTGCTTGAAGGAGGCATCCATGGGTACCCAGCTGTCTCCCTGGATGTTGTTGATGCCGCGGGAGGGTTCAAAGTCTACCCAGGCTTCCACCCAGGTGTGTTCCAGGCGAATATGAGTGACTTGACCGCCTTGCACTCGGGCCACATTCGGGATGCCGCCCTGTCCCAGCAGCTGTTGAGCAGCGCCTGCGGTTTCCACGCCACCCACCCAGTTCATGGCTTTATCGGCGGGCACTTCCACACTGCCGTAAACATAACGGGCCGGGATACCGGCGGCTCTCAGCAGGGCAATCAGCAAACTGGCGGTATCAATAGCGTTACCACGTTGGGTTTCCAGGGTCATACGGCTACCTTGAATGGAACCGTAGCTGGGAATAAAGTGGATGTTGTTATGTACCCAGGCGTATATTTCGGCGGGATTGTTGTTAAGGCTTTCCGCTAACTGACGCATGTCTGCGGTAATTTCAATATCGAGAGTTTCCGCCAGATCAGCTGCTGTAGGTTCTTCTGCATAGGCTGGACTGACCAGGGCGTCGAGAATGCCATTGAGAATGCTGTCGGCAAAGTATGTCTTGTCATTATCACCGTGGATAAGTTGACTGAGATCATCGCCATCAACGATTGGCTTACGAGTCTTCTCTGCGTCGGGCGTGCCGAAGGGCAGTTTGTTGGGGTCGAAGGGTTGGTGGCTACGTTTGAATTGCCGCTGTTGTAGAAACTCATGCAATGCCGCTACTGCCGCTTGCTGATCCTGCAGGGAGCCCGCGTCGATACTCTGCTGGATCAGGCTCTGGAGTTGCTGATAGTCGGTCTGGTATTGGTTTACCATGGCTTGGTGGCGCTGCAGGATGATTTCAGGCAAACCTTTGGCGATGAGCTGGGCCTCGATTTGCGCAAAATTGGCCAGGGCCGTTTCATTAAGCACCGCAAGCTGCTCGTTCAGACCGAGTAGCTGATCTGTTGACTCGGTTTGCAGTTCACTGAGGCCAAAGAAATTCAGTACATCTGCAAGCAGGTCGCTTTCTTCCACCATACGGGCGTCTACAGTGGCCTTGGTGGTGGTGATATTTTCCTTGATCGCCTGCAGGGTTTTGGAAAGTTTCTCTTCATCCGTTTTGCCTTCAATAACTGGGGCGGTCTGGCTTTCCTCAATCGTGTCGGCAACCGCCATGGCGCTGGGTGAGTAAAAGACAAACAGGAAAAAAACGACTTCCACCAACGCAATCATGCGCAAAAAACCCCTGCTGGTACGTATCCATTCCGTTAGTGGTCTGTAGCCTGTGTTATTCTGAATACTCATTCTTATACCCTGATGGTTACCTATTAACTGCTTTTAACTACCTTGCCCGCGATTGATTTACCAGGCTCTTATTCCGCCACGCCACGGGTGGAGATAAAAATATCAATGGCGGTATCAGGCGGCATAACACTGTCGGCTGGCACGTCCTGTTTTATCACTTCGCCCGCCGGTACTACGGTAGTGCGCTCGAACCTGACTTCACCGAGAATCAACCGGCTTTGCGTCAGGGTCGTCTGCGCTTGTTCCACACTCATGCCAATAACATCTGGCACCCGGGTGGTTCTCACGCGCCCCACGGGTGTACTGGCGATGATCTGGGATCGACACTGCTGTGCAGGAGCCTGGCATAAATCAAAATTAAATTCGGAGAACTCCTCCGCGACCCAGTCCACTTCTTGCTGATAGTAAGAACAAATCTCTTCGCAGAAATTATCGCCGGGTGGGCAACTATTACGGCCCGCTGTCTCCCCGCCACAGATAACGCTGGTTTCACTGACTCTTTCGCAGCGGTAATACTCCTCTGTTTCAGTATCCTGGCAGCTAAAACCAGCCTCACCGTAGAAACAGACCAGATTGCCACAAAGTAATTCTTCATCACCGTATCCGCCACCGTAGGTGCATTCCATTACCTGGCTGGAACTGAAGCTGCCCCTGATCCTGTAATAATAGGTAGGACCAAACGCCAGATTCGCATCCAGATAAGTTGCGTAGGTTGATTCTGTCTGTGCTATCACTTCAAAAGGGCCATCCATACTGGTGCTACGCTCTATTTCTACAAACTCGGTGTCCGGATTATCCGTCCAGGTTAGTTGAAGCTTGTCGCGTTTGGGGCGGATGGCGAGGTCTTCCACGCAGGCCTGAGCCCCCAGGATCAATACCGTCACGGGTGCGGAGTTTAGTTCATTATCACTGACAACCAATTGAGCAACATAATTTCCTGGCTGGTCAACGATGAAAAACGGCGCGGGCGTATCCGCAGCTTCCAACGCCGCAGTACTACCCGGTGGTCTTTCCACCCATGACCACTGATAACTAATCGGATCGCTGTCGGGGTCGTAACTACCAAACCCATTCAGGGTGACCTGATCTCCGGTGTAAAGATCACCGATGCCATCATAGTAGGCGCTGGCAATGGGTCGCAGATTATCCGCCGTTATAAAGACCGTATCCGGGGCACTATCGACAATGCCGTCATTAACGATTAACTGGCTGATGTAATCCCCCTGTATGTCCAGAAACAAGCTTGGACTTGCAGCAAAGACATTACTCAGCTGCGCATTACTTCCCAAAGGTTTATTTACGATACTCCAGTGATAGGTTAAGGGATCACCATCAAGATCATAACTGGCCGAACTGTCCAGTATTATCACATCACCCACATTGCCTGGCTGGTCCTGACCAGCATTCGCCACGGGTGCCGAATTACCCACAGAAACCGTTACAACATCCGGTTCGCTGTCTGCCAAACCATCATTCACGGTAAGCCGTACAACATAATCACCCGCTTCATCGGTGATAAACGAGGGACGGACAGATGCATTATTGAACAGGTTGGCGTTACTTCCCTGGGGCAAGCCTTCGAAGAACCAGCGATAATTCAGGTCATCACCGTTGACATCGCTACTGGCTGATCCATCCAGTGTAATGGTGTCGCCCAGCAATGCGGCTATATCACTACCGGCTTGTGCGACTGGCGGCAGATTCCCCACATTCAGTAGTACGGTATCTGCGACACTTGCATCAAAGCCGTCATGGACAATGAGCTCCACCCGATAAACACCCAGCACGTCGATGGTAATGCTGGGGCTTGCCGTATCGGCAGCAAGAAGTTCACTACTACTTCCAGCAGGTTGTTGAAGTAGACGCCAGTTAAACGTCAGTAAGTCACCATCTAAATCATTGCTGCCAGTACCATCCAGAGTCATCAAAAGCGAGTTGAGTTAATTCATCTACCTTCATTTGTTTATCCTAAGAGTTCTGTTTCTGTTTTTGCCA
>JAKIUF010000055.1 GCA_021647705.1 Gammaproteobacteria bacterium | reverse complement strand
TTTGTTACCGCTTTAATCGTCGTTTTAAGCTGGAGGATATGCTGCCAAGGTTTGGTTATATTGCAGCGAGAACACCACCCATGCCCAATAGACTTCTAAAGCTGGCTGAGGATTATGGGTAATCAGGTAATTTTTTGTCAGCGATCGTGAGCACTTAAAGATAAAGTGATTAGTTCTACTTTGTTAAATTTAACTTGTTGAAACGTATAAATAAACTATAATTCCAGGCATGAAACAGGGAAACGTAAAAATCTCAAAAGGAGGAGCTCCCGCAACCGGACCTCCGACAACAAAACTCGACTAAAAGGAGTCACCATGACCAACCTCTCACAGAGGTTATGGTTGAGGACGTAGGGTCGTTTATAAGCCACTATTCACATTTGTTTCAAGTCCACAAGCGAAATGTCAGTGAGCGTGCGTCTCAGTACCTCAAAGGCTTGCTGCAATCCCGTCAAAGGAATATGGAAAAAATGGCTGAAACTGTTCCCGATACAGACGAGCAATCACTCCAGCAGTTTCTATCTGACTCGCCCTGGGACTATCAAGCTGTGATGAATCAGGTTGCAGAAGATGCCAATGTGATATTGGGAGGGAAAGATAGCGCTTTATTCATAGATGAAAGCAGCGTTGTGAAGAAAGGCAATCACTCGGTAGGGGTTTCCCGTCAATGGTGTGGTCGATTAGGAAAAGTGGATAATTGCCAAGTTGGTGTATTTGCAGGTTTGTCCAAAGGCAGCGACGTTTGTTTGGTTGATTCAGAACTGTATTTACCAAAAAGCTGGATTGAAAGTACAGAACGATGTGATAAAGCGCGTGTTCCGGCAGAGAAACGGGAACTGAACAGCAAGCTGGATATTGCCTTAAGACTGGTAAAGCGCGCACGAAATAACAGGCTGGAGTTTGGCTGGGTAGGTGCTGACAGTTTTTATGGGCGCGATAAGACATTCCAGAAAGCGTTAGACCAGTCAGGTGAAACCTTTATGTTGGATGTCCCCAATGATTTTCGAATCTATACGCATGATCCCAAGCCGTACTTACCCGTACCGTCAAAAAAAGGACGCCCCCCCACTCGTTACAAAACCGACTTGACCAGCCTGAAAGCAAAGCAATGGGTGAAACAGCAGGGAACAAAAGCTTTTCGTGGTTATACTTTCAGAGATGGCGCAAAGGGGCCAATGAAAGTTGAAGCCATACATCAACGAGTTTGGGTATGGGATGGCCGGTCGGCACAGGCGAATTGCTGGCATCTTCTGGTCCGCCGTGATGGGGGTGAAGACATTAAATACAGTATAAGTAATGCACTCTCAACGACCAGTACACACCGATTATTATATATGCAAGGACAGCGTCATTTTATTGAGCGAAGCTTTCAGGATAGTAAAAGTCATTTGGGCCTGGCGCAATACCAGGCTCGCAATTGGAATTCATGGCATCACCACATGGCGTTAATAATGATGGCGATGGTGTTTTTGCTCAAGCAAAGAGCGGAGCGCAAAGACAACTATCCCATGCTGACGGTATCCGATATGGTGTTGATATTTTCGAACATACTGCCATCGCGCATGAACAATCTACAACAGGTTGTCGAAATAATTGAGCAACGACACCAAAAAAGGCGACGAGATATTCAGCTAAAGTCTCAGCAAGGTCACAATCTATGCCGCTGGGCAGAATATGGGTAATTTAAAGTAACAAAGTAGAATTAGTGAACAGTTAAATACTATAAGTAAAGACTTGCCCCCCCCTGATTCCTCAGACTGATAGCAAGAGAGACCGTGGGGGATTACAACAGTCAAGATACTGAGAAAATGATGAACACCAACAAATTAAAAATTGGCTGTATTCTATGTTGACGGATACGTCAATATTAACGATAATACGCGTAACACAACCGCCACGCTTAGTACCCTTCGGGGTGTCGCGCAACCTTGGCGGTTTTTTGTGCCTGTCAGACAGAGCTTGGTGCTATGCCAGAACTATATAATAAACCCGCATTGACATTCGAGCAGCAACTGCAAAAGCTGGAAGCTTATGGGATGGTGATTGAGAATCAGGAGGCGGCATTAAAACAGCTTTCATCGATTAGTTACTACCGGCTCAGTGGATACTGGTATCCCTTCAAGCTGAGAGACGAGCAAGGGAATGTAACCAGCCAGTTTGAAGAGGGGGCGTCTTTTGATCAAGCTCTGGAGCTTTATGAGTTTGACCGGCAATTAAGATCTTTAGTGCTAGATGCCATTGAAAGGATCGAAGTTGCGATTCGTACTCAAATTACTTATCACATGGCGCATACCTATGGTGCATTCGCACATGCCGATCATAGAAATTTTCATCCCGGATTTAAGCATGCTGAGTGGCTTTCAAAGTTAGAAGGTGAAGTAAGTCGTTCCAGTGATGAATTTATAAGACATTTCAAAATTAAGTATAGTGGTTTTCCGGCCGTCCCCGTATGGATGCTCACCGAAGTGATGAGTCTTGGCGCACTGTCGTTTTTTTATAAGGGATTACAGAATAATCAGAAGAGTGGTGTAGAAGATAAAAAAGCAGTCGCGCAACATTTTAATATTCATCACAAGCGCCTGGGTAACTGGCTTCATATATTAACTTACATACGAAATATTTGTGCTCACCATAGTAGGCTGTGGAATCGTACGCTGGCTATTCGGCCTGATCAGAATAAGGCAGTAGAGTGGTTGTCACCGGTTACCCCACGGAATGACAGAATGTTTTATATATTGCTTATGTTAAGACATCTTTTACGTGCTACAGGTAATGGCGATATCTGGGCTGATGATGTAGCGACATTGTTGGAAAAAAACATAACGGTTAAACGCTGGCGAGCTGCGATGGGAATGCCTGAGAACTGGAAGGGTCACCCTGTATGGCGGTAAAGTTATGGTTTTATTTTTCGGTAATTATTTGTTCCTGGTAAGTTTCAGTAGAAGGAATAAACAGTGTCTGTAGAGCGCCCGTTATTAACCCGGTTGGACTTGATGGGTTAGACAGTTATTGACCAGGAGGCTGGGATTCCCAAAGACCTGACAAAAAGCCTGCGCTCAAGTTTTCGGACGCTGCTCAAGACCTGCCACCATGTGAAGGCCAAACGTCTGTTTCTGTGGTTTGCCGAGCGCCATGGCTTTGCCTGGTTTAAGCGGCTTGAGGTTGAGGCTGTTAGCCTGGGTAGTGGCAAATGGGCTATCGTGAAAGGCGGTGCCCTCGATAAGAAATACCAGATAACTGTGCTTCGGGAGATGAAAATGATTTCTCCACTTGAATATGAGGATAGTCAAGCCTGATTTAATGGCCTCATTGACTGAAAGCCGCTCGTGGCAGAAAGCATGAGCAGTGCTGTTGGAACTGTATCGTTGAAATATATTAAAACCTCGGCACATATTGACAAATGCCGAGGAAATAATAAAAATATCGGGATGCTAAAGGATTCCAAACGTCAGCAGGTTATCAATCTGGTTCGGACTCAGTCGGTTGTCAGACCGAAAGACCTGAAGGAGCATGGCCTGCCGAAAGATTATCTTTATAGTCTGGCCAGAGAAGGCGTTGTTGAACGTATTGGTCGGGGGCTGTATCAGTGGCCGGATAGGGACATCGGGCGGCATCAATCGCTGGCAGAAGTTGGCAAGCTGGCTCCCAAGGCTGTAGTGGCGCTACTGTCAGCCCTCAATTTTTACAATATAACCACTCAAAACCCCCATCAGGTCTGGCTGGCGATTGATCGCAAAAGTTGGCGGCCTGAGATTTCCTATCCTCCTGTTCGTTTTGTGACCATGTCTGCTGAGGCGCTCCATGCCGGGGTTGAGGTACATTCTGTGGATGGGGTTCCGGTTAAGGTTTTTTGCCCGGCCAAGACAGTAGTGGACTGCTTTAAATATCGGAATAAGGTTGGGCTTGATGTGGCGCTGGAAGCGCTGCGCGAAGGTTGGGCTGAACGCAAGTTTACTATGGATGAGCTATATCAGTACGCAGATATTTGTCGAGTCAGGAATGTCATGCAGCCATACCTGGAGAGTCTGGTATGAAAGATATTGCTGCATCGGTGCGCCAAAAATTACGCAATCTTGCCCGGGAGCAACAGGAGGATTTTGACTATGTTCTCAGGCAGTATGTTATGCAGCGTCTGTTATATCGTCTGGGGTGTAGTGCCTATGCCGATCAATTTTTACTGAAAGGTGCGTTATTGTTTTGGGTGTGGAATGAGAATTTTCATCGACCGACGCGTGATATTGATCTGTTAAGTTTTGGTGAGAATGATGTTCCACAACTCGTTGAGATATTTCAGCAAATTCTAAATCAGGATAAGGCGGATGGACTGGCATTCGATGTGGGTTCTTTAAAAGGTATCGAAATTAAAGAAGATGCTGATTATCCCGGTGTACGCCTGACGGGGTTTGCTGATCTTGCCAGGGCTCGTATTCCATTCCAGATTGATGTTGGGTATGGCGACGCTGTCGTTCCAGAAGCGAAAGAGGAGGTGCTCCCATCTTTTCTTGATTTACCATCACCACGATTAAAGGTTTATCCTGTATATGGTGTGATAGCAGAAAAATTCCAGGCAATGGTGATGCTTGGAGCAGCCAACAGTCGAATGAAATATTTTTATGATATTAGCGTGATTGCGCATACGATGTTGCTCGATGGAGAAATTCTTATACGAGCAGTGAAGGCAACCTTTGAGCGTCGCAATACAGAATTTTCGACTGAACCACTGTATGTGTTTAGTGATGATTTTAAAAATGATAGAAATAAACAAGTTCAGTGGAAAGCATTTTTGAATAAAAATAATCTGGATAATGTTGCTAATTTTTCTCATGTTGCGGGTGAAGTGCAGCAGCTTCTTGAGCCTGTTCATCAGTCCATTGCAACCCGGCATTCATATGAATTTCAGTGGTTGCCAGAAGTGTTTCAATGGGAGAAATAGCCTGTGTCTGAATATCAATTCGTAGAGCAGCCATTACTAACCCAGCTGGATTCGATGGGCTGGGCACCCTCCTGCTTTGGCGATGAGCCCTGGCGGTTTGTAGTCTGTAATCGAGGGAAGGACGAAGCCGCCTGGGAAAAAATGTTGGGCTGCTTGGCGGAGAAAAATCAGTTGTGGGCAAAACATGAACCGGTATTGATGCACACCAAATGGGGGGCTTTGATGTGGAACAGGCGCGTACGGCCTTTGGTATTCCCGACGATGTGGAGCTGATGGTTGTGATTGCTGTGGGTTATCACGGAGCAATGGATGCCTTACATAAAGATTTTCAGGAAATGGAAAATGCAACATGGGAACGCAAACCCCTGGGTAACGGATTTTTTGCTGGCCAGTGGGGCTGGCCGGTTTCGGACTGATCCTGACCAGAGCGTATATAGCCAAAAAGTAGAGAAACTGAAGCGTCGGAGGGACATTTCTTGAACCACGAAAAACACGAATTTTTTATGTTTTTCTTTTGTGTTTTTTGTGATTAAACGTGAATTAAATATAGATCAAGTGTTAAAAATACCTGTTTTTAAAAAATCGGGCATTTAACGCAGAGGGTGAAAAGACGCGGAGAACGCAAAGTGTTTAGTGTTTTTCTTTACGTCTTTGCATTTATAACTCGCCACTTGTCAGCTGGGTAGGGTGGAACAAGCGCAGCGGTTCCACCAAACGGGAAAGAAACATATTCAAAGTTCGACCAACCATCGACGCCCACCTTGACTCGCCATTTGTCGTGAGTCGTTGTTGCATGAGGGCTCTTTTCTCCTGTTTCAGGCAATCGGTTTTTTGTTTCAGGGTTTTAATTTTTTTATCAGCGATCGTGAGCACAGAAGCGATTTGTTGTTCCTTCATAACCTGTTGGTGGAACCGCTGCGCTTGTTCCACCCTACGCTTTTACTCCGTGTTGAATAAAGCGGAACAAAAAAATCGATAAACATTCCAACTCCACTATCTTACCCGGGTAAGGCTTAGTCTGACGGCTATGCCCTTGAGGAGAGAGGGTTGGGGTGAGGGGTGAATTGCTCTGAGGTTGATTCATGCATTCTCACCTCGACATTCTCCCGGTTCCGGGCGAGAGAACAAGCGGTTGTATGGCCGATCAATTCGGTTTTTAGCCGGTGGGATATTTACTTCACAAACATCATGTGTATTTATTTATGCGGTTTTGTGACGCAGGAAACCATCAGCTGATTGCTTTGCAGGTGGTTACGTTTCCATCTAGTCTTTCAACTGAATCCACGACACAGGTCGTCCGGCTCTGGTGTGATCATCCTTCAGCTTACGCATGTAATGGACCTGCCTCACCTTAATGCTCTTTTCCTGGCAGGTTTTACTTTTATTCAGCTGTGCCTTCTGACTTACAATCGTGTTTGGTCATAATAACCTCTTGTACAGTTGAGGCGAAAGAGAATCAAATCGATCTGGGTGGGGGCGTGTATTGCTGGGTTTATTGATGGAGTATTGAGGATACGGATTAAAAACAGCAAACATTGTTCGGTGTGATTCCCTAGACTGGGAAGCAAGCAGGGGGAATACAATGAAAGATAATACGCGCATGGGTTATGCAAAACGTATCGAACGAGTGGTTTGTTATTTGGCCGATCATTTGGATCAGCCGCTGGATCTTAATCGACTGGCGGACGAGGCATGCCTTTCACCCTACCATTTTCATCGCATTTATGTCGCTTTTACTGGAGAAACACTGGCATTGACTGTCAGGCGCTTGCGCATGCATTACGCGGCTGCAAATTTGCTGGTGCGTGATGTTGGTATTTCTATTTTGGCAAAAGAGACAGGGTACGGCAGTCTACAGGCATTCAATAGGGTGTTCAAAGAGTCGTATGGTCTTACTCCCTCGCAATATCGCGCCCGGGGAGGATTGACCAAAATTTTGATGCCCAATGAAATGCATGATTCGGAGATGTTCGCCGGGTATGAGGTGACGATCCAGCCGAGAGAGTCGGCAAGGGCGGTCGCGCTTCGGCATCAGGGGAGCTATATGGAAATTATTCATACCTATGAGCGTTTGGCGGCGTGGGCGGCGGGGCAAAATTTGTTTAATAAAAATACAAGGGTCTTTGTGGTTTATTATGACGATCCGGCTTTGGTTGCCTGCGATGATTTAAGAGCTGATATCTGTATTTCTGTGCCTGACGAATTTGTTCTGAAAGACGGGGCGTCACTAAACATGATTCAGTTACCTGCTGGCCGCTGCGCGGTATTAAAACATTGCGGCGCACATCCTGAGTTGATTAATGCCTATCAGTATTTGTTTGGTGACTGGTTAGGCCGCCACAATGAAGAGCCGGATGATCAACCTCATTTTGAGGAGCATCTGACTAATCCGAAATCTGTTCCCCCATCGCAACTCGAAACACTGGTTTACCTTCCGCTTAAACCACGGCCGGGTTGACCGCACTTTATCGTTCACGCGATACACCAGAGTCTATAACCCCCGATTTTAGCGCGCCCGGAGTGCATCTGGTGCTTTCTTATGTCCTGAATTTACACAACAGCGAGGCCATTATCATGAGAAGAAAACTATTTTTTGTTTTACCTGTCATTGCATTAAGTACAATTCTCTTGGGGGGGTGTAGTGATAGCAACGATATTCCCCCGTCTTCCGGGGGCAACTTCTCTGACCCTAAAGCGTTATTCTGGGAGGTCTTTCAACAGGGAGAATATGAACAACTGCCTGGTGTCATCGAGCGGCTTAGTGGTGCTTTTATGGAGGACCCAAAAGATTTTGAGGTGGCGTTGTTATTGGCACATTCTTATTTCTGGAGGGCGGGTGAGTCAGCGAGAATGGAGAATCCTCCACCCAATATTTTTGATGAATTTATTATTGCCAAATACTATTTTGATAAAGCGTATCAATTGAACGGTGATGATCACAGGATTGCAGGTTGGTCGGCGAGTGTCGATGTGTCGTTGGGGTTTTTTCATCGAGATCCTGCTTTTGTTGATCGTGGATACCAGAACCTACTCACGTCCATCTCTTTGTATCCTGAGTTTAATCACTTTAGCGCAGGCTTTCCTCTGGCAACTGTTCCGCCCAATGATTCTTTTTTTGCGCTGGGGATCGAGCATATGTGGTCCGGGGTAGATGCGTGTCTGGATCAGGCCATAGACCGAAACAACCCGGATTATGCAGCTTATATGTCTTTGGAAACGAATATCGGAGAAAAACGGGTTTGTTGGAATAATGAAAAAATACCGCATGGGTTGGAGGGATTTTTTCTCGCTTTTGGTGATATGCTGGTTAAGAATGGCCAGCCGGATGTGGCCAAAATCATGTATAAAAATGCCAAGTATTCGACGGTATATGAGCAATGGGATTATCAGGATGTCCTCGAAGAGAGGATAGCCTCAGCAGATGCGCGGGCTGTCGCATATCAGTCGCTGGATCTTGATGATCATCCACCGACATTAATTAATGAACCGTATGCGTGCGTTGCTTGTCATGGTAAGTGATTGCGCGAATGGTTAATATTCACGCTAGGTTTTCCTTTTTATCTATGGAGGCCTTTTAGTTATGAATGTGTCGGTTTGAGCAGGCGTAAAAAAAGACCCCGACTGGAAGCAGTTGGGGTTTTTAAATTGGCGAGCCTAAAGGTCTAAAGTGAAGGTAAAGTGATCAGTGAGCAATTAAAGGCTATAAGTAAAGACCCTATTAATAGCTTATTGATTTATACGAAAATCTGTCGGGGTAACTATGTATCACGGTGAACGTTTCAATAGTATCACCCACCTGGTGGGGGCTGCACTGGCTCTGGCGGGCTTTGTGGTATTGGTTGTTTTTGCCGCGTTGCAGGGTGACATCTGGAAAATTGTCAGTTTCAGTATCTACGGTACTTCTTTGTTTCTGTTATACACCCTATCAACGCTGTATCACTCTCTGCGTGGGCGGGCCAAACAGATATTCATGAAGCTGGATCATGTGGCTATCTATCTGCTTATCGCTGGCACTTATACGCCGCTGACATTGGTGACCTTGCGCGGTACCTGGGGCTGGACCTTGTTTGGCATCGTCTGGGGGCTGGCGATTATCGGTATCGTAGTGGATGTCCTGCACCGGCAGGGTTCGCGTCGCATCCAGATACTCATCTATCTGCTCATGGGCTGGTTGATTGTGGTGGCTCTGTACCCCCTTGTTCAGATTATGCCGACGGGTGGGCTGATATTACTGGTGCTGGGCGGGTTGTTTTATACCGGCGGTATTGTTTTTTACGCCCTCGATGAACGAATCAAACATGCTCATGGCATTTGGCATCTGTTTGTACTGGCGGGCAGCATTTCGCATTATTTGATCATGCTGCTTTATGTGTTGTGAGCCTGACAGGGAAAGGCGTGCGGAATTTTAAGAAGGCGTTATCTATACCCGTAGCGATTGATATTTAGGTCGTGTGTACGCCCTATTTACCCCATGGCTGCGTTGAAACTCCTTGCAATAGAACGACTATTCCGCGTCATTTCGCCTTGCCATGGAGAAAATATGACACACACTTAAACCTAAATCCCAAACGCTACGGGTATAACACCATTAAGTTAAGCCAAAACTTCTGTCTGGCGTAGGTTGGCGGTGAGCCTGCGAACCCCAACATTATCTCTGGCCAGCCTGTTTATATTTTGATGAGTTATGGGGCGTTGTTATTAGCGGGCATGGTAAGGTATAACGAATAAGGTTTTCCATTATGAAATGCAGGATGAGCCGCAAGTGGATATTCTATTTTCCATTGGCCAAGGCCGGTAATTTCGGGGTGTGACTAAGGGCCGAAGTCTGGGCGGGGGTTTAAAAGTCAATCTCGATGCATGTTACTTCTCATTCCATCCTTGAGAAACGATCTTTGCCAGACCCATGGTAATTAAGTTACGCTTGCTCAGTATATGGACTCCCCCTTTATTTTTGGTTAAGCATGAAGCCTATCTGCAAGTAGGCGGAACCGGTGGAAAGGGGAATAATTAAACGGAATTTTCCAACATCAATATCACTTAAAAAACCAACAACACCGAAAAACTAAGGTACATAATGTCACTTGGCCCCATTATGCTGGATCTCGCTGGTTTGGAAATCAGCGCGGAAGAACACGAGATGTTGTTGCACCCGCTGGTGGGCGGGGTCATTTTGTTTACGCGCAATTATGAGTCGCCCGAGCAGTTGCAACAATTAGTGGCGGATATTCACCGCTTGCGTGATCCGCACCTGCTGGTGGCGGTAGATCATGAAGGTGGGCGTGTACAGCGCTTTCGTCATGGGTTTTCCGAATTGCCACCAGCCAGGGTATTTGGCAAAATTTTCAATGATGATAAAAAACGCGCCAAACATTTGGCGGAAACTTGCGGTTGGTTGATGGCGGCTGAGCTGCGTGCTGTGGGGATCGATTTCAGTTTTTCGCCGGTGCTGGACCTGGATTTTGGGGTGAGCACGGTGATTGCTGATCGTGCCTTTCACCGTAACCCGGAGGCAGTAGGTGAGTTGGCCATTTCCTGGATGCTGGGTATGCGTCGCGCGGGCATGGTGGCTACGGGCAAACATTTTCCCGGTCACGGTGCGGTGGTGGCAGATTCTCATATCGACATGCCCGTGGATGAACGCAGTTTCGAGGATATTTACGCGGAAGATGTGAAACCCTTTGGTCGGCTGGTGCGCGGAGGGTTGGGTGGCGTCATGCCCGCACATGTGATTTATGCAGCGGTGGATGACAAGCCTGCCTGCTTTTCATCGTATTGGTTAAAGCTTGTGTTGCGTGAACGCCTGGGTTTTCAGGGGGTGATCTTTAGTGATGACCTTACCATGCGGGGGGCGCATGTAATGGGCGATATTGTCGAGCGCGGACAGGCGGCGCTGGCGGCAGGTTGCGATATGTTGCTGGTGTGTAATCATCCCGCAGAGGCGGCACGATTGCTGGATAATCTGGATGCGCATGATGACCCTGTTGCTCATGTGCGTCTGGCCCGGTTGCATGAGCGCCACAATATTGACCGGAAGTCTCTGTTGCAAGATCCGGCATGGCGAAAAGCGGCGGCGGTGGCCGATGAATTGCGGGGGCAGGGCACAGGGGAGCTGGAGCTTTAATCTATTTGTGCCCATTGTATTTTGTCATCGGCTCGGTAACAATTGGCGGGATAGTGCGTCGGAGTTTGTACGCACACCTTGGTATGGAGGGTGAGGATGTCACACTGTTGTGATAGATGCGGGATAAATTCCTGTTCTGATGGAATACGTCGTTTATTTTTACTGATAGCCATGATGTTTTAATCAGGCTGTTTTATTCAACCCATGGAGAAAGAACCAATGAAAGCAATGAAAACCACAAATGCTGCCCTGGCTGTCGCAGCCGCCAGCCTGTTTGCCTTTGCGCCGATGGCGACTGCGCAGGCCGGTGAAGGCCACGGAGAAGGGCACGATGCCAAGGTACACTGTTATGGCGTCAACAAATGCAAGGGCAACAATGATTGCAAGTCGGCCAAAAATGGCTGCAAGAGTAAAAGCTCCTGCAAAGGCAAGGGTTTTGTTGCCATGAGCAAAAATGCCTGTGATGCCATCGGTGGTAAAGTCGGCGAATAGTTTTCGTTTTTGCTGGAAAGGGCCGGTGTGGCAGGGACGTATGCTCCTTGTAATACCGGCCTTTTTTATGTCTGGTGATGCCGGTAAATACTCATCAAGGTGATTTTGTGCAAACTGAAAAAAAAACCGATAAACCTTTTCTGGGGTGTGGTCTGGGTCTGCGGCCGGAGTATTACGAAACGATTGTGGACACCCGACCTGCCGTCGATTGGTTCGAGATCATCTCGGAAAACTACATGGTGGACGGTGGCAAGCCACTGCATTTCCTTGATCGGGTGCGCGAAAACTATCCGGTGGTGATGCACGGTGTGTCGTTGTCCATTGGTGGCACCGACCCATTGGACCAGACATACCTGAAACGATTGAAACAGCTGATTGATCGTGTTGAGCCGCAATGGGTATCTGATCACATGTGCTGGACCGGGCAGGGTGGACACAATCTGCATGACCTGATGCCTTTGCCGTTTGACCAGGAGGCAATTGATCATGTTGTTGCGCGTGTGCAGCAGGTACAGGATTACCTGGGCCGACAAATTCTCCTGGAAAATGCTTCCAGTTATGTGAGCTATGAGCAGTCGGAAATGACCGAGTGGGAGTTTCATACTGAAATCATGCAGCGTGCCGACTGTCTCATGTTATTTGATATCAATAACATTTATGTCAGCGCACGCAATCATGGTTTTGACCCGCTGGATTATATTCGGGGTATTCCCGCTGAGCGTGTGTGGCAGTTTCACCTTGCCGGGCACAGTGATTATGGTGATTATGTTATCGACACGCACGACCATCCTGTGGTGAAACCAGTGTGGGAATTGTATGCCGAGGCACTGAAACATTTTGGTCCGGTGTCGGCGATGATCGAACGTGATGATTGTTTTCCACCTTTTGAAGAACTCATGGCCGAGCTGGGTGAGTTACGCAAAATTGCCCATGATGTGCTGGGCAATGATGGGCCGAAAAATGACGATTCAAAAAAGCGGGAGGCAGCATTATGCCCGGACTGAAAGAATTGCAAAATGCGTTCAAACGCAATGTGGTCAACGGTGATGAAGAGTTCGGTAAATACATTAACAGTACGGAAGCTGTCTCCAGTGATGTGCGTCTGGCTATTTATGGTAATGCTTATTTTTCCCGCTTGGAAGAGGCGCTGGAAAATGATTACGAAATCCTGAAACAGCTTTTGGGTGAGGATGTTTTCAGTGAAATTTGCATGGCATATACCGACAAATTCCCATCTCACTATTATTCGTTACGCTGGTTTGGTCGGGATTTTCCTGCATTTTTGGGTTATCAGCCCGATAATGGAGAGCATCATTGGCCTGCTGAAATGGCACAGCTGGAATGGAGTTTTGTCGGCGCGTTTGATGCGGCAGATGCCGAGACGGCTACGGAGGCTGATGCAGCCGCTATTGCTCCCGAGGCATGGGCGGAGCTAACAATAGAGTTTCATCCTTCAGTGCGCACCATGGCAATCTGGTGGAATACCTTGACCCGTTGGCGGATGGCGAAAAATGCGGAAACGGTACCCGAGCCGGTGCGTTTAGCGGAATCGGCGCAGTGTTTGTTGTGGCGACATGAGCTGATGACACAGTACCGTTCCATGGAAGCCGATGAAGCTGTTGCGCTACAGGCGGCATTAGCAGGGGCGAATTTTTCCGAATTGTGTGGTGCGTTGGCTGACGAAATACAGGATCAGAAAACGGTACCCATGAAAGCCGCCGGGTTTTTGAAAACCTGGCTGGCAGCGGGGATGATTGTTGAATTACGGGCCTGAATTTGTACTTATTTTTTAATCTCGCCGGAGCTTGTCATTAATGGCAATGGGAGTCGGGTAACGTTGCACGATAATGTAGGATGAAACAATAAAGGTCAGCAGGGTGGCGAGTTGGATGGTATAGGAAGCCTCGCTGCCAATGATGTTCAATTCCAGCGCCAGTACAGCGATCAATAACGAAAATTCACTGATTTGTCCCAGACGTACACCCACCTCACTGGAACGTCCCGAGGTCTCCCCGGAACCACGCAGTAGCCAGCGAAACACCAATGGTTTTCCCACCAGTACAACGGCTGCCAGCAGGATGGCGGGAACAAATACGCTCGATAGCATGCGCAGGTCAAAACTGGCTCCCAGCGAAAAAAAGAAAATAATCAGGAAAAAATCCCGCAGCGGTTTCAATTTCTCACCAATAAACAGTGCGATGGGGCTTCTGGCCAGGGTGACGCCAGCGATGAATGCACCGATTTCTGTAGACAGCCCCGCACTGGCAGCAAGTTCGGCAAACCCCAGGCACCAGGCGATGGCCAACAAAAATATATATTCCTGTATCTTGTCGAAACGCTCAATGAGCTTGATCAGGATGAAACGTTCCAGCACATAGGCAATCGCGATTAACAGGGGCAATGCGGTAATGCGTAGCGCAATCTCCACCCAGGGTAGACTGCCTTGTCCGGCGGTTTGCGCTGTGGTTTGCAACAACAGCAAAATAATAATGGCAATGAGGTCTTGCACCAGCAAGATACTGATAATAATTTCACCCGTGCGTTTGTGATGTAACACGGTGGTCGGTAAAAGTTTCAGGCCAATAATCGTGCTGGAAAAAGTCAGAGCGGCACCGATGATCAGGCTTTCGATGATAGTGAAACCAAATCCCCAGCCCACGGCGACACCCACTATGGCAAATAACAGGGAACTGAGACCGGTCACCAGCGTGGTTTCTTTCAGTAATGGAATCAGCTTGGCCAGCGGCAAATTGAGACCGAGCAAAAACAATAAAAACATGATGCCAACATGTGACAGTTGTTTGATTAATACCGGGTCAGTGACCAAGCCAAATGCTGATGGGCCTAATAATACGCCGAGTAAAATATAGGCCACCAGCAAGGCTTGTCGCGCATACAGAGCGATGGTGGCAATAATAGCGGCACCGGTAAAAATCAGAAAAAGAGTAAAGGCGAATGGGTCTTGCTGCATGGTTTTAGTATCACGCTATGTTGAGTATGTCTGAACATAACCGGTATATTGGGAAAGTGGTAGCGTCTTATCGCTGTGTTTCATGGTTTGATTCAACAAGGAGAGAAACAAAATGAACGAAGAAGAAAGTCAGTATGTTGTGGTCACCGATATACGCATGCCATTTTTGTCCATGGTTGTGTTTATGATCAAATGGGCAGTGGCATCAATTCCGGCATTTATTATTCTGTCGATTATTGGTTTTATTCTGATGATGCTGGTGGGAGGAATGCTGGGCGGTATGAGCCGGTTTTAGGCGCTGGCTGCAATGTTTTAAGTTAACCCCAATATCACCGGCCCTGTTGGGGTTCGCAAGCTCACCGCCAACCTACACCATGCCGTGATTTGTCAACTTAATGACAGTAGCGTTGGCCGGATGAAGAAGCGTGGGCATGTATGCCCACGCATGCTCCAGAATGTCTAACCGGTATTACGCATACCCGCAGCAATGGCATTGATGGAACGCAACAGCGGGTTGAGCCAGCTCGCACGCTGCTCGTCGCTGAGGGCTTCATCACGGTAGCGTCTCAATAAGGTGAGCTGAATATGGTTTAACGGGTCGAGATAAGGGTTACGGCGCGTTAGTGAGACTTCCAATACCGGGTTTTCTTCCAGTAGTTGTTTTGCACCGGTGATATTGAGCACTTGCGTTACGGTGCGGGTGTATTCTTCCTGGAACAGTTTGTAAATGCGTTTGCCGGTTTTTTCATCAACACACAATTTGGCATATTCTTTGGCGATATTGGGTTCCGCTTTGAACAGGGCCATTTGTGTGTTGCTGAGCAAGGCACGGAAAAAGGGCCATTGCTGATACATTTTTTGTAATTGTGCCAAGCGATCCGGATCATCCTGACGCCATTGCTCCAGCGCGGTACCGATGCCAAACCAAGCGGGAAGGGTGTGGCGCGATTGTGCCCAGCCAAATACCCAGGCGATGGCACGTACTGAGGTTTTGGCACGATTCCCTTTTTTACGATGCGACGGGCGCGAACCAATGTTCATCAGACCGATTTCACTGACCGGAGTGCCTTCGTAAAAATAATCCAAAAAGCCTTCGGTGTGGTCGGTGAGTTGACGATAGGCAGTTTCACCCGTGCTGGCCAGTTCATCCATTGTGGCCAGGTAGTCTTTGCATTCCGGTGCGGCGGGCTGCACGAGATTGGCACTGGCCTTGATCAGTCCGGTGAGGCCCATGGTAAGTTCATAGACAGCCGTTTCCTGGTTGCTGTATTTGAACGAGAGCACTTCGCCCTGTTCGGTGAATTTGATCTGGCCATGCACGGTGCCTTCCGGTTGTGAAAGAATCGCCTCATGGGTAGGGCCGCCGCCACGACCGACAGTGCCGCCACGGCCATGGAACAGGCGACAGCGTACGCCGTGTGCATTGGTGAGTTGAGTCACACGTTTTTGTGCATCGTACAAATTCCACACCGAAGCGAGGATGCCTCCGTCTTTACAAGAGTCGGAGTAACCCAGCATGATTTCCTGCAAGTTACCGACCTGTTTAAGCATGGCGGCGTAAACGGGGTTATCCAGCAGTTTACTCATTACCGGCTCGATGTGTGCCAGATCTTCGATGGTTTCAAATAACGGTGCGATGCGAATGCTGCATTGGGCTTCAGCATTTTTATACCCGGCCAGTCCGGCAAGGCGTGCCATCAACAATACTTCCATGACATGGCTGGCTTCGTGGGTCATGGAAATGACATAGCTGCCAAAGGCTTTTTTGCTGATTTCGTTGCGCATTTGTACCATTGCGCGGAACACGTCCAGCGTTTCCTGTGTGCGTTCACTGATGCTGGTGTTGTGTGAGTCGATACCAGCAGGGTCTTTGATGGCTTTTTCCAGTACAGTGAGGCGGGCATTTTCATCTAACGATAAATAGTCGATGTTGATTTGCTTGAAAAGCTCGGCAACGGCTTCACTGTGCCGTGTGGATTCCTGGCGCACATCCAGGCGCAGGCAATAAAAACCAAAGGTCTCGGTGAGGCGAATCAGGTCTTTGAGTTTGCCATCGGCAATACGTTTGTCGCCGTGACTGACCAGTGAGCCATAAATGGTTTTCAGGTCGATCAGAAATTCTTTCTCGGACGGGTAGCGGTCGATGGTGTGTGTGTCGTCGCGGTCAGTGCGCTCCTGAAGCTTGTTTTTCAGTGCGACAAGATTACGCTCAAGCCGATAACGCATAATGCTCAGTTTGCGTCGGTAGGGTTCGTGAGTAAAACGTTCCGGTTTGTCGGCGAAGGCATGCTCAGTGAATTGCTCATCACGTTCCAGGCTGTCACGCATTGCCTGTGTGGGCGTGCAAAGTTTATTGGAATGGGTCAGCAGCTCGATGAGTGCAGGAATACGCGTGAGGTATTCCAGTAAAATGGTTTGCGACTGTAAGCGTACTGCCATGATCGTGGTTTCTGGTTTGACGTTGGGGTTACCGTCACGGTCACCGCCTATCCACGAGCCAAAGCGTAAAAAACTGGGAATGGTGATTTTGGGTTTGCCCTCTGCCGTGGTACCGCAAACACGCAATGCGGCATTTTCAAAATTCCGGTAGGTGTTAGGAACCGCATCGAACAAACATTCGTTGAAGTAGGCGAGTCCGTAATTAATTTCGTCCTTGACTCGTGGACGGATGGCACGCACTTCATCGGTTTTCCACAGAATTTGAATCTGACTTTCGAGTTTATCTACCAGTGCTGCTTTTTCCGATTTGGTTAGCCGGGTGTCGCCGAGTGCTTCATTGGTTAAAAAGATACGGCGCTGTGCATCCATAATGGTGCGACGTTTGGCTTCAGTGGGATGCGCGGTGATCACTGGAATATAGGCCAGTTGATCGAGCAGGGTTTGCAGTTGCTCAGAATTGATGCCCTGATCGTGCAGTTCACGCAGGGTGGTATCAAAAGAGCCGGTCCAGAGCGTATTGTTCCCATTGACCTGGCGTACCTGTTTGCGACGTTGATGGTGCTGGTAGGATTCTTCGGCAAGATTAATGAGGCTGAAATAGGTACTGAAGGCGCGTACGATATGCACCAGGCTCTCGGATGACAGGCCTTCGATAAATCGAGTGAGGCGACGGCGTTTGCTTGGGGTGTCGCTTTTGCGCAGGTTGATATAGCCTTTGCGCAGGGTTTCTACGGCGGTGAGCACGTCACTGCCTTCCTGTTCGTGCAGGATGTTGCCGAGCAATGTACCTAACAGTTTAACGCGTGCCCGAAGGGCTTTGTCACCAGGTTCAGTTTTCATATATTTGTTTTATTTCAGAGTGTTAAATTTCAAAAAAAGCAGAATACGCGAGCGTTGTTTTAGTTCGTCCGCTACGAAAGAGCCGGGGATTATACCTGATGTATTGGCATCACTGTCTCTTGACTTGTTTTTATAGCTGCTGTAAAGACAGTGCGGCTTTGTGAGGATTGCGAATGAAGTGGTTGGAAAAAATCCCTTTAGGGCCGTTGGTGTTGGTGGCAGCGTTTATGGCTTTACTTCCATTTCGGCCAGAACCTCATTTGTGGGAAAAGTTGGGTATGTTAATGAATGGTCAGCTGACTCGGGGTGTGGATATTTTTGATCTATTCTGGCATTCGGCGCTGATTATTCTGGTATTGGTGAAAATTATTTTGGCAAAACGAAAAAAACATTGATTAATTGTAAATATTTACTATTTTCTTATGCGTCCCAAAGTAAGCCGTGTTCTGCACCGCTGTGAAGACTTTGAGGAAGGGTAGACGAACTCATGATCGCCCTTGTTTTTTTCGAAAATATTGCTAGTGTTTTTCTTTTAAAACAGTGAGTTATTGTTTATCCCTTCTTGTTGTATTCATGGTTTTCCCGGTAGCGTGTAGGTATTTACCATGGTTAATTGATGCCGGTGTGCTCCGTGGAAACCCGCAAATATGAGATATTTTGCGAATTTATTCAGGCATTTCAGAGCATTGCAATGGGATTGACAATTGACTAGAGTTGCAGGGTGAGTATGTTTGTTATGATGCTATGCATTGTCGTGGTTATTTGTTTGATAGATATGCTGGTATTGTGACTAACGAGTTGTCGTGCGTTTTAGGTTGTTGTGTGGCAACGCAGTTGTTAAAACGTACGCGTTTTAAAGCGTAACTTGCAATAATGTAGTGTTTTTGACAGACCAGCGGTATGTCTGCCTAGTAAAGGAATATAGAGGTTGAGCTCATGCAAACAGGAACAGTGAAGTGGTTTAATAATGCTAAGGGTTATGGATTTATCGTGCCTGAGGATGGTGGTGAAGATGTTTTTGTACACTATTCGACGATTGATGGTGCGGGGTTTAAAACGTTGAAAGAAGGTCAGCCAGTGCAGTTCGAAGCGTCCAGCAGTCCGCGCGGTGTGCAAACAACGCGTGTGATGGGCCCTGAGGGTGACCCGCAGTCACAAAACTAGTGTGATTTGAGTGCTGGTGGGGAATTACCCACCAGCCACTCAAACCAAAATGGTGTGTCTGACATGTTCTCCTGCCAAATCTCGATAGCCGCCCAGCAAGCGGGTGTAGAGTGATTTACGCAGCAGGCTGATCTGTTGAATTGTCGCTTTTAGGGCGACGAAAATTGGGGTTGATTTGCGCCGTTTTCACCATGTTGTCTTTGGTTTGCACAATTTCCACAGGATAACCTGCCAGCATCAGGCTGGTGCCCGGTTCCGGGATACTTTCCATGTGTTCAGTAATAAGCCCACTGAACGTTTTGGGGCCGTTTGTCGGCAATTCCCATTGCATAACCCGGTTTAGTTCACGGATGGATGCACTGCCATCCACCAGAAAAGTACCGTCTTTCTGACGATGGACTTCTTTGATGTGGGTGGCGGGGTCGGTAGTGAATTCACCGACGATTTCTTCAAGAATATCTTCCAGTGTGACCAGTCCCTGCACGTCACCGTACTCATCGACCACTAGACCACTGCGGCGCTTTTCTTGCTGAAAATGTAGCAGTTGTTTGTTGAGTGGTGTGCCTTCGGGGACAAAATAGGCCGGGTGAATCCAGCGTTTCAAATCTTCTTTACTGGTTTCTTTCTGGGTGAGCAATTGCAGGGTGTTGCGCACATGAATCATGCCGAGAACATTATTGATATCGGTGTCAAATACCGGCATGCGGGTATGCTGGCTGTTGGTGAGCTGTTTGAGGATATCATCCCACTCATCATGCATATCGATGCCCACCAGTTCATTGCGGGGGATCATGATGTCATCCACGGTGACTTTTTCCAGATCAAGAATATTGGTCAACATCATTTGATGTCGGCGAGGAATCATTGCACCGGCTTCGGTGACCACCATGCGTAATTCTTCACTGCTTAAGGCCTGACTGGTGGCGGTGTCAGTGTTGATGCCGCCCAGACGTAACAGACCGTTGGCCGCGATATTGACCATCCATACCAGCGGGTAAAGTATTTTTAATAGTGGAGAAAGAACGAAAGTGGCGGGAAAGGCAAAGCGTTCCGGGTGCAGCACAGCCAGCGTTTTAGGGGTGACTTCGGAAAAAATCAGGATGACCAGCGTCAGTATAGCTGCGGCAATGGCAATACCTGCCTCTCCATACAGACGCAGAGCCAGTATGGTGGCGATGGAGGAGGCAAGGATATTAACAAAATTATTGCCGAGTAAAATCAGCCCGATGAGTCGATCTGGTCGTTCCAGCAATTTAGCAGCACGCGCAGCACCCCGATGTTTGGTTTTTGCCAGATGCCGCAGACGATAGCGGTTCAGACTGACCAACCCCGTTTCAGACCCGGAAAAAAAGGCAGAAAGAATGATAAGGAAAATGAGTGCGCCGATTAAGGCGGATATGGGAATGTCGTCCAAGAAATGTTTTGCCTTTTAACTGTTCGTAGGAGGAATATTCAGGGTCAAGTGGCGTCGTGTCAAGACGGCTAACGGGTAAATATGGTTTGAACCTGAACGGGATAGCGGCAGAAGCAGGATAGGATTTAGGCGGTTTAGCGTCCCAACATGATTTCCACAACCCATTTGCTGCCAATGTAGGCCATCAGAAGGACAAAAAAACCGCTCAAAGTCCAACGAATGGCGATACGTCCGCGCCAGCCAAATTTCCAGCGCCCCCACAGCAGTACGGCGAAGACGACCCAGGCGGTCATGGACAGAATGGTTTTATGCACCAGATGTTGGGCGAACATGTCTTCCAGGTAAACGCCACCGCTGACCAACGACAAGGTGAGCACCGCCAGTCCTAGTCCTATCAGCTGGAATAGCAGGGTTTCCATGGTTTGCAGTGGTGGCAGGGCGCGAATGAACCCGCCAGGGCGCTTGTTGCGCAGATGTTTGTCCTGGATGGCCAGCAACACCGATTGCACGGCAGCAATGCTCAGTAAGCTGTATGCGAGCACAGACATAATAATGTGCAGCTTGAGTTCCAATGCCTGTATGCCGGGCAGCATGAAGGTGCTGGGGAAGATCATTTCCAGCGAAATAGCGATACTGGCCAGCGGGAGCAGAAATACACCGAGGCTTTCAATGGGGTTGGTGAGTGCGGCCAGCAGCACCAGCAGGGCAATAAGCCAGGTGATCAGAGACAGGGCATTGAAAAAGCCGAGATTCAGTCCGCCATCGACAAAAAGGGTGTTGTAAAGAGTGATAGCGTGAAATACCACGGCTACCAGCCCGATACCAATAATCTGTAGCTTGTCTAGTCCGCCGGTTTTTTCCGGTTTGGTACGGTTGTGAAACAGGCGTCGGGCCAATAACAGGCCGGAGACTGAATAAAGTACGAGGGCGGTGACGCCAGTCAGTGTTTGGATCATGTGTTTTGTGTTTTGTGGTTTCTGTGGCAGAGAGCAGCGTGCTGCTTTAAGGCACGTATTAGGTCGGTTCAGAGTGTGGTTTGTCAATATCTTTCATTATTTTGTGATGTGTAACAGGCCATTGGGTATGGAAGGGGCTAAATTTTTATCAGCAGGCTGCCGTTAAGCACCACAATAGGTCCAAATGGCCGGGTTTAGGTAACATAATGCAGGAATCTTACACTGCAAGCGACCGGAGTCAGAAACGGGGATAAGACAAAACAGGCTGGCACATTGCGCTATCATCATGTAAATTCAGGGAAAAACTATAACCCCCCTTTTTTTCAACGAGCCGCTGAGCCATCAGGTGATCTATGAAATTGCGCGTGTTGGGGTGCAGTGGCGGAGTGGGGAACGAACTTAAAACCACCTCGCTGCTCATCGATGACGATATTCTCATCGACGCCGGTAGCGGCGTGGGTGAATTGACGCTGGACGAAATGCGCAGGATTCGTCATGTCTTTTTGACGCATTCCCATCTTGACCATTTTGCGTTTTTACCGCTGTTGGTGGACAGTATTTTCCCCAGTATTCGTGATCCACTGATTGTGCATGGGCAACCGGTTACTCTGGAGGCTCTGCAAACACATGTTTTTAACTGGACCATCTGGCCGGACTTTTCCAAGTTACCCACGGAAGATGAGCCGGTGATGCGCTACCAACCCCTGTCGCCGGGGGATGTTATCGAGATGGAAGGCCGTGAGCTGGAGATGATTGCAGTCAATCACATTGTGCCCGGCGTAGGGTATCGTGTGGCATGTGAGAGCGGTGCCTTTGCTTTTAGCGGTGATACCACAACCAACGATAATTTCTGGAATGTGCTCAACGGTCACGATCATCTTGATCTGTTGCTGGTGGAAGCGGCTTTCGCCAATGCTGATATCGACCTCAGCCAACGTTCCGGTCACTATACTGCCGAGCTGCTGGCCGCCGACCTGAAAAAACTCAAGCATCAGCCCGAAGTGTATATTACCCACAACAAACCTGGTCACGAATCTGTGATTATGAACGAGTGCCGTCAGGCCATTACTGATCGTAAAATCACCGCTGCACAAACTGGATTGATTTTCACGCTATAATCCCCCCTGAAAATCCAGTAACGGAAAGACCGGAACGGTTATTGGTTCCGGGCTTTTTTCATTCTCACGGGAAATATCATGTTTGACAGCTTAAGCGAACGCCTCAGTGGCACCCTCAAAACCCTGCGTGGTCAGGCGCGCCTGACAGAATCCAACATCAAGGACACCCTGCGTGAAGTCCGTATGGCGCTGTTGGAAGCTGATGTGGCGTTGCCAGTGGTGCGTGAATTTGTTGATCACGTTAAAGAGCGCGCCCTGGGTGAAGGGGTGATGCAGAGCCTCACACCGGGTCAGGCTCTGGTCAAGATCGTCAATGACGAGCTGGTCAAAGTCATGGGCGAGGCCAACGAGGAGCTGGATCTCACCACCCGTCCTCCAGCGGTGATTTTGATGGCCGGTTTGCAGGGTTCGGGTAAAACCACCAGTGTTGCCAAACTGTCGCGCTGGCTCAAGGAACGCAAGAAAAAATCAGTGATGGTGGCCAGTGCTGACGTGTACCGCCCGGCAGCCATTGAGCAATTGAAGACCCTGGCCGCTGAAGTGGATGTAGAATTTTTCCCCAGCGATCCTTCACAAAAGCCACTGAGTATTGCTCAAAATGCGCTGGACCAAGCGCGTAAACAGGCAATGGATGTGTTGATCATCGATACTGCCGGTCGTCTCGCCATCGACGACGAGATGATGGCCGAAATCAAAGCCTTGCACGCAGGCATTGATCCGGTGGAAACCTTGTTTGTGGTGGATAGCATGACCGGTCAGGATGCTGCCAATACCGCGAAGGCTTTCAATGAGGCTCTGCCGCTTACTGGTGTCATTCTCACCAAGACTGATGGTGATGCGCGCGGTGGTGCGGCGCTGTCCATTCGCCAGATCACCGGCAAACCCATTAAATTCCTCGGCGTGGGTGAAAAAACCACTGCGCTGGAAGCTTTTCATCCAGATCGCATGGCCTCGCGCATCCTTGGCATGGGTGATGTTATGTCGCTCATCGAAGATGCTCAGCACAAGGTTGACCACAAAGAGGCGGAAAAACTTGCCAAAAAGGTCGCCAAAGGCAAGGGCTTCGACTTGGAAGATTTTCGTACCCAGTTGCAACAAATGCAGAACATGGGGGGTATCGCGGCACTTATGGATAAAATGCCGGGCATGGGCCAGATGGCGGGTGCCGCCAAAAATGTCGATGAAAAACAGTTTAAACGGCTGGAAGCTATTATCGGCTCTATGACCATGAAAGAACGCCGGTTCCCGGCTATCATCAAAGGTTCACGCAAGCGTCGCATTGCCACAGGCTCGGGCGTGCAGGTGCAGGATGTTAACCGTTTGCTCAAACAGTTTACGCAAATGCAAAAAATGATGAAAAAAATGAAAGGCGGCGGTATGGCTAAAATGATGCGAGGCCTGAAAGGCAGGATGCCACCGGGCATGCCGTTTTAACGTTTTTCAAGCGGAAAATAAACGGTCCCGCAACAAGTTGTAGGAAACCCAACCTAAAAAACGTAAGTTTTACGTCTGCGGATACTGGCTGTTTTTTTCCGTATATGGGACTGTCATGTGAATTAAGCGTTAAAAAAATACCTGCCAATAAAAAATTACCGGGTATTAACGCAGAGGGCGCAAAGGCGCAGAGTTTTTAGTGCTTTTCTCTGTGTCCTCTGCGCCTTTGCGATCTCTGCGTTTATAACGCGCCACTTGTCAGTAACCACGACAACATAAACTCCCAATGTGCTGGAGCGATTGTTCGAGGGTTTAAACCTCTGGACTCTGGCTAACAGACGCTATTCTCAGTAAAAAGCGTTTACAGAGTGATTTATCTCTTAATTCACTTTGTCGGTAGTGTATTCCGGTATCAGTAAAAATGCCTCCCGAAATTTGAGTTATAACCTCGACTTCATTTTTCAGGGCGCATGTCAATGTAAGTGATTGCCGGTTACCAGCTTCATTTAAAATATTATTTCGGATTAATCGTTTCTGTTTTGAGTATCAATTTAAGACAGCTACGGGCTGCTCGTTTTTAGTGTTTTTCTCTGCGTCCTTTGCGCCTTTGCGACCTCTGCGTTAAATACCCGGTAATTCTTAAAACAGATATTTTTAGCACTTAATTCACATTTGGACCTGCATAACATCAGTTATTATATTTCGAATATGGCTTATCTGACTGGTATACAAGGTTTTTGGGTCAAAGGCTGCTCGTATTGCCAGATGGAATGCTCTTTTCAATAAGACTCATTCTATTTGCGGTTATGGATAGCGCATACGTTATACGAATGTTACTTTTTTATCTTTATTGATACATGTTGGCAGCATCTTTTAAAGGTTCTTGCAGAAGATGATTTTTAACAACACAGCAGAAATTTTATTTCAGAAAAATGTGCGGAGAATGAAAAAATAGCAAGAATGGATATCAAGTAAGCTCACATTTTACGATAAGCTTCTCGGTTTCAGTCGTGATTTTTTAGCCCATTAAATGCAGTCGATACACAAATGAAAGCATTGTGCGAAGGAATCGGCAGTTTTACGCGACGTCATAGTAGAGGGGTGAATGTTTATGAATGAAAATCTGCTTTACGGTACAAGATCAACAAAGGAAATAAAAATTGGAAATGTAACGATTGGTGGAAAAAACCCAATTGCTATTCAATCGATGTGTACGACCAAAACCCATGATGCAGAAGCGACCATCGCTCAAATATTGGCACTGGAAAAAGAGGGCTGTGAGATTATTCGGGTGGCCGTTCCCGATGAGCGTGCGGCACAGGCGATTTCTGAAATAAAACAAAATATTCATATCCCGCTAATCGCCGACATACATTACAGTTCAAAGCTTGCAATTATGGCCATTGAAAATGGTGTCGATAAAGTTCGGATCAACCCAGGCAATATTGGTGGAAAGAATAAAGCCAGAGATGTTTTAAATTGTGCAAAGTTAGCTGGAATCCCCATTCGGATCGGAATTAACGCAGGCTCTCTGGAGGAGGACTTGTTGTTGAAACACGGTCACCCTACCGCTGAAGCGATGGTGGAATCGACGTTAAGATGGATAAAGTTTTTTGAGGAAGAAAAGTTTCATGACATTGTGTTGTCTTTAAAGAGTGCCGATGTGGATGCAAGCGTTAAGGCGCAAAATATCATATCAGGAAAAACAAATTACCCTCTTCATATCGGCGTGACAGAAGCGGGTACACTGATATCGGGAATCGTCAAAACATCAATTGGTGTCTCTGCCCTGCTTAAAAAGAATATTGGTGATACGTTTCGTGTGTCCATCACCGAGGACCCGCTTGTTCAGGTGAAAATCGCCAAAGAAATTCTGAATACACTGGGTTTGCGCGAAAGAGGGAGTGAGATTATTTCCTGTCCTTCCTGCGGGCGGGCAGAAGTGGATATAAGGTCTATCGCATTGGCCGTGGAGCAGCGTGCCGAGTCATTAGCGGTGCCTAAAAAAATTGCGGTGATGGGCTGTGTTGTCAATGCGGCAGGTGAAGCCAGGGAAGCTGATTATGGTATTGGATGCGGCAAGGGAAAAGGCGCTATTTTTAAAAAAGGCGTAGTGATAAAAACCGTGAAAGAAGAGGAATTAGTCTCGAAATTGTTTGAGCTTATTGAGGCTGAACAGCATCAGCCTGAAATGGCGTAGCCGTGTACGAGTAAATATTATTTTATTCATACATTCGATTTGTATTTCTTAAAATGGCGAACGGGAGGAATACCATGAGAGCACAGGAAATTGTCGGTCACAATATTTCGGTATGCCGGGAGGCTAAAGGACTTACGTTAGAAGAGCTGGCGGAATGCTGCAATCTGGACCACGTACAGCTGCGTAATGTTGAGCAAGGCAATGGTAGTCTGGTTGTGGATGAATTCTTTCTTGTTGCTCAAATGCTTGATTCCCGACCGGAGGATTTGTTGCTGGGTGAGTAAGTATCCCGGCGACGGTGTGGTCTAGGACAACCGCTCCAGTGCATGGAGGTTATGTTGTCGTGGTACTGATAAGTGGTGTGTTAATAAACGCAGAGGTCGCAAAGATGCAGAGAACGCAACGTTTTTAGTGTTTTTCTCTGCGTCCTTCGCGTCTCTGCGCTCTCTGCGTTAAATACCCGGTGATGCTTAAAGCAGATATTTTTAGCGCCTAATCCACATTTGTGATCTGAGTAACATCAGTGATTGAGGAGTCAATTCCCGGAGAGGCGGGAGGGGTCAATATGACTGAGAACATCTCCAAATCTGCGTTGATTGCGAGATACTGATGGTCAGGCATTTATTTCCCCGGGAAATTGGCGTAGAATGCGCGGCTCTCTTGGACTGGCCAACCAATCGCCTGTCTGACCGATACAAAAAATGACTGAACCCTTAACCGATTATTGAAGGATTTACACGCATGGTAACCATTCGTATGTCTCGTGGCGGTGCCAAAAAACGCCCTTTCTATCACATCGTTGTGACCGATAGCCGCAACAAGCGCGACGGTCGTTTTATTGAACGTCTGGGGTTTTTCAATCCCCGTGCCACTGGTGCTGAAGAAGTGCTGCGTCTTGATGCCGAGCGTATTGCGCATTGGGTATCGCAGGGCGCGCAGATGTCTGACCGTGTTGCCAGCCTGCTGAAACAGCAGAAAAAAGCCGCAGTCGCTGCTTAGCTGCTCGTAAAAAATATCGCATTTTGTGACCGGTGTAAGCCGGTCACGTTATCGCAGCCGGGGTAATCACCGTGGCTTCAAAAAACGAAACAATCCCACCACAGACGGAACATCTGGTTGTTGCCAAAATTGGTGCGCCTTATGGTGTGCGCGGCTGGGTGAAAGTTTTTTCCTTTACCGGGCAGGCGAATGGTCTGCTGGATTACGATCCCTGGTATTTCAAAGCTGCCAGTGCCGATGGCAAAACCTGGGCAATTGCTCCCGTCACCGAGGCCAAAAATCATGGCAAGGGGTTGGTGGCAAAATTCAAAGGTTGCGATGATCGCAATGCTGCTGCCCGCCTGAATGGGCAGGAAATTGCCATTCGTCGTGATCAGCTTCCGCCGACGGCTGAAGGTGAATATTACTGGGGGGATCTTCAAGGGCTCGAAGTGTTGACCACCGAAGGTGTTTCCCTGGGCAAAGTGGATCATTTGCTGGAAACCGGTGCCAACGATGTGTTGGTGGTGAAAGGTGAGCGTGAGCGACTGATTCCCTATGTGACGGGTCCGATTGTCAAAAAGGTGGATCTCGATGCCGGTACCCTGCATGTTGATTGGGATGCTGATTTTGAATAGAGGCGGTTAGGCATGCACATCGGTGTGGTGACCCTGTTCCCGGAAATGCTGGCAGCGGTGAGCAACGTGGGTATCACCGGGCGCGCGGTAGCACAGTCGTTGTTGTCGATTCATGATTACAATCCGCGGGATTTTACCACTGACAAACACCGCACCGTGGATGACCGACCCTACGGTGGTGGCCCCGGCATGGTGATGATGGTGGAACCGCTGCGTGCGGCGATTTGTGCAGCGCGTACTCAGGCTCCCAAAGGCACAAGGGTGATCCATCTTTCACCTCAGGGGCGAAAACTGGATCAGGCCGGGTTGCATGAACTTACAGATTTGCCGGGGCTGGTGTTGGTGGCGAGTCGTTACGAAGGTGTGGACGAGCGCCTCATTGCTGCCGAAATCGACGAGGAATGGTCTATCGGAGATTATGTGCTCAGTGGCGGAGAGCTGGCGGCCATGGTGCTTATTGACGGCGTGACACGTTTGTTGCCGGGGGCGTTGGGTCACAAAGACTCTGCTGCCCAGGACTCCTTCAGTGATGGTTTGCTGGATTATCCGCATTATACGCGCCCCGAAGTGGTGGAGGGTGAAACAGTGCCCGCAGTGCTGACCAGTGGTGATCATCAGGCGATTCATCGCTGGCGACAGAAGCAGGCGTTGGGTCGTACCTGGTTACGGCGGCCGGATTTGCTGAAAGGGTTGGTGCTGGATAAGGTTCAGCAGCAACTGCTGGATGAGTTCATCAACGAGTACACACAAAACCCGTCGGAGACATTATTCGAGAATTTATGAGAGAAGGGCTATGTTTACGGGTGCGGATACGGGTATAATTCGCGCCTTGATTTTTGGACCGGTTTTTTGGCCGGGTGTTGGTCAAATATTGATCACGTATGATTGGAGCAGGTCATGAGCGAAATTATTAAGCAAATCGAAGCCGAACAAATGTCGAAAGAAATTCCTGCGTTTGGCGCGGGTGACACCGTGGTCGTGCAAGTAAAAGTAAAAGAAGGCACTCGCGAGCGTTTGCAGGCCTTTGAAGGTGTTGTTATCGCCAAGCGTAACCGGGGGCTGAATTCTTCTTTCACAGTGCGGAAAATCTCCCACGGTGAAGGTGTTGAACGTGTGTTTCAGACCTACAGTCCGCTGGTGAGTGAAATTCAGGTCAAGCGTCGTGGTGCCGTGCGTCGTGCCAAATTGTACTATTTGCGTGAGTTGACCGGTAAGGCTGCGCGTATCAAAGAAAAACTGTAAATCAGTATTTTGATCGTGTTCAAAAAAACGTCCGGTTCAGCCGGGCGTTTTTTTTGTCCCGGTTTTTTGCCAGAATGGGGCAATGAAACATAGATCAATGGTGACTGCTCAGCCTGACTTTTGGAGATGTATGACACTATCAAGCCAAGTGTTGTAAACGCAAAGGGTGTAAAGAGTGCAGAATTTGTATGGTTTTTCTTTGCGCTCTTTGCGCTCTTTGCGCTCTTTGCGCTCTTTGCGAACTTTGCGTTAAATACTCAGTAATAAATTTGAATGAAATGAAACATGAACCCGTGAAACAAGGCTTATCTTTTTGAAACCCGCCGCTGACAGCGCTGATGCTATTGTGCCTTTCATGTTGACAGGGCAAGCCCTGAGTTTGGCAATTTATACGACGGGGCATGATCGTGATGCTGCGCTTTGCGGCATTGATTTTTTGTTCGGGCAAACCGTCACGCAGGCACCATGTACGGCTTTGGCAGAAAATGTTGTCCATCAATTGCAGCGTTATCTCGATGACCCGCACTGGTCTTTTGATCTGCCGCTACATATGCAGGGGACAAAATTTCAGCGTCGTTTGTGGTCGGCTTTGTGCGACGTACCATCGGGGAATACTGCAACTTATGGCCAGCTTGTAAAACGGCTGGGTATGAAAGGGGGCGCGCAGGCGGTCGGCCAAGCCTGTCGGCGCAACCCTGTACCTGTTGTGGTGCCTTGTCATCGCATTCTGTCGCAGTCTGGCATGGGCGGGTATGCGGGAGAAACGACGGGCGAAAAACTGTATCTCAAACAGGCTTTATTGAAACACGAAGGCTTTGTCGGTGTCTGACCTCGCGGCCGATATTGTTGAAATTGATCGTTTCCTTGATGCCCTGTGGATGGAGCGAGGCCTGAGTCGCAACACGCTGGCCGCTTATCGGCGTGACCTCAGTGGCTTTGCCCAGTGGTTGAATGAGCAACGGCAATGCGTGTTGCTTGCGGCGCAACGGGAGGATTTGCTCGCTTATCTGGCTGCGCGGGTGAGTGCCGAAGAGAAACCGCGCACCCTGGCGCGTTTGTTTTCAAGGACGCGACGTGTTTATCAGCA
>JAKIUF010000054.1 GCA_021647705.1 Gammaproteobacteria bacterium | reverse complement strand
TACAACAAGCTCATCATTTTTTAGTAAAAAATCTTTCATGGTCATGAAGGATAATCAATAACACTTTATTTTTCAAGAAAATGGAATGTGGTTTAAGCCTAATTCTCAATCGCTATGGGTATATATCCTTTAAGCGGTAAGCGTTCGCGGCACAAAAGTCATGCTGTTAAAGGTGTGTTTATATTTGGATTCACCAAGTTTCTTGATTTTTGCAATACCTAACTTAAAGTTGTAGTTTCCAGTAATGGTGTCAGTTATTGCACCTTGCAACACATTGGTTGGTTGTACCATATTAAGAAAATTACTGAAGGTCACTCCCTTCTTGATAGCCGGCGTCACCAGAGCCACTGCTGTTACCGCCGCCTTACCTAACTCGATATGTCCATTTTTCAGCGCTTCATCAAATTGAAGGTCATTTGAGAAAACACCCAGAATGGTATCCTTGAAGTTGGGCACCCGTTCGTTGTACATCATTACCAGATCACCGGATTCAATACCACGTACTGCCGCATCATCGGGGTGTATCTCGACGAACTGGGCATCGGATGGAAAACGCTGGGCAATATAGGCACGGCGTTCGGTATCATCAAAACCGGATTGCCAGATTTCATTGATACGACCATTGGTATGCCATAACTCATCACCTCTGGGCTTCAACCAGTTCCAGTAGGTTGAAATAATATCCCAGGGATGTTTTTGCAAATTGATCTTACCGGTCTGGCTATTGAAATGAGTGTATTTCTTGGAGTGCATATTGGCACCCGCAGGACCATCAGCCCCCCACTTTTTGTCCATATCATCACGGGTCAGCGTGGTATCGTGCAAACGTTTGGTACCATGCAGTTCACCTGTGTCATAGTTGTAAAACACCGGCCCCTGAATGCCGTCAGTACCCAGTGAACGTAATTTTTCATGCAGCGTTGTTCCTTCACGATGTGCGGCAACCTTGATCATATGATAGGACTTGCGACTCTTGCGTGAATAACGCGACATTTCTTCGGCCACATCATTGGAGTTTTTCCAGTCATAACCTTCAAAGCCCATGCGTTTGGCCAGCTGGGCGATGATCCACCAGTCTGGTTGTGCATCTCCTGGGGCATCATAAAATTTCGAGTACAGGCGTAAACGGCGTTCACCATTGGCGCGCATGAAATCCACTTCTCCCCAGGTGGCTGCGGGAAACACGATATCGGCAAAGCGACTGCCGACCGGGTCTCGCAGATAAATTTCCTGGTTGATCACCACCATACCGCCAGAGTCAGCACGTTTTTTCAGCGTATCAATAATTTCCTGTTTATCATGTGAACGTATTTGATGCGGATTTAAGGTTACCAGTTGCTCGAAACTCTGTTGCAAACCTACCGTTCCCGCCATGGCTTGCATCCAGGTGGTACCGATGACATGAGCAAAGCGGGTATGCCCCGATTTCAGCCAGCGATCAGTATCCAGTGGACGCCGCCGACGCCCCGGCACTTTCATGGGTGATTTGTTGCGTGGGTATTTGCCACCATTCTGACCGCCACGCTGATGACCGCCAAAGCGCCCTATGACCTGACCCGGTCGTCCACCAGCGCCCACCAGGGTGGCCAATGATGCCAGCGCATTGGTACTGGAAGTACCCGCCGACCAGTAGTTACCCTTCTCCAGGCCGAGCGAAGCCTTGATGCGACTGCCATCGGCCTTGGGTTTGGCCAGCCAGTCAGCGGCCTGACGAATTTTGGCAGCGTCAACACCACTGATTTGTGCGGCATTTTCCAGCTTGTATTCATCCTGTTCCATCAACCATTTTTTGTAACCGTCAAAACCACCTGTCTGAAATTTTCCCCAAGTGGTGCGCCATTGCCACGGCGTGTTACGAGTGCCCTGACCAAAACCGGAGTTGGTTTCAAATTTGTTGTTGACCCATTTTTTGATCCAGTCTGTATCTTCCCAGCCATTCTCAATAATAATACGGGTCATGGCACCCAGTACGATGCTGTCAGTACCGGGATACAAATCAAGCAACAGACCATTACCCATTTTTTTGGCATAGGTGATACCACCCGTCTCACGCGGATTCAGCGAAATTACTTTCATGCCACGATCAATGCCGGGTTTTATCCATGACGTAAAAATAATGGTCTTGGTTTCGTAGGGATCAGTGCCACTAATCAATAACGTATCGGCAGCACCCCAATCCTCATAGGAAGGTGCAAAGTTGTCAAAACCGGCATCACGATAACCCGGTGTCGAAGTAGCTTTGGAAGGTGTATCGTGCCAAGTCCACGAGGCCGTATTCACGTCACGGAAAGAGAACTTGGTAATGGCGTACATATTCTCCATAAACTGGTAACCATAGGTCTTCACGGAATAGGCATTGGCACCATGTTCCTTGATGACATGTTTGGCTACTTCCGCCGCGATGTCTAACGCAAAGTCCCAAGTCACCGGTTGCAGGATACCGTTAATGCGTACCAATGGGTTCTTGAGTCGATCCGAGGTAGGCTTGTCCGGGTTATACACTTTTTGTGCGATACATCCGCCGCGAATACTGGAATCACCTTGCAGGTTGACATGCTGGGTGTTCTTGTCCGGTGTAATCACAATCTTGTGAGGACGCCCATTGTGCATCACCACATTATGTTGCGTTGGTGCCACCCAGTCCTGGAGTGCAAATGACGGGAAATCGATACCATAAGCATTTTCGTGAGCCTTCGGCCCGCCATCCGGTGTGCTCATGGGCCAACGATAGACTTTGTAACCGCAAGCGACAATGCAATAATCACAGGCAGTGGTCAGTACATCGCAATTTTTCGGTGGCAGCGGCGCACTGTCTTCGGGGATATAATATTCAGTTGTCATGTCCTCACCCTCCTCTAATGCCTGTCAGGATTCCAGCAAATTTTTATGTCGTCCAAAAATCAGCCCCATCATGCCCACGGCGTAAATATCATCACCATCCAGTTCCAGTAACACTTGAGGCAGGCTTTCGTAGGCCTGACCGGAAATAACAATGCCATGCCGGGTCAAATCATACGTCGAAAGATGCAAAGGGCATTGGCCCAGTATCCTGTGTGGTCCCTCAGCAACATAACTACCTTGCAGTGGCCCGCCCTGATGAGTACAGAGGTAGTTATAAGCCACTACATCCCGTTGTGACCCAAGACCACCACCCGCCGGTACACCACCCATTTTTACAATCATTGCCGATGAGTTGCCCAGATCATCCGGGTAATTAAAGTCCACCGGCACGTTGTCTTTCAGCTCGCTGAGTTTTGCTATCAGTTTGCGCGGATACCCCACCACCTTCGCAGTGGTTGCTGTTGCACTGCCCGGAAACAAACCTAGTGAAACCGTGCTTGCTGCCATTGCGGTACCACCGCTGTATAACAGGAACTGGCGTCGCGTGAGCATGCACTTGCCATGAGCAGCGCTGGAACGTGTCTTGCGTTTGCGGCGGGTTGTATCATCAATGCCCCTATCAGTGCTCATGTCGATATCTCCTGTTTTTGGCTGCTGATATTCATTTTGCAGCCTGTGCTGTCTGTAGCTCTGCTTGGCTAAACAGTGGTTTGTAAGGAGGCAGCTTAGGTTTGTCCATCAAAATTTCGTCACCTGACAAAGCCTCAATGAAGAACAATAAATCTTCTTTTTCTTCATCAGAAAGCCCCAGCTTTTGAATCAACGGCGTTTTGGTTTCCGGGAAGGATGTGGTTCTGCCTTCCTCATCAAAACCGCCCCGATCATAGAAATCAATCACTTCTTCCAATGTATAAAACTGACCCTGACGCATGAAAGGTGCGGTGTATTTTGTATAACGTAAACTGGGAACACGAAACTTACCCATACTCCATTTGTTTTTGTTGCGATAATATAAACCGGCATCATCTTTTATATTACGATACATTTCCTCGGTGGTACCTTTAGCGTACTGCTCAAAGCGGAAGGTCACCTGTGCAAGCCCATCCTCCTCCCAGCGCGTCGCGCGCGGCACACCGATGTTGTAATATTTTTCATTAGTCGTAAATGCACCATTGTGGCATAAAATACAACGGGCCTTGCCTTCATACAGCGCTTTACCACGAAGCTGCTGATCATCCAATGCTGTTTTATCCCCCAGTAGATATTTGTCCAGCGGTGTGTCGCGCTGCACCAAAGTGCGCTCAAAAGCCGCAATAGCCTTCCAGGCATTATTAATGGTCGGCCAAGGCTCGCCAAAAACATCATTAAAACGATTGACATAATCCGGGATCAATCGAAGTCGTGCTTCCATGATGTCGTTTTCACCATTGCCAGCCACACCACCACGTGCTGCACTGGGTGCCTGGGACTCCAGCGAAGGTGTCGAACCTACTGCGAACAACTTGTTGTAATAGGCAGAATTAAGCACAGGCTGACTGCCCCGCCAATGAACCGTACCGGGATAACCCCGGGAAATACCCTCAGCAAAAGACCACCCCTGCTCGGGCTCATGACAAGTAGAACAGGAGATGGAAGCATCCCCTCCCAGACGTGGGTCGAAATACAGTAATTTTCCCAGCGCCACTTTGGCATCAGACATGGGATTATCCGCCGGGATGGGGGGTGGCCCCAAGGGTGCCAAAGGTGGGATTTCAGGATTTGCCACCTTCGCAAAACTCTTGACTTGAGGCTGAGTTGGCCCTGCGGCAGGCATTGATGTGAGGCTGACCTTGCTTGCCGTGGCCGGAGGTTTATCACCCATGGCAAAAGTCACCGTCGCCATTGTCGCCACAGCTGTCACCACTACGCTTATTATCAGAAACAAAATCGGCGCTTTCTGTTCTGCTTTGTTAAACGAACCCATGACGATCTCCTCATTGATTAGTTAGGCACATTCAGCCAATTGGCGATGACGGGGTACTCTGTGGGGTATGCCTTCAACCATACATGTTTGCTGCCCGTCAGCGGCTCACCCGACAAAGCCAGCAAAAAAACCACCAGATCCTGCTGTTCTGTCTTGCCTAACTTCAGGGGTTTGATCCTGGCGTTTTTGTTACGGTCGTTATCGCCGCCACGATTGTAAAAAGCCACCACATCCGCCAGCGTCTTGCTCATACCGTTGTGCATATAGGGTGCAGTGTATTTAAGCTCACGTAGACTCGGTGTAATAAACCTGCCCATATCAGAGCCATCGGCCGCATGTTTCTGCAAATGGGCACCAGGATCCCGCTTGAGATTCATATAATTTTTTATCCCCATAAACGCAGCATAAGCAATAAATGCCTGATGGCGCTGAGGATCCAGCCAAACATCAAAATTCTCTTTCACGCCCGTGTTGTAAGCATTACCATCGGTAAACACCGGACCGTTATGACAAGCCACACAACCCGCTTTTCCCTTGAACAGTTTCATACCCCGTTTAGCTGATGCCGACATGGTTCCTTTATCAAAAGGTGCGCCACGCGAAGTCAATGTTTTCAGGTATTCCGGAATAGCCTTGCGTACCCCCCCATTGGAGGGCTCACCCAAACCTGCCGCTTTAAACATCTCCACGTAAAGTGGGTCTTGCTTGAAACGCTCCTGCATAATGCGCATATCCATATTCATGATGTAATCTTCGGTAATCATTTCACGGGTCACATCATTAAGGTTGGTACCGATGCGCCCATCGTGCATCCACACTTTTTTGTGTGCCGTATTGATCAGCCCGGGAGCATTACGGAAATGTTTATTACCGGGATAACCCTTGGACAAGGCATCCTTATTGGCATAACCATTCTCCGGCTCATGACAGGTCGCACAGGAAATACCTACATCACCCGACACCCGTTTATCAAAAAATAAACGTTTACCCAACTCCGCCCTCGCTTCATTGACCTTGAGCACGGGTAACGGGCCAATCTCAGGGGCTGCCACCGCCTGGCCCGCAATCGCCAGACTGACTCCCAGAGTCACGGCAAGAAAGCAATGTCGTGTTGTAACGATTGCGACCATTTTCAATCCCTCCTGTTATCGATTACCGCCTGCGCCCACCGCATTTCACATCTGCGGGACTCACAAGAAAATATTATTTTTTCCACCTACACACATCAAATGCACATTGCAGGCCAGACCATAAAAATAGAAATAATATTATTAAAAACAATCGACTACACAGAAATCATTGGCTTGAAAAAAGCAAAAGGGGTGAACGGTTTGTTCCATACTGAAAACCAGAGGTGCATTTTGTTCACCTTGATATCACCCGGGGCAACAAATCAAACAAAGCTGGCAATGCACACCCACTACAAGCTGCGCTCAATGTGAATGAAGGGCTAATTCTCGTTGTCAATACTTGTTATTGAAAACACTTTTATTCCGCATACTTGTAGTCAGGACCCAGAAATTTAACTCCCGAAGACAGTACAGTGGCAGGTTATGTTGTAGTGACACGAACAAGCAGTGTGTTATAAACGCAGAGGTCGCAGAGACGCAAAGGACACAGAGAGAAAAGTACTGAAAACTTTATATTGTAGCTGATATGGAAAATGTAGGCTCGTAACGGAAATACGCTTGCACTCTGCTCTATTTGAGTGTACTGACTCAACGACTAACTAATGATAGCGGCTGGCAAGAAATCTAATGATTAGATTCCTTTAACAGAAAAAACCACCTGCAATTGCAGGTGGTTTTCAAATAAAAAAGACTAGCTTACTGACAAATTAATTGGGTCACATCATAGCGATACATAAACCCATCGAGAAAGGCATCTGCCGCATAAACATCGCCACCCCGACCAAACTCCACCAATACAGGATTCCTGCCTTCTCCTTTTATTGTCCACAGCTCGCTGCCATTCGCGTCAAATTTAACGATAGCAGTTTTATTATCTAGCTCGTTAACTCCAACAACAACATTACCAAGTCCATCAACATCCAAGTGCTCGGGAGTCTTGTAGCCAATAAGGTATTCGGCACTACTCCAAACCAATGACAGATCCACGTTCAGTTTTTGGACTATCATAGCAGTAGGTTGGGCTCGCTTGCGTGTAAGAGCATACACTTTTCCATCAACTACTTTTATGCCCCCAGCCATATAACCATACGTTCCATGCAAAACAACATTATTCACAACACTTCCATCGGAACTAATACTCGCAACTAATGATGTTGTAGTATATGAGCCAGCATCTTCGTAGCTGCTAGCTTGCAGAAGAATATAAACATTATTATTTTCATCAAGCTCCAAACCATAGGCTACTTCACCCAGTACACCTGCGTCCTGTAAAAGCTGACTCCAGATAACATTCCCCGAGCTGTCTAATTTTTTAACAACTACACCGGATACTACACTTAGAGAATATCCGACAGCATAAATATTACCAGAAACATCCACAGCAACATCAACCACCATATAATCTGCGGCATGTAATTGCTGCGTCCAACCGATACCGCCGTCAAGACTGATCTTTTGTATTGTGTGCGATGCCCACGAATACAAGTTATTTTCATCGTTATCAAACACTAAACCGACTCTGCGACCACAACAACCATATGGTACTATTTGAGGATCGGCTAAAATGCTCTCGTTACCTTCACTATCATATTTTAATATTTTCCCTAAATCCCCAGACAACACCACATAGGCATTACCATTCCGATCAACGATCATCTTGTTTCCATTTGATGATGACCCTGAGGGATAACGCACCCATTCTTCACTGCCATAGCTATCATATTTTGCAGTAAACACACCACTGGTACCATTAATCCCTACACCGGTGATATACATGTTTCCATCTATATCCACTGCCGCCGAGCTAAGATTATCCTGACCTCCTCCGTCATACACCACACGTACTTCTTCAAACACAGTCTCAGCAAGGGTCGATATTGGTAACCCCATTGCCACAATCAACAAAATAATTTTCACTTTACTATTTATCATTTTTTTATTTCCTTATCAGCAATAATACTGGTATCAACAGGCTGTTGCCCGCCGAGACAAACTGTTTAACATTCTGTACAACATGTCAAGTTAGGAAAAGTTCCCATTGTCTATGAATTACTGAACACCCACAAAATTCAGCTATAAATAAAGCAACCTCATTGTTAATGATTTCAATTAATTAACAAGCATGCTTCATCAATTTTATGCTGAATTAAGAACCAGCAATCATTCCTACGGGGTCGGTAATTATACTGATAAGAAATAATAATTACTCTGGCAAAATTCGCAATTTTTAAGTTGTTTTCTCACTATAACTTTTTATACCTGTTATAGAGAGCGATATATTTATTGATAAGATAGAAAACATCCAACCAAATACTGGTGAAATTTTTCGAACAATCAGGATTATGAACTTATCTAAAGCCAATAAAGCTTAGTTATAGACAGTAGCTTATTAGCAATTCCGATAGTTATCTCTGTTTCATAAAAATCGACATAAAGCGGAACCAATGATGGAATATCATTTATCTTTTAACTCACCATTTTAGAACGTTAATAATGAGAAAAAGAAAACTTTCCATTTTTCATAGCGTCAAATATTTTTCGCCGCCCCACTAATTTTGGAAAACTTCTCCAGGTTTATCTTTACCCTGCCTTGCGATGACTGCGCACCAATATAATACCCAGTAAGAACACACCACCCGCTACACCAAACGGCAAACCATACACCCTGACAGGATCGGGATGTGGTGGCAATATCAGCCAGTACCAGGTAGTCAGCGTATGTTTGGAGCCTGCCTCACCATTATTACCATCCCAGTTGGCGAAGGAGACTGGAATAAATGAGCCTTCATTGAAGCTTACATCACCACTATCACCACCCTGACGTGGACGTTTCATAAGAATGCGCCAACGCCCATGCTCCCATTTTCCATTAGCGCTGAAAGTATTATCAGCATCGCGCGGCACCATTTTTTGGTCTGGTCCATAGGCATCCAGTAACACACTGCGTGGCGTAATTTCAGGTTCGAGACTGCCCGCATTCCAATACCATATTGTCACAGGGTGGCTACTGTTACCATGCCGGTATAAAGGTTTGACCACCACTGGCCGGGTCTCAAAAGATGCCTGTTGGGGAAACTGAATCGCAATTGCATCCGAATGCATGGTAAGACTCGCATCATGAATCTGCATGGATTCCTTTTCACCGGGTCGGCTGTCGGTACGATCATTCACTTCCAGCAAAAAAGAAATTTCATCATCATTGTAAAGCACACGTACTGTCACTGCATCGTTAAGCGGTGTAAACAAGCGCTCTTCCTTGATGATGTTGGGAACCAGAACCAAGGTCACTGCCGGCACCTCATCCCAGATTTCAGCATTGATATCATCGGGTAATGCACCTTCTACCTTCATGGCACGTACTACCGGCTCATCACTGGGAGCTTGGGTTTTTTCACGCAAGGTATAAACGTAATTGGCGATATGCCAACGATCTTCGGCTGAGACAGGGTCTTTATTGCCTTCTTCAGTAGCTCTGTGTGCAGGCATGGGCGTACCCGGAAGACCAATAGATAACCGTGAATAGATATTTTTTATCGTCTGCTCACGGGCGGCCGACTCATCTCCGCTGACATTACTCGCACGCCACACCCAAGGTTTAGTAAGGTCGCGTGGCCACAAGCGATTACCCCAATCATCTTCCAGTTTTTTTCCAGAGGTGATATTGCCTCGCCCTTCAAAACCATGGCACTTACCACAGACTTTTTCAAAGACAGGTTTTCCTTTGGCTACCGATTCGTCATTGAATGGCACCTGATCCATCAGGGGTTCATGTTGGGTAATTTTTCTGAAATCAGTTTTCAGATACAGCCCGTCATCATCAAAGGCATCATCGTCAGCGTCTTCAGGTGCCCAGGCGGCGGTGATATCAAAGCTTTTAATGACCGGAATCAGGCTGCGCATCTGTTTGTCACTCAACAGACTGGCCCAGCCGGGCATACTGGTACCGGTCAAACCATTTTTAATGGTATTGAACAGATCATCATCCCGAGGCAACTCAGTACCCGGTGAGGTTTTATATTTAAACAGGGCTAAAGTGAAATCCCGAGGTTTCGGATACATGTATTCAGCGGCAAGACCATCTCCTGCCCCCTGTTCACCATGACACGCCTGACAACGATGCGCATAAAGTTCCTTGCCCATTTGTTTAGCGTGACGTGTTTTTATTTCATTTTTCATACCAGTGACAACTTTGGAAACATCAGCATCCCATATACGTGGCACCTGCCCCACGTAATCAAAGAGGAAAGTGATCACCTGCCATATTTGTTTTTCATCCAGCATCTCGTGCCATACCGGCATGGCGGAATTCCATGGCGTGCCTTCTGTAGGTAAGGCAGGTCCGCCGGTGGAAATACGCCAGAACAAATAGGCTTCTTGCAGTTGGGCAATGGTTCCCACATTCTGGAAATTGGCTGGCTGAGGATTAAATCCGCGCGCGTAGGGTCCCTTGCCATCCAACAAATCACCATGACAATAAAAACAGTTTTTGTAATAAACCTCACGCCCCGATTCAACAACGTCGTTATACACCTGCCAACCTTTATCTTTATCTTCAGCCATGGTTTCCAAAACCTGTGTACGCAGAGGGTTTTCCAGTGTGGACAGGTTGTATTTTTTACCAAATACGCGCAATGAACCCGGCGGTGCCGGATGTACTTGACGCAGTTCCACGGGTGCATCCATGGAAGGTTTGACAAAACCGTAAGTGGTGTAACCGATTATTCCAGGAATGATGATCAAAAATCCCCAGCGTACTGCAATCAATTTTGGTTCCCGCAGCACTGCCAAAATAGGGGATTTGAATTCGTTCCAACGCGCCTCATCGAAAGAGAAGTACAGTAATACACCCACAATAGTGATAATCATGTACTGCACCAACAATGATGCTGGTAACAACGGCGGGAAAGCGTTGTCGAAAATCAGGTAGGCGATGATGACAACGAATATTGCCTGCCAGAATGCCGGCACCCTGAAACCTTTCATCATCTAACCACCCTTTTGTTCCACTAGAAAAATCACCAATGCATCAAGTTGTGCATCACTCATTTGTTCTGCAAAATTCGGTGGCATCACCCCTGAAGGGAAACCTTCAGTGAGTACGACATTGGGTTCAATAATGCTTTGGCGAATTTGATCAGCATCCAGATGGGCACCGACATTTTCCAGGGACGGTCCCAGTTCACCACCACTCCCCGAGATGATGTGACAAGCCTGACAACCAAACTGAGCGATAACTTTTTCGGCCTCACTATTCCCTACACCAGTGCCTGGCGAAGGTGTCCTGGCTGTTTTTTCACTACTGGCCATTTCACCGTCAACCAGGAAAGTCACCAGCATGTCCAACTCTTTCACCCGCATTTGCTCAGCAAAATTTTGTGGCATAACCCCTGGGGGAAAACCTTTGGTAATCTCCACATCAGGGTCAATAATACTTTGCCGGATTTGTTCAGGGCTCAGATGCATACCAACCTGTTCAAGGTCAGGGCCAAGGTCACCACCACTCCCTAGAACTTTGTGACAAGCCTGGCAATTATATTTAGCGAGCACTTCTTCGATAGTACCGGCGACTATCGGCTCCGCTGATTGTATTTCTACCTCAGGTGCCTCGATGGGTAATGGCACAGTAACGTCGTTGCCATCTTTCGCCTGCAAATAAGCAATCACGGCATTAATTTCAATTTCCGAAAGCTCGATAGGAGCCTTGTTAACCGCTGGCATAGGTGAGATCGTGTCGTTGCTCCCCTTTTTGCCAAAATCTTTCACCACATAAATACCCGGATCTACCAGAGATTCATGTAGATAAGACTCAGCATCGACGGCGTTACCTTTATAGCGCTCATCTTTCAGGTGCTGAATGGCGACCTCTACCATATTCAATGCTAAAATATCCGGGGCACGCCCTAGGTCGTTATGACATAAAGAACAGGTTCCTTTTCCGGTAAAAATGGACTCACCCAGCGCAACGAAGGATTCAATCGTCAACGCCCCCAAATCCACTTCCTGTTCTACCGGCGCTTCACCTTTCACCTGTGGTAGCAAGTTGGCCACTAAAGTAAACAACAACGCCAGACCCAAGCTAAATCCCATGCTTTTGGCCAGTACATTACCACTTGATTTAGGCTCTCTTGTCTGTTCGGTATTCACGCTGCGCCTCCCACCCGTTCAGTGGCAGGTACTTTATTGATGGCATAGGGAGGTATCTGTTTGGTGCCACTGAGGTTGGCGATCCAGAAAATAAATAACACAAACAAGACGAACATCACCGTAACAATGGTCATCATATTTCCCGCATAACCAATAGTAGGGATAAAGTTATCCGGCGAGGTGTCTTTCATTACCGTATACACATGCCAATGGGTGCGTACGGATGAGCGCACATACCCCATGAGCGCCATCAACCAGGTAAAGGCAATGGGTAAAGCGAACAAGGCATACTGCGCACGATTACTCACCTGCCCCCAATGAGAAGGCAGGGTCTTCGCCTTTCGATACAAAAAGGCATCAAGCACGACACCACAGATAATAACTGTCAAGGTGGAGACCACCTGTATTACACTGGAACCCACTTTATAAACTGTATTGGTGAAATAACCGTAATACACACCGACAAAAATGATATTGACGATAGCCACGGCATAAATTGCCACCATTAAAGCATTGCCTGCCTTCGCCCATGAAACAGTGGCCACTTTGTCGGAGCGTCGATATATCTGGAAAGACATAAAGGTGAAAATAAGCATCAGATTCACGGCAATATTTTTGGCGGGCATAATACCCAATGCACCCAGCAAGGGATGATTACTGCCACCCAGTGCGGCTATTTCACCAGAGGTAAGAATCAGCGTATGCGGTGTTACCCAGATTAAAAAACAGATTACCAGCACCACTGCGATGTATTTAATAAATCCCTGATACCGTTTGGAACCTTCGGTGCGTGACATACCGGACCACAAATAATAGTTACCCGCGAGCAAAATAGTGCCGATCAAAACCGCCTGAATGATAAACAGCCAGGCCAGAATACCGCCCATGGCGGTAATCCCCATCTGTTGTGAATAGGCGTAAATTTCAGCCATCAACCAGTAACCGGCAAAAGGTAAAGGCAGGAAGGCTAGGATGGCAATGAAGTTCGAGGTATAGCCCATCCAGTCATAATGAGCACGCGCCTCGGCGGTTCTGGCCGCCAGACATTTATAAGCGGCATAGGCTCCCACCACGGCACCACCAAAGGCAATATTGGCAATAAACCGATGCAGGTTAATGGGATTCCACAACGGCCCTTTCATCACCTCCCAGATATTGCCAATCACAGCACCTACTTCGTTAACACCTGAAGGAGCCATCATGAATGTGGCCCAGGAATTAGCTGTGACCATCAAGGTGGCTCCTACACCATTGAGTAACACGCCTAACGATAAATGTACCCATTTGGCATTACCGTATCGCAATGCATCCCAGCCATAATAATAGATATACAACACCATACTTTCGAGAAAAAACAGTATGGCGTAAACCATCATCTGCGCACCGAATACACGCATCAAATAGGCCATTAAATCGGGATAAAGCAGAAATAAAGACAGCGCTAGCGTGCCTCCAAATAAGGCCGTAATGGAGTACGCCGTAATACTGATTTTCATGAACTCGTGCGCCATGTCATCATAACGCGAATCACCGGTATACATTCCCAGTAACTCAATCACCAATACAAAAAGAGGAACAGCCAATACCAAAGCACCAAAAAATAAATGCATCTGTGCTACCACCCAGACGATGGAACGACTACTGACACCAATATCAGGATAATCTGCACGCGTGGGTCTGGGGGCGGGAACCAGTTTTAATTCAGCATCTTCGTCAGTCACCGCTGTATCCGTTGATACATTTTCCACAGAAGCAACAGCCCCGGAAAACCATTCACCCGAAATATCCGTCGTGCTAATTGTGCCTGACCATAAAAAGCCCAGTACCATTATCAACAACAGCGTCAGCCACATCAAAGGTGAGGAATAATGATTTTCCTTCATAATAAGCTTCTCCGCCGTAAGCTTCTCTGCCATAAGCCTTTCTGCCATAAGAAAGGAACTTTCAGAATGATCATTGCGCGGGTGTCAAATTCATATTGAGTGGCAACCCCTGCATACTCATAATAAAATGGTCAAGCCCGTAGAAATATAAAAATGCTACCGTAAAAGCGACCAACCATATTTGCAGGTTTTTAATCATCTGTTTGTTCCCTTTATGTGTGCTGGTAAAGTATTGGTAAAAAATAAATGATCAATACTCATCCATGCCCAGTCTCGATGCCGTGGGAATAAATCAATAGCCACCAAAAAAATACCAGCGTGACCAGCAACGTTATCCAAAAAAGCTTAGGGCCCCAGCTCACACCATTATGGGATTCATGCTCGTGAGCTGATTTTTTATGTTTTTCAGATGCATCCACAATTTATAACTCCCGATGATAATCATCACCAATATTTAACATTACCGCTCTCTCCATGTAGCACCAAGCAACAACTAGGCCAGCCACCCCAAATGCATTGCAAACACTTTCATTTCAATACGTCAGGCGATGTCGAATGGAATTTTCATCAGGTGATAACAGGAAAAAATGAATGCAACGTTCATCAACAGGCATAACAAAGGAACAAAATGGCACACCGACAAAATGGGAAAGCATATGAACGAATTGTTCAGCAATTTATTATCGCCCCAGGCCGATTGAACATTTCGTTCAATTTTGGACGGTTTTCTTCCATGACATCCTGTAAAAAAACCTCTATTCGCTCCTGATAGCGGGAGATACAGGTTTTTTTCATAACTTCACGAAGTTGGTACGGCTTCTGCTATTTACCTGTGTAAGTTCACACGAATTTCTGAGGATGCAGGCTACCAACATGATGAAAACTGTTATGACAGCACATACTCCCGTAAAGGAAAAAATCGTAAACCCTTTACACTCCAGCAAGCAACATGCTGTACAGGCAATCAGGGAATGGCTCAACAAAGGCGATGAACTGGATCGCTGTTGTGCCTGCCGCAGCTTGGCAGCATTGGCTGACCGTGATTCAGTTTCCGCATTAATAAAATACCTTCGAGATGACGACATCGATGTGTGCATTGATGCCGCCGAGGCGCTGGGAGTTATCGGAGACAACCGCGCAGTGGTAGCCCTGCTGGAGTCACTGGATCATGATCCTGACGGTGATGTAAAAACGATGGTAGTCGGCGCATTGGGAAAGCTGGGTGGTGAGCAAGCAGTTTCACGTTTACTGGAGTTAGCAATTTCTCCACTTGAGGATGATGAATGGGATGATGAAGAGTCCTGGGATTCAAGTTGGGATATCCAGATTGCAGCCGTGCAGGCACTGGCACAACTGCGTGTCAGTGCAGCCGTCCCGCCCCTCTGTGATTTATTAGCTGACAATGAATGTCAGGTAGACAAAAGCAGTCTGTGTAATGCACTGGCACACATCGGTGGTACCGGGGAGCAGGCGTTGGTGCAAAAACTCTGTGAGGATATTCCTCGTGAACGTCGGCGTGCTGCTTACGCACTAGGCATAAATTGCACGGCCATGGGAGCTCGCGCACTAGGTAGAGCTTTACAAGACCCGGAAGCAGAAGTACGTGCCGCCGCAGCCAATGCTCTCGCCAGCGGTAACCACGGGCGCTATTTAAGCGCATTGCTGATTTTACTTCGTGATCCTTCTGCGGAAGTGCGTGAAACGGCATTAAGAGTAGTGGACACGTTGACAGGCTCAGTGGAAAACCTGCCTGTTGTACAAAACATTGAATGGGAAAAACTCCTACCATTACTGGATGACAACAATCCTCAGGTCCGTACAGCGGCACTTAAAACACTCTACCTTCAATTACGTCATCATCGGATTGACAGAGAAACCGAAGAACATATACAAGCCCGAATACAGGTATTGCTCAAAGACCTTCACCCTGCTGTCAGCGCCGCAGCCTGTCCACTTGCCGTTATGTTTAATCGCTCAGAAACCCGTGAAATCCTGTTATCACTTGCCATGAACCCGCAAGGTGATTCTGCGGCACGACAACAGGCTATTCTTGCTCTGGGTCAGTGCGGAGATATCTCTGAAGACATCTTGATGTCCCTGACTGAAATACTCAACACAGAGGATTCCGTTGTAATTTTCACAGCATTGCAAGCACTACTGACCTTGCATAAGCAAAGTGACATTGCGTGTTCTGATAATAAAGATACACAATCGGCACCGCTGGAGATTATTATCGCCGCTTTACAGGGTGACGTTATTGTGCCCCTTGTCAGCGACAAAATTACCAAAAAAGTCACCGGGGAAAAAATCGCAGAGGTTGAGACCGAAACACAGAACAAAGACGCTTCAACCAATGCCGATACAACTGCAACAACCGAAACAACCGAAACAACCGAAACAACCGAAACAACAAATGATCTCGTGTCTCCTGACACTACTGAGCCCGTTTCAACCCTGGATTCCATTGCTTTGAGCAATGCAGAACGGGCACGACAGTTGGATACAAAAAAAATACAACACTCTGACGATCCCCCGAAACTCTCACCGGAAGAAATGGAAACATTCCAGCCGTACTACGATATTTTGCAACAACAAAAATCTAACCGGAAAAAATTCACCCGAAAAAAAACCGTCAACATTGCCATTGAAGTCCGTCGCTTGAGCGCACGCATATTAGGTGAGTGCTCTCATCCCGATGTCGTAAAATCCCTGACAAAAACCCTTTACGATGCAAATCCGGAAGTCCAGCATGAAGCCATTGCTGCTCTGGCACACATCACCCCGGACACAGCAGGAATCACTGAGACTCTTGGCCCCCTTACCAGTTTTTTACACCTTGGCAACATGGATTTACGCATTGTCAGTGCAAAAGCACTGGGCGCATTGGGAAACCTCGGCAGCCTGCCCGGCTTGCTGGACTGTCTGGATGATGAAAGCCAACTGGTCCGCAATCAAGCAGTATTGTCTGTTGTACAAATAATAAAAACGCATATCACCCGGTCATTGAATACCGACAAACCACTGGCAATTGCCAGTCAACAGGCACAAGAAGAAACTGCTGAGGTGGAACATGCATTGCGTAGTTTGATTGATCGTCTGGATGATACCAATGTTGGCGTACGCAAAGCGACCGCACTGGCTATCATAGAACTCAGCACCCTGTTGTTCGTTGAAACATTATCCACTGAAACAGTGTCCACTGAAATATTATCTGACGAATTACGCAAGGAAATTGTTGAACGCCTTATCAGTAGTGGTTTTTACAGTGAAGGACAACAAGCCAGAGACATGGCCAAAGTGTTGCGCCTGCTTGACCCTGATACGGCGGGTAAACGCCTTGTAGCGATTCTGAACAGTTTGCCTTCCAGTGCCGAGCGACGCATTGCCATGGAAATGCTGGAAGAAATATTTCAGTTACCAAAAGCCTCATAGCATGGAAATCTTCAGAAAAAACATGGGTAAATTTCATTACCGATATTCGTTTACTAAAAAAGTTAACGTGAATTTTTTTCTCTGTGTCCTCTGCGTCTCTGCGACCTCTGTGTTAAAACACAGAGACACAGAGGACACGGAGAAAACAAAAAACAACCTGGTTCTTTAAATAATTAATTACCTGTGTGATTTATCGATATTTATGTGAAAAAAGGAGTACCTCATGAACAAATCACTGATAGCACTTACCTTTACATTAACAGCAGCCATCGGGCTTCCCCTGGCGGCAAATGCGGCAACCTATAACGTGGTTGATGTTACCAACGGCGGTAGTATCAGCGGCAAAGTAAAATTTACCGGAAAAGACCCGGACCCCAAAATATTTACCATCACCAAGGATAATGACACCTGTGGTACCGGTGAACGTAAAATCGATTTTGTCCGTGTCACCAATGGCACCCTCAACGATACCGTGGTTTATCTTAAAAAAGTAAAATCAGGAAAAGCCTTCTCCACAGATTTCGATAAAATCGAAATCGACCAAAATAAATGTGACTTCATACCTTTTTTATCAGTGATGAAAAACAAGGATAAGTTACTAGTGCGTAATTCAGACCCGGTATTACATAATATTCACACTTATGAGCTTATCGGCAGAGCCAAAAAAACCGTCTTCAATATTAGTCAGCCACCAGAGCTGACCACGATCAACAAAACCGTAAAACTCAAACGTGGCACTTCCATGAAACTGGAATGCGACGCTCATGACTTTATGCACGGCTATGTCTTTGTGGCAAAAAATCCCTATTTTTCTGTGGTAAAAGATGACGGAAGTTTCACTATCGACAATATTCCTCCCGGAAAATACAGCATTATTGCCTGGCATGGTCTCCTCGGTGAACAAAAAGGAAAAGTGACAGTAGCCGCTGGCAGCACGGCCAATATTGATTTTACCTTTAAAGGTAAATAGACAATGCGTAACCGGTTTCCATTCATCGGCCATCGCCCGCTAACCGCCTTTGATTATCTAGCGATGACCGGCTTCGCTATCAACATGGCGGTCATTTTGTTTATTGTTGTTCACTGGCTGTCGAGTTAAGCCATTATTCATGGAGCGGTATTAATGAATGCACAATTGCAACCCCGGAAAATTCAACCCACGTTACCGGAATACAAACATGTATTACTGGCAGTGGATTCATCAGACCATTCCAATCGCGGTCTGTTGGATGCCATGGCACTGGCCAGTTCCTGGGCTGCGGATATTACCGGTGCCCATGTCTACGCCGCCAAACTGCACGATCTACGCTTTCGGCAAATGGAAGGCGGATTACCCGAACAGTTTCGTGAAGAAGATGAACTGGAAAGACAACGTGATGTACACGATGATCTGATCACCCGTGGTCTGTCGATTATTACCGATTCCTATCTGGATCATTCCGAACATCAATGTCAGGAAAAAAACCTGGTGTTTACACGTTGCAGCCTGGAAGGAAAAAATTACCGGGAACTGGCACGCGAAACCAATAGTGGTCGCTACGACTTGCTGGTGATGGGTGCCCTGGGACTGGGTGCTGTACAAGGCAGCCGCGTGGGTACGGTGTGTCAACGTGTGGTACGGCGCAGTGATATTGATACGCTGGTGATCAAACAACCGGAGCGCCCTGTTACCGATGGCCCCATTGTGGTGGCCATTGATGGTTCCCAAAAAGCCTATGGTGGTCTCTTAACCGCTTTCAGTCTGGCCCGGCAGTGGCAGGTTCCGGTAAAGGTTGTGGCAGCTTTTGATCCCTATTTCCATTATGTGGCCTTTAACCGCATTGCTGATGTGTTATCTGAAGAAGCCGGTAAGGTGTTTCGTTTTCAGGAACAGGAAAAACTTCACGAAGAGATTATTGATTCAGGACTGGCCAAAATTTATCAGGGCCATCTGGATGTTGCACAAAGTATTGCGGATGAACATGCGATGGAAATTGAAACCCGATTACTGGATGGCAAGCCGCATGATGCTATCGAGAAATACCTGAAAGAAATCAATCCTTCTTTATTGGTGATCGGCAAACTCGGCATTCATGCCGATGCAGAACTGGATATCGGCGGTACCGCTGAAAACCTGCTCTACAATACCGACTGCGCCCTGCTCTTCAGCCAGCGAGAGTTCCAGCCACGCGTCGATCTACTGGCCGAAACCACCACCTCGTGGACCACTCAGGCCGAAGAACACATGAAAAATGTACCTGGGTTTGTGCGCAGCATGGCACGTATGGCTATTTTACGTTATGCACAAGAGAAGGGGCACACTGTGATTACAGAACGCATCGTGGAAGAGGCCACGGCACAGTTATGCCCTGGCCATGCCAAACAAGCCATGGCTGAAATCGTCGCCGCCCATGATGCCGGAGAACTTGAAAAAAAACCCATTGAAGAATTCGTTATGCGCTGGTCGAATGGGGCCACAGCACTTCTGCTGACGGTGGATGATTTATCGTTACGCGGCAATCTCAGTATGCGAGCTGAAAAGAAAGCACGTCAGGAAAACAGTGCCACGGTGGAAATGACACACATTGCGCCTTTCATTGATTCTCCAGTGTCAGATAACGAAGCTGCACCGATCCACTGGCAAGCCGCTGCCCTGGCCCGCTTAGCTCGCGTACCAGAAGGTTTTATGCGGGATAGCAGTAAACAACGCATTGAGGAATACGCCCGCACACTACACACGAGTGATATCTCCCTGAAAGTGGCCGAAGCCGGTTTACAACAAGCTCGTGAAGCCATGATGACCTCCGGTACTTGTCCTATGGGACACAGCTCGGAAAAAAAACCGACAACAAACACAACGCTACACTGGACCGATGCCGCCCAAACCCGCATGCAAAAAGTACCCGCAGGTTTTATGCGCGACCTCACCCGACAACGCATAGAAACCTTCGCCCAGCGTAAAGAAGTAACGAAAATCACGCCAGAGCTGATTGACAAAAAATACCGTGAATGGAGCGAAGGCTCTGAAAAACAACAACGCCTGCTGACCTGGAACGATACAGCCTTGCAACGTATCGAACGTATTCCGGATTTTGTGCGCGGCATGGTCATCAAGGAAGTTGAGCGCTGTGCCCATGAACAGGGAACCGATACCGTCACCCCGGAAATTCTTGGTCAGGCCATGAGCAGCTGGGAGGGTATGGGTACCTTTCATTCCGAGGCCAATCCTGAACTCTACAAAGGCTAGACACAATGCCAGACAATGACCTCTTCCTGCTAGCCGTTAACCTCACCCGGCGCTGCAATCTGGCCTGTGCGCACTGCTATCTTGATGCCGATACTTTGCAAAATGGCAGCGCTGATGAATTAACTCGTGAAGAGGTTTGTCAGTTACTGGATCAAATCGCCGATCAAACCACTGAAGTCATGGTGGTGCTTACGGGGGGCGAACCATTGTTACGCCCCGACCTGGAAAGTCTGATTAACCACGGCACCCGCCGTGGCCTGTCCATGGTGGTGGGCACCAACGGCATGATGCTCACGGAAAAACGAGTGCAATCCCTCAAACTCGCCGGTGCATTGGGCATGGGAATCAGTGTGGACTCACTGGACCCTGAGCAACATGACCGTTTCCGGGGCCGCACCGGAGCCTGGGAAAAAACGCTGGCAGGTATCGAAGCCTGTCGTCGTTTTGAATTGCCTTTTCAGATTCACTTTTCGGTGACTGAAAATAATGCCGGTGAAATACCCGCCATGATTGATTTTGCTCACGCCAGTGGTGCGAAGGTACTTAACATCTTCTTTTTGATCTGCACCGGACGGGGTGAGTCCATGTCGGATATCAGCCCTGTTACTTACGAACGGGTATTGAATCAACTGGTGGAGGCGCAAAGCCAGCATCAGGAACTGTTAATCCGCGCCCGTTGCGCGCCGCATTTCAAACGTATTGCCTATGAGCACGATGCTCGTTCGATGCTCACCCGGGCCGAAGGTTATGAAGGTGGTGGCTGTCTGGCAGGTATTCATTATTGCCGCATCACCCCGGAAGGTGATGTTACCGCCTGCCCCTATATTCCTGAGAGTGAAGGCAATATTCGCCAAACCGGTTTTTGGGATATCTGGGAACAATCCAAAACCTTTGAGCTTCTGCGACACCCTCAGCTTGACGGTAAATGTGGCCAATGCGAATACCAGCAATTGTGCGGAGGTTGTCGTGCCCGGCCATTGGCGATGGGAGGTAGTCTCATGGATACCGACCCCTGGTGCAGTTACCAGCCTCAAGGGGGCGATGTGATCCAACCATTAGTAGAGACCCCCTCCCTGATCACCTGGACCGCAGAGGCCGAACAACGCCTGCAACGTGTGCCCTCCTTCCTGCGCAAGATGGTGAAAAATCGTGCCGAAGCCCATGTACAGGAACTGGGCGAGCATGCGGTAACCACCGAACACATGGCCGCTCTTGCTGCCAAACGTTTTGGCGATGCAGGACCACCGGGTATGCCCGGCCATGACAACTCACCCTTTGATGAAGCCAGTAAAAACCTGCCCTGGAGTCAGGAGGCGCGTGAGCGCTTGGCCACCATGCCCGCTTTTCTAGCCGCAGGCGTACAGGCTGTGGCCGAAGATATCGCACGGGCCGAGGGACGGCTTGAGGTCAACATCAAATTGCTCGACCGGCTGGAAAATGAAGATCAACTGGAGCGCAAGTTTGAATGGTCAGCCGAAGCCGAAGCAACCGTGGAGGAATGTCTGGCAGGCAAAGCCCGTGAAGTGCGTTTATTCGTTACGCCGGCACTGGAGGCCGAAGCCGAAAAAGTCACCAAAAAACGTCGTGCCCGTCAGGTGACAGATCAGGATGTATTGCAGGCCATGGAGGTTTTCACTGGCGGTGTGGAATGGTCACAGGAAGCTGCCAAACGTGTTGCCAGCGCACCTGACTTTGTACGTGCGGGCATTAAAAAAGCCGCCGAGTTTAATGCCCGGCGCGAGGGGCTGGAAGTTATCGGCTCCGGCGACCTCACCCGCTTTCGCAACCGCGCCATGATGCGTGCGGTACAACGCATGAAAGGCTTTGGTATGACCGAACTCAGTTTTGATGCCTTTGATATCGCCAAAAACAAAGTCCCCAGACTGAAAGAAAACCCGGAAGCGGTAAAACGCTTCAATACCATTCGTGAATTTGTGGATGCACGCGAGCATCCCGGTGATCTGTTGGGTCAGGAATTGTTAGGACAGATGAGGGAGAAACTGAAAGGCAATGTTAAATAAAAAAATAAAACCCGACGCAATTGTAGGGTGGGCACGTTTTTTTGCCCACGCGGATGCTGGCGATATTCACAATACCCGCGTGGGCACAAAAAACGTGCCCACCCTACATTTGCCAAAACGATGAATACCGATGTCATCATTATCGGCGGCGGTATCTCGGGACTCGCTACAGCCTGGTGGCTGGCCCGGGCAGGGGTATCCGTACAGGTATGGGAGGCCGATAACCGCCTCGGCGGTAAAATCAAAAGTCAGCAGAAAGAGGGGTATCTCACTGAACCGGCAGCATCATTGCTGATGAATTTCCGCCCCGAAGTTGCACAGCTGGTGAACGAAGCCGGGCTGGATGCGCTGAAAACCCAACGCCTGCCTCAAGCACAACGTTATCTCCTGCACTGTGGAGAATTGCAGGCGCTGCCCATGCACATCACCGGCATGCTGACCTCTCCGTTGTGGAGCCTGCGTGGCAAACTGCGATTGTTACTGGAGCCTTTCATTCCCGCCGGTGGCAGTGAAGACGAAACAGTCAGTCAGTTTATTCGCCGCCGTCTGGGTAATGAAATGCTGGAAAAAGCCATGGAGCCTTTTATCGCCGGTACCCTGGCGGCAGACCCAGATCTGGCTTCAGCAGGAGCCACCCTGCCCCGCTTAACCACACTGGAGCGTCGCTTCGGCTCCATCACCGCCGGTGTGTTAACTCATAAAATACTGCGCCGTCGTACCGCCTGCACTGTTGACAGTTTTTCTTTCCGGGGCGGTATGAGCACACTGGTGAACACTTTGGCTCGCACCGCAGGTGTGCAGGTTTTCTCCAATCGACAGGTGCAGGAAATAATACCGCATCAAAAAGGTTGGTCAGTAACGGCCATGACTTCTGACGGCGAACGCAGTCTCAATGCCGCTCACGTCGTTGTGGCAACACCAGCCCCGGCAGCGGCGCGGCTTGTTGCTTCTGTTGACGATGAACTGGCAACACTGTTGGCTGATATCCAGTATGCATCGTTAGCAGTACTGCACATGGGACTGGATCGTGAGCAGGTAAAACACGCTCTGGATGGTACCGGTTTTCTCGCCCCCCGGCAGGAACAGCAACCCTTCACCGGTAATTTATGGATGAGCAGCCTGTTCGCCGATCGTACACCGGCAAACAAGGTGCTGCTCACCACCTATTTTGGCGGCGCGCGACACCCCAAAGCCGCAAACTGGAATGACGCCCGCCTGGTAGACGAAGCCCTGCGTACCCTCACTCCTCTGTTACACATAAAAGCAGAGCCGGAAATGGTGCGTATTGACCGTCATACCCAGGCACTGCCGTTGTATCACGGAGCCCATCTGGCCAGAGATCACGCCATTGATCGGCAGTTACAACACTTGCCCGGGTTGCATGTTGAGGCCAACTACAGAGGCGGCGTCTCGGTCCGTGACCGCATTGCCCGGGGCCAGCAACTGGCACAAAAAATCACATCACAATTAATGCCAACAACGGAAAAATTACCCGGTTTGTCGCTCTCCCCGGGGCTCTAATGGAGAAAATAAAGCATGGTCACTCCAGAACAGGCCAGACAACCCGATAACCTGCTTTTCCTGCGCATTACAGGAGTGGTACTGTTGGTTATGTTGTTGATTTCGGCATGGGCCCGCTCCTATAGCGAACACGTCTCGCTTCCTCGCTATTGTGATAATCCGCAAAGCACTCTGACGCACCTTGAACAGGTGATACGCGCCCCGCGACCTGCCGGTGATGACTCACGCCGTCCCTACATCATTGCTGCAAAACTACTCTTCCTGTTGCCACGCGAACCGGAAGAAACCGAATCGACTTACCTGTCTCGGGTCCGAAAACACATCGAGGATACCTGTCGATGACCCCGACGAGCCAAAATACTGAGCATCCCCCACCCCTGCTCAGACGTTTTTTGCTGGTGTTTCTACCGCTGTGCCTACTGCTGATTGCCGTTGGCATGAGCCATTATTACACCGCGATGAAGCTGGCACGCATCAGTCTGGAAAGCAGCGAACATAAGAATGTTGCCCTGGCACAGAAAGGATTGATCAGCGAAATGCGCGCCGTTATTTCCGACCTCACTTTTCTCGCCAAACTCAATGAGCTTTGGGATTTGCTGGACGATCCCGGAGACGAAGACGCACGTCTAAATCTAGCCCAGGAATTCCTTTATTTCAGTGAAAAAAAAGGTATCTATGATCAGATCCGGTTTTTATCCGATGACGGTATGGAAATCATCCGTATTAACTATGACGAAGGTAACCCGCACATCCTGGCACAAAGTGAATTACAAAATAAAAGTGACCGCTATTATTTTCAGGAAGCGTTGGCCCAGGATATCGGTGGAATCTACATGTCGCCTTTTGACCTGAATGTTGAAGAAGGAGCCATTGAATATCCACTGCGTCCGGCCATCCGTTTTGCCACTCCTTTGTTCAACAGCCGGGGAGAAAAAAAAGGTGTGTTGATGTTCAATTTCCGCGGCGAAAAACTGATTCAGGGTTTTCGTCAGGCAGCGGCCAGCATCGCGGACCATCTTAATCTTATTAATAATGAAGGTTACTGGTTAAGTGGCCCGCGCCCGGAAAATGAATGGGCCTTCCTGCTGGAACGTGAGCATTCTTTTGCCCAGACCTTCCCGGATGCCTGGCAAAAAATTCTTGCCCAGGACACCGGCAGTTTTATCAGTGAAAAAGGACTATTCACTTTTGCCATTGTTTATCCCATGGTATCGGTGCTGGAGTTTTATGCCGAAGCTGGTATGGGGGAGATATCCTCCGTCTCCGAAGGGCAGCAGAATGCCAAGCCCCGCTTTTGGAAAGTTGTCTCTCACGTTTCACCCGAAGCACTCAACGCCACATCCCAGAAATTTTTCAGCCAACATCTATTGTCCTACATGTTAGGCGGGCTGTTTTTATTAGCAGGATCATTAATCGTCGCGCAAACAGCCACTCGCCGACAACAGGAACAGGCACAAAAAAACTTTGAACGCCGTTACCATGACACACTGGAAAACGTGCAACTGGCAGCAGTAACTCTCAATGCCGATGGCCGTATCACCTTCTGTAATGATTATCTGCTTCGCCTGACCGGCTGGCAGCAAAAAGAAATCATTGGTCAGGACTGGTTTGACAGTTGCGTTATTCCGGAAGACAGACAACGCACACGTCATGCCTATACGGAAATCATTGCTGGCGATGCACCACCGCATACTGTCGAAAGCCACATTATGGCAAAAACCGGCGAACCACGTTTATTCGCCTGGACCAATACACTCTCCTGTGGCCGCTTCGGTGAAGTGACTACGCTAACCAGTATCGGCCAGGACATTACCCAACAACGTGAATCAGAAGAACAATTACGCAAACTGTCCCGCGCCGTTGAACAAAGTTATAACTCGGTAATGATCACCGATGCACAGGGTATTATTGAATACATTAATCCCCGTTTTACGGGACTAACGGGATATAGTACAAAAGAGATACTGGGCCAGACACCGCGTATTCTGAAATCAGGAGAAAACAGCGATATCGACTACCACCAACTTTGGGAAATAATAAAACAAGGTAACGAATGGCGTGGTGTATTTCATAATCGCAAAAAAAATGGGGAACTTTACTGGGAAGATACCATGATATCCCCTATTCGTAATGAGCAGGGTGAGATTTCACACTTCCTCGCCATCAAGGAAGATATTACGGAGCACATGCTCTTAAAAAAAGAAGTGGAAGAACGTAACCAGGAACTTGCCCGCACCCAAACCCTGACAGCCATGGGACGCATGGCCATGATGATTGCCCACGACCTGCGCAACCCGCTCTCCTCCATCAAAATGACGTTGCAAATCTGGGGCAAGCGCGCCGAAGAATCCTGGGGTGAAGAAGCCAAAGAAATGAAACAAATTTCACTGGACCAGGTGCGATACATGGAGAATATCCTCGCCGACTTATTGGCCTTCTCACGCCCCGATGCATTAAACCCAGAATGGCTAAACATTAATAAACTGCTGGACTCAGCTATTAACACCACACAAAAAACCATACAAAAGTACGATGCCAAAATCATCACTAACTATCAGCCACAATTACCCACTATTCACGGTGATGCCACTAAACTACGGCAGGTATTCAGCAACCTGATCATGAACGCGCTGGAATCTGCGAATAGCGTTAATCATATTCCTAACATTCGCATTAATGCCCGCGTGGAAGTGGATAACGCCACCCCATCGATTCGTATTGATATCCATGACAATGGCAGTGGCATTGATCCTGCACAAAAAGACAAACTGTTCGAACCCTTTTTCACCACACATGCCAAAGGTACCGGCCTGGGCCTACCCATCGTCAAACGCATACTGGATCAACACCATGGCCAGATCAATCTGGACACAGATAAAAACAATGGTGCCTGTGCCCGTGTTATCTTACCCATAGGACCTGTAGAGTTATGAATACTGTCATCAAAAAATTCAGCGAATTACATACTGTGGAAACCGTTTCGCCAATCCGGAAAAAACGCATACTGATTGTCGATGACGATATCGCCAGTTGCAGAACATTGCAGCTGCACCTGAGCAGCCAGGGTTATGATGTCAGCATTGCGCACAGTGTTGACCAGGGTATGGCAGCCGCTTACGAACAATGCCCTGATCTGGTCATTCTCGATATTCGTATGCCAGGCAAATCCGGGCTGGAAGGTCTGCCTGAATTTAAACAGGCCTTTCCCGATACCCACGTCATTATGATTACCGCATTCCATGACATGGACAGCACCATCGAAGCCATGAAACACGGTGCCGAAGACTATATTCATAAACCCATCGACATCGAAGAACTCGACAAAGCCGCCGCGCGCGTACTAAATCCCGGCGACCAGACCACCGTTGATACGCATCAAGTCGATCTCGCCCCCCTCGCCAACACCATGGTGGCCCGAAGTCGCGCCATGAAAGAGGTTTTCAAAATTATCGGTCTGGTAGCCGATAGCCCGGTTACTGTATTAATCACCGGAGAAAGCGGTACCGGTAAAGAACTGGTGGCCAATGCCACCCACCGGGCAGGCAAAAATGCCGACGGCCCCTTTGTCGCCATTAACTGTGCGGCATTGGTAGAAACATTACTGGAATCCGATATGTTCGGTCATGAAAAAGGAGCCTTTACCGGAGCGGTGAGCCGACAGCCCGGCAAATTTGCCCTGGCTAATAACGGCACTATTTTTCTGGATGAAATAGGCGAACTCTCCCCCACCATGCAAGCCAAGCTGTTACGGGTTTTGCAGGAAAAAGAATTCACCCCTGTGGGAGCCAAAGCACCACAACAAAGCAGCGCACGGGTCATTGCTGCCACCAATGTCAACCTCGAAGACCGGGTACGCGAAGGCCTGTTCCGTGAAGACCTCTACTACCGGTTACGTGTAGTGACCATCCATCTGCCACCATTGCGGGAACGCCGGGAAGATATTGTCGATTTGATACAGGCATTACTGGCACGCATCAACAAACAAATGAATCGCAATGTCACCCAGATAGCCTCGGATGTAATGGCCAGCCTGGAAAACCACAGCTGGCCAGGCAATGTACGCGAGCTGGCAAACACCCTGGAAAAAGCCGTCGCCCTTTGTCCCGGTAATGTGATCACTCGGGACCTCATCAGTGATATTTGTGATGCCGGGTCGGCAGATAATCAGAATGATGAAAAATCACTGAGTGAGTGGAGCCTGGAAGATATCGAAAAGGCGCATGTACAACGAGTCCTCGAAGCGACTCAATGGCACAAAGGCAATGCATGCGGCATTCTTGGTGTATCCCGACCCCGCCTGCGTCGCATGATTAAACACTTTGCATTAACCAACCCGGACGGAACGCACGCCGACATGGATGATGACCAGGAAGACGACACACATCCCGACCAGGCCAATTGACATGACTCCTCAACTGATTGATCCTTTTGGCAGAAAAATCGAATACCTGCGTCTATCGGTGACCGACAAATGCAACCTGCGTTGTTTCTATTGTTTACCCAAAGGCTATAACGATTTCAATCCTGCCTCCCAACAGCTCACGCAAGATGAAATAGTGCGGGTGGTTAGCGCATTCACTGAAATGGGCGTTCGCCGGGTACGACTGACCGGGGGAGAACCGCTTGTGCGCAAAGACCTGAGCGAATTATCCACCCGCCTTTCCCGTCTGCCAGGGCTGGAAGACCTGTCACTCAGCACCAATGCCAGCTTGCTGGCACAACATGCAAAAGAATTAAAACAGGCCGGTATCACTCGTATCAATGTCAGCCTGGACACACTAAAACCCGAACGATTCCGCAAAATTAACGGCGGGGAACTGTCAGATACCCTGAAAGGTTTAATGGAGGCAAAAGCAGCGGGATTTGCACCGCTCAAAATCAACATGGTGGCCATGAAAGGCATCAATGACGATGAGTTTAATGACATGGTGAATTTTTGTCTCGAACACGACTTCACCCTGCGCTTCATTGAAACCATGCCAATCAGTGCGGCCGGTCGCAAAGGCAGTGAACACTACCTTGATCTTCATGATGTTGAAAAACAACTGCAAAAAAGTTTTGAACTCATTCCTGGTGTGATGCCAGGAGGCGGTCCTGCACGTTATGTTCAGGTGAAAGGCAGCAACCTTCGCATTGGGTTTATTACCCCTATATCTCAACACTTTTGTGAAACCTGTAATCGTGTACGTCTGACAGCCTCTGGCACACTTTTTTTATGTCTGGGACATGAACATATGATTGAATTACGGGAAACCTTGCGTCAAGGACTGAGTGACCCGGAATTAAAAACACTGCTGAACAATGCACTGGCGCTGAAACCAGAACGTCACAACTTTACAGACAGGCCACAACAGGTGGTGCGGTTCATGTCAAAGATTGGCGGTTAAAATCCTATATTCTCAAACAGTCTTCTTCCAGTGATTTGTCAGTAAACATCGAACCGGAAATATTAAATGCAAGACTGAAAGGAGAGACGTTTGCTCATTCCAAATGAGCGAAAACCTGCCCCGCGAGCACAGCGAGTGCTTTGGGTACGAACAACACAGCCTGGTATTTTTTCAGGCGCAATCCGAAGGACCGCTACTCATTATTCATCTTAAATCAAGGTCAAAGTGACTTTGACATACCCAAAAAAACGATTCTGTATAAAGCTAACCCATTAGCACAATTGGCGATCAAGCAAAGGCGGTATTTTTTACAGATCAAGAATTCGACATTTGGATATTATTTAAAATGGAAGCAGCAGCATTTATAGAGATTGAGAGAAACTCATAACTTTAAATGTGAATTGACAAATAATAAAAAAACTGTTTATGGGAACCGGTCGCAAATGAGCCAAGGTGCATTTGGGGGTCTTTAGAAGAAAAGGTGAACGACTGAGATAAGAAAACTAACCCAACTTAAACCGCACAGTTGGCAACAGTGTGTACGAGCTTCAATTTTTCTGATTCGACGTGTATCACGATATTACTTGCAGGACTTAGTTCTACTTTGTCACATTCATTTTATTAAATTTCAATCATTTAGGTGGCGCGTGCTATTTTTCTTCGCTGTCGATTTTGTTTTCGTAAAGCAGATTCTGTCGCCGCTCGTCTTTTCCGGTGTCGG
>JAKIUF010000053.1 GCA_021647705.1 Gammaproteobacteria bacterium | reverse complement strand
TCAATACAACAAGCTCATCATTTTTTAGTAAAAAATCTTTCATGGTCATGAAGGATAATCAATAACACTTTATTTTTCAAGAAAATGGAATGTGGTTTAAGCCTAATTCTCAATCGCTATGGGTATAGAGCCAAAATTTATTTTACTTTATAAGAATAACTCCCTCTCCTAACGTCTATAAAGTAATTTAAACTAATTCCATCGTTCTTAATCATGCAACCAACACTCGTACATCGAAACGCTCTGCCTTCTGTCCCAAAGGCTGCTTTAATTTTAGCCATTTCTACATCTAATTCTGATTTTTTTAACTGCGTTTTATCCGCGTATGTTTTCCCGTAACTAAGATATACCACTTCACTATTCTTAAAATATATATTGAAAAATTCTGATGTCACCTTGTTCCTAAATAAACATTTCAATTGATTTTCATTATTGATGTAAGCAAGACCAACATTCTGAACGCATTTTCCGAGCCCTAATACAATAGTCCTTGCTTTTTTTTCAGCTTGACCAATATGAAGACCTTTTATAAGAAATTTGCTAAAATAATGCTTTGATAGTGACCTGAGTGGAGTTTTTTTGTAAGCTCTATTATTTACTATTGGCTTTTGATATTTAAAATTGGGTAAAATACTGTACCCCATCTTAACACTTTCATCACCATCCATAAGCATATCATTGCGCCGACGTAATATTTCTCTTGATTTACAATTTCCTTTTTGAGCCGAATCAAGAAGAAGTCTAACGCTGCTTATAGGAATCGAAGAATACCGTCCCACTTCGATATAATCATCCCTAATGTGTGACATTGCTATCTTCAACGATTTTTCCGCTGCTTTTACTACCGAAATCATTTTCATACTTGGATTAATTATTTTTAATGTTTCATATTCATTTTTGCAAGAATATTTACTAAATGGTAATTTATTGTAGTCCGTAGGAGGTGGCGAAGTTCCAAAACCAATGACTTTACTTGTATCAGCTTTACTTAAGCGCAATCCATAGGCTTTCCCACCGATTTTCGAACCGGTAAAATCAGCGCCATCTAAAACAGCATATTCTAACCTTATTGTTCGCAAATCAACGCCCTTTAAATTTGCATTTTTAAAACTGGAGCTACTAAATTTCGTACCTCGATTAATTATTGCTCCAGAAAAATTAACATTATCAAAGTTGCAATAATTAAAGGTGCCATCAACATAAGCGTTACCAAAATCAGCATTTTTAAAATTAGCTTTTATAATAAGCCCGCTTACTTTCGTGCCATTTAATTTAGCATTAGAAAACAATGCCTTATTGAAGTGCCCGGATAATACCGAATCTTGTATGCTGGCATCCACAAAAGTACTGTTATTAAAGTGGCCAATAGTCCATATATTATTCATATCCGCATTGTTAAAGTTAGAGCCATTTAACCGCATAGCGAAAATCTCGGGGGCTTGCCCCCGAGCTGGATAGCCTACAATGGGGATCTTTTCCCCCATTGTGGACTATCCAGCTTATGGAGTTGCAGCGAAATACGCATCACGTTTACCGATTAATGTATCATTTTGTGTGGATACCAAAATATCGACATAAAGTGTTCAGTGAGCCGTACCGAGAGGTACTAAAAGGGATTATAGAGAAAATAGGCTACGACTACGATATCGACATTGTTGAGTTGGAGATACCTGAAGATCATATTCATATGGTCGTACGTGGCGAGCCCAAAAAAGCGCCAAGCGATGTTATGCAGGTGATAAAGAGTATCTCGGCCAGAGAGTTTTTTCAGCGATTTCCACAGATCAAGAGGCGTTATTTTTGGGGAGGGAAATTGTGGACGCAAAGTTATTTTGTTGAAACGATTGGCAATGCAAATGAGGAAACGATACGAAAATATGTCCAAAATCAGTTGGCGGAGAGCGATAAGAAGGAAACAAAATCAAAGCAGCTGAATTTGTTCTAGTAAAACTCGGTCGCTTGCGGCCGAGTTTTTTATATTTGAATTAATTATTTGCGCACCATTTAACGCAGCGCCGCCAAAATTTACTTTGTAATTTATTGATTTAGCTCTTCCAGAGCCTGCGTTTACGTTAATGATTAACGCATTCGACAAATCACTATCGCTAAAATTCGTTGAATAAAATTTTGCGCCATTAAAATCAACACCTTTCAAAATAGCATTTGACAAATTTGTGTTATTTAAGTTTGTAATTTGCAAATTACTTGACGTCAAATCGACCCCAGACAAATCTAATTTAGATAAATCAGTTTGCTTAAAATTACAGGCAATGCACTTCCTTTCCTTCAATAGTTTGGCAAGATTATCTTTTGGTTCTCCTATATATTCCATATTCTCAGCACAAAATAAAGAGGTTGAAACTATTGATATAAACATCGTAAAAACGACTATTTTTTTCATTTTGTCTTTCCACTAATCAAGCATAGTTGGGGTCATAATACAGCATTTTCTAAAAAAACACCGTGGTTAGGAAAACACTTCTGGACAAGCTTACTCTGGCTAGATTGATCAAGGGGGTCAAGTATCATATTGATGCTTTATTTTAATCTCCAATTTAGCGAGATTAATCTTAATCTTCATAAGCAACCTCCATTTTGAGTGGTTTAAACATGATTGGAAGGATAATTTTCTACCAACTAATCATTAATATGATACTTGACCCTTTTCACTCATCCGGTAAGAAAAACCGTGGTTTGCGTGGCATATTCTCTGTTCTATCGTGATTACAGTCTAAATTACCAGCAATTTAGATTTCTCTAAAGGGCTCTGACCCCTTTATACCGACCCCTTTATACCATTCTTTAATTTGACAACTGATATTCCTTTCTATCAATTAGCTTAACCTGTCTAACTGAGCGTTGATATTTCAAAAATTTATATAGGAAATATCTTGCAACATGATCCTCATGTGTTGATAAAATAATTTGTCGATCTGAGAACTCATTTCTTAAAAGCTCAACTAATGAAATCATATTAATCTCATCCATCGTCTGAACTGGATCATCTATTAAAATCACCCCCAAACCCTGTGAATATACTTTATTTAGTGCCAGATAAAGAGTAATAACTATTGCCGCTATTTGGCCAGAGCTCATAGTATTCAACACATCATGATCGCTATCCCAATTAGCGACAAAGCGAATATTTCTTAGCTCATCACCACCGGTTTTATCCTTTATGAATATGCCGTTCCCTATGTCAGATTGATGGGACTGAAGCACTTTCCCAGAATAAATATAAAACGGTATTTCAATATCTTTTATAAGTCGCTTTTGAAAACGACTTATTGATTTTTTCAAATTCCCTCTAAGCTTTCTAATTGCTGCTTTCTTTAATTCAATCTGAGAAATTTCAAATTTTAAAACCCCATAGGATTTAATATCACTGGAAATTGATTCCAAATAGAGTTGTCGAATATACTGAGACTTAGCAAGAACGCTATCATAATCAATGGCATTGAGTAGCTTGGGATTGGAGTCGAAGTAAACACTGAACACGCTTTCAAGATCACTTTCCTCATTGGCATCATCGTAACCAGAAGGGCTAACCTGTATTTTTTCAAGCATCCTATCTCTAAGAAGGCCAACATTAAGCTCTATTTCAGTAACGGAGTTATTTTCGGGTTTGTAATTTAATAATAAATCTAAATATTCTACACCCTCTTCATTCAGCCAACGCTTTAGCTTTTCAAACCGTTCATTTAGCTGTTGAGCGCGCTCCAATTCAAGTACATGCTCTTTTGTAGTGGGAACTAGCACTGATGAATATTGGGCAAGGATATTGGAAAACGTTCTAATTTTGTCTGTCAAAAAACTATCTTGCAGTCCATGTACACGTCGCGCATCATCTGACAAAACTGATTTTAGAGCTGATTCTTTCTGATCAATAGCATCAATCAACTGAGCTTCTTCATCAAATGACGACCCACAAAACAAACAATCTTTTTTGTTTTCTTGCTTATCTAAGTAAGCCCTTAAATTATTCCTATGATCGAGCAGTTCAAGTACAAGCTTTGAGCTAGATTCATTTCTGAGCCTTCCCTCTACTATTTTCTTTAACTCATCAAGAAATTCCTCTCTAAAACCATAATTTACTAAGCTAAACACTTCTGCCAAAGAGGGTTCGACTAATAATTCATCGAACTTATCAACCCCTAAAATAGACGAAACTTTTTCTACTAAAATTGATTTTCTAAGGTTTTCTTTGAGCTCTTCAAGTTTGGGAAGGTAATGAGAATACGCTATAAACCCTTGCAACACATCGTGCTGTTCTGAAGCTCTAATATATGTCCTTTTACTCAAAAAGAAAGTCCGATGCTCTACCAAGATTTTTAGTTTCTGAATCTCTGATAGAAAACTGTCTCTTTTTTCAACTGGAAGTACACTGATAGCCTCTTGATCCCATTCAAACTGGTTAAGTTTCCATTCCAGCAAAGGCTTGTATTTCACATTAGAAATTTCATCACCTGCAGAAACCTTAATACTTCCTCTTTGCTCCAGGACATTTCTTTCTCTAATTTTAGTTCTTAGAATTTCATTAATTCGTTTTTCAATCTGTTCAACCTTAGATACGGCCTCCTGCATTTCTACTGTATCACCAAAGAGAACTGACAAAGCCTTTGCCCTATCAGTCTCAGTTTTTGATTTTAGGAAATGAGCAGTATCTTCTTGCTCTACATAGTGAAAAAGAGTGAAGTCTCGTTGTAAATTTTGACTATCGACTAATTCATTGAGCAGTGATTGTGTGATCTGCCTTTCGCCTTCCTCCTGAATCAAAAACAGATCCCATAACTTTTTAAAATTAATTATCTTTCTTGCGTCTTTTGGGGTGGGGTTCTTCAAACGCCTCTCAATCTCAATGGTATTTTCACCATTTTTTATCTTAAGCCTTACAAAACAATCTGTATTATTGTTGTAAGCTACAACAACATCAGAAGGGTTTTGTCGGCTTTCAATGTTAGCCAGCCGCCTGATATCACCCGTTAGTGCAAGCTCAACAGCGTCATATATTGTGGTTTTTCCATAACCATTTGGACCATCAAAAACTACCAGCTCATTGCCATTGAAATTTACTGTAAACTTCTCACCAAACAGTTTGAAATTATTAAATACAAGGGTTTCTAACCTATATAAACTAGTCATTGCTCGGCCATTCCAGTGCTATCTTCTCATCTATACCCTCAGGGCTAAAGTCCCCTTCAAAGATAAAATCAAATAACTTAATATCAGATTCATCTAAGGTATTCCTGGTATAACTTTTTAAGTCATCGAGTTGATTTGGTCTTGGCATATAATGCACGAATGGTAGCTTTGTAATTATCCGAACTAGAAGTGGGTAGTAGTAGTAGTCAGCCCCAAGTGTTGAAGCAATTTTAAATGACTCAAACAAATCACCATTATTCTCCATAAGTAAATTATTTAAATGTTCATTTGTATAATCGTTATTTAATTTATCTTTCAGGCTAAACAATTCTTCCTTAGAATAGGTGATAACATTTTTTTTGAAGTAGTACGGATCCTCCTCAAACTTAAGCAACTGACGATCTGAAACTCTACCAGATTCACTACAGAGGATTAGAGTGCTGTTTTTCCTGAGGCTCTCGTCAACATAGTCCAATCCCTCTAACTTATCCATTAACTCTTCCGCATGCTTATCTAGTATTTCATCTATCAGATCATCATTCATATGTTCACTTTCAAGAATAAAATAATATTCCTGATTAGCGCTCCCCTCGCCTGGTATAGCAATCTGAGAATTAAGCCACTCTAAGCTGGAATTAAATTCATGCACAGTAAGATTATTTGACTCGCAAAGCCTTTTTATAAAATCAAGCATCATTAATTTCTTCCATAGCAGTACTAATTTTTATCAGGCGAATTTCACGAGAAACTTGAAATATTTTCTCTCTATCTTCAAGCGGCTCATCAACATAAAAGTCTTCAATCTTAATCTCTGATAATTTACTATACTCATCTGAAAAACATTCAATTTCTTGAACCATATCATCTCCAGAAACCATAGCAGACACCTCGTAAAGCGAAGAAATTGCGTTTCCATTTCGCATAATATCTTTAACCAATTTTCTTTTTGTACTATTACCGATAGTTGTAGGTAAATAGCTCTTGTTGTTACTTTTATAGTGGACCAAACTTCTCTGTTTGCTGTGAATAAATTTCGCGCAACACATATTTTGGAATATTAAAAACAGGAATTGGCGTAAGTTATCTAAATTTGTCAGAAGAGCATTATCAATTGCACTTTCGGAATCCAGTGAAACTTGTGGATTAAATTTTTTGAAATAGGCCCATAACTCTATAGCTGGCAAGTTCAATAGAACATCCATAGCTACATTCAAATTAGATTCCTTATTAGAGTATGCTTCTGCATCTTCAGTTAGACATAAATCTTCATCACCTAAGAACTCCTCAAAAGCCTTAATAAACTGAAGTTTAAACCTAGATGCCAGATAGGCCTCATCGCTATCTCTGAGACTACCATCAACTATAACCGCTAAGATTTCAGAAAATAGTATAGGTGTTTCTTCATCACTATTGATGCAGAAATGCTTTGAGATGATATTTTCGTCTAACTTAGCTAGCAGAGAACAAAATATTTTATTTACAGCATCTTCATCTGAATCAATTTCGTGAATGTCATGCAGCGAAGAAATCTTATCTTTTACTTTCTCATCTATATGATCAATACAACAAGCTAATGCGCCTTGATAATTATACTGTTTCACCCTGTTTACTACAGCTGCTGGGTCATTTGAGCTATGAATCTGAGTGATGACGTTAAGAATACTAGCAACATCAACTAGTCGGACATCTTCAGCTTTTGCTTGCCTTAGAATTTTCACCTTCTTATCAACACAAGAATCAGCAGTGAAAGTCTTTTGAATATACGATGTGTCGGTGTTATCAGTATTATCCTGAATTACCTTATTAACAATTCCTCTGAGCTTTTGTTCAAAGCTATCATCCCCGTTCCAATTCAGGGGTTTCCAAGTATGTAAGTAACCATTAACTGTCTCATGCACAGGGGCATCAAGTTGTAACAGCATGGAAAAAAGTGCATTTTCATAGGTACTAAAAGCAGTTTGGTTAATTGCTTTTACTTGATGAAATGATTTGAAACCATTTGGCCCTTTGATATCAAAGTCTTCATGGTTCTCTAATATCAGCTCATAACCCGATAAATCGAAATTTACATCCTCATCATGCTTCGCATATATCAGACTTAAAGTGTGATATATAGCAACTTTACCTTGATAGTTAAAACCACTCCAAGTTGCTGATGCGTCATGTGACATTTATAATCCCTAGCTATTTTATTAAAACTGTCAATTAGTGGGCAAGCATTGGTTAGAGTAAGTTGACCCCATCGAATCACCCTGCATCCGCTAAGGTCGTAAACAGACATAACCACCAATAATCAGCATTCCCCATTATCTTTCACCACCACCCGTAACAACGCAATTCTCAAGCCTTCCCCTAACCTCTTCAGTCACCCGCCGAATCCCTATCGAACGTGCCATTAACGCAACGCTGTCATCCACCTGTTCATTTTCACGTAACACTTCCTTAGCCAACGACTTCAACTCAGGCATCGCAATCTCATCCACCGGGCGGCTGCCATTTTCTGAATAACGAAACCCTGCCCATTCACTCGTATCACTCCCCTCTGGCCAAAAGAACCGCCCAACCTCCTCGATGGTAATGGGATACTGTTTTTCGGCCATTTGAAATACTCTGTCGCGTATGCGTTTGCCGGTGCGTGCCCAGCCGTGGGTACGGGCGATGCGTTTGGCGAGTACGTCTTCACGCACAGGGCCCTCGATTTCGATGACGTGGGCGATCATGGTTTGCAGGGTTGCATCGTATTCAGCATTAAAGAAGGCATCGGGATTAATGTCTGTGACGACGGAAGCGGGATCAGCTTCATGAAACATGGGCTGATTTGTTTTCTGCTCTTGCTCACTGCTTGCACTGTCCCGTTCATAACAGTTCCGTGCATAAACGGCGCTGGCGACTTTTAAAGGTGCTTCTTCAAGTAGATCTTCTTGTTGCACTGGACTGATTGTTTGCGGTTTATTCGTTTTATCAACCGCAGGATTTTCTTTCTCGTGGATTTCAAGGTGTTTGGCCCGTTGCTGTTCTAAAAGGCGTTCCAGCTCTGTGTGTACTTTATCCAACGCACCTGCGGCATCGTGCCACCAGTCGGTGGACCAGATGCGTGCTATCTCCCAACCCAAACCACGTAATACCCGTTCTCTTATTTTGTCGCGATCTCGGGCCGTTGCAGAACTGTGGTAAGTGGCACCATCGCATTCGACACCGGCAAGGTATCTGCCGGGCACATCGGGGTCAACCACACCCAGGTCAATGCGGAATGATGAGACGCCCACTTGTGAGTGTACTTGCCAGCCTTTACGTCTTAAGGCTTCGGCTACTGCCTCTTCGAAAGGACTGTCGTAGTCACCAATCGGGCCGGTGACAGCTTCAGCCAGAGCGCGGGAACCACGCTCTGCGAATTCCAAAAAGTGCTTGAGGTCTCTGACACCCTGGGATTGGGTGCGAGACAGATCAATCTGTTCGGGACGTAGGCTGGAGAAAATCCTCAACGCATGGCGGGCACGGGTTATGGCAACATTGAGTCGGCGTTCGCCACCATTTTTATTCATGGGCCCGAAGTTCATTGATACCTTGCCGGTAAGATCAGGGCCATAGCCGATGGAGAAGTACATGAGGTCGCGTTCATCTCCCTGAACACTTTCGAGGTTTTTGACGAACACCGGTTCCAGTGCATCTTCGGAAAAACAGGGTTCGATGTCAGGATGTTGGCGGCGTGCTTCGTCGAGCAAGTCTTCGATGAGACGTTGTTGTTCCGAGTTGAAAGTAACGATGCCAATGGTGTGTTTGGATGCCTGAAAATGCTTGTCACGTAATTTGGCCACCACCTCTTCAACCAGGGCCTTTGCTTCGGGCTTATTAATTCTGGCACCCCCTTTCTCATAGACACCCTCCTCTATCCAACGAAAGCTGACAGCGCGGTCATCTGTTATTGGTGATGGAAACGTTACCAGTCCACCACCGTAGTAACGATGATTAGAGAATGCGATCAGGCTTTCGTGACGACTGCGGTAATGCCAGTTGATGTTCAGTGTAGGCAGGTTGGCACCGATGCACTCATCCAGAATACTTTCCAGGTCTGTTTCAATATCTGAATCGTCATCATCATCGTCGCCCGATTCAGCGCGATTAAAAAATGAGGTGGGCGGTAGCTGTTTTGGGTCACCCACCATCACTACCTGTTTGCCACGGGCAATGGCACCGATGGCATCCCAAACAGGGATTTGTGATGCTTCGTCAAATACCACCAGGTCAAACAGGGCGGTTTCTGCTGAGAGGTATTGGGCGATGGAGAGCGGACTCATCAACAAACAAGGCGTCAGTTTGGTGATGGTGCCGGGCATCAAACCAATTAATTCACGCAAGGGCTTGTGGGCCCGTTTCTTTTGCATTTCTCGACGGAGAATACCCCATTCTGAACTTTTGGTAACGCTGTCCTGTTCAGGGAGGTCGGCACACAAACCGGCGTGAATATAGCTTTGGGTCAACTGGGTAAAACGATCATCCAGTTCATTGAAATTGGCGATGCATTTTTCATGTTCGGCGGAGACAAATCCCCGCAGCACCTCGTCGCCATCAACCATGCTGTTGAGCCACCAGCGACAATAATCCGTTTCAAAGGCTTCTTGCACCTTGCCCAGTTCAACCAGACCCTGCTCTATACCGACCACCAGCGGTTCCAGCCCTTGCGATACTGCTTCTTTACGCACCTTCCGCCAGGCACACCAGGCATGGAGTTTGGGCTCCATGGGAGGTATGGCGGTGCAGAGTTCGGCAATTCCGGCAGGACTATCGCCTGTGTTTGTCATCATCTCAGCGGCTGTGACGCCGGATTTCGAGGCGAATACTTCTAGTGCAGTATTGAACGCTGCCAATGCATTGAGATAGTGGTTGCCCGCAGCAGTGACTGGACCGGCAGTATCAAGTAAGGCATTGCCATCACCCAGCAGTTTTTCTATTGCCGATTTTATGGTGGTGAGCGTGTCTGCATCTGTTGCTAGCGCGGCAATCGCTTCAGACAAGGCTTGATGAAATTGCTGTGCTTGCTCAGTCTCATCCAATCGCGTCTTAAGGCCATTCCACAGACCTGCCGTTTTAGCACCCAGGTCGTCCAGTTCAGAAATGTTGGTTTCAAGTTTTTTAAGCTGTTTTATTTTCTCCAGATCTTCAGCCACATCAATTTGATGTTTACCCTGAATAAAACCCGCCAGTACTTTTTGTACGCTACGTTTACCCAGCCAGCTCATAGGCCAAAAAGCCTTCCCCGCCTTTTGCCATTGCTCGTTCAAGCCGCCCACTTCAACTTGGATGACCTCTTCCCGGTAAGGCGCTGAGAGTTGCAGGAAGGTCTGTTGATGCTGTTTGATGTATTGCGTGCCTTTTTCAAGATCGTCCATCAATCGGCGGATATCGGGACGCAATACAAAACGCCAATCGTAACCGGCAGCCTTAGGTAAGGTGTTTGCCAGTAGCGACAAACCATGACGACTGCGCTCGTCAAGATTGTTTGCGGTTAAATCCAGCGCCTTGCTAAAAGACGCTGCGGAGGTTTCCAGTTGCCCGGATTTAGGCACCAGTTGCCGGGCTGTCTGAATGATCTCCTGCTGCCAATGGGGAGACCAATCATCGTGGGATATTTGCGCCAATGGGCTATCGGCAATCTTACCCACTTCGCGGGCGTTCACATCCAGGCGGTCCGCCAACGCCCGTAGCCGATCCAGGGCATCCGCATCATGCGCATCCACGCTGGGCCATTGCAGTCCGAGTTTAGCAATCTCCTGCCCGGCAATTTCCTGCCCGGCAAGTGTCTGGCCAATGGCGCGGAATGCTGTCAGGCCATTATGTCGTTTACAATGAAGCTGCCTGACAAAGACATTAAGCTGTTCACGCAAGGCTTTAAGCTTGTCGGCCTCTCTGCGCCACTCGTTGGCATCAATGCCACCTTTTGAATCCCAGGCACGCCCCAGTTGTTGCAGCACATCCAACTTACGCGCCTTGCTTGAGTGCAGCTCCAGACAAAAGTCACCCAACCCGACATCACGCAATCGGCGATAGACCACGTCCAGTGCGGCGATTTTTTCAGAGACAAACAGCACGGTTTTTTTCTCTGCCAGACACTGGGCAATCATATTGGCGATGGTCTGGCTTTTGCCGGTACCTGGCGGGCCGATCAATACAAAGTCTTTGCCCTTGGCCGCCGCCATCACAGCTGAAAGCTGAGATGAATCTGCCGGGAGCGGGCAGAACGTCTCTTCGGGCCCATGGAGTTGATCCAACTGTTTGGGATCGGGGAAACTGACCGTGCTCAGATAAGGGTCACGTGGCGTCTCTATTAGATGGCGTACCACCGGGTTCTGTTTTAGCTGATCGGTGCGATCTACCAGGTCTTTCCACATCAGATACTTGGCGAATGAGAAGGTGGAAAGAACAACATCTTCCGACACCTCCCAACCCTTAATATCAACAATCGCCTGGGATACCTGCCGCCAAATACCCTGAATATCCAGACCGTGCTCATCTTTTGGCAGCTCACCCTGGGCGACCGGCAATTCAAGCTCAAAGTCCTGACGTAACATCTGCACCAGCGTTGGGTTAAAACGGGCTTCGTCATCATGCAGGGTCAGGCTGAATCCCTCACGCATACTTTTCCGCTTGAGCACCATCGGGATTAGAATCAGCGGTGCACGATATCGTTTGTCGTCTTTGTCATCCCGAGTCCAGGAGAGAAAACCCACGGCAAGATACAAGGTGTTCGCACCGCCTTCTGAAAGCGTGGCACGGGCCGTTCGATAAAGATTGGTTAAACGCCCATCCAGTTCATCCGCATCTATCGGCACATGCACTTCATTTCGGCGCAATGCATCAAGTGCATGTTCACGATAAAGATCTTCCTGAGTTCTTGATTCATGAATGCTGCGGTCACGCATATCAGAACCCTTCATCAATTCAGGGCGTGGCCGAAGTTTGAGCGTATTGCCTTCCGCAATTCGATCTTCTAATTTTCCGGGGTCAGGGGCATCAAGTGTGATCGCACGTTTACTGGCGCGGAAGTTCAGCAGGTTGTTGCGTAAAGAGAGATCCAATAATTTACGTTGCCAAAGATCGAGCCGATCAAGTGGCTTGCCTGATGTCTCTTCAGTTCTGCGAATCTCATCATCGGGGAGATCGGGGGCCTCATCAAATACGGCTTCCTGCTCCTCGTGCTGTTGTTGTGCTGATGGTGTACTGCTAGCCTCATCACTTGCCAGCGGTTTAATGCGTTGTAACCTTGCCCGGCGGATATCTACCACCATTTCAAACTTGGACTCTTCCTCTTCAGTAATCTGATTTTCGCCCTGTTTGATGGCACGCTTAAGGGCTGGGCAAGGTCGCTTTGTCAGCAAGGTGGTTTCAAAAACAACCAACTCTTTTAGCTTTACCCGTTTTCTCAGCGCGGTGATGTCATCCACCACCACTGTAGAAAACTCCTCACTTTTAAGCCAAACACCGGCGAATGAATGCCCCTGGGTAAACACAATGAGAGGATTTAGGCCGCATTGCTCCAACGCCGCACAAATCAGCAATGTGCTATCCAGGCATGTAGCAAGCCCGGCATCAGCTATCTGACCCGGATTCCGAACTTTCTGGCCTGTTCGTTCAAAACTTGCTGGCGGAAGTGCGTAATCCAGCCCCATGGAACCGATTGCCGCCCAAATAGCGGAAGCTAATTCCCAGGCTCTTTTAGGGCCACCTGCATAGCCATCCAGTGCGGCGTCTTTTTTATAGTGGCGAAGGATGGCTGCAGATTTTTTCAGTAACCGCTCCACCTGCTTGTCGTTGGGTTGAACATAGGCAGCGATCATTTCCGGCATATGCCCGATGCCGCACCACTGGGTTCGTGGTAACAATTCGATGACTTGTTCGCAATCCGCAATTAGCTCGTCTTTTGACGTCAGGGTTACCGATACTTGTATGGTTTCAGACTCATTCAATCGCCCTAACATGCCACTATCTAACTGCACATCACGGTCTGAAATATGGAATTTTTGCCCTGAGGAAACGGCATCGATATGCCAGATTTTAGTTTTGAGAAAGGAAGGCGTAGATGAGAGCGTTAAGATTAAGTCGCTTAAATCTTGATCACCATCATTGATCAAAGCCAACTCTAGCAATACAGGCACCGAGTTTTGTAAAAATGCCAGATTGAATTTCGGTGAAAATACCGCCTGAATACGAATAGACTGATCCACAATCTCAAGCTCTTCTGAAGGTTTTAGCGCCATCATTTTTTCCATGTGCCCCAAAATTACGGTATTTTTTAAATGTGAATTAAGCACTCAAAACACTTTTTTCTAAAAATCACCGGGTATTTTACACAGAGGTCGCAGAGACGCAGAGGGTACAGAGTTTTTCGTGTTTTTCTCTGCGTCCTCTGCGCCTTTGCTACCTCTGCGTTTATAACACGCCACTTGTCAGCACCACGACACGATAAGTTCCCAATGTACTGGAACGATTGTCCGAGGGGGTAAACCTCTGGATGCGGGCTAACAACAGGCGGAATGACAGTAGTCCCAGTAAAAAAAGCGCTGATAGAGTGATTCAGCTTTTAATTCACATTTAAGTTTTTTTATTATCACAAGGCAGGCGTGTATCATTTTATCTTCAGCCTTGTTGAGTATGTCCCTTTTTTCGTTTGGTGGAACCGCTGCGCTTGTTCCACCCTACTTGGCTTAGCCGGACGGGTATGAAGCACCTTGCTCTTCAACCCTGAGCGGTTTACGTCAACGTTATTATTTAATATTTCACACCACTTTTTCAGGTGATTCTCTATAGCTTTTGTCGTCGCGATTGGCAGTTCAGAATGACTATAACCTTCTTTTTCTTTTCATTCATGCACGAGCCTTGTTGCTTTGAACAATTCGAACATCGCCATACCCCAACCCTTACGTTCTCATGCGCAACCCATACTTTCGGTGGCCGGGCCTGAGATACCATTGGTGCTAAAAGTGGGTATGCAATCTGCAATCTGCAATCTGCAATAGGATTTCGCTAAGTTGGCGTTCAATGACCACTGTGCCCGAGGTAATACGATAGGTCAAAAAATATATCTGGCGGGGATTGGATAACACTCGGGTGTTGAAAATCGTATAAACATCATCACAGCGCACTGAGTAGGGTGGGCACGTTTTTTGTGCCCACGCGGAAAATAAACCCCATCCAAAAAATTAACTTTCAGGCCCATCCGGTGAAACACGGCTTGTATGAGAGGCCGATTCAATGGCCATATTCAACATTGCATCGGTATGTCAAAGAAGGAAAGTATTCTGTGGATTGGGCAGCATGTGATTCAGATGTTGATGGTTTGAGTTGTAGAGAGTGATCACCGCGTGGGCACAAAAAACGTGCCCACCCTACATGGCTCCCGCGCAATAAAAAATCCTTGATTTTATTAAAGATTACCTGACCCGCGAGAACTTTTCTCCGAGTTTGATGGAGATCGTTGAGGGGCTGGGCACAACGTCCTGCGGCTCCATTCACAAACAACGCAGACTCTGGCTGATACCGGGTCGCCAGCGTGGCAATAACAGTCATGTTTATTTTAAATTTATTTCATTTAATACTTTTTCAAGCCCTGGCAATTCCTGTTCAACCACACTCCAAATCACATCTAAATCAATGCCCAGATAATCATGCACCAATATGTTTCTAAATCCAGAAATATCATTCCAGGGAATATCAGGGTATTTTTCTTTAATCTCATCAGATAAGCGCTGGCTGGATTCAGCCATCACCTGTAAATTTCTAACCACCGCATCCTGAACCAGGCGAGAACCATAAAACAGTTCTTTGCTTTCAATGTATTCACCAATTCGCAAAATGGAATCCAGCATGTGCTCAACATATACCGCGTTATCTTTCTTCGCTCCGCTTTCAACACTCACAATGTCCTTGCCTCACGCATAATTTTATCGTGAATATTCGGGTGTAACGATTTTTCTGTCACCACATCAACTTTACGCTGCACCAGTTTAGAAACCGCATCTAAAAACCCCCCCAAGGCAAAACCAGATCGTCCCTCTTCCAGCTCAACTAACAAATCAAGGTCACTTTGTTCATTAGCATCATTACGCGCCATTGAGCCAAACACACGCACATTGCGTATACCCTTTTCACGCGCAATAGATAAAATTTTGCGTCTATTTTTTTCAACCAGCACATCCATCTTAGGCATGTCCGATTGATTTTTTGACTGACGGGTTATTTGAAATATTTCGGTGAGCGCATCGAGTATTAAACAATCCGGGTTCACCTGATAAAAAACCTGATTACCAATAGGCGCTTTACGCAACAAACCCGCTTCAGCAAGCTTGCTCAGCTCCTTATGTAAGGTGCCTGCCACCGTATCCGTCTGGCGAGCAATTTCACGAACATGGTACTGTTGCTCAGGATGTCGCAGCAATAAATCAAGCACCCGACGACGGTAGCCTTTAAACAGTAATTCGATTAATGATGTATTCACTCTATTTATCTCATTACGAAGCAATTCAGACTTCATTTGTAGCTTAAATAGCTACATAAGTCAATAATCAATTTATAGAGCCGCCCTTATTAGCTGCATAAAAAAGAAAAGGGGTTCAGGTTAATCGCATAATGGACAAAGTCATTATTTTGATAATTATACAATTAACCTGCCCCCCCTTAACTTTTTGACTTTATTAAAGATTACCTGGCCTGCGAGGACTTTTCCCCGAGCCTGCGGAGATCGTTAAGGGGCTGGGCACAACGTCCTGCGGCTCCATTCACAAACAGCGCAGGCCTTGGCTGATACCGGGTCGCCAGCGTGGTATTGCTGGCAAAAGGAGGAACAGATAACCGGAATTCTGGTATCAACATCCTGTCCTGTCGGGGCCAAATCAGGGCTGGCTATCTGACAAAATAATCACTTGTCCGCCAACCATAACCTCAGGCGTAACCCCCAGTTCGAGGTATACCCTACTTCGGTAAAGGCAATCATTCCCTGTGGATCAATGATAAAACTGGCAGGCACTCTGCTTACACCAAAGCGTTTTGCTATCTCTCCATATTCATCCACTATGACGGGGAAATTAACGCCTCTTTCATCAAGGTATGACTGCACTTTATGGGCATCACCAGATTGCATGGATACAGTAAGAACCTGGTAATCTTCAGCAAGGGAAGAAACACTTTTTTCTTCCAGCTTACATATGCCACACCACGTTGCCCAGAAATGAAGCAACAGTGGTTTACCCTGATAATGCTTGATATCAATATTTTGACCATTGAGCAGCACTCCTGCCAATGGAGGCACACGACCTTCAGCCAGGTCTCGCTGCAAAAAAAATTTGACGGAAAAAAAGACAACCAAGACAATAAGGATATTCAGACTTATTTTTAAAACCGGATATTTTTTTAGCATCTGAATTCACGCCCCTGACAAGCTTCGGATATGTTTCCAATAAAATGCGTACAAATGTTTACATCCCGAAACATTCCCTGGTCGCGGCCAGACGGGGAACCTCTCGTCAAAGTTACAGGCGAATATAGTCATTTTAACACCTTATGAATATTGGGGTCGGACAAAGTGGGGAGAGGCCGCAGATGGGCAAGATACAATATTTATATCAGGAAATATTATTTTCTGCTCGCTGCTCTCTTAATAAGGTCACTCCCGAACCGCCTGTTAACTTTAAGCAAAGATTAAATTAAGCTCCCGATCAGGACACCCTCAAATCTGGCCGATTTTCTGTTGGGGCCCAATCGCTTTGCGTTACGGGTTCAGGGCAACTCGATGATCGAGGCCGGCATTCTGGATGGTGACACGGTGATCATCAAACGCAGCGAAACCGCCTGGGATGGCGATATTGTGGTGGCGCTGATCGACGATGAAGAAGCTACTTTAAAACGCTTCCATCAACGGGTCGGTGGCAAGATTGAACTGGCCCCGGAAAATCGGAGTCTGTGCTCAGCTCGGGAGCAAGCTCCCGAGATTTTCGCTATGCGGTTAAAACAATGAAAAATTAGTTTTCAAATTTGAAAATTTATTGGGCAAATAAGATAGGCTAACGCAAATTAGTAAGTTTATGGGAAGTGTGGAGTTACATGTTTAACCTGTGGTCGATGGTATATATAGACTTGATAAATGTAATTGCCACAGCAACCAGCGGTAAAATCCCCAATACCGACACCACGGTAGCTCCAACGGGAAGGTCAGCATTGTAGGACAACCATAACCCAGCCATACTGCCGACAATCGCCAATAACCAACCTAAGCCCAGGCGGGTAACAAATGTTGTGCTGATAATCGAGGCGCTAAATGCAGGGATAATGAGCAAGGCAAACACCAACAGTATGCCAGCCAAATTCACCGCCAGAGTGATGACCACGGCAAATGAAGCGAAGAATAGAAATTCCCACAGAAATGATGACTTTTCTTTGCCGTCCTCACTAAAAGAGAGGGTATAAAAACGTTTGCGATAAAAACCATGAAACACAGCAAGCACCGCGTAGACCACCGCAACAACGATGATCTCATCCCAGGTTGCCCACAGAATATTGCCGTTAAACATCGATTTCAGTTCTTCCATCCCCTGGCTGGAACGACTGAGAATCACAATCGACAGCGCTGTGGAGACAACATAGACACAACCGATGGCTACTTCACGCGCTGTTTTACTGGGAATAAAGCGTAGATGAGCAAAGGCGAAAGCGACTAATAAGGTCGCTCCAAAAGCATACAGTTGTGCCATAAAGCCGTGGGCCTCCTCACCCAATAAAAAGGCGATACTCATCCCCAGGGCCGCGACTTGAGCCAGTGCCAGGTCAACAAAGATAATGCCGCGCGCCAGCACATGCAGTCCCAAATAGGTATGGGTCAGAATCATCAACAGACACATAATGCTGGCAGGCAGCAGAATCAACCAGGCATCCATTAAAAAGTACCTGCTTGTTTCAGTGTCGTGGCGATAGTATCGAACAACTGGATGTAATCACCAATGCCCGGCATTGCCCCAACGGACTGTGGTATCACGCCGATACGAATTCCCGTTTTATCCTGAAGAAACTTTGCCGACCGTTGTTCGTAATAGGATTCCATGATCAGTAATTTAATCTGATCATCCTCAATACGTTTGATGAGTCGATTCAAATGAGCGGCAGTGGGGGCAATGCCTGGTTTAGGCTCCACTTCATCTACGATTTGAAAGCCAAAGGCGGTGGCTAAATAAATGAGTGACGTGTGATAGGCAATTACTTTGTCGCCTTTGAGCGGTGTCAGCGTGGCTTGCCACTCTTTCATCTTATCCGTCAGGCGCTGCTGGAAGGAGGCAAGATTGCGCTGGTAGGCGTTGCTATGATCAGGATCGAGGGCCACCAAACGCTCAGTAATGGCCTGCGCCATCAATAGACCATTTTTAGGATCAAGCCAATAGTGTGGATTACCTTGGGTATGCACATCCCCCATGTCACGTGTTACCGGCCCTGTTGGTTTGCCCAACAAAGTTACGGTAGTTGAAAGATCCAGATAACCGGGATTGCCGGGCAACACTTGGCTATTGCGCCCTGACCTCAGCAAAGGGGGTAGCCAACCGATCTCCATGTCAGCCCCAATCAGCAACAGCAGATCAGCACCATAGACTTTACGGATCATGCTCGGTTTAGCTTGGGCAAAGTGAGGATCGCGTGACCCCGGCGTCAGGCTGTGTACCTTGATATGATCACCTCCTACGGCCTTGGCAATGGCCGCCAGATCCTCGGTTGTGGTGACTATTTGTAAGGCTGCTTGAGATTGCGGAACGGTCAGTAGCGTCACACACCATAGGCAAGCAATAACAAAAGTTTTCATGCTTATCTCCTAAAATGTGTGTGCGGCATGACTGCCGATATTGAACTCGTACTGCAACCACAGACTGTGATTGGTATTATCAGCCAGGTGCTCTGTTTTATCGTAGTTGTACTGTAGACGCAGTTTGCTGTATTCGGAGAGATACCAAGTCACATTGGGTGAGATCCTTGTGCGGTTATCACGCTGTGGGTCGGTTGCCGTGTTACCGTTCGCGCGCGCAAAATCGTAGCGCAGCCCGGCAATCCAGCCCGGTTTAAATCCCCACAACACCTGAGTAAAACCACCGGAATCTTTCAAGGTTTCATGGCTGGGATCAGTGACATCACCGGCATCATAATCACGTTTCAGAAACTCGGTATGCCAGGCAACAAAAGGGAAGCCACGTTGGGATCGAAGCGGCTGCCATTTGAGGTAGATATCTGCACCGTAGATCACCGTATCAGTATCAGCTCCGCTGCTATTGGGGCCGATCAGACCGGAAAAACCGATATTCATGCTGACCGTTTCTGATAGATCAAGACCATTTAACCAACGGGCGTTATAGAGTAATTCACTGCCTTTATTGGCACTGCGTTCTTGCAAGGTATGTCCGGCTACCTCCTCACCCGGAGCAAATAGAAAACTCGTCACTGTCTCACCGTTCGCATTTTGAGCACCAAGATAAAGCTCTGAATACCAACCCACAGGCATCAGCCACGCCAGACGTGCCCCTTGACTACGCAAACCGTCGCCGCCAAACAGACGAGATAGAATGACAGGTTGATCTACAAATGCCCAAGTGTGAGGGTGTTGTTTGTTTTGACGGCCAAACTCCGTAAAGAACTGCCCGGCTTTAATCTGCAGACCACTGGATAGGCCCCGCGTGGTCAGAAAAGCCTCTTCAAGCTCGACCACAGTTTCACCCTCAGTATCAATTAAAAAAATCAGGTTGGCCTGAGCATCAAAATAGTTATCCACCGTGCTGCTGAGCGATAGCTCCACATTTTGTACAGTAAAGCCGTTACGGTTAGGATCATGTCCACCTGCCTGCAATCCGGAAAGTTCGTCATTGTCTGCGCTGGAACCTCCCGCTGAAAATAGGCCCGACAGGCCGATTTGAATCGGTAAATTACCCCAAGATTGTTGTTTGACCGAATTGCTATCGGTTGCCAGCGAAACAGTGGAATGCATAAAAAACAGGCTGACAGCAAGTGCCGCCAACAAAAGCTTATGTTGTTGCATGTTTGTTCTCCAAAAAGATCAATACAGTTCACGCAGGCGCAAATTCCCCTGCGTAAAAAACTTAGAAAATCTAATTAAACTGAATTAAATCAAATGGACGGAGGTGCGCGAGCATTCCGGGAATAGACCCGTACGCTGGAAAAAAAGAGTATTGCGACAACAACGAGCATACCCAGATAGACAAACAAGGGCGTATCGATCGAGATGAGTGGTGTGCCTGACCCGTCTAGCTGAGCTAAGCGGCAAATTTGGCAGTCACTTTGAAGATGATCACCTTCGCCATCAAGAAGATCATGCTGAGAGACATGAATAATGGCAAGTAACAGCATAAACACCAGAACAAGCCTTAGCAGGATGTTTCCAGTGTTTGATCTATTGAGTAAGTGCCACGAATCCATGACGCCTATTGAGCCAAGCTTTGGCTTGGATTGCAAGCGTTGGATGATTGCAATGTAAGGAATAGAAATTGAATAACTTATATAAGTTACTCAATTTCCATTCCTAAAGACATCCTTTCAAGCGCACAGGCAGCTCACGCGCATTGTAAGCAGTGAAATCCTTGTTGATATTGTGCGCCACCATGGCCCGGGTATGATCATCGAGATGCGACTTCAGCAGGCCCTGAAAATGCGGGGCCGCCACCAGTACCAGGCGACGATACGCATTAGCGGTACGGCCCTTATCCAGTTCATTGGCAAGTTCGCTGGCAAACCGCTCGGCCTCGAAATTCTTGGGGTCATCGGGATCACCTCTTGTTCCCATACTGGAGCCCCCACCCTGGCTGCTTCCCGGCCGATCTGAGGCAAGTGTCGCACCTTTTGCCCGACTTTCCGGGTGAGAAAAATCCTTGAGTATGAACATATCCTCTCCCAGCCTTTCGGTTGCGTACAAATGTGCTTCACTGGCATTTGCCACCAGGACCCAGGTATTGTCCATTTTAAGCCCTCCTCGCCCGGTTAATAAAACTCAACCCCACATAAAGCATAGTCCGCAAATCTTGTGATGCCAGTTTTAACGGTGACATTCTAACCAGTGTTGTTGACTACACGCCGCCAGTCATTCCATTTCAGTTGTGTTAATCATTCACCAATGGCACAAAAGCCACGTCGAGTACACTGTTTACCTGTGTTTCTCCCTTTTGATCTTTTTCAACAACCATAAGCTCCTGGTGAAAACCGGGCAGGCCAATCGGGATAGCCAGCCGTCCTCCGGGTTTTAGTTGCTCCACCAATGCCTCCGGTATATGGCTTGCAGCGGCGGTAACAATGATTCCATCGTAAGGGGCGTATTCAGGCCAACCGTTGTAACCGTTGCCAGTGCAGGTTTCGATATTGTGGTATCCAATGCTCTTCAAACGGGCGGTGGCAGCCTCGCTTAATTCTTCGATAAACTCCATGCTGTATACCTTTTTTACCAGGCAGGACAGTACCGCGGTCTGGTAACCGGACCCGGTACCAACTTCAAGAACCACATCATTTTTATCAGGGTTTAACAGGTCAGTCATTAGGGCAACAATGTAAGGCTGGGAAATAGTCTGCGCATGCCCGATGGATAAAGGGCCATTGTCGAAAGCAAAAGGCTTCAGGTTGTCGGGAACAAATTTATCCCTGGGCACTGCACGCATCGCATCCATCACGCGCTTAGCGAGCGAGTCACGGCCGATCATCTTTCGGGTATAAAAGACTTCCGAATTGATATCGGCAATCATTTTGTCGATGTCATTCATGCGCTTTTGTGTCGTTGCTGCGTCACTGATAAGTATATACCCGTAGCGATTGAGATTTCAGATAATGAATAAAAGGTCTATTTATCGACGCGCAGTAACTGCCATGGCAGAATGAATTGGCAACCAGTTAACACCCCCTGGTATTCCGTCCAATGATAATTCAACGGTGAAGAATCATGAACAGAGACAAAGAAAAAATTTCTACTGAAATAACAGAATTACGTAAACAGCGGGATTCGTTGCGTAACAGGCTTGAAGCAATCGAACAAGACTACAAAAAGGGCCTTTCGGCGGATTCGGAAGAACGAGCCATTCAACTGGAAAATGCTGATGTGCTTGAGGGGATAGCCAAAGCAACGGCAGAGGAGCTACACCGGATCGAGGATAGACTGTCCGAATTGACGGATACCCTGGCTGAGTAGCCGCTGATTCATCCATTTCCGATATTCAATCCTGCATCATTAGCCCAACACTGATTATGTACACTGCATCCCCTGTCTGCACACTTGCAGCTACACTATTTCAGCCGTTAGCGACTTTCACCAATGATCGCAAGAAAAGACCGGGAAAGCTCACCTCGCCCGGTCTTATCCAGGATTTGTTCACCCACCCAGTACATCGTCAAGGCCATTTTGACGGGTTCAGTTGGTCTGTCAGCCTTCAGGGCAAGGCGCGCCTCGCAGTGAATATCACTTTATGCAGTTGGAGCACCGCACTTGCATCGGCGATGGGGTTCTGCACATTGGGATGCTCAGCTGAAAGAAATATGATCCGGATTTCCTCTGCCTCGTCAGGAATCGTTTCACAGCCGCCCCCTGGCGCAATAAACCCGAAAAATTCCTCGGGACTATGGAAAGTGACACTTTCTTCTTTGAATTCATAGTCACCCGCTTTGGCACTGAATTCTACGGTAAGAACTGGCTTCATACTCCACCCCTTTATATTTACAGGAAATGCCCTTCCGATATCCTCTGCCCTTATAATAGTCTGCATTGAGCAGGGTGGTGCCGATCCCTGACAAGCACTCATAACAACAACGGCCTATACTCTACACAGTCGTTTAACATGGCTTACAAGCCAGACAAAATCGCTATGCTATTTAAGTGCATTTTTTAAATTTGGTACTGACTGAAAGACGCCATTTCTATGCAACATAAACGCACCTGGATGCTGGCTGACGCTCAGGTCGGCTGGTGTTTTTTGTACTTACCGTTCAATGTTCCATACTTGGCATATTCTTGAGTAATATGAAGTTTCTATGACACAAATAGCCGGGTACTGCGTATGAAACCTGCTGAAAAACTCAGTCCGGAAACAGAATTTACGGTACCGCTGCTTCAGGTAGTGCAGGCGTTATTGGAAGAAATTCAGGCAGCCGCCACTCCGCAAATTATCAATCTCGACAGTTCACTTGAAAAGGATCTCGGCCTGGATAGCCTGGCACGCGTTGAGCTGTTAGCCCGTATTGAACGCCATTTTGGTTTGGTATTACCGGAAAGAGTCTTTGCTGAGGCAGAATCCCCGCGTGACCTTCTGCGTGAACTCGCCAGGGCAAGCAATCAAAAAACACCCAATAAGCCCGTTATTATCAGCCCGCTGAAATCTGTTGGCGACATCATACTGCCGGTCCAGGCGCAAACCTTGCTTGATGTATTGGATTGGCATGTGCAAGCCCATTCGGAACGTCCACATATTCAGTTTCACAGTGATCATAATGATGGCCAGTCTTTGAGCTATCAGATGCTGTTAGACGGTGCCCGGAAGTTAGCATCGGGCTTACAAACATCAGGTGTCGAGCCGGGGCAAACGGTGGCCATAATGCTGCCCACCAGTGAAGAATATTTTTACGCCTTTTTCGGCATTTTGCTCGCAGGGGCGATTCCCGTTCCCATTTATCCACCCATGCGCCCAAATCAACTGGAAGACCATTTGCGACGCCATGCGGCCATTTTAGGCAATTGCCGGGCTGTGAGTATGATTACCGTACCCGAGGCTAAACCGGTGGCGCGTTTATTAAAATCACAACTTGATACGTTGCATCAGATCATTACCGTTGATGAGTTAATGAATACCGCTAGCCGATACGAAAAACCGGCTATCTCTCCACAAGATACCGCCTTTCTGCAATATACCTCCGGCAGTACCGGTAGCCCCAAAGGTGTAGTGCTTACACATGCCAACCTGCTGGCGAATATTCGCGCCATGGGTGAGCGAGTGGGTGCCAATCCCAATGATGTGTTTGTAAGCTGGCTCCCCCTGTATCACGATATGGGGCTCATTGGTGCCTGGTTGGGAAGCCTGTATTACGCCGCACTGTTCGTCGTGATGTCTCCATTGGCCTTTCTCGCCCGGCCGCAACGTTGGTTACAGGCGATACACCGTTATCAAGGCACGCTGTCCGCTGCCCCCAACTTTGCTTATGAGTTGTGTTTGCATCGTTTGGAAGACAGCGATTTAGAAGGCATCGATCTCAGTTCCTGGCGTGCCGCGTTTAACGGTGCCGAGGCCGTAAGCCCTGAAACTGTCATACAATTCCCGCAACGCTTTCGCCCATACGGGTTTCACCCAAATGCCATGATGCCTGTTTATGGACTGGCCGAAAACAGTGTTGGCTTGGCATTCCCTCCATTGGATCAAGGTGTGCTGATCGATAATATTCAACGACAACCCTTTATGTTGAGTGGTAAAGCAATTCCTGCAGAAGAAAATGATAGCAATGCATTACGTTTTGTCGCTTGTGGGCAACCCCTTTCCGGCCATGAGATTCGTATAGCGGATTCTCAGGGTAATGAATTGCCAGATCACCGGGAAGGCCGACTACAATTTCGTGGCCCTTCGGCAACCAGTGGATATTTACGTAATCACGAAGCCACGGAAAAACTTTTTGATGGGGATTGGCTGGATACTGGTGACCTTGCCTATATCAGGGATGGTGATCTATACGTTACCGGACGCACCAAAGACATCATTATCCGTGCCGGTAGAAATTTATACCCACATGAACTGGAAGAAGCCGTGGGTAATGTCCCGGAAATTCGTAAAGGCCGTGTTGCCGTGTTTGGCGCAAGCAACCTCAAAACAGGTACCGAACGGTTAATCGTATTGGCAGAAACAAGAAAAAAAGATAAAGCAGCATTGGAACAGTTACGTAAACGTATCAATGAAATCAGCGTAGAACTTATCGGTGGTCCTGCCGACGATGTTGTTCTCGCTCGCCCGAATACCGTACTGAAAACCTCCAGTGGTAAAGTGCGCCGTTCCGCCTGTCGTGAACTTTACGAGCAGGGTTTTATTGGCAAAAAACAAATTCCTGTATGGCGACAAATCTCACGTTTATTGATCACCGGGCTAATGCCACAAGCTCGACGCCTGCGACGTTTATTGATATCCCGACTCTGGTCTTATTATGCCCAGGTTGTATTTGGGTTGTTGGCTCCCATTACCTGGTTGCTTGTGGTGATTTCACCCGTTCGCTCCTGGCGCTGGATAGAAATGCAATACGCAACGCGTATTCTTACCCTGTTAACTGGCTGCCCGTTACGAGTAGAGGGTTATGAGAACCTTCTCAAATTAAACCAACCTTGTGTGTATGTTGCAAATCACGCCAGTTATCTGGATGGTCCTTTCTTCATTGCTGCCATAAAACGCCCTTTTTCATTTGTGGCTAAAGTAGAACTGGATAAACAGTTTATCGCAGGTACATTCTTACGCAGCATTCAAACGGAGTTTGTGGAGCGCTTTGATGTTAAAAAAGGTGTTGAAGACATCCAGCGTATCGCTCAAACGGGGAATAAAAACCGGTCCCTCTTTTTCTTCCCGGAAGGAACGTTTACCCGCACACCGGGGCTTTCGTCATTTCATCTGGGCGCATTTTTAACCGCCGTAGAAGTTGGACTGCCTATCGTACCTGTGGCCATTCGCGGCACTCGCTCGATACTTCGTGCGAATACCACTCGCCCCAATCGTGGTGCGATTCATATTGTTATAGGCAAGCCCGTACATACTCACGCATTCACCGAAAAAGAGCAAAAGGATTCCTGGGCTACTGCTTTGACACTGCGAGATGCTGCTCGTGAACATATCCTGCAGCATTGTGGCGAACCAAATCTGGACCGAAAACCTGCAATTAATGCCTGAATCTCAATCGCTATGGGTACGTTGAAAGAAATTTCCCAAGCGCCTGTTCATAAGTTGGCTGGCTCAGGAGAAATCCGGAATTATGGTCACCGCGTATTTTTACCAGGGATTTCGGCTGGCCAGCTGCCTGGTATACCTTCTCTCCTAACCGGAACGGGATAATATCGTCCTCCGTACTATGCACGACAAGCACAGGGGAAGTAACGCTTTTTATATGCTCTACGGCATTGAACTCAAAGCGCAAAGGCATAATGCGCGATATGATCGGAACCACGACATTGGCCATGTCCCTTGCCGAGCTGAATGTGGACTCCAGGATCAAGGCTCCCGGCTGTACCTCCGCGGCCAGATTGACGGCCACGGAGCCACCAAGTGATCGGCCAAAAACAATTATCTGCTGCCGGGAAAAATCCTTCTCCTGCAGCAGATATTGCCAGGCCGCCATGGCATCGTTATACAAACCAAGCTCACTGGGTTTGCCTTGACTAGCCCCATAGCCCCGGTAGTCGAATATAAAAACATTCAGTCCGAGTCTATGGAAAATCATTACAGACTCCCGCCTGTGGGAAATATTTCCCGCATTTCCATGAAAAAACAGCAAGACCCGGGATGCCTCCTGTTGCGGGATAAACCAGCCGTGTAACCTGACTCCATCCACTGTTTCCAATGTCGTATCTTCGTACTGCAATCCCCAATCTGCTGGTATCTCAACCAGGCTTCTGGAAGGGAAAAAAATCATTGCGGGTTGCTGGTGGAACAGCCAACCACCAAACAGAGCAAGCACAAGTATTGAGACAAAAAAACCACTGAACATCGTCGTTAACCCTCGTCATTGCAATGATGCTGGCACAATATCTACGTCTCTACATTTACATTTCTACACGGTGCGCATTAACGGTCATTCACTCGCTACGTCGCGCCCGGTATATAACCAGACTGTAGATTACCGCATTCCAGATAAAAACCCCGACACCGACCATGACGCCCACGTCATATGACATCCCCTGCGGATAGACCAATGGCACAATGTAGTGCGCAATAAAACCACCCTCATAACCCGCTTGTCCCGCCTCTGCGCGAAAATAGTTTTCGAGAGGCGTTAATGGACAGTACCAGTGCATCAGGTTGACCACCGAAGCCCAAAGCACCATGGGCAAATGTATCCAGGCAATCCAGCGACGGTAAAAGACAAACAGCGCCCCGAAGACCACAAAGACAATAAATGCCAGGTGCAATAATAAAACCGTATCTGCCAATAGACTTGAAAACATGTTGTCAGGGCTCAGCACACAATATTGATAGGTATCCGGCAAGGCTGAAGCTGGCTCAAGCCAGTTTGCTAAAGCATAGCAGCCATGTGCTCTGTCCGTGCCAGTTCAGCTATAATCTCACGAACAACCTTAATATCATCACAGGGATTTTGATTCTAGGAAAACGGTCGAGGTATTATGGTATTCGACACTAACCAGACCTTGACCTACATTGGCCTGTAGGAGGATGTGGTAGCAGTGAACCGCTGTGCTTACCTGTCAGTACTGATACTTATTGCCGTGTTTCTCAGCGTGTCAATGGCCAGCGTGCGGGATGATCATCCAGGTTCAGATGACAACACCACATCATCCGAAAGAAAGTCACAAATAATTCATGTCCCTGTAGTTACAAAACAAGCTATAGAGCGCGGCCAACTTCTCTATGAGAACCATTGCACAGCTTGCCATAACGACAGCGTTCACAGCCGTCGCCATGGTAAGGCCCGTTCAATTAATGAAATTCGCCAGTGGGTTCTACGTTGGTCGCGCCACCTCGAACTTGATTGGCAAAAGCATGATGTCGATCAGGTTACTAATTTTTTAAATCGGCGCTATTACCATTTCACTACAGAAAAATAACCCACCGCATGCATTTGATGACATTTATTTTTGGTGAAAAACACCATGCCTAACACCCTCAAAAATATCACCACCCATGTCCACACCCTGGCCGTTGAGATTGGCGAACGTAATGTTTTTCATCCTCGCGCCCTGGCCTCAGCAGCCAGGTATACCCATAGCCAAGCCTATCCACCCTTGCTTAAATGGTTTTATCCCGACCGTGGAAATTTCATTGCCTTCGTCAGCAATTTCCGTTCACGGAAAGTTATGCATCAGGCCGTCCATCACTTTCGACAATGTACAGACTTTCCCTTGCAACACATCGCCACCGTCCCATGGCTGCCCGGGGTTTGTTGGAGCGATCACCTGGCATTCTGGCACCATGGCTATCGTGCCTTCATGCTCACTGATACCGCCTTCTATCGTTACCCCTTTTATCACAGCGCAGACGATACGGCAGACAAAATACACTACCCGCCTTTTGCAAGGCTGACCGAGAATCTGTTCTGCACCCTCGTCAGCATGGTAAATTCATCATCAGCTCAATACTAAGGGTTCCTTTAATGTTTCAATGGCTTAAATTTTACCAGCAATAATGGCAGCAATGTGAGGTTGGCTATAAGCGCGACTACCATGGCAACACCTGTGAGCAACCCGAAGTAGATAGTCGGAATAAAGTTGGAAAGCGCCAAGATAGAGAAGCCGAGTGTGATAGTAACCGAGGTGTAGTACATGGCTTTGCCAATGCTGGCGTGGCAGCGGTTCACCGTTGCCCAGTAATCATGGTCTTTAGGGTATTCTTCCATAAACCGATGGACATAATGAATGGTATCGTCCACGGCAATACCAATCGTAATCGCCGCGATAGTGATCGTCATAATATCTAAATGGATGCCCAACCAGCCCATCAAACCAAGCACAAAAGCGGCGGCGGCCAGATTAGGAATAATGGCAATCACAGATATTTTTACTGAGCGAAATAACACCATAAACATGAGCATAATGGCCATAAACACCACGCCAATTGTCAGCATTTGTGACTGGAAAAGACTTTGTAACATGTTGTTATAAAGCACAAGCATACCCGTTAAATTGATTTGCTCTTTCTCTAGATCAAATTTTTCAGATAGATCAGCACGTATTTTGTCAATCAAGGCTTGGCGCTGCAACGTCACATCTGATTCATAAACGCGAATAGCAAATCGTAATTGATTACCATCATTAGACATATAAGGATCAAACAACGTTTGCTTGACTGATTCCGGCAGGCGTTTATACATTACCGCTAAGGATATGTTGTCTAGCGGCTCGTCATTATTAAGCTGTGTCAGCAACTTCATTGTCGTTGCCATTGACAACACCTTGCCGGTCTCCGGCAACTGTTCCAAATGCTTATGAATTTGATCTACAGTTTCCAGCTGAAATACATTAAACCAATAGCTTGTACCACTAATTCCGGCGCTTTCATCATCGGCACTTTCATCATCGGAAAAACTTTCATCACCAAGTTCATTGATAAATTCATAATAAGACTTATCGGGCTCAAGAATGACATCCAATGGTGTGGTGCCGCCCAGCTCACGATCAATCATAATCATGCCTTGATAAATTTCGGTCGATTCCTTGAAGTAGTCGATAAACCGGTTTTCAACGGTAAGGGATGCAATCCCAACAAGACTTAAAATCATTAGGAGCACATATGTGATCAGAACTATATTTCCATTTCTATGAATCAGCCTCGCAAACAAAGCCGTTATCGCACTGGTAAAATCATGTTGTGATCTCGCCTGACCGGGCGTTAAAAACATTAACATTGAGGGAAACATAAGGAAGGAAAAAACGAACGCCAGCGCGACACCGAACACCATCATCCAACCAAAATCGATAACCGGCCGAATACCACTAACGAGCAATGAGGCAAATGCTACCATGGTCGTTATTGCGGTAAAAAAGGCCGGTTGCGCCTTGCTGCGCAGGGTTTCCCACAGCAAGAACTTTTGTTGCATTTCGGGATTTTCGCTATGCAATTCTTGGTAGCGGACGATTAAATGCACAGTCAATGATAAAGTGGTGATCAGCAGCAGTGAAATGAAGTTGGAGGAAACAACCGTAACTCGCCACTCCATTAGCCCCAGAATTCCGATCATGCTAAGAGCAGCGACAGAACAAATAATCATAGGTAAAACGACCCAGCGCGGTTTGCGGAAAAACACGGTGAGTAATATCACCAGGAAAAGCAGTACACCTAAACCAAAAACCTGGATGTCGTGCTCAACATAGTCAATGATGTCGGATACAATCATCGGAATACCGCCTAAATGGATCTCTGCATTATTTCGGTGCTTGAACAGCACCTTGCGAATAGCAGCAATGTCAGCCTGTGCCTGGTTCAATAAAGCATCGCTATAATGTTTGAATTGTACGGAAACCTCATCAAGATCGCGGCTTTCTTGCACTGTGAGTGTTTTTAATAAACGTTTTTCACGCAGGTCTTCTCGCTTTTCCAGCAGATTTTGATAGGTTTCATCGCGTTTGAATATTACCTGGAGTGCCGTTGTCTTACCGTCTTGACTGACCAAATGATTACTATAAAGCGGGCTTTCGCGAAATTCCTTTTTCGCTAAGGTGATATCCGTTTCAGGGCTTGTGAGTGTCGGGGTGCTTTTTTGAAGCTGAGAAAAATTAATTTTTGGGCTATTGATAAGTGGCACGTCGAGTATGCTGACCACACTTTCTACGCGTGTGATTTGTTCAATCTCGGCCTTGAGAACCCTGATGTCGTTTAATATTTGTTTAGAAAAAAGATCGGAATACGGTGTATAAGTAATAATTAAATAGTCATCCGACCCATAACGAGCACGGATAGATCGGTAGTAACGTAGGTCCTCGTCATCTTCCAGAACCAGAGAATCCGAAGATGCATCAAGCTTAAATTCATTAATAAAAATGCCTAATTCTACTTTGTCACATTCATTTTATTAAATTTCAATCATTTAGGTAGTGTGTGCTATTTTCTTCGCTGTCGATTTTGTTTTCGTAAAGCAGATTCTGTCGCCGCTCGTCTTTTCCGGTGCCGGT
>JAKIUF010000052.1 GCA_021647705.1 Gammaproteobacteria bacterium | reverse complement strand
CAATACAACAAGCTCATCATTTTTTAGTAAAAAATCTTTCATGGTCATGAAGGATAATCAATAACACTTTATTTTTCAAGAAAATGGAATGTGGTTTAAGCCTAATTCTCAATCGCTATGGGTATAGCGAAGAGTTTACTCTCATCAAGTGAAGAAAAATGGATTCTATCTGATATAGAGATAGATTTACCAGCTATCTATACTGATATTTGTGATGGACAGGATAGGCGTTTTTCTGATCCTATCTCAACCGGGCAAAAGGAAAGTTTACATAATACACTAGACGTTTGGGCTAAATATCAAAACGCCTTGCTTGAGACTCATATTACCGGGGATCAATCAAAGATGGTTGATTCAATTTATAAAGCACTTGAGTGCTTCTATGAACAGCACGGTGGACGAGAAACTCAGTTATTTATAGAGAGACTATGGAAGCATCGTTGGATCTACGATGCAGATTTTTGCGCACACATGCTGCTAACTCCAATTTTGGCAGAAATAGGAGTAAAGGTTTCGTCAGCGAATAATCGATGGGGTCATAATCGATGGGGTCAGACTCGAATGGCACTAACTTAAGCATTTTTAGCAAAGTTGGATTCTTGTGAAACCTGCGCCAATACTGGCTTAAGTTGTTGTTTTAGCTATGCTGAAACCCCTTAACTTAGTGCCATTCGGGTCAGACTCGATTGATTTTGATAATTTTCAAATTCTTGAACTCTTCCTGCCGACGTTTCCGTATTATCTGATAGCTTTGTCAAATTTACGAAGGAAGAAAGATATATCATAAGGGCTCGCATGTCAGTGCCGCTAACACAGGAAAAATAGGGGTTCTATTAATGGGTGACTATGATGAGCAATGGTGGGATTTTGATGATACGCTGTCCAAATCACATATATCCGCTGCGAACTCATTAATAAAAACACTGAAAACTATATTTCCTGTTAGGAAGCTCGGCGGGCATAAAGAATTTCTTCCTGGAAAAAATTATACGTGCCCAGGAAATCTTATTATGGATAAAATGAAGCAGATGAGAAATAAACATGGTCTATCAAAACCCTAAAATTAAATACATGCTTATAATGGTAGCTATATTTTTTATTATAACAAAATTATTTACCGCCGTTATTCTATTAGTAGATGACCCTACTAATTTTCTTGTGTTAAAGACTTCACCATCTTTGGATAGTCAATTATCACTATCGTTAGTTGATGAAAAAATATATATTATATTGTTCTCGGATGAGAATGGTTTTATAGGGGAAAAACTTTATTATTTAGTTACTTCTTATTTATGGTGGATAATGCCTATATTTACAGTATTTTTTATCTTTGTCGTTTCTCGAAAGAATCATTAACCCCCCTGTGTCAGGCTAGTTATCGGTGTGCCAAGAAGGCAAAATAACAGGATGCTGTAATGCTATGCTGAGTAAAAAAAGGGTCTAGTATCATATTGATGGTTAGTTGGTAGAAAATTATTCTTTCAGCCACGCTTGAGACCACCCAAAATAGAAGTTGTATATAAAGATTGAAGTTAATTTCTCTAAAATAAATCGTCAATATGCTATTTGCCCCATTTTTTTTGCGGGGTTTCCGGGATGTTGAGCTTTCCGGAAACAGGGTTTGAGCGAAAAAAACAGAGCAGATATGCCGTAAGATTGCGGGGAAAATTTGCCGAATACTAATAAGTTACCTGATTACCCATAATCCTCAGTCATTACAGAACCCGACATTGCCCTATAAGCCCAATGAATACATTATTACGGTTTAAAGACACCGCCTAATATGCATCATGAATGATGCTATTTTTTCTACTTTGAGAGAAATATACTTGACTAAGCATTGTAACCCATTGAATTTATTAGCTACTCAAATGCTATGAGTTGGCTGAGGATTATGGGTAATCAGGATAAGTTAAGCCTTTAAAACACCGATACACCCACTTGACAACGTAACCTTTTAGGTTACAATTAGTGCTATGATAACCAGTTTCATACATAAGGGATTAGAGCGTTTCTACAAAACGGGTAAGTCGTCTGGCATTCAAGCAAAACATGCCAAACGGTTAAGGTTAATACTCACCAACCTAGATTTGGCTGAAAGCCCACAGGACATGGATTTACCCGGTTTACAGCTACATGAACTAAAAGGCCGTCGCAAAAATATTTGGTCTGTTTCGGTTAATGGCAATTGGAGAGTAACGTTTCGGTTCATAGGCCGAGATGCGGAAATAGTCAATTATGAGGATTATCACTAATGAGCATGCATAACCCCGCACACCCTGGTGAAATTCTAAAAGAATTAGTAATTACCCCTTTAGAGCTCACCATCACTGATGCATCAAAGCATTTAAATATAAGTCGTAAAACACTTTCAAAAGTCTTAAATGGTAGAGGTGCAATAACTCCAGAAATGGCGTTACGTTTGGAGCTGGTATTTAAAAAACCATCTGCTGACCATTGGCTTCGCCTGCAAAATGCTTACGATCTATGGCAATCTCGCCAAAACAAGTCTGATTTACATGTCCAGCCTTATCGTTCCAATTATGCATAAACAGAATCGATGGGGGTAGATGGTGGTCGGTGCGGGTGCTTCTAATTTGTGCAAGTCAGCAGCCCCATAAAAAAGGAAATTTTTCCTTATAAACCAATATTCTGCTGTAAGTTGCCAAAATTACAGTCAAAATAAACCTTTTGCATTTTTCCTTCCATTTGACAATTGTAAGAATATATCTTGATTACAAGAATATATCGTATGGTTTGGGGGTTATATAAATGGCACAAGCAAAAACACAAACGTTAAGCCTTGGTGAGCATTGGAACAGTTTCATTGAGTCCCATGTCAGGCAAGGACGTGACGCCACTGCAAGCGAACTTGTACGTGAAGGCTTGCGATTACTGGAGGAAAAAGAAGCAGATTCAAAACTGGAAGCTTTACGTGTTGCTCTGATTGAAGGAGAAAAAAGTGGTGATGCGGGGTTTCTGGATATGGAAGCCATACGGCTGGAAGTCAGAAAAGAAGAGGGTTTGATTTAATAACTGATGTTACGCACTCGTAGCCACAGGGTGGTCAAAAACACATGCCCACCCGCTGCATAGCCATCAGGCCAGGCCGGCCAGGGTGGAACAAGCGTAGCGGTTCCACCAAACGGGAAAGGGACCTGTTCAAGGTTCGCTCAGTTATCGACGTTGACCCTGACTCGCCGTTTGCCGGTGAGTTGTTGTTGCATAAGGGCTTTTTTCTCCTGTTTCAGGCCATAGGGTTTTTGTTGCAGGGTGTTTTTTTGTCAGCAGTCGTGAGCACAGAGGCGATTTGTTGTTCCTTATAGCATATCAGGTGGAACCGCTGCGCTTGTTCCACCCTACAGTCAGAGGCCTGCGTAACATCAGTTAATAAATGTATTTACTTCATCTGCAAGTAAAGGTCTGTTTTTCCAATACTGAATTTATACCGTCAAATATTTCTTGATCAGTTCTTTGGAAAGTTCATCCACCTGGCCTTTGGCCACTGGGCGGCCCCGGTCAAGAATACAAAACTGGTCCGCCACTTTTTTCACAAAGGGCAGTTTTTGTTCCACCAGCAAAACCGTCATACCCATTTCACGATTAAGCTTGCCAATAATGTCACCGATCTCTGCCACGATATTGGGTTGAATGCCTTCCGTTGGTTCATCCAGAATCAACAGTTTGGGATCAATGACCAGAGCGCGTCCTACGGCCAGCTGTTGCTGTTGACCACCGGATAAATCGCCACCACGACGTTGGTGCATTTCTTTTAATACCGGAAATAGTTCATAAATGAATCCTGGTATTTTGCGTGCGCGGTCGGGGCGGGCGGGCAGGCCGATTTGCAGATTTTCCTCCACGGTCAGCATGGGAAAAATTTGCCGCCCCTGAGGCACATAACCAATGCCAAGTTTTGCCCGGTGTTCCATGGGCAGGGTGTGTAATGCCATGTCGCGGTAAATAATTTCACCAGAATCTAATGGTAGGGCACCCATAATGCAATTGAGCAGGGTGGTTTTGCCCACGCCGTTTCGTCCCATCAGACAGGTGCATTTGCCTTCGCGGACATCCAGTTCAATATCCCACAGGGTATGGCTTTGCCCATAAAACTGGTTGAGGCCACGAATGCTTAACATGTTGGTATCACTCACCGAGATATACCTCCACGACCCGTGGATTAGACTGCACGTCGGCCATGCTGCCTTCGGCCAGCACGCTGCCTTGATGCAATACGGTGACTTTGCGCGCAATGGAGCGCACAAAGTCCATGTCATGTTCCACCACTACCACGGAATGTTTTCCTGCCAGTGAGGTGAGCAATTCTGCGGTGCGTTCCATTTCCTGATGAGTCATACCTGCCACGGGTTCATCTACCAGCAATAGCGCCGGTTTTTGCATTAACAACATACCGATTTCCAGCCACTGTTTTTGTCCGTGTGAAAGTTTTCCCGCCGGGTCATGTATCAGTGCGTTCAGGCCGATGATGGTCAGCACTTCATCGATATGATCACGCTGTTCGCCTGTGAGACGAGCCACCAGTAATGGCCAGACACGTTTGTCCTGTGACATGGCCAGTTCAAGATTCTGAAACACACTCAGGTTTTCAAATACGGTGGGCTTTTGGAATTTACGCCCGATACCGGCTTCGGCAATTTCCGGTTCATCCATTTCCAGTAAATTCAGGCGCTGACCAAACCAGGCCTGACCGGTATCCGGGCGGGTTTTGCCGGTGATGATATCCATCATCGTGGATTTTCCCGCACCGTTGGGCCCGATAATACAGCGCAGCTCGCCGGTCTCGATGTACAAGTTAAGGTCGTTAATGGCCTTAAAACCGTCAAAGCTTTTATTAATGCCTTCGAGGTACAAAATAATGTTATGGCTGAGGTCAAGCGCCGGGGGCTCGGCCTGCACCAGAAAATCAAACACCCGGTCGCGTCGTGAAAATTCACGTAAAGCCTGCATCGCTTTCATGTCTTTTCCTCACGCATTTTTTGTGTTTTTCGTGTTTTGCGTAAACTCCACAAGCCGACAATACCTTTGGGCAAATACAGGGTAACCAGGATAAATAACGCACCCAGTGCATATAACCATATTTCCGGCAGGGCGGCGGTAAAATAAGTTTTGGAATAATTCACTAACAAGGCTCCGATGATCGCACCATAGAGTGTGCCACGACCACCAATGGCGACCCAGATCACCAGCTCAATGGAATTCAGCGGGGAAAATTCACCGGGGTTGATGATGCCCACTTGTGGTACATACAATGCGCCTGCAATACCTGCCAGCATGGCGGAAAACACAAAGACCCACAGTTTGATATTTTCCACCCGGTAACCGATAAAACGGCTGCGGCTTTCGGAATCACGAATAGCCACACTGGCCAGCCCCAGACGTGAACTGACAATAATACGGCTTAACACATACCCGATGGCCAGTGCAGTCGCCGAAGCCAGAAACAGGGCAATGCGAGTGCTGTCTGCGCGCAGATCAAAACCTAAAATATCTTTAAAATCGGTGAGGCCGTTGTTGCCACCAAAGCCCATTTCGTTGCGGAAAAAAGCCAGCATCAGTGCATAGGTCATGGCTTGGGTGATGATGGACAGATACACCCCGGTGACGCGGGAGCGAAATGCCAGATAACCAAAAACATACGCGAGTATGCCGGGTATCAAAATAATCATCAGTGCCGCAAACCAGAACTGGTCGAAACCTTGCCAGAACCACGGTAGCTCCTGCCAGCTCAAAAAGACCATGAAATCCGGCAGTACGGGATCACCATACACGCCACGCTCACCAATCTGACGCATCAGGTACATGCCCATGGCATAGCCGCCTAACGCAAAAAAGGCGGCATGACCCAGGGTAAGAATACCCAGATAACCCCAGACGAGATCAGCGGCCACAGCGAGCAGGGCATAGGTCAGGTATTTGCCCAGCAGGGTGACGGTGTAAGTGGACAGGTGAAAGGCACTGTTTTCCGGCACGACCAAATTCAATATCGGTACGGCAATGCTCACCACCAACAGAATACCGAGCAACCATAAACCGGGTTTGTCATTTTTTAATATGTTCATTAATAACATGAGTTAGTCCTCCGCTGCCCGGCCGCGCTGGGGGAACAAACCTTTAGGTCGCTTCTGTATAAACAGGATGATAAATATCAGCACCAGAATTTTTGCCAGTACCGCTCCTGCCCAGGGCTCCAGCAGTTTGTTGATCACCCCCAGAGTCATACCTGCCACCAGCGTGCCCCACAAATTACCCACACCGCCAAACACCACCACCATGAAGGAATCAATGATGTATGCCTGACCGAGATTGGGGCCGACATTGGTGAGCAGGCTTAACGCGACACCGGCCAGCCCGGCAATACCGGAGCCCAGGCCGAAGGTCAGTGCATCTACCCATTTTGAACGCACGCCCATGGCACGGGCCATGGTGCGGTTTTGTGAGACCGCGCGTACCTGTAAACCCAGCGAGGTTTTTTTCATCACCGCGATCAGTGCCATAAACACCGCGAGACAAAAAAAGATGATGTAAAGACGGTTCCAGGTCAGCGCCAGCACTTCATTAATCTGCCAGGCACCGGACATCCATTCCGGTGTTTCCACGCTGCGATTCAAGGGTGAGAAAATAGAACGCACGGTCTGTTGCAATACCAGACTGACACCGAAGGTGGCTAACAATGTCTCCAGCGGACGGCCATAAAGATGGCGAATGACACCTCGCTCAATGGCAATGCCCACCAGTCCCGAGACAATAAAGGCCGCCGGGATCGCCACCAGTATCGACATTGCGATGTTATCGGGCATTAACAGCTGAACCACATAAGTGGTGTAAGCGCCGATCATCATCAGCTCACCATGGGCCATGTTAATAACACCCATGACACCGAAGGTAATCGCGAGACCAATGGCAGACAAGGCTAGCACGGAGCCCAGACTCAGGCCGAAGAATATGGTTTCGGCTTTGGCATAAAGATCACGTTTGTCATTGATTTTATTAATGGCTGATTGAGCTTTGTTTTCCAGTGCTTTGGTGGGAGCCTGATAGGCCGCCAGTGCATTCATGGCTGACGAGTTGAGACTGTTGGCCAGTGTGTTGATGGCCGCCAGTTGCGCAGTTTCGTCACCGCTTTCAAGCTGAATAACCGCCAGCAAGGTTTGCATGGAGGTAATGACCCGTTGATCGGTTTCTTTACCAATGGCATTTTTCACCAGGTCAGCAGCTTCGGTTTCAGGGTTCTTTAGCAGCTCCTGTACCGCTGCCAACCTGATGTCAGCATCTTCGTGTTTGAGTTGCATCACTGCGAGCAACTGGCGGATCATGCGTCTCAGACGATTATTGACTTTGACTTTTTTGAAGCCCCGTCTGTTTTCCTGTAGCACAGGTTTGAGTGCCGGATCAGTATCAAACAGGGGAGTGAATTCGTAGTTGTCGTTAACTTCTTTTAGAAAATAAAGTGCCTTGCCGCGTTTGGCATAATACAGCTGTCCTTCCAGCATGGCTTTCATGGCCGGACGGGCTTCAGGCGGGTTTTCTTGTGCAATGACCTCAATAGCCTCGGCTTTTTTATTGTAGTTTTTCTGACTCAGTGTTTTCCAGGCATCTTCCAATGAGCTTTCAGCGGGCATTTCACTGGCAATCGTCTGCTGGGTCATGCTCATTAACATGAAAAAAGACACGAAAAAAAACAGCAACGGTGAAAAGGTTTTTTTCACTGTTACTGTTGTTGCAGATACTGACATATGTGTACTCGCTTAAAATAAACCGGAAAACAAAAGTATTACTGCTGCCCCATTAACTCCTCACCGTCATACCGGCCTTTACCGGTATGACGGGGGAACTAATTATTGTTATTCACACCATAAAAAACTACGGATCAATAATTTTGACCACTGCATTTTTTCGTTTTGGTGTTGTAATTGCCGCAAGACAACGGTGAGCGCCAATCAGAAATCAGGTCTTTGGAACCCGGTAGATAATCCGACCAGGCATCGCCCGCGACCAGACCGGATGTTTCCCAAACGATATCAAACTGACCATCTTTCTGGATTTCACCAATCAGTACTGGCTTGGTGATGTGGTGATTAGGCATCATTGCTGAATAACCACCAGACAGGTTAGGTACGCTGACACCAATTAATGCTTTCTGCACAACGGCGGGGTCTGTGGTACCCGCTTTTTCAACGGCCTTCACCCACATATTGAAGCCGATGTAATGCGCTTCCATAGGATCATTGGTGACACGGTCTTTATTTTTGATGAACTTTTTCCAGGCATCGATGAATTCTTCGTTTTCATCAGATTCAACGCTCATGAAATAATTCCACGCGGCTAAATGGCCCACCAATGGCTTGGTGTCGAGACCGGAAAGTTCTTCCTCACCCACGGAGAAGGCAATAACCGGAATATCTTCGGCGGAAATACCCTGGTTACCCAGTTCCTTGTAGAAAGGAATATTGGCATCGCCATTAATGGTGGAGACCACTGCTGTCTTTTTACCGGTGTTGCCGAATTTTTTAATGTCGGAAACAATGGATTGCCAGTCAGAATGACCAAACGGCGTGTAGTTGATCATGATGTCTTTTTCCTTAACGCCTTTTGCAATGAGATAGGCTTTAAGGATTTTATTGGTGGTGCGCGGATACACATAATCGGTACCGGCCAATATCCAACGTTTAACACCAATATCATTCATCAGATAATCAACAGCGGGAACGGCCTGCTGATTCGGTGCCGCACCGGTGTAAAATACATTTTTTGAAGATTCTTCACCTTCATACTGCACCGGATAAAACAGGATGCTGTTGAGTTCTTCAAAAACCGGCAGCACAGATTTTCGGGAAACCGATGTCCAGCAACCAAACACCACATCGGTTTTGTTTTTGGAGATCAGCTCACGGGCTTTTTCTGCGAACAGCGGCCAGTTGGACGCCGGGTCTACTACTACAGCTTCGAGCTTTTTACCGAGCAGCCCTCCCTTTTTATTTTGCTCTTCGATAAGCATGAGCATGGTGTCTTTCAGTGTGGTTTCTGAAATGGCCATAGTGCCGGACAGTGAATGCAGCACACCGACCTTGATGGTGTCTTCTGCCCAGGCCATACCTGTGCTGGCCAGTGACGCAGTGGTAATTGCCGCAGCAATCGCCAGTTTTTTCAATGTTGTTTTTATCATAATTGACTCTCCTGTTCCTGAGACTTAAATCTGGAATTGCATGCCGAAGGTAATAGCATCCACATCGTCGGCAGCTTTGGCACCGCTGGCATTGGCATCACCCGTGGTAAAGTTCAGGTTTAATTTGAGGTTTTGACCGGAAATGATGTAGTTGACACCCACTTCAGTGAGTGAACTGCTGTCGCCAACGGAAGGGCTGTTATCGGTGTAACGCACATAGGGCTGATACATGCCCGAGCCGCCCGTGTTACCGAGCAGATAAGCGGCGCTGACAAAATAAGCTTCACCATCAAACATGCCAAAAACAGGTGTTGCCGCATCCGTGGAAATTTCAAACGACTTGTATTCCGCTTCAACAGTGATTGCTGCACCACCGCCCAATGGTTTTTCAAACAAACCATCAATGGCATAACCGGTGAATGAACCCGATTGTGTGATCGTGCCATAACCATCGTCCTGCGACTGGGCAGAAATGGCCAGAGTCAGGATATCGCCACCTTTACCGAAATAAGTGCTGCTGGTGTAATAACCGGGATTTGCTTCCATGTTGAGGAAGTTATAAGCGAAGCGGGCGGCATACAAAGGAGCATCGCTCTGGTTTTCAGCACCGCTGTAACCATCAAATATACCGACGGCATACTGGAATTTACCCAGCGCACCCCAGGCGGTAATACCTTCGTCACGACCATAAGTACCGGCGCTGCCATTGGCACCATTACCAATATCATTATCGGATGGATAAAGAGGAACGGTGTATTGTCCCCAGGTCAGGCTGTAAAACGGCCCGTTCATTTCGATGCGATCTGCCGGAGTCAGCATGCGCCCCATCCACACGTTGAATTCCTTGCTGGGTTCATACTGGATGATGGCATCCAGCACACCGTATTCACCGTCCCACATTCTGTCGGTGCCAAAATAGAATTTAAAATCTTTTGTGGCCTGTCCGGAAATGTATAAACGCATATTTTCCAGATTAAAATTACTGGCACTGCTGCTGCCATCGGGAGCAGCATCACTCACGGAGGCGATAGAGGTACGAATGCCCGCGCCAACGCTGATCCAGCGGGTATCGTCAATGACGATTTTTCCACCGGCCAGAACCGGTGCGCTGCCTGCGGCAAGCAGACTGCCCATCAGCAGCGACGTTCCAATGATATTTTTCTTTTGCATTTCTGGTTTCCTGTGGCTGTGGCCAGTGGCCGATTAGAGGTCAAAACAAGTGTTCAAGAGAAAGCCGCAGATCATCTCCCCGGACAGCTTTCTCGATGCCTGAGTCTATAGAGGCACTGATCGAGGTAGAATCCGTCATGTGGCACAGGGGGGTACGTCAAATGACGTATGGTGTGAGGGTGGCATTCAGGGTAACGCGGCAACTATGTTGGCAGGGTAGATATTTGGCTGGATGCTTGCGCTAATATTTTCGGTGCATACGATAGCTAGCATGGGTAAAAAATCGAAAACCGGTTACAAAAACTCGATGGTCTGAAACGAAAGAAAAAAGTGCTCATGCAATATGGCTTATCGGATAACGGCGAGCCTGGGTGGATATTGATAGCTGGTCGAGCTTTGAGTTTTTCCACCCCCGGATAGAGGGTGGGGTTGGGACATTCATCGATTTAACATGGTGTGAAGTTTTGGTGGAATCGCTGCGCTTGTTCCACACTACTGGATAGAAGGTGGGGTTGGGGCATTTATCAAAAATGCATGGTGTTAAATTGTAGGGTGGAACAAGCGCAGCGGTTCCACCATGCGGTTAAAACCTTCGCACAGGTTAAAATGATGTAAGCCAGAAATATCTTCCTCAATGATAAAAAAATATTGTAAGTTTATGCAGGTTTTTTATTCTCTGAGTCGTCAAAACATTTATTGAAAATAAAGAGGAATAATCTCACCTCACTCAAATGAGCATTCTCACTCTTAAACGATTTCTTGATGAAGATTTTCATTATAATTAATAAACTTTCTTAGCCTGACGGAGTCTACTATTCACCACCAATTGACATGTAAAAAACCAGCATTGGAGTCTCTGATCAATTTTGTCTGGAATGTATTCGGCATACATATTCTACGCTGCCATTATATCTAACCTGACCTACAAAAATTTCAATTGAAAAGGATTTTTAGAGTCTTATTCATGCTGGTTTAGTGCTTGCAATATACTTTTACTCAGCTTCATTTCAAACGTTGGTTTTATTGTTTAATATCTTTCAATAATATATTCAGGTTTTGATGCGCTGACCTAAGTATAATTCCTGATTTTTACAAGGTGAAAAATGTATCGTTGATACTGGCCGATGCCAGAATTTTCTGAAATAACTTTTCGTGATAAGCACCTAACCCTGTGTATTCTACCAAGTTTTAATGACACGGCACTGCTGTTCCGTATTTATTCTATATAAATGCAAAAAAACTTATGAAATTATCAAAAAAATGTCATCCAAATTTACCGCGTATGCGTCTAAATTGTTGTGTCTCTAATGGACACTGCTTATAACCAAACATCAAGGATGACAAACATGAAAACACAATACACATTTACATGGGTTACACGGTCGCTTCTTGTAGTAACGAGTTTGGCTGGGTTAGTTTCACTCATGTTTTTTAAAGATACTTCTCCTCTCATTACCTGGTTGGCACTGGCAAGCATCATTCCACTTATTATGGGGATGTTGGGCGAAAATATTGTGCGTGAGTTTTTTGTTAAGAGTATCTACTCCCATATTGTGAAAGATACTCTGAGACATAAAACGACAGCCCCTGTTATTACAAGTCTCCCATTGCACTCAGCATAACCAGCAGCATGGAAAAGGGAACAATGTAATCATGCCGTAACTCTTGAATGTTGAACATTTTTTTACCCATTAGGGGAAAGGCAGCTAAGGCTGCCTTTTTCTTTCAGGAGAGGGGAAGCTTTTCCTGCCAAAAACACATTTTACTCTGCTGAATGTATTCAGTATTGTAGTGCTGCTTTAAAAAGCGTTAAAAACAAAGTAACTGCCAGGGGGGCGGTGTGGCAGATTATTGATGAAAAAGAAGCCCCCAATGAGCATTAACAAAGACGCGCTGCGAATCCGCCGCGAGTACAATCAGTGGGTTGCCAACGAAACGCTGGAAGACTACGCCCTGCGCTACACCGCCAAACGGGCACGGCGATGGTCCGCTGCCTGGGTTGCCAATACGGCACTGGGTATCATTTCCTTCCTGGCGCTGGAGGCCATCGGCGGCACCATTACCCTGAATTACGGCTTCACCAATGCCATGTGGGCGATACTGGTGGTGGGTGGCATTATCTTTTTGTCCGGGCTACCGCTGGCCTATTATTCGGCACGGGATGGCATTGATATCGACCTGCTCACCCGGGGAGCCGGTTTTGGTTATATCGGTTCTACTATTTCATCGCTGGTTTACGCTTCCTTTACCTTCATATTTTTTGCCATTGAAGCTGCCATTATGTCCATGGCCATTAACATGACCACGGGCATTCCCATGTCGCTGGCCTATATTATCAGCACCATCGTGGTGATACCGCTGGTGACCCACGGTATCACTCGTATCTCCCTTTTTCAGGCCTGGACACAACCCTTGTGGTTGATTTTACAAATCCTGCCGCTGGTGTTTATCGGCATGCACGAATCTGCGGCTTTTTCGCAATGGCTGACCTATGGCGGCTCCGCTGCGGAGGGAGGGCAGGGATTTGAGCTGCTGCTGTTTGGTGCGGCAGCGGCAGTGATTTTCCCTCTGATTGCACAAAACGGTGAGCAGGCCGATTTTTTGCGATTTTTGCCAGTGCGAAATCAGCAGAACAAAACGCAATGGTGGTTGGCTGTGGTGTGTGCCGGGCCGGGCTGGGTGGTATTTGGTGTCATCAAGTTATTCGTGGGCTCATTCCTGGCGGTACTTGCGCTGAATCATGGCCTGTCTCCCGAACTGGCCGATGATCCGGCACATATGTACGCCGTGGCATTTAATTACATTACGATTAATCCTGACATGGCGCTGTGGCTGGCGGGTATATTTGTGGTTATATCGCAGTTGAAAATCAACGTGACTAATGCCTACGCGGGCTCCATTGCCTGGGGCAATTTTTTCTCACGGTTGACGCACAGCCATCCCGGACGGGTCGTGTGGCTGGTGTTTAATGTCACCATCGCCCTGATGCTGATGGAGCTGGGGCTCTACCAGGCTTTTGAAAGTATTCTGATTACCTATGCCTGTTTGGTGGTAGCCTGGGTTGCTTGTGTGGTGGCAGATTTGGTGATCAACAAGCCGCTGGGGCTGAGTCCCGCGCGTATCGAATTCAGGCGCGGTCATTTGCACGATATCAACCCGGTCGGCGTCGTCTCGATGGTGGTTGCCTCCAGCGTAGGCATTATTGCCAGTCTGGGATTTTTGGGTGAAGTGGCAGAGGCTTTAGCAGCCTTCATATCCCTATTGATTCCTTTTGTCACCGTGCCCCTGATTGCCTGGATGACAGGAGGGCGATATTATCTATGCCGTGCAGAGGAGACAGACCCCGCGCCCATTCTGGAAGAGGACTCCGAGCAACAGTGCTGCCGGGTGTGTGAAAACAGCTTTGATCACGAAGATATGAGCCAATGCCCGAGTTATGAGGGCATGATCTGTTCCTTATGTTGCGCACTGGATTCTCGCTGTGGCAACCAGTGCCGGCCGGATGCCCATCTGTCTGCACAAACATCAGCATTTTTCAGCCGGATATTACCGACATTCGTTCATCAGCGACTACAGTCCGTAGTCGGGCATTTTTTGGGTATGTTTATCATTACCGCAAGCATTATTGCTGGCCTGCTTGGTGTCGTGTTTTATGCCCAGCAAAATAAAACACAAACCGACCTGTTGTTGATCAGTGGCGCATTATGGCAGGTGTTTTTCCTTTTGATGCTGGTGACGGGTGTTCTGGTCTGGCTGTATGTGCTGGCCCAAAAAAGTGCGCGTTTTGCCCTCAGTGAAACACAGCTTCAAGCAGAGCTGCTGACACGCGAAGCCAAAGCACATGAACAAACAGCCATCGAACTGGCAAAAGCGCGTGATACAGCGAATACCGCCAATAAGGCAAAATCACGTTATTTATCCGGCGTCAGCCATGAGCTGAGAACACCGCTTAACACTATTTTTGGTTATGCTCAATTGATGGAGGCTGACACCCGACTGGATAAAAAAAGCCAAAAAATTTCATCCGTAATAAAACGTAGCAGTGAACACTTGTCTGATGTTATCGAAGGGTTATTGGAAATTTCAAAAATCGAATCCCGCAAGCTGGATTTGCATAGAGACACGGTAGACCTGCGCTTACTGGTCCAGCAACTTGAAGATATGTTCAGACCCCTGGCCAGAGAAAAAGGTATTGAATTTGTTATTCATTGCCAGACCGATTTACCTCGGTTTGTTTCCGTTGACGAAAAGCGGTTACGCCAGATTTTATTGAACCTGTTATCCAATGCCATCAAATTTACCCCGGAAGGTAAAGTCGAGCTGCATATTACTTACCGTAATCAGGTTGCCCGTTTGACCGTCAAAGACACCGGTATCGGTATTGCCGAAGAAGACCAATCAAGAATTTTTGAGCCCTTTGAGCGAGTACACAACAAACAAACCCAACGGATCAGCGGCACCGGACTGGGCCTGTCCATTAGTCGCCTGTTGGTGGAAATGATGGGTGGCAGCCTGGAATTAAAAAGTTGCCCGGGGCAGGGCACAGAATTTTGTCTCAGCCTTTTTCTGCCCAGTGTGGCTGAACAGCTTGCCGTCAGCCAGAGTCATGCTGATATATGCGGCTATGAAGGGCCAGCGCGTCATATTATGGTTGTCGATGATGAAAGTAGCCACCGCCACTTGATTCATGACTTGTTGCAACCGCTGGGTTTTGTTATTCATCAGGCAGAATCAGCCGAACAGACATTGGAAATAATCGATGGGCGGCTGCAATCCATCGACCTGTTTTTACTGGATATCAATATGCCTGAAATGAATGGCTGGCAATTGTTGGCGGAATTACGCCAACGTGGGTTTAGCAAACCCATTATCCTGCTCTCTGCCGATCCCTATGAAAATGCCACCGTGCTGCAAAAGGAAGTGAATTTTGATGCCTATATCAACAAACCCATACGCATAGGGAAATTGCTGGAACAGCTACAACGGTGCCTGGATTTACAATGGCGTAATACTGAACCGGTTTTGGAAACAGATGTAGAAAATGATGACGAAACGATAACATCTCACCTGGACCCGGAAACACTTGACTCATTGCGGCGTTTTGCCAGTATGGGATACTTGAAAGGGGTGACAGAGTGCATTGATTTTTTTGAATCACAACATGCTCAACCTGCCTGGGTTAACAAGATAAGAACATTGTCTGAGCAATGTGACCTCGATAGTATTGTGCATGTTATTGACGAACTGGCTGAATCAAAAGGTAAGGAAAACTAATGCAACGTTTCAAGGACAAAACAACAGTACTGGTTGTGGATGACTCACCCGATTCACTCAGCATGGTCAATCTCGCCCTGGACGAAGCCGGAATTGCAGTGTTAATCGCACTTAATGGTCAACAAGCCATGAACGTGCTTGAACAAATTACCCCCGATGTTATTTTGATGGACGCCATTATGCCGGTAATGGATGGCTTTGAATGCACCAGTGAAATTCGCAAACGACTACCGCTGATTCCAATTATTTTTATGACCGGCCTCAGCGAAGTGGAACATATCGTCAAAGCCTTTGACGCCGGAGGCAATGACTACATCGTCAAACCGATTCATCCTGAAGAATTACTGGTACGCATTCGTCAGCACACCAACAGCGCGCGCATGCTGATGGAAGCACAAGGCGCACTGGACTCACTGCGCCAGCATGTATTTTGTATTGACAAACGCGGGCATGTTTTATGGGCAACACCAGAAGCCCAGACCTTATTGAATAAAACACAGGGAGGAGTAGGCACCATCGAACTGAACGACCGCTTCAGTCGCTGGTTATCCAGTGGTCAAGCCGGGCATGATCTGGCCCTGCCATTACAGGAACAGGATACCGTACTTACCGTCTATTATTTCAAACAGACAGAAGAAGATGAATACCTGCTAAAAATCCAGTCTCCCAACGTTGAAATTGACCCCGCCATACTGGAAGAAAGCCTAGCCATTACCTACCGTGAAGCAGAAGTTTTACTTTGGTTAGCCCACGGAAAAACCAATCGGGAAATTGCCGAAGTGCTTGAAATGAGCCCAAGAACAGTGAATAAACACCTGGAACAAATGTACCCCAAAATCGGTGCAGACAATCGTACTGTTGCCGCCTCTGTTGCCATACAGATTATCCTTGGTGGGCGTATTGGGCGGCCGCTGAATCAGGAAGTTTCTGTTTAGCTGCATTTTCCGGCATAAAGCTAAAATTCCTGCTTACGCACGCGTTTACCCTGTGTTGTATAGAGCAATCGATAAATGTCTCAACGCCACTCTCAAGCTGGGTAGGGTGGAACAAGCGTAGCGGTTCCACCAAAGGGGACGCCGATCAATCCGACTTAACCTCTGCCCTCATAAACAAAATCCTCTCTGTTGCCCCCCTTCAAATTACAGATTATTGCGGAATGTCGCTGTTTTACGACGAGCCGAATTGGCTATATTGCACGGTTTACTTCTTTTTGCTCAAACTCACCGTCTCCCCAGAGAGACACTTGTGTTAGTCGCAGCCAGGAAAGACACGGTAATTATTAAATAACTCATTGAATAATAGATAAATAAAATATCTGGCACGCTATTTGCTTTGTCTTAACGTCGGTATCTTCGCGACGACTTGTTATCAGGACACTATAACCAAACATTCAGGACGATAAATATGAAAACACAATATACATTTACGCTGCTTACACGATCACTTTTAGTGCTCACGAGTTTAGTGGCACTTGCCTCGCTCATGTTTTTTAAAGATGCTTCTCCTCTTATTAACTGGCTGGTACTTTCAAGCATCATTCCGCTTATTATGGGGATGCTGGGTGAAAACCTTGTGCGTGAATTTTTTACCTCGACTATCCAAACCCATGCCGCAAAAATTAACCTGAGTCACAGAATGCCAGCCCCCGTCGCTGCATGAAATCAAAAGGGGCAGGTTGCGTGTTAATTATTATCGTAAAACGACTTGCCCTTTTTTTGTAATTGATTAGTCCGGTTTCGACTTTACATATTTCAACTCACGATTTCAGCCTATCTATTCCACTTTACTCATAAACTGAATTATATTCGGCAACCACTTCGCTCAGCGTCGGGTTTGCTTTTCCTCTGCCATCGAACAGCACAATGGGTAGCTCACCCCTGAGTACCGAATCAAGGCGTTTTTTTAGGGAGGGATCGAAGCCGCTAAAATTTACTCTGTGGGCCCGAGTATAAGGAATGTCATTTCGTTGTAATTCTTCGACCAGCAGGTCAGCGCGTTTAGCCGCAGCTTTGCTACAATTTTTTGCCGCAAGAACAATCACAGAATCAGCCTGAAAATTTGCGGGCTTTGGTATTGTAATAAAACCATTTTCGCTGATGTAGTTTACGTCAGTTTGTTGTTCTGCATTGTGGTCTTGCCAATAGTGAAATACCATTCCACCTAAGGCTAATAGTAATATAAACTTTATCAGGCTCATGTATTATTGCTTTTTACATTTATGCATTGTCGAATATTGTGCCATCGGTGAGTAATGTACTAATTTCACCTCCACTTTTTCGCACTTCTCTGTGCCGATTAAAGCCTCAAATAATGCCAAAACAGAGCATGAGAAGTATAGACACCCTTTTTACAGGAATCCACCAACCTACGGTAACCCCCTTGTCGTGCAATATGCATTAATAATTGGCTAATAACTGATGTTACGCAGACCTCAAACGTGAATTAAGTGCTAAAAATATCTGTTTTTAAAATTACCGGGTATTTAACGCAGAGATCGCAGAGGCGCAAAGGATGTAGAGAAAAACACTAAAAACTTTGCGTCCTCTGCGCTTATAGCACACCACTTGTCAGTATCACGACAACACAACCTCCCAATACACGGAACGATTGTCCAAGCGCTTTTGATTGCACAGACTTCCGTCAGAATATGAGCTATAGCATCATGTAAAAGCCATCAGCCATTGATTCATTATTCGGGTGAGTAACATCAGCGAATAAAATACTGATCCTTTCGGCCAACCACCCGCATTTCGAATGTGTCTAATTTGCATCTGCGAATTGGCTATGGAGGAATACAGGCTCGAAAATCAAACTCAATCGAGTCTGGCTCCAGAGATTTAAGTTAGCTCTGGCAGTTAGTGTCCACTAGCGATATAATCGCCAACGGTCAGTGACCGTCCGACAGAAAATTTCCACCTCATTAATTAACATGCCTATGCACTTGGCTCAGCTGGTTCGTTTTTTATCAACATTTGGCGGTTATAACGGGAATTTTCCGCTCAATCTATGGCCAAGCATGAGTTAAATGCATAGGCATGTTAATTAATGCCCATGCTGGGCTTACACACAACGTATCCAGCCGATGCCAAAAGCGGCGTGGCTGGTGTGGTGCGAGCGTTAAGTTTTTTTGTAATGTTCAGGATAAAAGGTAAATTATGATAATAGGATTTGAACTAAGAGAAACCCCAGAAAAGGGAGGGGGTATTTTTGCCACCAAATCATTTAAGGTTGGTGACATAGTAATGGTTGGCGTTATTGAGAAAATGCTCGATGGGAATCACTCACATGCCTCACAGGTTGGCAAAAATGAATATGTTTTTCACGGTGGACTGATAACCAAGGTTAACCACTCCTGTGGACCTAATTGTGGTATCAGTGTTAATGCAACGGGTGCCCATGATTATGTGGCAATAAAGGACATCAGCATTGATGAAGAAATAACTTTCGATTATGCAATGAGAAATTATAAAATCGACTATTTTCCGGTGAAGTGCATGTGTGGTTCTATAAGCTGTCGTGGTGAGGTGACAGGATGGCAGAGTTTATCAAACGAAAAAAAGAAAGAGTATGAAGGGGTTGTCGCACCATATTTGCTGGAGTTAGATGAAAGCCAATAGAAAGCTCAAAGGTATCCGAGTAATGAAGGGGCAGGTCGCGTTTTCAATAAAATGATTTTTATGGGGATTAATATCGACCTTTTACGGAAGGCTTATCCAGATATTGATGTCGGTCAAATTTCGGGGCTTATTCACGATGCTGGTTCTCCCGAAGATATGAGCGATGCTGAATTTGACTCAATGGTTATTCGTGCTTATCAAAACCCTCCAGAGTGGTAAGTTCGTGGCGAAAAAATAAAATCAATTAGAGTTACGAAAAGCCTGTTTTTTGAGTTGGCCAAGAAAACCTTTGTATTATTAGTTTACGAAAGCACCAAAGATGCTCTTGGGGCGATTAACCCCAAGGGCTGTTGTTTTTTCCGCACCACAAATTGGAACAGTGACTGCACGTTTGATTAAAAATAAGGCAAATTCGCTGGCAGGCTGTATAAGAGCAGGCCGGCCTGACGTATTCCCTTGTTTTATCAGGATAATGTGACTTTCCTGGCCCGGATTCCATTTCGGGCAGTATTCCTCATTTCATCCAATATTTGCCGAAAAACTCCTAGATTATGGTAATCTTGCGGGCGCTGTTTGGCCGCAAAATGCGCGTCGTTCTACCGTTTGTCAGGGCTACCGCGCTAAATTACAAGAACACTGTTATGACCCAGCTATCACTATCCACACGCTTATTCCCGCTTTTGATGGTTTTTCTAGCGCTATTTGCCCTAACCATGCAAGGCTGTTTTCACAGTAGCGGTAGCAGTGGGGGTGGCCCTAGTCCCGCAGCACCTGTTGATCGCTGGACCTGGATGTCGGGGAGTAACATTATTACTCAGGTCGGTATTTATGGCATCAAAGGTGTTGCCGATGCTGTCAACGTGCCGGGGGCAAGGTCTGCCGCGATGTCCAAAGCTGATGCCAATAGCAATCTATGGCTTTTTGGGGGGAATGGGGTGGACCGCGAAGAGAATGAAGGCTTTCTTAATGACTTATGGCATTGGGACGGCACCCGTTGGACCTGGGTTTCGGGTGATGATGTTATTGAACAATTTGGCAATTATGGTATGAAAGGCGTAACCGCTCTTACTAATGTGCCGGGAGCGAGATCGAGTGGAGTTACCTGGGTCGATGCCAGTAATAATTTCTGGCTTTTCGGGGGGGTGGGTTTCGATAGTGCTGGAATGGAAGGCACTCTCAACGATTTGTGGCGTTGGGACGGTAGCAACTGGACCTGGGTTTCGGGGAGTAATCTCGTTAATCAATCCGGTGATTATGGTGTGAAAGGCACTCCTATAGGTAGCAATATTCCAGGCGCGCGTGAGAAAGCAGTTTCCTGGTCTGATTCCAGCGGTAACCTCTGGCTTTTTGGGGGGAGAGGCTATGATGGCAACGGGGACTGGGCCAGATTAAATGATCTATGGCGCTGGGATGTTACTAATGCTGAGTGGGTCTGGGTTTCAGGCAATGACGTCGTGGGAGAATTCGGTGTTTATGGCACAAAAGGCACTGCTGTGGATACTAATATGCCGGGCGCGAGAGGTGATTCTGTTGCGTGGATTGACACTAATGACGACTTTTGGCTTTGGGGCGGCGTCGGGCGTGATGGTGTAGGGACGTTCGGTAATCTCAATGATCTGTGGCACTGGGACGGCAGCAACTGGACTTGGGTTTCCGGTAGTGATGTCGTTGACCAGTCCGGTAGCTATGGCACAAAAGGTAATGCTGATGCTACTAATATACCCGGGGCACGGCGATCTCCAGTTTCTTGGGTGGATACTCGCGGTATTTTTTGGCTTTTCGGAGGCTGGGGTTATGACAGCACTGGAACACCGAGTTACCTCAATGATTTGTGGCGTTGGGATGGTGATAACTGGGTCTGGGTTTCGGGTAGCGATGTTGTTGATCAGTTTGGCATTTATGGCATAAAAGGTACCGCTGATGCGACCAATGTACCAGGCGCACGGGAACGCTTTATCTCCTGGACGGATACCGCTGGTAATCTGTGGTTTTTCGGAGGTGAGGGCTATGACAGTACGGGTGGCTTCGATACTCTGAATGATATGTGGCGTTACGAACCATAACGTAATAGCTTTGCAGGGGTGGAATATAAATAAAACGGTGTACGGATGTGATATCGCGAATGATTAAAAATGAAGCTGAAAAACTGAGTGGTATAACCAATACTGCCAACCGGGTATTGCGCAACACCTGCCACCTGGGTTTTTATTCAGTATTGTTAGGTCAGGCAATACTTGCTTCTATTGCCTACGCAGGCCCGACCGGCGGTGAAGTGGTGGGTGGTTCCGGCAGCATCAGCCAATCCGGTATCAACACCACTATTAACCAAACCACGCAGAACATGGCCATCAATTGGCAAAGTTATAATATCAATGCCAATGAGCGTGTACAGTATATCCAGCCCGACTCATCGTCCATTTCCTTAAACCGTATCCTGAGCCAAAACGGTTCCACCATCGCCGGACGCATTGACGCCAATGGTCAGGTGATTCTGGTTAACCCCAATGGTATTTTCTTTACGCCCACTTCCATTATTAACGTCGGAGGCATTATCGCCTCAGGTTTGAATATCCAGCCTAATGATTTCATGAACGGTAACTACATCTTTGATGAAGTGCTGGGGACTACTGGCACTGTGATCAATAGCGGTATGATCAATGCCTCGCTTGGAGGTAACGTTGCACTCATTGGCAAACAGGTTAAAAACGATGGTCTAATTGTCGCCAATCTTGGATCAGTTAGTCTTTCTGCTGGTAAACAAGCCGTTTTAACGTTCGATGACAACGGTTTGTTGGGTGTACGGGTTAGTAAAGAAATTTTACAGGAAGAGTTGGGTATTGACTCTGCTGTGATCAATAGCGGTGAGATAAACGCCGAAGGCGGTCGTGTGTTATTAACCGCTAGCACCAGTCAGAATGTATTTTCCCAGGCAGTGAATAGCGGAGAACTTGATCAGCCCCTTAGCGTGGTCATGCACGAAGATGGCAGCTTCACATTAGGTCATGGTGCCGATGTGCTTAATACTGGCAGTATCGATACGTCCACGAACAACAATAATCAAGCCCTGTATCAAAACACAGGCCGCATAGTGTTGCTGGGTGAAAATGTAACCAGCAGCGGCGAACTGCTTGCCAATGCCGCTAATGGCAACGGTGGCGAAATTGAATTGCATGCGCAAAATACCACCTTGTTAACCGAGAACAGCGTGACCTCTGTACGCTCGGAAGCCAACGGGTAAGGAGGTGTTATAAATGTGTTGGGCAACCAGGTAGGACTGCTTAATCAATCTATCGTGAATGCCTCTGGTGCCAATGGTGGCGGGCAAGTGCAGGTTGGTGGTGATTATCGTGGTGAAAACAGCGGGATTCGCAATGCTTCTGGTACTTTTGTGGGCGGGCAAACCCGAATCTATGCGGATGCCATTAATAACGGCGATGGCGGGCGAGTCATTATCTGGGCTAATGATTCTGCAAGAGTTTATGGCAGTATTAATGCACGCGGTGGCCGTGAAGGTGGTCATGGTGGGTTTGTGGAAACATCGGCTGATGTTGTTGATTTGAATCCACTCGTTGATGTTTCTGCGTCTAATGGTGATGGAGGTCAATGGCTGATTGACCCCTATAACATCACGATTAAAGCTGCTGTTGATGGTGGTGAAACAGCCGCGACAGAAACAAACCCTATTTCTCCAGATACACTGTTTACCCGCACAGATGGCGATTCGGTTGTTACTTTTGCTGCACTGGGTAGTGCATTAGAAAACAGTGGGGTCACTGTCAGGGTGGAAACAGCTCCATCGCCATCGGGTGTTCAAGATGAAAATGCAGGGGTGACGGGCAATGGCAATATAACGATTGCTGAAGATTTCAATTTAGATTCATATGCTTTGCAAGGGCTTACCAATGCCCCAACGCTGGAGCTTGTCGCCCATCGTGATGTCATCATCAATGGACGAATTTATGATAGCTCAGGCCAAAATGACAGACTCAATATTACGTTAACAGCGGATGCCAATAACACATTGGGCGGTGATGTGTTAATCAACAATGCTATTGAAACCAATGGCGGGAATTTTGTTGCCAATGGTAAAAATATAACAATTAACGTTGTAGGTGCTAATGGAGTCATCGGTATTGAGACAGCAGGCGGCAATATAGATTTAAATGCGTCTGATACCGGGTTGCTGACTATTACCAATACTCGTATTAACACAGGTGGTGGCGACTTTGTCACGTCGGGGCTCAACCTGACAAGCACCCAAGTGGATAATGCAAGTGCATTGGAATTACGAACTAATGGTGGTGATGCTAATTTGGTGATGTCGGGCGTGGTAAATCTCGGAGCTGACATTGATACCGATGGCGGTAATATCACTATAGGATTTGATGATGCCGACAATGATATGAACGATGTTTTTCCTGCTAGCATAACAGTTACTGCTCTGCTCGATACCATCGGTGCGAATAATACGATTGGCGGGAATATCAGTTTGTATTCGTCTGGTACTATCAATACTGATGCTGGAACTTTGGATGCTCGTGGTGGCATGGCCACAGGTACATCTGGTAATAGAACTGGTAGAAATGGGGGTGAGGTTTCTTTACAAGGTGCGGATATTACATTAGGGATGGTTAATACATCTGGTAGTAATTCAAACGGAAGCACTAGTGCTGGAGCAGGTGATGCCGGGACAATTACGCTTATATCAACCAGTGCAACGGGCGATGTCGTGCTTAATGGCATGCTGACAGCGGAAGGAGGTAATGGTCCAGGTGGTAATGGTGAGGATGGTGACGCAGGTGATGGTAAATTAATCAGTATTAGTGCCGGGCAAGATGTTATTGCTAATGCATCGTTGTCTTCTAATGGTGGTGCAGGTCCTGCTGGTGGGGATGATGGTGATGGTGGCAATGGTGGCGGGGTGATGATAGTTGCCGGGCGTCATGTTTTTATCAATGCGGGTATTTCTTCCGATGGAGGTAATGCCACAGTTGGTTCTGGAACAAGTGGTAACGCGGATGGTAACAGTGGTAATGGTGGCAGCATCACGTTGACCGCAATGGGTGACGTAAGTATCAATGCGCTAATTTCTTCCAATGGAGGAAATGGCCCATCGGGAGATCGTGCACGTAATGGAAACGGTGGAGATGCCAACGATATTACGGTAATAATTGGAAATAACCTGACACTTGCGGCCGATATCAGTGCATTGGGTGGGGATCGAACAGCAGGGAGTGGCACAGGAGCGGATGGAGCGGATGCTGCCATTTTGATCGAAGGAAAGATTGATACCAATACCGCACTGGATAACGTCTTCACCATCAACGACAACGTTTCCATTAATGGTTTGTCGGCGATAATCAATGGCCTGGATGGTAACGATACTCTGGTCTCTGGCGAAACAGAAAATGCTGTCTGGACGATTGATGACACAGATACAGGTTTGCTGAATAAAGACACAGGCAATGCCGATCTGGATATCCGTTTTAATCAAATAGAAAGTCTGACGGGCAATGTCGGGCAGGATGATTTTCAGTTTACTGCCAATGCTTCTGCAACCGGTACAATCAGCGGGTTGGTTGATGGTGCCGGTGGGAGTAATGACTCATTACGCTTTACTGGTGATACCACCGACAGAGTTGTGCAATTAGGGGCGCTGACTATTGCTGATGCAATGGCAGACCCAAACCTGAATATAACGGGTGTTGAAGAAATAACTGCACAGGATGCAGCAAATAACATCCTTATTGCAGACAATGTTGCCAACACATGGAATATTTCTAATTTGTCTGGCACGACTGACGGAATAAACGATGGCTCTGTGGGAGGGGTTACGTTTGAGAATTTCGATAACCTGACAGGCAATGCCGACACCGATGAGTTTTTGATAGATACAACCGGATCCGTTGCACGAATTGATGGTGGTACGGGTACCAACACTCTTACAGCACCTGATACCGATAACACCTGGGCAATCTCTGCGACAAATAACCGTCTTGCCGTCACTAATGGCGATATCTATGTCAATACTTTCACCAACATTGACACGCTGGCCGGTGGTAATGCCGTCGATACTTTCGAATTCACCGGTGGCTCCATTACCGGCACCGCCGAAGGTCGTGGCGGTAATGATTTCTTCATTCTCTCCCAAGCCATTACCCAGGGACAGCTGGAGGGTGGTGATGACAACGATACTTTCAGAATCAACGCTAATGTCAGCGGCAATTCACAGCTGCGCGGTGGTGCGGGTGACGATCTGTTTGATGTTGCCGATGGTGTCAGCGTTACGACAACATTAGTGAGTGGTATTGCTGTTCTGGGTGGGGCTGATAACGACACTCTGGATTTTGGCGATGTCGCTCAGGATGTAAACTGGAACATTACTACCAGCACAGGTGGTGGAAACATTACCGATACTGCATCTATCCCCGTGACCATTGCCGCCTTTGATGAAATGGAAAACCTCATCGGCAGCAATACCCATATCGACACCTTTCAGTTCGATACCGGTGGGTTATTAAGTGGCGATATTAATGCCGGGGGCGGGGCGGATGTTTTTAACTTCAATGGTGGCACGTTGACGGGCACGGCCTACGGTGAAGCAGGTAGTGATCGCTTTACTGTCAGTCAGGCGATCAGTCAGGGGCAACTGGATGGTGGTATTGATAATGATACCTTCGAACTCGATGCCGATGTTGCTGGTGCCGTCACTGGTGGAGAGGGCGTTGATACGTTTACTATCACTGCTGATATCACCGGTGTGCTGAATGGTAACGCAGGCAATGACATCTTTAACATGGATGCAACGACACTGGCCATCACCGACCTGAATGGCGGTGCTGACAGTGACACTCTGAATGGCAATGACTCGGCCAATATCTGGACAATCAACGCGGCCAACAGTGGTTCTCTAGTCAACGATGGGCAAACCACTACCTTTTCGGGAATGGAAAATCTCACCGGTGGTACCGACACAGACGATTTTACTGTGACCGGATCGGCAGACTCCGTTAATGCGGGCGATGGTATCAATACTGTCACCGTCAATAATGGCGGCAGTGTCACCGGAGCCATTACCACTGGCGCAGGAAATGACACCATTGTTTTAGCGGATACCGGTACGGGCAGTGTGGGCTCAATCAACTCAGGCAACGGCACCAATGATGTAACGGTGAATGGTGGTGGCAGTGTTACCGGAACCATCATCACTGGCACAGACAACGATACGATAACGATTGCCGGTATAGTCACATCGATTGATGCCGGTGACGGGATTAATGGCATTGATGTATCGGGGACTGCAACCACAATCACGACAGGCTCAGCTGTTGACACGATTAACATCAGTGGAAGCGCCACCTCAATCGCCACAGACGCAGGTAACGACGGTATCACCATCTCCGGTACCGTGAGCGGTGTGATTGATGGCGGAGGGGCTGCTGATACGCTCACCATCACGCGCACAGGCAATCAAGTTGTGCAATTGGGCGGTACGCATACCGGTACGGAAGATTTCACCGTGAATAACGTTGAAACCATTGATGCCACAAACAGTGCCACCGGTAATACCCTGCGCGCCGCTAACGGCAGCAATATCTGGGAGGTTAGCGCTGCCAATAGTGGTGAAGTCACGGGCGTTACTTTCAGCAACTTCGCCAACCTTAGCGGTGGCACTGGCAATGATACTTTTACTATCGACGCGGCCCTGAGCAGCATCACCACCGGCAATGGTTCCAACTCAACTAACATCGTCACCATTAACAATGGTGGCATAGTCAGTGGTGCCATTACCGGTGGCGATGGCCGGGATAACATCACAGTCAACACCGGTGGTTCGACGGGCTCAATTAGCACGGCAGAAAATCAAGACACCATTTGGATAGCTTCCACCGTTGTGACAACCGGGCCGCTCAGCGGCGGCAGTGAAAAAGACACACTGACCGTGAATACATCGGGTAATATCTGGGCACTGACGAATGCAACCGATGGCACCGTCACCAATAATGGTGTAACGATCGATTTTAGTGGTTTCGAAAGCCTGAACAGCGCTCTCGGAAGTACAGATACACTGGATTACAGTCTTGTCACTGATGATATCAATATCGACCTGAACAGTTTAACCGGTTTTGACAGCATTATCGGCAACTACACCAATGGGGGCACATATACTGCCTCTATCACCGGCTGGGACGACACAACAAATAGCTGGCTGATCGGTGAAGTGACAATCAATGCGACCACCACAGACGGCCTCAACGACGGCACCGTATCCAACGGCAGCACCACCATCACCTTTGAAAATTTTGACGCATTAACCGGAGGCGATGGCAATGACACCTTCACCCTCACCAGTGGCACCGGTCCCGGCCCCATCAATGGTGCCTTTGACGGCACCCTTGATGGCGGTGGTGGCAACAACACACTCATCGCCCGCGACGTTGACAATATCTGGACGATAAACGGAACGGATAACACACTCTCCTACAACACCTCGATCACCAGCACATTCAACGGCATACAAAATGTAACGGGAGGCAGTCTGGCAGATACTTTCACTATCAATGCCGACATCACCCGCATCGACACCGGCAACGGCACCAACAGCATCACCGTCTCCAGTACCAATACTGGTGTTATTAACAGCACACAGTCTATTGATTACAATGACACTGCACATACCCGCAAAGCCCCAAAAAAACCGGAAAACGCATAACACGCTCACCATAAACCGACGACAAACCAAACTCCCATGAAGCCATACAAATTTTTCGTACAAGGCTGCTACAGCGCCGTCTACCGTATTTACTGCAGCTACGAAGCCCCGGTTCTCGGACCGATCCAGCCCCAGTACATATCAAACGAACACTAAGCCCGTGCATTTATCAGAAGACTCAGACTGGATCACGCCTTCTGTTTAAGAATTTTGCACGCAGTGGGCGGGCTCACCGTCAACAGCGACATCTCGCTCACCTACAGCCAGCAAGACCTGGCCAGACTATCGTGGGGACGGCACCGCCGACTCCGTTTTTATCCGCTCGACCCCTTCGCCTACGACTTCAACAACACCCGCAACAACCACTACCCCGTCATCCGCTCCGCACAAGACACCGCATCCCCGGGCATGGAATACCACTTCGTCCCCGCCACAATATTACTGCTGAGCGACCCCAACCCCGCCGACGTCACATTCTTCGGACTTGAAGAATGGCCACAGGCCCGCGAATTTCTCGACAGCCTCACCCTGAGCGACGAACAACTGGCCATGATGATCGAAGAACTGAAGCTCCGCGCCTGGCCAAACCGGGCCGACCGTCTCAAAAGCCTGTTAATGGCACTCACCAGAGGCAATGTCGTTATCGTACGGATATACGACGACATCACCCCGCCCAGACGCCGAGGCCCGGAAGACCTGCCGGTTGAAGAATACACCCCCAAACCCTACACCCTGGGGCCGCATGACGAGCCGGGGTATGTGCCGAACCCACATGCGGGATTGCATAATCAGGAAGAATTAACACCGGATCACAAAACCTCGGCGGAGTCGTTCAAGCCGATCCGGGAGGTGGATATGGATGATTTGTCGGAAGTGGATGAAATCACGAAAGAAGCGCTTACGAATCAAGGCTGGGATGATGATAAAGTCAAACAAGTTCTGAAATCCGGAGACGGTTTTACTGAAACCCCGTTCAAATCAGGCGACAAAATATACGGTTTCAATACCGCAGGCCGTGCCCGAAAACTGGATACTTCCGCCTACCTGCTGGATGAAACGGGTATGGCGGATGTCAAAGACAAATACTTCAAACAAGGCCATTGGGACAAAGAAGGTGTGAAAAATTATCTGGCCCTGCCGTGTTTTAACGGTGCCAGCCAGATTGATGCCATGGAAGTGACGATGCCCACTACCGGTATCCAGGCCACCATAGGCAAAGCCACAGAACTGTTACGCTATGACGGCGCAGACGGTTACACCACCGGCACCATTGGCAAAATCATGGGCGGTGGTGGTAAGCAGATCACCCTGGATACCTCAGCCCTGAAATTGTTACCCAAGGAATAACCCATGCCCAATACCGAAGAACAACGCCTCGATATCATTGAAAATTGCACCCTGTTACTGGAAGGGCCACTCAAACCCTTTAACCAGACCGACAACACTGCCGAAGGGCGTATGATCACGCAGTGCCAATGGCTCAAGGAACGGGCGGAAAATCATGATCTGCCGTTGCCGGTGAAAGAAGGAAAGCTGGGGTCATTACTTTACATTTATACCAATGGTGAACTATTTACGGCAGACACTACCAAGGAAGACATTCGTGATGTAGAAGTAATTATGAGTCAATTAATCGGCTTAACGTATGAAGCCAAACTCCTTGCAAAACCTCTTTACACGCCCTATGCCCTGCGCAGCATTGATGCCCTGATCACATTGCTGAAAACCGCTCCCCGACCGTTGGATCAATACGAACAAGGCTTGATTACTGACCTGCAACAGCTGAAACAACTTTTGGACGAAAGGAAGATAAAACCGCCATTAGGTGCTTACAAGCCTAAGTATCCAAACTTTATTGAGGTAGAAGATTCTATTCAAGACATTTCTAGCGGCGAAGACTATTTTTACACGGTTTCAGACTTCATCTTTGACGGCGTCCGCCCCGACAGCTGGTTAACCCCCGAGGATGCAGATAGAGAGACCCGGAACCTGTAACAGAGCGCCTCCGTTATTTCCCTATGGTGATGACGTGCTTTCTGCTTTTCCCTTTGATTACCACTGCACCGAGTTGTGGTAGCCTTGGATGTAATACCCGGCCACAAAATGCGTTCATTCCACGTTTGTTACGGTCATCGCTAAACTTATATTGATGCCATGGAAGTGACGATGCCCACTACCGGTATCCAGTCCAAAATTGGCAAAGCCACGGAACTGTTACGCTACGATGGTGCAGACGGCTACACCACCGGCACCCTTGGAAAAATCATGGGCGGTGGCGGCCAGCAGATCACCCTGGATACCTCAGTCCTCAAATTACTCCCCGGAAAATAACCCATGCCCAATACCGAAGAACAACGTCTCGATATCATTGAAAACTGTGAACACCTGTTGACGGGCATCTTGTCCGAATTCAATCAAACTGATAACACTCCTCAAGGGCGTATGATCACGCAATGTAAGTGGCTTAAGGAGCGAGCAGAAAATAATGACCTGTCCTTGCCCGTTAAAAGAGGAAAGCTGGGATCATTACTTTACATTTATACTAATGGAGAAATGTTTAACATCGACCTTGCAATAAAGGACAGGATCGTTAAAAACTATGATTTCAATGAAGTTGAGATTTATATGGGTAAACTGATTGAGTTAGCAAATGAGGGGCGGCTTCTCACGAAGCCCCCTTACACCCCCTATGCCCTGCGCAGTATGGATGCCCTGATAAAATTACTGCAAACCGCCCCCCGGCCCCTGAGTCAATATGAGCAGGGCTTGATTCCCGACCTGGAACAACTGCGACAGCTTTTGGACGAAGGGAAAATAGAACCCCCGTTAGGTGCCTATATGCCTCAGTATCCTAATTTTAGGGCGAAATATTCCCTTGATGACATCCCCAACGGGAAAAACTATTTTTATACGGTTTACGATTTTATCTTCAACGGTGTTCGCCCCGACAGCTGGTTAACTCCCGAAGATGCGGACAGAGAAACCCGGCATTTGTGATTGTTTGTTGCTGCCTAGCTTCAAAACTCTGAACGTTCTTCATATTACAATTGGCAAAATCATGGGGCGGTGGTGGCAGTCAGATTGAACTGGTTCGGACTTTTCGATTGACGCAAACCCCGCAAAAGACACCTGCCCGAAAAATTGTCCGTTTGACACAGGATTAACCTTTTCAAAAGCACTGAGAGTAACCGAGGGCAAAGGGGTAGTGTCTGTATCCCGAATATTCTGCGCATTTTGACCACCGATAATCGCCTGTCTCCCCCCTGAAATCGTGGTAGACTCCCCACTTTTCTTTGGCGGCTTTCAGTCATCGAAATCCACCCCCGGAACCGCAATAAAAACGCAGTAAAACAGTACACAAGGACACCGTTATGCCCACACACTGCCTGAAAATGCCTTTTACCCCCCTTTTGATGATGATTTTAGCGCTGTTTGTCCTGACTGTGCAGGGTTGCTTTCATAGCAGCGACAATGACAGTGACGCTGGACCGACGAATGCGCCTCCCGTCTTTACCAGTGGCACTGCTGTGAGTGTGGTCGAAGGGAACACAGCCACGGGATATACCGCTGTTGCAACTGATACCGATGTTGCCGACACCATCACTTACAGCCTGATCGGTGGCGAAGATCAAGCAGCATTCAGTATCGATAGCAGCACCGGGGCATTGCGTTTTGATCCCGCCCCGGATTTTGAAAATCCCACCGACATCGGTAGCGACAACAATTATGTGGTAGATATCGCCGCCACGGATGGCAGAGCTTCAGTGGTACAAACCGTTACCATCACCGTGCGCTCCGATGCTGATCCGGTTGGTTATTACATCAACACCGGCACTGCCAGTGTGGATGATGGCATGGACGGAACCATTGATATCAATGATCTGCAAGCCATGGTGAACGGCACCCGGATCATCATGCTGAGTGCAGCACACGAGCTGCTTTATGATGGCACCATTACCAGCACCAATGGTAACGATTTCATGGCGGATTTCACCATTTATACCAGCGGCGAAAACCCGGTGATGGCCACAGCCAGTGGCACGATTACCGGAGGTTCCTCGATTACCGGTACCCTGGCCGGCAGTGGTGTTGGCAGCGGGACATTTAGCCTGATTTACGCCGATACGAACAATCAGACAACTGCTCTGGATTTGGTCTGGACAGGAGG
>JAKIUF010000010.1 GCA_021647705.1 Gammaproteobacteria bacterium | reverse complement strand
ATGTATCATCCAAGACCATTGCACAGCAGGATATCCAGTTGCTTCACCGTATACGTCAACGGCAAGTACAACAACGTACCGCACTGGTTAACCAAACCCGTGGGCAATTGCTTGAATATGGCATCGCTATCCCCAAAGGGATTAGTCAGATACGCAGTCAACTTGCGGGCATACTCGAAGATGCCGAAAATGAACTCACATCACAAGCGAGAACACTCTTTCATGGGTTACAGCAGGAATTGTACGCGCTGGATGACCGGATTAAACAAGCAGACAAACAGGTTAAGCAATTGGCCAATGAAAACCCTGTCTGCCAGCGACTGATGGCAATACCCGGTGTGGGCCCCATGATTGCCACGGCATTGGTTTCTACCATCGGCGATGCCAACAATTTTAAGAATGGACGGGAGCTCTCGGCCTGGCTGGGGCTAGTGCCGAAACAATATTCAACCGGTGGTCAGCAGCGATTGCTGGGCATTAGCAAGCGAGGTGATGGCTATGCACGGGCTTTACTGGTTCAGGGCGCGTTATCGGCCATCACGCGATGCAAGGGCCGATCAGACAGTCAATTACTGTGGGCCAGACAATTGCAAGAAAAGAAAGGCTTGCAAAAAGCGGCTGTGGCATTAGCCAATAAAATGGCACGAATTGTTTGGTCCGTGATGGCACGAGACCATGAGTACGTCACCGTTGTTAAATGATTGCACACCAACAAGCTACGATGTTTCACGCAAAATGAACGCAAGGTCAATACACGATTTTTAACGGGCTCTGATATGGCAAGTATTTGATGACAATACAGGTTAGACCGACACCTGCAAGACCTGTGATGGGGTTAGGTGATTTGCACCGTGAGTCTGATAAGGTGCAGGTGTGCGGTTTTCATCATGGCCGGAGATCCATTCCCTGATCTCACCTGGGGCCGAATATATGACGGCTAATCTTTCTTGTTTTGTGTCAATGCTTTCTTCAGAGAAGAAGTTTATGAGATTGTAAATTAAAACAACCTTTTTATTGATTTAGCGGGCGTGTCCATATATGACCCTGACGGCTCCCCACAAAATCAAGTGCTCCCCTGCGCCAAAGCATTATCTATAACGTGTAATAGCGCCATTTCATATTCCTGTTTTTCAAGTTCTAGTTTACCTTCTTTTGCCACTTGGCAACCGATAAAAAATGTCGATAACACTCGCCGGGTTTTAATGCTGCTGGATTGATATTGCCAGTGCCATTGTTTAAGTTCGATAAACACTCCCGTTAACCACGCAAGGTATGTCGCTAGAGCGCCAATGAGTAATAATATTTCCAGCCGTACCTGGTTGCGTGTCAAACTTTCACTGATACTAAATCCCACGCGATGACTTTTTATATCTCGAAAGGATTCTTCGATCTGCATGCGTGTTTTGTAGTAGGCAATAATTTGCTGCGCGTTATTCTGGCTGCCGTGCAGAGAGGTGGTGATTAGCCAGGGTTCTTTTTCACGCTGAGCGACTTTTTCACTTTGTCCTCGAGTGGTTCTCGAGCCATCCTTGTTGTAGCGATGTCGGCCTTTGGCTTTTTGTCTAACAAGATAAAGATGGCTATTGAGAGGATTTTTACGTGTTGTGGTGTATTCTCCAAGGTAGCGTGCCCGATACGTCGCTGTTGCATACAGGGTTTTACAGGGCACCCAATCACTGCTTTTTACGGGTTTTAGGAGGTCTCGGTTACGGATGCGGCCTACATAATCCCAGCCTAATGCTATAACCATTTTGAACCAGGGGTTGCGAAAGCCAGCATCGGTAATAATAATTGGACAACAGGTATCAGGTAAGTGTTTTTGCAGGGTGCGTAGGAATGTCTTATGCACTTTCGGGCTGCCGATATTTTTTTGCGAATGGACTTCTTCATAGAATGGATTCTTCATATAAGGTTAAGGCACGCCCACCGACGGGTAGGGAGGCTCGCAGCAGATGGTAATCACGATCGGTGGTTAATTCTGACCAATCGACAATGATCAAGGGTCGCTGATTACCCTTTAGTAAGGCTTGTGACATAAATTGATAAATACTGTTTCGTTCCTGATGCAGGTGCCAGTTACCTAATAAGCGATCAATGCGTTTGATATTATGTTTTACCAATGCCGTTGAGACTAAGCGACGACCGAGTTGCGTTAAAGATAAACGCTGGCCGATGAGTAGAGCCTGGGTGGCGAGCATAAGAACAGCTAGGCGCTTTAGATGGATGAAAGGACATGCTTGCTTGAGTTTGTTATGCAGTACTTTCAGTGTATGCATGACGGTTCTCCTTATCGACTGGGTTAGTCTCAAAGGGGAAGTTATTTTCACCATGCATGCACGGTTTTGAACGAAATATATCCTATAACTTTCCGTTTTTAAAGAACTTTTTGTGGGGAGCCGTCAGAGTCTGACCCCATCGATTTGACCGCTTTTGTCAGTGGCTGATCTACACCCCCTACTTGACCTTATCAGAAAATGTCATTGGGTCTACCAAAGGTTCTGCAAAACGACCAACATCCCTGATGCAATTTTCTAGTTCTTTAAACGAAATTTCTACATCAAATGATTCGACCAATGAATTAGTTAGCCATATTGACAAGGTATGATCATTTTCGCACACCCCACTATCTATACAGATTGCCACATGTTTTATGGAGTTACCGATTTCATATGCACGCTGCTCAGCGCTACCATCATTTTTATTAAATGCCTTACTATCATCACCAAGAAATTTATTTATTGTATTGCACGCCTCTATGGCTGAACAATACTGAATAAATATGTTTGATAAATGGTATATCAGTAAGTAATACTCAGATAATTTCGGATTATTTGGCGAATTATTCTTGTGATATTTGTCAGATAGCTCTCTAACTATATTGTACTCGTGAAAAATGTACTGTGCTTTCTGAATATAGTTGACAGCCATTTATTTTAATGGTGCCTTAAACGGCTTCCTCAAAGGAGTGTTATTCAAAAAATGATTTTGCAGCCAGTATGCTGATTCGGGAAACTCACTTGAAATATCAGCTAACTCCATTGATGTAAATTCACTTATTTTTGGAGCTGCGCATCGATTCAATATTTCAGGATTCCAACTAATCATTATTCTTACTCCAATTTATCAATTAAGCCTAACGCCTAAATCAGCGGCGAGTTTACGAGTCCGCTGCATTTTCTTGTTCAATGTTTTTCATGCTGTGGCTTATCTCTTGTTCGAGTACAGCCATATGCTGTCTCAACTCCTGATATTTCATTCGTGATGTATCTAAGCGATGCATAACTTCATCGTAATTCTTTGAAACATGATAGTAATGGTCGGTCAATTGATCGTCATCGAAATGCTCATCGCCACCCTCGTGAAACATTTTATTTCTATACTCTTTTAGGCTACTTTTTTCGCTTTCAAGCCTATGACTTTTATCTTGAAGCACATGCATTTCTTTTTCGTAACTAGCCATTTGATGACGAACATTATCTAGTTCTTCTGCCAAATGCATTTGCTTCATTTTCCGGTGTTTGTATAGCTCTCTCTCTTTCATTCGTCGATACGCCAATTTATCACGACGCCTTACTTCCCTTATCTCTTCAACAATCTCTTCACTTACCTGTTCTCCTAGATTCTCTCTGGCCAATTCAAGGAAACGGTCTGCTTGATACATATGAAATGTTTGATTTGCTCTGTCCTTAAACTCCTTTACCAACTCTGGACGGGGACCTACCGTCTTGCCCTTAAATTTTTCCCACCAGTCTTCCTTTTTGTCATCAATTACCAGCACCACACCTTTATTTAACTCAGTCGCTTTATCGATCACCTGAGTCCATACAATGAGGTCGCCATACTTTCTGCATTTCTCCGCGAAAACCTCGCTATCACCCGCTTTCGAACTATCTTTAAAGCCAGGTGGGATTTTTTGTTTATATCGCTCTTCACCTTCAGAAATTAGTTGCTCTATCCGCTCCTTCTCGTAAGGATGACCTACCCTGTTTTCAAATATGCCTGCAATAGAATCTTTAATCTCGTCACTGCTAATACGAGTTGTATGAACGGATTTATTGTTCTTTAGCTCATTACAAAGTTCTTCGAAGACACTATCCACCTTATCCATAACCCCTTTACTAACAAAGGGGTGTTGACGAGCGTTCTCTAAATCTCGTTTTAATGACTCAATTGATTTTGTCGTGTCATCGTATGATTTTTCTTGTTGGTCGATTACCGACAATCGATTGTTCAAGTATTCTTCAGCAGCCCTATGGGGTAGCCATGCTCTATCTTTGATTTTATCCAAAATACGCAGAAATTCATTACGAGTCGTATCTGAATATCGATAGAGGTTTAGAAGGATATTTGCATCAAATACAAACAGCGACGTATCCCATACTTCTTTTAGGCTTTTATCACTTTCTTTAAAATGACCAGGGAATAAATCCTTCATATTTTCTCCATCATTAAACTCTTAATATCCGGCTTAAGCCGTCTATGTCTTTTTTCATCTTTTGAATTTTCATTCATATCACTCTGATTATTATGTACTTTTCAAACCTGCACAAGGGGTATGGGTAAATATCCGGCATACGCCGGATATCGTCGGGATATCAAGTAAAAATATGGCTCTGCAACTTGTTGAAAATACAGAGATTTAATGTAAATTTAACCAATATCCACCCAATATCAAGGCGTACTGCTTGACTCCATTACTTTCATGTTATTCAATAATACTGTGTATGGATACAGCTAAAAGGATAAACAACGATGCAGGAATTACGATTAATGGATTAGGTCAGAACTGCCATCCGGGTGCGACACTACAGCCGCAAGACTGAAAAAGCATACTGTTACTGGATACGGTTTTTTATTCGCTTTCACCATCTGCGATATCCGGCGGAGATATCGGAACCAGAGGCTTCCGCTTTTCTCAATTTTCTGGCTGTTAACCGGCAAGTTTCTGCCTCTACCCAAAACCAGGCTTTCAATGCGTTGGTTTTTCTCTATAAGCAGGTGCTTGAGAGACCTTTTGAAAACATCAATGGTGTGGTTCGTGCGAAGCAATCGCGGCGTATCCCGGTGGTTTTTTCCCGCGAGGAAATTCGTGCCATTTTTTGCCAGCTGGATCAACCGTATCATCTTATCGCTTCTTTGTTATACGGTAGCGGCTTGCGATTAATGGAGGCTTTGCGCCTCCGGTTGAAGGATATCGATTTTGAGCGCCTTGCCATTGTAGTGCGTAGCGGTAAGGGTGGAAAGGATCGGGTGACGATTATCCCCGAACATCTTGTGCCTGATTTGCGTAGGGCAATGGAACGTGTGCATGCCTTTCACCAGCAGGATCTGGCAGATGGCTATGGAGAAGTGCAGATGCCCCATGCATTGGCGAAAAAGTATCCGGCGGAAGCCAAAAGTCTGCACTGGCAGTTTCTGTTTGCGGCACCACGACTTTCCATTGATCCGGTTTCTGGTCAGCGACGCCGACATCATCTCTACGAAACGAGTATGCAACGGGCAGTAAAGCAGGCCATCCGGCAAGGGGGGTACACAAAAAAGGTTCTTGCCATACATTCCGGCATTCCTTTGCTACGCGCATGTTGGGAATGGCAGCGGGGGTCGGCGTGGGTAAAGGGGATAGCTGTCAGGTTAAGCAAGCTTGTTAATTATTTCTTGTGCTGTTATCGCACAGCGATAAAGCCGCTGGGTTCTTAAAACGCAGATGTTGTATGAGGGCCGTTTTTCTTGCTTCAGGCAGTCGATTTTGCAGGGTGCGTGCAAGGTCATGGTGGAACCGCTGCGCTTGTTCCACCCTACAGTTTTACGCTGTGGTAAATTGAGCGGAACAAAAAACTCAGCATCTGCGATACCCAGCAGTATTAAACGGTCAGGTTCATTGCGTCATCGATAAATCGTGACTTTGATAAAAATACAATGAACCTTATCTCTGATTCTCCAACAAAACACTCTTTCTCACAGGCTTTGTTACCATAAAATCCGCCTGTCGGTCAGACTGAAACTTTTGTGTTAACACGGTATACCGTTTGACAGACAGCCTCCATCGAAGATGATGACCAATGACCGACGGTTATCCCGAAAACACGCAGGCCTTCCCGTTTTTGGGCATCTGCCAGTTTTTTTGTCAGGTGCTCCGGTACAGGAAACCGGCCATCGCTGACCAGTAAAATATCCGTGTGTTGCCAGTGACGTTCTGTGATTTTTTCCAGGGCGCGGGCGAAGGGTTCGCGAATATCGGTTCCGCCGTGAAATGTTTGTTGCAGAAAACGAATAATTGGCCGCAGGCCATTGCGGTCAAATGATAAAGATTGTTCCAGCAGTTGGCCGGGGCCGCTGAATGCAAATAATAAACAGGGTTGTTTCAAACGGGTGGCCTGGCGGATGACTTCCAGACAAATCGCTTTGGCGAGCCGTTCGGGTTCTCCGTGCATGGAGCCTGAGGTGTCGATACAGAGGATGATGGGGCCTTTTTTCCTTGTGTCAGCGGGTGCTGAATACCGATGGCTTTTTTCCAGTGTGGGTATGTCTGGCTGGTGATCTGACAGTACGCCTTCTACCCGATAGCTTAGTAATGCATTTTCTGCACGGCGCGCATGCCAGAGCATGTGCAGTTTTGGGTGGCCGAGGAATACGGCTTCTTGTGGCAGCATGCGGGCAATGTCGCCACTCCGGGTTACGCCTTGTGTTGATAGTGGTGATTCGGTTTTTACCGGTTTTTCTGCGGTTATTAATGTATTATTTGATGTGGTGCTGATACGGGATCGCTTGTGTGCTGAAACGGTTTGCTGTTTTTGTCCCAGGATGCTGATGACTTTCTTGAGTTGTGGGTGGTCATGGATCAGTTTTCGATAGGCGATAAAGTCATGCCAGCCTGCTGTTGTCAGGATGCCTTTGGATAGGTCCCAGCCCCGCCCCAGCCGGGTTCCCATGCTGCTGAACGTTTCGCGGGTTTCTTTCCATTGAAACACTAATTTTATCCATTGCTGTTCGAGGCCTTTAGCCACATCTTCCAAGTTGTTAAATTCAATGGTGGCTGGCGGATTGTCGTCAACTGTGTTTTGTTCTGACTGATGGGAATTAGTTGTATTTTTTGGGGGTTGTTGTGCGAGGATGTCGTCAAACAGGTTTGACGTATTGTGTGCCTGCCGCTGTAAAATGCTTTCAATGGCTGTGCAGATGTCTTGCAGTATCTGGTCAACCAGGCTTTCTTCGTCGTGACAAAGGGGTAACAATTCAACCGCGTGAAGACGTTGATGAATGATGTTTGCGATGTCCGGTTCCGGCCAGAAAATATCATCAACTGGCGGCAGAGAGCCGCGTAAAAGATGTTCCCGCCAAAAGAGTATGCCACGAACCCGTTCTTGCAGGTTGCCGTATGCCAATGTCACCACCCGGTCAAACAGGGTTTCGGGAAGTGCGTCCAGAAACTGAAACTGTTCTTCCAGGTATAGGGATTTCATGAGTCTGGGATCTCCGGCCTGGCGCTGGGTGAGCGTATTAACATGTTGATGAACATTCTGTTTCATGGGTATGGAAAATTATACCCGTAGTAAAAAAATAGTATATCGCTCTGCCACAAACCCGGTGTTATAAGCGCAGAGACGCAAAGGACGCAGAGAAAAACACCGAAACTTTAAATATTTGAGTGATAAATTCTACTGTTACGTTAACGTCAGATCGTCACTCCGTACCACTGGATTCCGGGACAAGCCCGGAATGACGGGAGAGGTTGTTCATGTTTCAATAACCAGCAACCATATCCGTGGTTGATAAAATCGCAGAGGCGCAAAGGGCTTAAAATTTTCTGCGTTTTTCTCTGCGTCCTTTGCGTCCTTTGCGTCCTTTGCGTCCTTTGCGTCCTTTGCGTCTCTGCGGCCTCTGCGTTCACAACACCGGGCTTGCTTATTTTACCGGTAGCTGGCTAAAACCGTCACGCAGTTTTTCGATGCGTTCGGCCAGTGCCTGAACAACGCGAAGGCTTTGTTGCAGGTTTTCATGGGCCGGAACAACGAAGGTTTTTTCCACCCACAGGCGTTGTGATATGTCGGCTTTTAATGTTGACAGCTTTTCATCTGCGGCATGTTCGTAGCGTTTAATGGCGTCCAGGATGACCTGTACTTCCTGCACCCGTTCGGCGATATGTGTCTGGCTGAAGTATACGGGTTCAGCATGTGGGGGGTAGTGAATGTCGCGGGTTAAACGGTTTTCCGGGTCTGCGGTGTATTGCGCCAGGGAGACCCATTTCCCGTCGATGTGGCATTGTTGATAATGATCATCAAAGAAGAGTGATGCCAGTTCTTTTTGCTGATAGCCTTTGCCGTTATTGGTACGGTCAGCCTGATCGGGGGGTGCCAGATATAATGGCTCTCCGTTTATCGTCAGTTCTTCCTGATGGCCTGAGCGCGGTGTCGGTTCACCTTCTGTGTCGAGATATAACGGGTTACCGTTTTCATCGTTTAGTTGCCGACGACTGCCCTGTTCGTTGTTCAGGGTATTTTCCCAGGTATCTGCCAAACGGGTGAGGCGTGCGGGATTAATAATGGCATCTGCGCCGAGGCTTTTTTCATACCATTGCAACAAGTCGGCGCGTTGTTCCGGTGAATGCCACAGGCAATGCTGCAATAACCAGCAATCCCATACGTCAACGGTATTACGCCCATCTGTCCAGGCGGCCACTTTGAGCAGTTTCACCAGTTTCCGCCAGCGGCGGTCTGATACGTAATGGTTTTGTGTTGTTAAATGTTCGCGCAATTGGCGCAAAAGGTATTGAACATCATCATCCAGCAGGACTTGCGCAGATTGCGTTTGTATTTGTTGCAGGTCGTCGCGGGTCAGTTTCCAGTGTGGATCAATGACCGGTGTTTCTGTGTTTTCCAGGGTTAACAAGCGGCTAAAGCCTTCGGGGCTGATGGGCTCAACCTGATAGCGCAATAAAAACCGGTCATACAATGCATCCAGTTCGTCACCTTCAGGCAGTTCATTGCTGGCCGCAATCACCGCAACCAGCGGAATTTTGATGCGCTGGCTGCCGTTATCAAATTCACGTTCGTTCAGTATTGTGAGCAATGCATTGAGGATGGCGCTGTTGGCTTTGAAAATTTCGTCAATAAAAGCAATGGATGCATCGGGAAGGTAGGCTTGTATCAGGCGTTCATAGCGGTCATCTTCCAGCGCCTTGATGGATAACGGGCCAAACAGTTCTTCCGGTACAGAAAACCGGGTGAGCAGTCGCTCGAAATACTGGCCATGATCAAAGGCAAGGTGGAGTCTTCGTGCCAGTGCGCTTTTAGCGGTGCCGGGCGCACCAATCAATAACAGGTGTTCTCCCGAGAGGGCTGCCAGCAAGGCCAGACGAACCGGTGTTTCGCGTTCAATCAGTCCTGATTGCAAGGCGGTCTGAAGCTGTTGGATACGTGTTTTCATGTTGTCATTTCAGCAAAAAGTGCGGGCAGGCATTTAAAATGTGAGTTAAACGCTAAAAACACGCTATTTAAAAAAAATACACCGAGTATTTAACGCAGAGGTCGCAGAGACGCAAAGGACGCAGAGAAAACCACTAAAAAACTTGCGGTCTCTGTATTTTTGCAATTTCTGCATTTATAACTCGCTACTTGTCAGTACCACAAAACATAACCTCCCACTGCACTGGAATGCTTATTTGGGGCTCTCTCCCCTCTTAAGGTTATGTGCATCAAATGAGCAATAGGGATAATTTTCACTGCAACAATTCTCGCCACACCCCAGTATTACCCCATTACTAAAATACATAATACCGCCATAATCAAAGGTAAAATTAGTGCTATTGCCATTCAGGAGCACGCTTCCTTTAATACTACACCCAGTTGTAGAATAATAATCATGGGTTTCTTTTTCAGTAACCAGTGTGCCCGCCTGTAAAATGTGCTCTATTACAGATGGATTAATTTTTTCGCAGCCATAACTATTCAAATCAGTTAATCGATAGTCTGATTTTATTTTTGAGAAATTGACATTCTCATGGTTTTTGTTGGCAACCGTATATGTGGAGCATGAAACATTTAAAAACATCGTAACAACAAAAACCCATTTCCCCTTCATTTTGTTTTCCTGATGTTATATGTGAAGCACCACTCTTTAGTGGCGCTGAAATATTTAATATACGTCGGCGTCCAATTGACATACAAAACATTGTGGAAGATACGGAAAAACCTCAGCTATCCAATATCATCAAGTTAACAAATTATGGTATAGCGTAGGTTGGCGGTGAGCTTGCGAACCCCAACCTACACCAGACAGGGATTTTAGCTTAACTTAATAGCATTACCCAGCTACTTATTATGTGTTTCTTAAAAAACATACTATTTTAAAAATACACCGAGTATTTAACGCAGAGGTCGCAAAGACGCAGAGGACACAAAGTTTTTAGTGTTTTTCTCTGCGTCCTTTGCGTCTCTGCGACCTCTGCGTTTATAACACGCCACTTGTCAGTACCACGAGAACATAACCTCCCACTGCACTGGAACGCTTATCTGGGGGTTTAAACCTCTGGATTCCGGCTAAAAACGTGCCGGAATGACGGTGTTCCCAGCTGAAACGTTAATGTCCGTCCGGCACCACTCCCACCTGCGGCATATTGGCCAGCCCTGTTTCTCTGGCGTGTTCCTCGAAGGCTTTATTTTTCCAGAAGAAGGCTCCTGGCATGGTGGTCGGGATCACCAACACATAAAACAGGGCGCGCCCAATCACAGTTGTTGTCAATAGTGATATCAGTGTGATGCTGCCAATTACCAGTGCCATTGGCGACAGGGCTATGCTCTCCAGAGTCAATAAAAACACCAATAACAAATTGACGCCCAACAGAGTGTTTCGCAACACATAGGCATAACCAAATTTGGTGGTCTGTTCAAAGTGCGATGCAGCGCCCTCGCCTCCCTGTCGTTTGAGATCACGCGCATGAGCCAGCAGGCCAATGCCTTCCAGAAGCAGGCCGGAAAAAATCAGCCATGCCAGGGAGGGTAATAATGCTTGTAGGGCAGACAGACCTGATGCGATGCCACTCACCAGTAAAATCAGCACAGAACCCAGTACCAGGGCGGTGCCCACAAAGCTGCTGCCGGTTTGCCAGTGGTTCCAGTATGGGCGTGCCGGAATACGGTAGAGTTTGTACATGTAATAAAAGCCGACCAGCCCACCGATGATCGCGGCGATGACGGAGGCCACTGCCAGCCAGTGTATAACGGGCAGTACCAGCAAGTTGTAGTGAATGAGGCTGGCAAAAAAACCATAGCCCACCATGCCGCCAAAAAAGAGGGATATTCCGGCAATTTCACGGCTGACCGGTGACAGTCGCCAGTTGTTAAACCCGCGATAAAAACGTAACGGTTTACCGAGGTGCATGTTGAGTTTGAACATGCCGATGGCCAGTATGACAAACAGGGTGGCAAACAATGGCAGGAAGGCGTCGGATCTGGCCGTGACCACCGCTGACAAACCCAGCCAGGGTGCAAATATCAGTAACATGAAAGCACCGATAACAGTTTGCGCACAAAGAGTAAAAGCGATGTGTGCATTTTCATGTGAGCCCAGCAGTTTACGCAGATTCCATTGACGTTGTGGTTTGCCTTTTTTCTCATCTACGACAGGGATATATTTTTCCTGCTGGTCATCACGATGATATTTTAACGGCATGGAATCCGGGCGGGTCATTTCACGCGGCATGCTGCGTGTTTGCTGAAAACGAATATTGGGGTGGGTAATGTCCGTGGAGGGAAACCCGGGAATGTCCAGTTTTGCCTGATCCCGGTTCAGCGGTGTGTTTTCGATGACACCAAATTCCAGCGCGCCCCCCAGGCAAGCGGATACACAGGCGGGTTTAAGGCCGACTTCAAGCCGATCCACACACATATTGCATTTTGATACCTGCCCTTTAACGGGGTCCAGTTGTGGTGCATTGTAGGGGCAGACCCAGGTGCAATAACCACAGCCAAAACAGATGTCCGGGTCCTGTAATACCGCGCCATATTCTGCAAATTTGGTATAGGCGCGAGTAGGACAACCTGTCAGGCAAACCGGGTCGTCACAGTGATTACAGGCCATGGAAATATTCATGCGCTGATAGGCGGGATAAGTACCTCCCTCAACATAACCTACGCTGCGAAATGCCAGGTGTGCCGGGTTGTCATTTTTTTCACTGCATGCCGCTTCACAGGCATGGCAAGCAATGCAGTTGTCTGCGGTAAAATGGAAGCCGTGTTGTTTGTAACGATTGGGGTTATCACCCACGGCGCTGTCGCCGTTGATATTCAGACTTTTTCCGTACAGCGGGCTGTTTTTTTCGACCAGTTCAATGAACTTGCCATGAATGTTTTTTTCCCGGCTTTCCTTGTCGGTAAGAAAAGCGTATTTGGGTTCATCTTCACGTACTGGAAACATGGTATGCCTTGACCTTCAATAAATCCTGCAATAAATTTTTGGTAACGATTCGGTTTGGTTTTATGAATATTCCACCACGACCCATTCTCCCTTTACATATGCCCTGTGGGTACTCCCAAAACGGGGCGAGGGTTCATGGATCAATCCCGGTGAACGTTCACCCCTCTTACCCCATAGTCATCAGGTTAAGCGACTTGTTCACTGTTGATAATAGTTATGAACAAGCTTGCTTAGTCTGATGCTCATGCCACCCTACAATTTGAGGCTTGCATAACATCAGTCTAATACTGTCGCAGCTCAACATTCATACGTGCTGCTTCTTCCTGATCCACAGATTCGATGCGCACTGCACTTTGTTTAAAGGCCGGTTGCCGCGAGTGAGGGTCCAGCAGCCCTTTGGTGAGCCGGTTGACACAGTCATGAAAGTGAAACGGAATGAAGACCATGTTATGCGGCACTCGTTGCGTCAGTTGCGCCATCACGATGGCATCACCACGACGTGACACCACACGCACGTATTGCATGTGTTCTACACCCATTTCAGCAGCAGCATCAGGGTTCATTTCCATGAATGCGGTCGGGCTGTATTTGTTGCAGTTGCCCACTTTGCCGGTTTTGGTACGGGTGTGAAAATGCTCCACCAGCCGACCCGTGTTCAGCCACAGGGGATACTCGTCGTCCGGCACTTCATTGTTATCAATAAAGGGTAACGGAATGAGTTTTGCCTTGCTGTCGGCATAACAAAATTTACCATCGGTATATAAACGTTGATCACCGGTGTCCCGTCCACTGCCTTCCGGGTGTGGCCACTGTATGCCGCGTTGCTGTTCCAGTTTGTCATGATCCATGCCGGAGATATCCAGCAGACGCCCTTTGGACAGTTCGCGCATTTCGTCAAACACTTGCGCTGGTTTTTCCGGGAATTTAACTTTTTCACCTTGGGTAAACCGTTTGGACATTTCATTGAATATCCACAGGTCAGATTTGGTATTGGCATGGGGTTCCGTTACCTGCCTGACCATATTGACCCGACGTTCCGTATTGGTGAACACACCTTCTTTTTCTGCCCAGGTGGCTGCTGGAAAATAGATATGGGCATATTCCGTGGTTTCTACATCACGGTAGGAGTCTTGCACAATCAGACATTCCAGCCGTTCCAGTGTTTTGCGAATACGCGGTGTATTGGCCATGGAAGTCATGGGGTTGGTGGCGATCAGCCACAGCCCTTTGATCTGTCCGGTTTCAATGGCCGGAAAAATATCGGTCTCGGTCAAGCCACGTTTTTTGGGCAGAAACTCGGGATCAATCCCCCAATAGTTGGCGATCTCTTCCCGTTCCTTCGGGTTTTCCAGATAACGATACCCCGGCAGTCCCGAGCACGATGACCATTCGCGTGTGCCCATGGCATTGCATTGCCCGGTAATCGACAATGACGTACCACCGGGTTTGCCGATATTGCCGGTCACCAGATTCAGGTTGTTGATCCCCACGACACCATCAGAACCGTGCGTGGACTGGTTGATACCCATGGTCCAGATGGACATGGCCGCACCGGATTTCGCATACAGTCGTGCTACGGTGCGAATGGTGTCTTCATCAATACCACACACTTTTGAGGCGCTGACCGGGTCAAAATCGGCAACGACTTTTTCCACGGCTTCTATGCCATTGGTGTGTTTTTCGATGTACTCACGATCTTCCAGACCTTCATCAAGAATGACGTACATTAATGAGTTCAGTAAAACGACATCCGTACCCGGCGTAATGGGCAGGTGCATATCAGCAAATTGCGCAAACATGGTGACGCGAGGGTCTACCACGATCAGCGGGAAGTTACGTTTTTCACGCGCCTCACGCATACGCCAGTAAATAACGGGGTGTTGTTCAGGCAGGTTGGAGCCAAAGGCAATCAGGCAATCGGTATTGTCAAAATCATCGTAACAGCCCGGCGGGCCGTCGGAGCCAAAAGACCGTTTGTAACCGGACGCCGCAGAGGCCATGCACAGGGTGGTATTGCCATCATAGTTATTGGTACCGATCACCGCGCGAGACAGTTTGCCTAGCGTGTAAAATTCCTCGGTGAGCAACTGACCCGTGGAAACAATAGCAAAAGAATCGCGCCCATATTTTTCCTGGATACGCTGAATTTCTGAACCGGCTTTGTCCAGTGCCGTATCCCAGCCGACGGTTTGATAGTCTTCACGGACTTTTTCACGTATCAGCGGTTCTTCACCACGACCACTGGCTTCAAAGATATCGTGTTCAAAAATACCTTTGATGCAGAGCTTGCCCCGGTTAACCTCGGCAGAACCCACGCCACGCGAAGCAACCGGTTTACCGGCATCGGTGACACCGACTTCAATAGAACAACCTGTCGAACAATAACCACAAGTTGTATAAATCCATTTTTCAACCTTTTTATCGGCTATTTTTATTGGATTCTTTTTGCCGCGTCCAAAGAGCATGTCCTACCCCACTGCTGTTATTGATGGTCTTGCAACTAAGCGGTCGCAACCAGCGACAGAAAAATTTTGCCGTCTTCAATTTTTACCGGATAGCTGGCGGCACAGCCTTCGTCTGGTGCCACTACCGCGCCACCATCCAGTTCAATATTCCAGTTATGCAACGGACAGGTCACCCGCTTGCCATGCACGATGCCTTGTGACAATGGCCCTTTCTGATGCGGGCATTCATCACGCAAGGCAAAAATTTCATCGTCCACCGTGCGGAATACACCGATGTTGCCATCGGCGGTTGAAACCACCCGCGCACCCAATACCGGGATATCGTCAATAGTGCCTATTTCAATCCAGTCTGACATAACCATCACCCTATCTGTTTCAAAGAAGTGAATTCATGTTTCGCAACACCTTTGCTGGCACGTTCTGCCCAAGGATCAATTTGCGCGTATTTTTGTGACTCATCAAAACGTACAGCCAACGCCTTGCGGTTCTCAGCATCTTCTTCCACATATTGTTTGATATGCGACAAGCCAACACGCTCAATCCATGGCGCTGTGCGTTCCAGATAATGTGCTTCTTCACGATAAAGCTGCATAAAAGCCTTGCTGTATTCGTAAACTTCTTTCTCGGTTTCCACCTTGCACAACAGGTCGGTCACGCGCACGGTAATACCGCCATTGCCACCCACATGTAATTCGTAACCGGAATCCACACACACTACGCCATAATCTTTAATAGTGGCCTCGGCACAATTTCGTGGACAACCCGACACGGCCATTTTGAATTTATGTGGCATCCAGGAGCCCCAGCTCAATCTTTCCAGCTCCACACCAACACCCGTAGAATCCTGCGTACCAAAGCGGCACCAGGTTTTACCCACACAGGTTTTTACCGTGCGCAGGGATTTACCATAAGCATGACCGGACACCATGCCTGCTGCATTAAGGTCCGCCCACACGGCTGGCAGGTCTTCTTTTTTGATGCCGAACAAATCGATACGCTGACCCCCGGTCACTTTCATTTCCGGGACTTTGAATTTATCCACCACATCTGCGATGGCGCGCAATTCTTTCGGAGTGGTCAACCCACCCCACATGCGCGGGACGACAGAATAGGTACCGTCTTTTTGAATATTGGCATGGGCGCGTTCGTTGATGAAACGCGATTGTGCATCATCTTTCGCCTCTGCGGGCCAGGTGGCAATCACATAATAATTCAGTGCCGGGCGGCAGGAAGCACAACCATCCACGCTCTTCCATTGCATCGCATCCATCACCCCGCGAATGCTGATAAGGTGCCGTTCCTTAATCGCCTGACGCACGTCATCATGCGAATGATCCGTACACTTGCACATGGGTTTGCTGTGCGGCGCAGCTGAATAATCCCCACCTAAAGTGCTGGCCAGAATCTGTTCCACCAGACCGGTACAGGAACCACAGGAATTGGACGCCTTGGTGTGCGAACGCACATCGTCTAACGTGAACAAGCCTTTTGCGGTGATGGCCTTGACGATGGTGCCCTTGTTTACGCCATTGCAACCACACACCTCCATGTCGTCACTCATGTTCGCTGCTGTGGTATTGCCCCCGTGGCCTGAATCGCCCAGATGAGCCTGACCCAGCATCAGAGCCGTGCGAAAATCGCTGGTATCGGTACCATCACGCATTAACTGGAAGTACCAGGCACCGTCAACGGTATCACCGTACATAACGGCACCCTGAATCTTGTTATCCTTGAGCACGATTTTTTTGTAAATCCCGCGTCCGGCATCCTGCATGACAATTTCTTCAGTGGTATCGTCACCGATAAAATCACCCGCTGAAAACAGATCAATACCAGTCACTTTCAATTTTGTGGATGTTACTGAACCTTCGTAACGGGCAATGCCCATTTTGGCCAGATGATTGGCGCAGACTTTAGCCTGTTCAAACAGGGGAGCAACCAGACCATAAGTCTCACCGCGATGCTGCACACATTCACCTATCGCATAAATTTTCGGATCATAGGTTTGCATGGTGTCATTCACCACCACACCGCGTTCACAGTGCAGGCCGACGCTTTCCGCCAGTTCCATATTCGGGCGAATACCTACGGCCATTACCACCAGATCGGCTGCAATTTCCAGCCCGTCTTTAAAACGCACACCCTTGACGTGGTCTTCACCGATAATCGCTTCAGTGCTCGCACCCATCAAAAAATTCAGGCCGCGCTCTTCCAGTGATTTTTTCAACATGCCACCGGAAACTGCGTCCATCTGACGTTCCATCAAAGTATCAACAAGATGCACCACGGTAACGTGCATGCCTTGCAGCATCAGTCCGTTGGCCGCTTCAAGTCCCAGCAAACCACCGCCAATGACCACGGCATGTTTATGTTTTTTGGAAGACTCCAACATTGCATCCACATCGTAGATGTCACGGAAACTGATCACCCCTGGCAAATCATGCCCCGGCACGGGAATGATAAAAGGATTGGAACCCGTGGCCAGCAACAGACGGTCGTACTCTTCTGTAGTACCGTCTTCCGCGATCACTTTGCGATTGCGACGATCAATCGAGCTGACCTTTTTACCCTTGTGCAAAACCACATCGTTGTCCGCATACCACTGCTCGTCATTGAGCATAATCTCATCAATGGTTTTTTCACCCGCCAGCACCGGCGACAACAAAATACGGTTGTAGTTACCATAGGGTTCGGCACCAAACACAGTGATGTCATACATCTCCGGTGCAATATCGAGCAATTCCTCGATGGCTCGCATACCTGCCATGCCGTTACCAATCAGGACGAGTTTTTCTTTCATCTCACTTCTCCGATCACACAATTGATCTCTAATGGGGCGTGGCACAAAATATTTTCTCTGCGCCTTTCGTCAGCGCTATAGCAATTCATGTGCCAGACACAATAAAACAATGTATCCTACTGATTAATAAATAATTATTATAAAGACAACAGATTCATATTCATTCACGCACCCGATTAACGCACTAAATTAGTGCGTAAAACAAGTTGGCTGCCACCTTGCTAAGCATCTGCTTATATTTCTGCGGGAACAGTAAAACAATGCGGGCGCAACGCACCGGCAGTGAATCAAGAACCCCTGTAACCTAATGATTTATTTATATTTACGTGGAATGATTGTGGTGACTTTCAGCACCTGAGGGCCACGCATACTATGCACAACCCGCCAAAACCGGGCGAAATTTTAGCATAAAAAATCTGCACCGTGACAGTGCCAACTTTGCTGTCCAAATACGGAATAAAAGTTATTTTTCCATTAAATACAACAAGATAAATTAATGGCACAGTTGTTGCTAAACAGTTGCTGCCAAAAAGCAGCTACAAAACCCGGAGCACCACAAGAATGTCGCAGCAATTCAATATCTTCGACTTCCGCAAAGCCAACATCCGCATCCTGCACTACACTTGGTTTGCGTTTTTCATGACGTTTGTCGTGTGGTTGGGACTGGGGCCCATCATGCCCTTCATCAAAGAAGCGCTGGACCTGACCGACCAGCAAGCCAAAGTGCTGCTCATTCTCAATGTGGCCATGACCATTCCCGCACGCATCATCGTCGGCATGCTGGTGGACAAACTCGGCCCGCGCATTATGTACACCAGCATTCTTGTCAGCGGCGGAGCCATCAGCATTGCCTTTGCCTGGTCCGACAGCTACGAGCAACTGGCTCTGCTGCGTTTCCTCTCCGGCTTCATCGGTGCAGGTTTTGTGGTGGGTATCCGCATGATCGGCGAATGGTTCCCAGCCAAACAGACCGGTCTGGCACAAGGCATCTACGGTGGCTGGGGTAATTTTGGTGCCGCTGGAGCGGCAGGCACCCTGCCCTTCATTGCTGCCAATATCGGCGATGCCAACGGCTGGCGCATTGCATTGACCACCGCCAGTATCGCCGCCATCGTCTACGGCCTGCTGTATTACACCCGCGTCAGCAACACACCCAAAGGCTCAACCTACTTCAAACCCAAAAAAAGCGGTGCCATGGAAATCACCAGCAGTGGCGATCTGGTGCTGTACATACTCATGAACATCCCGCTGTTCCTGGCGCTGGGCATCCTCACCTGGAAACTCTCTCCTGGCAATATGGGTCTCATCGGTGAAAGCTCCACATGGATTATTTACGCCACACTGGTAGGTATTTACGCAGTGCAGGTCTGGAAAATCTGGCACATCAACAACTATGTGCTGAAAAACCCCGTACCGGAATTACACCGTTATAAATTCAAACAAGTGGCCATACTCGACTGGGCCTATCTGGTCACCTTCGGCACCGAACTGGCGGTGGTTTCCATGCTTGCCATGTTTTATGTTAGCTGGTTTGACGTACCCAAAATTACCGCCGCACTGTTGGCGGGCATCTATCCCTTTATCAACCTGTTTGCCCGCCCCGGCGGCGGCTGGATCAGCGACAAGATCGGTCGCAAGTTAACCTTGGGCATAGCCTTCACCGGCATTACCGTCAGCTTTCTGGTGCTAGGGCTGGTGGAACAAGCCTGGCCGGTGTGGGTAGTAGTGGGTATCACCATTATTGGTGGCATCTTCTCCAAGGCCGGATCAGGCGCGGTATACGCCATGGTGCCGCTGGTACAGCGCCGCATGACGGGACAGATTGCCGGTATGGTGGGTGCCTTTGGCAACGTCGGCGCGGTGATCTTCCTCACCGTCAACTCGCTGGTGGACTATGATCAGTTCTTTCTGTTCATCGGAGCTGTATCAGGCTTTGTGCTACTGTTAATCCTCGCCTTCCTTGAAGAACCCAAAGGGCAAACGGCAGAAACCATGCCGGACGGGACGGTACAGATGATTGATGTAAAATGAATCGGAAAACATGGATTAATCCCCTGATCATCGTTTCGGTGAAGGTCGGAACGACGGTAAAAAACAAGCACGCGGAAAACGGAAGTCATTCATCATGGCAAGAACTGTTGAAGATATACCCGTGGCGCCCGGGATTTAGATTTACCTGATTACCCATGAAGCTCAGCCATAAAGCAGAAAATCTAACATCAACAAATTCAACTAGTTATAAATAAATTTTCGAATACTTAACTTCATTATGACGAAAAACCCTCAATATGCGCCCTATTTCCACAATACTTTGCAACTCTGTCGAGGGAGATTTACGTATTTATTGAGGTTACGAGGTTACGCTGAGCTTAGGTTGGCTGCGTTTCATGGGTAATCAGGTAGATTTAAGTGTGCGCCATAAAAGCGCCTGCCGATCATCAGGCTGGAAAGTCAAAAAAATTGTGATCCATTTTGCCAGCCCATCGTTATCAACCGAACCTGTCAAAACAGCCTTGACAGTGTACCAACCCTTTTCCGGGGTGCAGTATCCCGGTAAATTCCACAAGAGATGAGACACGTTGTGAAGGATGCGGAGAAAGAACTAGCCTCCCTGCGCAGAGAGCTGGCTGAGCTTGAGCAGGAATTTGGCCAGCGCGCCAAAGTGATTGAGGGGCGGGTCGCGCGCCTTGAGGATGCGAGCCTGTCAATACGATCCGCACAGGGGGAGCATGCTTCCGCGACTCGCACCGACGTTACTGAGCCGGTCGCGGAACAGGGGGCAAGCGCCCCAGCCAATCGGGTTGAATCAATTCCCCCGGCGTTGCCGCTCAAGCCAGAGGCGGTTCCTGCTAAGCCACAGCATGCCGCGCGGACGCTGGCGGCGAACCCTGCTCAGGCGACTGGCAACGATGTTGACGAATCGGACATCCGGCGCCGTCGCGAAGCGGTGAGTATTAAGCAGATCGCTCTCGAAGGTGCCGAGGCGGCGATGGCACCGCTGTTCGGTCCGTTCGCGGGACTGTTCGAAAAACTCCGTGCTGCTTACCGTCATTATAAAGATCAGGGCAAGGCACCTGTATTATTCATGACCGTCGCTGGCATCACCGCGTTGGTGCTCGGTTTCGCCTTTTTGCTGCAATACTCCTTTAACGATTATTTGAGCGAAACTGGCAAAGTGGTGATCGCCTTTATTGGTGCCATCGCCGTTACCGCTGGCAGTGTCTGGTTTACGGTTAAAAAACCGGATATGGCCGACTTTGGCTCAAGCCTGATTGCGCTTGGCATTATTCTTAACTATCTTTGCGCCTATTTTGCCGGTCCCTATTTCGGGTTGTTGAGCGGGACTTATGGATTCCTGCTACTGGCATCGGTGACCGCTACGGCCTATCTGCTGGCGCGTGTTTTCGAGACGCGGGTAGTTGCCGTGGTGAGTCTCATGGGTGGTGGTTTGTCTCCCCTGATGATGGATCACGTGGACCAACAGCCGCTGGTTTATCTCGCTTATCTGCTGGTATTGGTGGTGGCGACGCTGCATCTGGCCCGCCATATCCGCTGGCAAGCGCTGGCGCACACTGCAATGGTGGTGAGTGCCGCGATGATTCAATACACACTTCTTGCTCAAACAGGGTTGGATTACAGCAGTGCGACCATAAGCCGCTATCTGCTTGTCGCCGTGATGCACGGCTTTTTCTATGTTTTTGCCTTTTACGCCATGAGTGAAGCGCTGCGCGCGCATACCATCAGCCGCACCACATTGATGGTGATCAGCGCCAACATCCTCTTTTTCCTGGCAGTTTTGAATCAGACCGTCAGTGATGATCAGCTATTGGGTTACCTCTACCTAGGTAACGCATTGCCGTGGTTATTGCTCTTCTTCTATGCGGGGCGAACGCGTGCCACACTGGCGTCTGATACAGCGCAGCAGTTGCACGGCAGTGGTTCGCTACACGCATTTGCATTGATCTATGCGGGACTCCTCATCGGTGTCGGCATATTGGTATTAGTCGATCCCGCGTTGATCGGGGTGGTTTGGGGTGTTGAAGGTCTGCTATTGCTCTACCTGGGCAGCCGTTATCAGTTGAGCGCTGTGCGGGTGGAAGCTTACGCGATTCTTCTGTTATCACTCTTTTCCGCTACTGTGCAGGCTTTTGCGTGGACGGCTGACGGTTTCGCGCCGTTGCCGGATCTGCTGCTGCTCAACTTCGACCTGCTCGGCTGGGCCAATCTCGCAACGGCTTGTCTGTTAATTGTCGGAGCCGTATGGATCGTCGAACGCTACGCTCTGCCATTGCGTCAACGGGAGCAGGGCTTGTTGAACCTGTTTAACGAAACGGTGCCGTTCTATCTGTCAGCACTGTTTCTGTTGAGCATCGCAACCATATGGCACGATGGATTCTGGCTGCTGGGTATTGTGGTGGCGCTGTTCCTCATCAATCATGCACGGCGCAGGCAGCTGGTAGTGGGGGAATGGTTAGGGCTGGCCCACTACCTGTTGCTGTTTGTGCCGATAGCCATTAGTGCCGACCTGGTTGGCGGTTTCCGCTTTTCGGAGCAAACACTGCTGGCGAAGGTGGCAAGGGTGGAAGCTTTTCTGGCGTTGTGGCTCATCGCCGAGTTTTACGCCCGCTATTATCCACGTAGCAAACTGGCGCCAATCGCGCACGGCATGCGTCAGCTCTTCTATCTGATTGTCCCGGTATTTTTCCTGCCGTCGGCGCTGCGTAACGCCCCCGAACTCTTTCCCGTCATTTTGTGGCTATCGGCGACGTTAGCGCTGTTTTTATACAGTCGCGTGCGCTATCCCGTTGTACGCATGGAAGCTTTTGTTGCCGTGTTCGTCGCCAGTATCGGCGCAATAGTCGCATGTGCCGTGGCTGAATTTATCCACTGGCCCGGCCGTGCTTTCGAGGCATTGGGGGCAGGACTTGTTTTTTATGGGGCGCTGTTATGGCTGGGTAAAGGAATGCAGCGTCATGTCGACGGTAGTGAAAATTTTATCGCTGTGCGTCGCGCTATCCGGCCGCTGTTTGCCGCCGCATTTTACTATTTCGGGTTTGCGCTGATGATCATTGCATATGGTGTGAGCGGTTCGCCGTTGGTCGCTGCCTTGACGATGCTGGTCTATTTTACCGCATTGCTTCTTCAGCGGTCAGTATTGGCGCCACTACGTAACAGTTTGGTATGTTGGTACAGGTTCGCCGTTGTGCTGATGGCGTTTCTTATCGTGCTGCCGTTTAGTGGCATGGTATTCCAGAGTGTGATCCAGACTGTATGTGGTTTGGTCGCGCTGATCTGCGGCGGCCTGATGGTCTACTCCCGTCGTCCCCAGATCAGATTGATTCAGCGACGCATGGGCGGCGCGCTACTCCATCTCGGCCTGTTTCATCTGTTGGTGACGATGGCTTACATTACATTCTCTGCCCAGTGGTTCGGTGACAACATGGGGCCAGCCGTATCGATCATGTTGGTAGTGCACGCCACGCTGATCCTCTTTCAGACGCTCAATCCGCGCTTTCAAAAGCTGCTCTGGCTCGCCATGGGGCTGTTTGGTGCCGCTGCTGTCAAGGTTTTAGTGTGGGATATGAGTGACTTCTCTCTGATCCAAAAGGTCATCGCATTCATGGTGATCGGCGCACTGTTGCTCGGTGCGGCTTATCAATATCAACGGATGCGCAAGCCGGGCGACATAGTGTCTATCCCCGAAAATACAAAAAATTGCGGATAAAAATTACGGGGTTCTTAAATCAAACCCCAAACACCCATCACTGCATTTCAAAAAAATTGGGCATTGCTGGTCAATTCGCGCGGGACTTCATTACCAAGCATTAGCTGTTTTACCAGGCATTAGCTGTTGAGGCATAAAAAAATATACTGTGATTTTGGACAGGAACCCACACGGAATAAATACTTGACGTGAGCCTGTTCCTGTAGAAATTGCCGATTTAAAAGGAAACCATTACCTTCATCTGCACGCCGGAACAGCAGAGCCTTTTTTGAGTCTCACCGCCAGAAGCCGTGGTTTACCTGAATTGAATTAAATAACAATACGTGACAGACTGATAATCAATCAGAATTTCCAACTTACACCAACACCATGACCTCCACACTCAACATCAGCCTTGGGCAACATTCTGAACAAGGCCGCAAGGAAGAAAATCAGGATTTCCATGGCGCAGTCATCCCCGACGAACCGCAATTAAAAAACAAGGGCATCGCCATTGCCATTGCCGATGGCGTAAGCAGTTGCATTGCCGGGCGTGAAGCGGCAGAAACCTGTGTGGGTAGTTTTTTATCAGACTATTATTCCACACCGGATTCCTGGGCCACCAAAACCTCTGCCCATAAAATTCTTACCGCCATCAACAGCTGGCTGTACAGCAAAGGTCAGCAACACGAGGATGATCCGCGTCACCACAGCCAGGGCATGATTACTACTTTCAGTGCGCTGGTATTAAAATCCACCACCGGACATATTTTTCATGTGGGTGATTCGCGGGTGTATCGCTTGCAGGATAACAATCTGGAATGCCTTACCACAGACCATCGCCGCTGGGTGGGTGACAAAGATTATCTCAACCGTGCCATGGGTATCGATGTTCATCTGGAAATCGACTACCGTCGCACTGAACTGGAAGCCGGTGATATTTATGTGCTCACCACCGATGGCGTACATGATTTTATTTCGGACAAAGAAATTGCCCAACTTGTCGCCGATAACAATGACCCGGATAAGGCCGCAAAGTCTATCGTGCAATTCTCGTTAGACCACGGCAGTACAGACAACATAACCTGCCAGGTGCTGCGCGTTAATACCCTGCCGGTACAAACCGCCAACGAGGCACACCAGGAACTTACACGACTGCCCTTTCCGCCGGATCTCGAACCGGGCATGATTCTGGACGGCTACCGTATTCTGCGTGAAATTCACGCCAGCAACCGTACCCAGGTTTATAAAGCAGAAGATGTTGAAACCGGCCAGCTGGTGGTGATCAAAACACCATCGGTTAATTTTGAAGACGAAGCCACGTATATCGAAAGTTTCATGCGCGAAGAATGGGTGGGCAAACGTATTCACAACTCGCGTGTACTCACCATTTACGATAAAGACCGCCCCCGGCAGTTTTTGTATTACGTTACCGAACACATTGATGGCCAGACCCTGCGCGACTGGATGAACCAGCACTCCAAACCCGACATCAAGGATGTGCGCCTGCTGGTGGAACAAATCGCCACCGGACTGCGCGCCTTTCACCGGCTGGAAATGCTGCACCAGGATCTGAAACCGGAAAACATCATGCTGGATGCCAGCGGCAAGGTGCGCATTATCGACTTTGGCTCCACCAAAATTGCCGGTATCGCTGAAATTTACTCTCCCATTGAACGCCTCAACCTGCTGGGCACACGCAACTACACCGCACCGGAATATTTGTTAAGCCAACCCGGCAGCAACCGCTCGGATATTTTCTCTCTCGGCACGATTTGTTATGAACTGCTCACAGGAAAACTGCCTTATGGCCACAGTCTGGAAAATGCGGATAACCCTCGCACAATAGCAAAACTGACCTACCAACCCGGTACACAACATAACCCGATGATCCCACTGTGGATGGATCGCACCCTGCGCAAGGCTGTACATCCCGATCCGCAACAGCGTTACGGCACACTTTCAGAATTCGTACATGACCTGTCCCACCCCAACCCGGAATTTATGAAGGACCAGAAACGTCCTCTGCTGGAAAGAGACCCCACTGAATTCTGGCGCTTGCTGGCTGTCGCCATGGTACTCACCAATCTTGTACTGGTTTATTTTCTGGCACGCTAAGGAATGGGTGCCAATGTCATTAAGTTAACAAATAACAGCGTATCGTAGGTTGGTGGTGAGCTTGCGAACCCCAACCTACATTTAACAGAAAACCCGGCTTAACTTAAGCACACTGCTACCCATTCCTAAATTTTCCCTCTGCGGACCCGCTAATACAGCAGGAACCTGATAGAGACAGCTGAGCAGCAGCGCGTTTCTGCATCACACAGAGCGAAAAAATATGTCCAGCGAACTGAAAAACCGTATCCTGACCCAACTCATCACAGAACTGGAAAGCAACAAACTGGTGCTGCCCAGTCTGCCCGAAGTTGCCTTAAAAGTCAGGGATACCCTGGCAGATGAAAATGCCAATACCAAAGCTGTCGCCAAAGTGATCAGCACCGATGCTGCACTTTCTGCCAAACTGATACAGGTGGCCAACAGTCCGCTGTTACGCGGCACCAAGCATATTGACAGCGTCGATATGGCGGTGACCCGCATGGGTAACACCACCGTTAAAAACACCGTCAACAGCCTCATTGTGCAACAAATCTTTCAGCCAACAACAGACATCACAGACAAACTGTTTCACAACTTCTGGGCACACAGTACCGAAGTGGCTGCCATCAGCCAGGCACTGGCAGGCATGGCCAGACTGAAAGCAGATCAGGCTATGTTTGCCGGTCTGGTACACGATATCGGTGCGCTGCCCATTATCAAATATGCGGAAGATATTCCCGAGCTATTGGCAAAACCGTATATCCTGGAAGAGATTATTCATGAACTGCATACCACCATTGGTGTGGCACTGCTGAGCAGCTGGGAATTCCCACAAGACATTATCAACGTTGCCGCAAAACACGAAGACCTGAGCTATGACCCGGGCGGTGCTGCGGACCTGATCGATGTTGTCATCGCCGCCAACCTGCAAAGTTGTTTTGGCAAAGAACACCCACACAGCAAAGTCACCTGGAGCGACGTACCCTCCTTTGCGCGCCTGGGTCTGGATACCGATGTCAGTATTATTGATATGGATGAAAAAGGTGAATCCATTAAAGAAGTACAAGCTTCCTTGCTGGTCTGACAAGCATTGCTTAATGGTAACGGCTCAGCCTCGCTTTTAGCGGTGTATGGCACTATTACGACCAAACTAGGTGTTGTAAACGCAAAAGGCACAGAGGCGCAAAGTTTGTACTGTTTTTTCTTTGCGCCTCTGTGAACTTTGCGTTAAATACTCAGTAATAAATTTGTGATTTGTCTGTAAAAAAGCCGAGGCCTGTTCACGGGCATGACGAATTTTCTTGTTCGGCCTGCTCCTTCACCTTCTCTTTCCACTCACGGTGTTTGATCATGGTTTCCACAACCTGATCAATATCATCCGTGAGTGTAATGTAATCGAAATCCGTCGCAGAAACAGTGCCATTGGGAATCATCGTGCTTTTCATCCAGTCGATCAGCCCCTGCCAATACTTCACACCAAACAAAATCATCGGCATGGGGTAAATTTTTTGTGTTTGCATCAGGGTCAAAGACTCAAAAAATTCATCCATAGTGCCAAACCCGCCAGGCATGCACACATACCCCATGGAGTGTTTGACAAACATTACCTTACGCACAAAAAAATAACGGTAATCCAGCGTAATATCCTGATACGGATTCGCCGTCTGCTCATGCGGTAAGCGGATATTCAGGCCCACGGATTTAGTTTTTGACTCAAAGGCACCTTTATTGGCCGCCTCCATAATGCCCGGCCCGCCGCCGGTAATAATGGCAAAATCCTCTTTTGCCAGCCGTTTAGCCATCTCCACAGTCTGGTGGTAATACGCATTTTCGGGGGGCAGGCGTGCAGAACCAAAAATAGACACGGCATAACCCAGGTTAGAAAGGCGATCCACACCCTCAGTGAATTCACTGATAATTCTGAATATGCGCCAAGATTCATCCCCTTTTAAGTCTTCAATCATTTTAAAAGCCTTTGGTTTTATCAGAAACGTAGTGTTACTACTCCATCCTGCCTACAACATAAGCCATTGGAAAGTAAGAATAAAGGCAAAACAGAGCTTTTGCTGCTAATCTTTCCCATAAATACACCGATAATAAAATCAGTAACGATGGAGGGTAAAAAAGCTCATCCATCACGGAACAAAACCGGAGGTTTTTATCATGATTTCCGTTGGAAAATTACTTGAAGATAAAGGTGGTGAAATCTGGCACGTCAGCCCGGAAGACACCGTGTTTGACGCTATAAAATATATGGACAACAAACATGTTGGCGCACTCGCTGTTGTTCACGAAGACAAACTGGTTGGCATTCTTTCCGAGCGCGATTATGCCCGTAAAGTGATCCTGAAAGACCGCGCCTCAAAAGAAACGCTGGTGAAAGAAATCATGACCAGCCAGGTTATTCACACCATTCTGGAACAACCGGTCAATGAGTGTCTGGTGATCATCAATGAAAAACGTATCCGGCATTTACCTGTGCTGGACAACGGCAAGCTGGTAGGCATGATTTCAGTAGGCGACGTGGTGAAAGAAATCATCAAAGAGCAGCAGTACACCATCCAGCAACTGGAAAATCATCTTTCCTGGGCAGAATCGTACTAGAGAATTTCTGGTTGCTGTTCTTCGTGAAAATGTAGGGTGGGCAGGCTTTTTTGCCCACGCGGATACGGAATTAACCCGTGGGCACAAACTACGTGCCCACCCTACAAATCGTACTAGATAATTCCTGATTACTGTTCTTCCCACAAATGTAGGGTAGGCAGGCTTTTTTTGCCCACGCGGATACAGAACTAACCCGTGGGCACAAACTACGTGCCCACCCTACGATTTGTTTTATATCACTTTGGAAAACTGCTGCTGACCGGATTGCCGCAAATATTTGTCAAACACCATACACACGTTGCGGATCAGCAAGCGTCCGGCCGGTGCGATATCAATAACCTCATCCGTCATTTTCAACAGTCCGTCGTCAGCCATCGTCTGTAACTCTTCCAGTTCCTGCGCAAAATACTCGGCAAAGTTAATATCAAAGCGCTGTTCTATTTCAGCAGGCCGCAATGAGAAATGACAAATCAGTCGTGTAATCACTTCGCTGCGCAATAAATCATCGTCATCCAGCTCCAGGCCACGATATACCGCTAATTGCCCGGCATCGATACTTTCATAATACGCTTCCAGTGTTTTGTGGTTCTGGCTGAACGTGTTGCCCACTTTACCGATGGATGTCACACCGAGGCCGATCAAGTCACAGTCTGCATGAGTGGAGTAACCCTGAAAATTGCGATACAAGGTGTGCTCACGTTGTGCCACGGCCAGTTCGTCATCCGGTTTGGCAAAATGATCCATACCGATGTAAACATAACCCGCCTTAATCAGGCGTTCATTGGTGTCTTGCAGAATATCCAGCTTTTCGCTGGCTGACGGCAATTCATCTTCGTTAATACGCCGCTGTGGTTTAAACATTTCCGGCAGGTGTGCATAGTTGAACACAGACAGGCGATCCGGACCTGCCGCAATAATTTTATCCACGGTTGTGGCAAAACTTTCAATGGTCTGATGCGGCAGACCGTAAATCAGATCAATACTGACAGACTTGAAACCCTCTGACTTGGCAGCATTTAACGTCGCAAAAGTCTGTTCTTCACTCTGGATACGGTTCACCGATTTCTGCACCTGCGCATCAAAGTCCTGCACACCAAGACTCATACGGTTAAAACCAATCTCCCGCAACAGGGCGATGGATTCCGGCGTGACTTCGCGCGGATCAATTTCAATGGAATATTCGCCGGTATCATCATCGTGTAACGGAAAGTGTTGGCGCGTGACGGCCATCAGTTCACGCATTTGTGCATGACTGATAAATGTCGGCGTACCGCCGCCCCAGTGCAATTGATCCACCACGCGATTGTCATCAAACAATGCAGACTGCATGGCCAACTCTTTATGCACACGATCAAGATACGGCTGTGATTTGCTGCGGTCTTTGGTGGCAATTTTGTTGCAACCGCAGTAAAAACACACAGTGTCGCAAAAAGGAATATGAAAATAGAGAGACAATGGCGTTGGCTGCCCACCTTGCTGAATCTGTGTCCGGCTTTGCGCGTTGGTTCTTTCTGCCACCGCGCGATAGGCGGGTTCCGCAAAAGCCTCGTCAAATTTCACCGCCGTGGGATACGAGGTGTAACGTGGGCCCGACCGGTTGTAACGACGGATCAGGTCCAGATCAAAAACCAGTTTTTGTTCAAGCGAAGGGTCGGAAGCAGCGGACATAAATTCTCACCAGAGCACTGGGGCTTTGCCCCGTTAATGATGGGGGATTATAGCCCGCAGCGGAAGCCGTGACCACATGCTCACTAGCGTAGAGCGGGCATATGATTCAGCTGTTCTGCCGTCAGCAAAAACACATGGGTGCCACCATGCTCAAAATCCAGCCAAGTAAAAGGCACCCTGGGATAAGCTTCTATCAACGCAGCGGCGCTGTTGCCCACTTCCACGATCAACACACCCCTTGGTTTCAAAAAACCCACAGCCTGTTGCAGGATACGCCGGACGATATCCAGCCCGTCCTGTCCCGAAGCCAGTGCCAGCTCCGGCTCGTGGCGGAATTCTTCTGGTAGAGCAGCCATGTCTTCAATATCCACATACGGCGGATTGCTGACGATGACATCGTAACGCCGCCTTTCCAGCCCACTAAACAGATCGCCCTGAAACAAGGTGAGCTGATCATCCACATGGTGATTTTGCCGGTTTTTCTCTGCCACTATCAAGGCATCGACAGACAGATCTGTGGCATCCACCTGCGCAAGGGGAAACACCTGCGCACTGGCAATGGCAATACACCCACCGCCAGTGCATAAATCAAGAATACGGGTTACTTTTTCCGCATCCACCCAGGGCTCAAAACGCGCTTCGATCAACTCGGCAATGGGTGAGCGCGGAATCAGTACCCGCTCATCCACATAAAACGGCAACCCGGCGAACCAGGCCTCATGCGTGAGATACGGTGCAGGCAACCGGGTATCGACACGCCGCTGCAACAACGCCAACACATTGACACGCTCATCCCGCGTCAGGTGTGTTTGCAACATGTATGGCGGAATCTCATGCGGCAGATGCAGCGTATGGGTCACCAGATAAAAAGCCTCATCCAGCGCATTGTCCGTACCGTGGCCAAAGTACAAATCCGCTTCCCGAAACCGGCTTGAGCCCCAGCGCACAAAATCGCCCAGGGTAACCAGTTCATCAAGAATATCTGTCTGTGAAACATCAATAGAATCTCTGTTCGCCATGCCCTGCTCCGTTACGCTGTGAATGTGCTGTGGTAAAGTGTCCGCCAACGAGCCACTCGCGCGGCCCCTGCTGCCTCACGAGGTATCAACGAGAGAAAAACAATGAATGTCAGATTGACAAAAAACCAAAAAATCAAGATCGGCTCTCCCGAGGATATATATTCTATCATGCAGCAGGTTCTTTTAAGGGAAAGCCGTATTGCCAGGGAAAAAGAACATTTCTGGGTGATTGGTCTGGCAACCAGCAACAATATCTCCTATATCGAACTGGTCAGTTTAGGCAGCATATCAGCCACTATAATAAACCCGCTTGAAGTGTTTAATCTGGCTGTCCGAAAAAAATCACCCAAAATTATCCTGGTGCATAATCACCCCAGTGGAAACCTAGAACCATCAACAGCAGACAAAGATATTACAAACAACATTATTGAAGGTGGAAAAACACTGACTATTGAGGTTCTCGATCATCTGGTGATTTCCGCAGAATCCTATTACAGTTTTGCAGAAAATGGCTTGCTCTGAATGAGAAAATATTCCACTGATGAAAGCCAAGGTGGAAACACGCTGACGTTGGTGGAACCGCTGCGCTTGTTCCACCCTACCCGGACAGAAGGGGGAATTGGGCGTTCATTGGTGGAGCTGGGATATTCATGGATTTTTGTTCCCCTCTATTCAATACAGCGTAAAATCACAGGGTGAAACAAGCGCAGCGGTTCCACCATAACCGGATAGAGCCTAGAGTTGGGCATTCATCAATTTTTTGTTCCGTTCTATTCAACACAGCGTAAAATCGTAGGGTGGAACAAGCGCAGCGGTTCCACCATAACCTTGCATACATCCTGTAAACCCGATTGACTGAAAGAAGAGAAAATCACACATGGCACAATATGTTTTTACGATGAATGGCGTCGGCAAAGTTGTCCCGCCCAAACGTCAAATCCTCCGCGACATTCACCTTTCCTTTTTCCCCGGCGCAAAAATCGGCGTGCTGGGTCTTAATGGCTCAGGTAAATCCACCCTGCTGCGCATCATGGCAGGTATCGATACCGACATCATCGGTGAAGCCCGTCCGCAAACCGGCATCAAAATTGGTTACCTGTCACAGGAGCCCCAGCTGGACGAAAGCAAAGACGTGCGTGGCAATGTAGAAGAAGCCTTAGGCAACTTGTCTTCCGCACAGGAAGAACTGGATGCCGTATACGCCGCCTATGCCGAGCCCGATGCCGACTTCGATGCCCTGGCCAAAAAACAGGCCGAGCTGGAAGCTCTGTTACAAGCCAACGATGGCCACAGCATGGAACGTACCCTGGAAATTGCCGCCGACGCCCTGCGCCTGCCGCCCTGGGATGCCGATGTGAGCAAACTCTCCGGCGGCGAACGCCGTCGTGTCGCGCTGTGTAAACTGCTGCTCTCCAAACCCGACATGCTGTTACTGGACGAACCCACCAACCACCTTGATGCAGAATCCGTCGCCTGGCTGGAGCGTTTCCTCCACGACTACCCCGGCACCGTCGTGGCCGTCACCCATGACCGCTATTTTCTCGACAACGTTGCAGGCTGGATACTGGAACTGGATCGCGGTCACGGCATTCCCTGGGAAGGTAACTACTCCTCCTGGCTGGAACAAAAAAGCGCACGGTTAGAGCAAGAAGAAAAAACCGAAGGCGCGCGTATCAAAGCCATGAAAACCGAACTGGAATGGGTGCGCACTGCCCCGAAAGGCCGGCATGCCAAAAGCAAATCCCGTATTGCCCGCTTTGAAGAACTGAGTAAACAGGACTTTACCGCACGCAATGCCACCAACGAACTGTTTATTCCCCCCGGCCCACGATTGGGTGACATGGTAATCGAAGCGACTAACTTGAAAAAGGGATTCGGTGAACGCCTGCTGTACGATAACCTCAACTTCAACCTGCCACGCGGCGGTATTGTCGGCATCATCGGCCCCAACGGCGCAGGTAAAACCACCCTGTTCCGCATGATTACCGGCGAAGAAAAACCCGATGGTGGTGAACTGAAAGTGGGCGAAACCGTCAAAGTTGCCTGTGTTGACCAAAGCCGTGATGCCCTGGACAGCAACAAAACCGTGTGGGAAGAAATCTCCGGCGGCCATGACAACATGATGATCGGCGCTCTGAATGGCGGTATGGAAATCAACTCCCGCGCCTATGTCGGTCGATTTAATTTTAGAGGTGGAGAGCAGCAAAAACGGGTAGGCGACCTCTCCGGCGGTGAACGCAACCGCGTACACCTTGCCAAACTACTCGCCTCGGGTGGCAACTTACTGTTACTCGATGAGCCCACCAACGACCTTGATGTTGAAACCCTGCGCGCACTGGAAGAAGCCCTGCTGGAATTCCCTGGCTGCGCCGTGGTCATCTCCCATGACCGCTGGTTTCTTGATCGTATCGCCACACACATACTGGCCTTTGAAAGCGACAGTGAAGTGGTATGGTTTGAAGGCAACTACGCCGACTACGAAGCCGACCGCAAACATCGCCTGGGTGCAGATGCCGATCAACCGCATCGCATTAAATATAAAAAACTGACGCGCTGAGCATCCGTAACCCACAAACCCCAACGCTAAAACACGCTATCTTTTAGAAAATAGCGTGTTTTAGCGTTTAATTCATATTTTAATTCAAACAACACTTTTTATATTTTTTACCACTACCGCAAGGACAAGGGTCATTACGACCAATTTTAGCTGACTCACGCACAAAGGTTTCAGATTCGATTTCCGAACGCACAAAATACTCTTCAAGCATCTGTGCCAAATGGTGCATTTTGATAATTGCCTCGTCAACAGTCGCGAATAACACTGGAAAACTACGCTTCAAATGCTCAGGGTCTTCATTCTCATCCAGTGCCTGATCCCAGTTTGCCAAAACCTCCAGAAGCCCCAGGAAAGCCATGTGTTCTTCATCCAGCTCAGCAAAGTCTTCAGAAGCCAAAAGCTCACAGGCATCTACCCAGGCTTCTACGGTTAACTCATAAGCCTGTAAATAACCATCACACCAATGGCTGAGCTCCTCATCGGGTGCCGTTGCGGATTTCTCAATGGCATAACAATCTTTCAGCGTGAAGCACCCCATCGCCAAGGCTTCGCTGGTCTCATTCATACAGGTGACCCAGGCAATACGGATTTTTTCATCATCAAACCACTGGCTCACGCCCTTCTCATCATCACCCAAAACTAAAAAACCAAAATCAACTTCGCTGACATACTTCGGGCAGGAGTATATAGCGACCATACCTCCCCGAAATTGGTGAAAATTAAAACAATCTTCGCTGCGTTCCGGGGAACTGAGAAAATCATTCAAAATTGTCAGAGCTTCATCATGGGTCATTTTTTCTACTCTTGAAATTCAAAAATGTCACAAAGTCACTACTGGTGAGCTTTAAAAAAGGGGGTATACCGAAAAACTACAATATAAATTAAAGGCTAAATCATTCTGTTGACACTTTAATTACTGAAAATACCATTATCTCTCATATTTTTATGCGCTTGATTCATATTACAACAATTACATACCATCCAATCAAGATGCCTAGTTGACATAAGCAATGATGACATCACCCTGGTCACCAGACTTCATTTTTAACCGTTCTCGCACCACCGCCGGGTATCTGGTTTCCTCCCGGCCCAATTCATCCCCACGCATGTGGGGAACACACAAAGACCAAACCCACCGCAGAATTGTACGGCGGTTCATCCCCACGCATGTGGGGAACACATAACTTTGCTTTTACTACTAACATGCACCTCCGGTTCATCCCCACGCATGTGGGGAACACCAAAAGACCACATAAGCCTCTGGAAATTTAACCGGTTCATCCCCACGCATGTGGGGAACGCCATTTCCTCTGCTGACGGTACTGGGGGGTGTTCGGTTCATCCCCACGCATGTGGGGAACGCTACTTGACGATGGGCAAACTCGTTTCGACTATCGGTTCATCCCCACGCATGTGGGGAACGCTCGATTCAATTGCCTACGTAGCACGTTACGTGCGGTTCATCCCCACGCATGTGGGGAACGCTCTATTGTTCCCAGTATTTTTTATGTATTTCCCGGTTCATCCCCACGCATGTGGGGAACGCTCTGTTGGCGGCTCTGTAGAGGGTTCTGTGGGCGGTTCATCCCCACGCATGTGGGGAACGCTTGAAACGTTAGCGCGCCAATAGTACAAAATCCGGTTCATCCCCACGCATGTGGGGAACGCTTAATATACTGGTTACAAGGACTACCGAGTTCCGGTTCATCCCCACGCATGTGGGGAACGCGAAGAGCCTTGGAAGCTATTACACAACGTAAACGGTTCATCCCCACGCATGTGGGGAACGCACAAATTTTGAACACAAGTGGCTGAACACTGACGGTTCATCCCCACGCATGTGGGGAACGCCATTTGAGAATGAATACGGAACAGAACTAGACCGGTTCATCCCCACGCATGTGGGGAACGCCATTTGAGAATGAATACGGAACAGAACTAGACCGGTTCATCCCCACGCATGTGGGGAACGCAAATGACCAAGATGTAACTCTCATACCAACAACGGTTCATCCCCACGCATGTGGGGAACGCTTAGCGACCTGTGGACTAACAATGAAGGAGTGCGGTTCATCCCCACGCATGTGGGGAACGCTGCTGACATCCTGTATTCCCGGTGACCAAAACCGGTTCATCCCCACGCATGTGGGGAACGCAACATCCAACTCTGGCGCTCAAGGCGTAAATCCGGTTCATCCCCACGCATGTGGGGAACGCCATGGTTAGAAAGGTGCCGGAAGACGACGAGCCGGTTCATCCCCACGCATGTGGGGAACGCGGATTTTCGCACCGTGAACTGACCAGTGCCCTGCGGTTCATCCCCACGCATGTGGGGAACGCTTTGCATCATTGAGACGTTTTGCTCTTACGCGCGGTTCATCCCCACGCATGTGGGGAACGCTCGCCAGCATGGCAAACGCTGTGCGATCCATACGGTTCATCCCCACGCATGTGGGGAACGCCTACAAAATAAATCCCGGTGGGCTACGCCCCGCGGTTCATCCCCACGCATGTGGGGAACGCCTGCCAATGTGGGAATGAGCCGGTCTACATGCCGGTTCATCCCCACGCATGTGGGGAACGCACCATGGCAATTTTGCCCGTGCTCATTATTGGCGGTTCATCCCCACGCATGTGGGGAACGCCAGAAAAGTCCCAGCTCGTTTTAGCCAAATCCGCGGTTCATCCCCACGCATGTGGGGAACGCTCCTCCTGTTCCTTGTTGAACTCCTCCCGTGACGGTTCATCCCCACGCATGTGGGGAACGCTCTGGCCAGGCGCGACCAGGCCGGTTGAAGAACGGTTCATCCCCACGCATGTGGGGAACGCGTTTTATATTCGCGGTTTTACACACCAATCAACGGTTCATCCCCACGCATGTGGGGAACGCACGCATTAATAATGAATATGAATCCATTACTTCGGTTCATCCCCACGCATGTGGGGAACGCAATTTGTAATGCCATCATTATGTCAGACCTCACGGTTCATCCCCACGCATGTGGGGAACGCCAGGGTGATGCAATACGCCTCATCAAAGAAAGGCGGTTCATCCCCACGCATGTGGGGAACGCCCCACAAAGAAAGCAATTCGCCAATGCGTTTGCGGTTCATCCCCACGCATGTGGGGAACGCGATCATGAAAAATCGGGAAAAATTGTTATCACCGGTTCATCCCCACGCATGTGGGGAACGCCGTAATGATTCCAGCATACCTGTCAGTAAGACCGGTTCATCCCCACGCATGTGGGGAACGCATTAGCGCCATCAAGCAAAGAATTATTCCCATCGGTTCATCCCCACGCATGTGGGGAACGCAAGATCACCAACCGCTTCATGGTATTGCAATTCGGTTCATCCCCACGCATGTGGGGAACGCTTCCGGTGAATACGTTGCAGGCACCGCAAATTCGGTTCATCCCCACGCATGTGGGGAACGCCATTTTTTGTGTAATTTCATAATTACCCACTCCGGTTCATCCCCACGCATGTGGGGAACGCGATTTCCACGTTGATTAAAAAAGAAAAAACCGCGGTTCATCCCCACGCATGTGGGGAACGCTGTATTAGATTTGTTTGGTGGTAGTGGCACGACGGTTCATCCCCACGCATGTGGGGAACGCGCATTATTATTTATCTCAATGGGTTTGGGATACGGTTCATCCCCACGCATGTGGGGAACGCTGTATTAGATTTGTTTGGTGGTAGTGGCACGACGGTTCATCCCCACGCATGTGGGGAACGCCCCGGTATGCAAACGTACAACTCATTCAGCTCCGGTTCATCCCCACGCATGTGGGGAACGCAGGGTTCTATTTGGCGGTTTTCTATCGGCCCGCGGTTCATCCCCACGCATGTGGGGAACGCTACCTGGACAGAGCAAGATTTTAGCTTGGGTCCGGTTCATCCCCACGCATGTGGGGAACGCCAATGGCACAGAAATCAGTGCATGATGATTACCGGTTCATCCCCACGCATGTGGGGAACGGCTAACTATATGGGGACAAAATGACAAAAAAAACGGTTCATCCCCACGCATGTGGGGAACGCTTAAAAAAAACGCTGGGCAGCAATGCATCATCCGGTTCATCCCCACGCATGTGGGGAACGCCGAAACTCGCGAGCTACGTACCCGTAGCGTGACGGTTCATCCCCACGCATGTGGGGAACGCGTTGGCCGCACATAGTTCAGGTTATGATTAACCGGTTCATCCCCACGCATGTGGGGAACGCATAGACTGCGTTATAATGGTCTGCATGCCAGCCGGTTCATCCCCACGCATGTGGGGAACGCGGTGGTGCCAAGACCTGTTACCAGCGCAGTAACGGTTCATCCCCACGCATGTGGGGAACGCTTCGCTCATATCAAGATGTTCTGCGATTTCAACGGTTCATCCCCACGCATGTGGGGAACGCGCATTACTTTAAATCATTGGAAACTGAGACTACGGTTCATCCCCACGCATGTGGGGAACGCGTTTTTGATGGTGAGACCGCTTTCTTTGAAGCCGGTTCATCCCCACGCATGTGGGGAACGCTCTAATCAATTAACTACAAATGCAACGATGCGCGGTTCATCCCCACGCATGTGGGGAACGCTTGAGGGCGATCCGTCAGCGGCTTCTGTACGCCGGTTCATCCCCACGCATGTGGGGAACGCACTAATTAACCTCGGCGGTCTGCCAACAATGCCGGTTCATCCCCACGCATGTGGGGAACGCTCGCAGGCGCAAGCGCGGCTACTGTTTGATCCCGGTTCATCCCCACGCATGTGGGGAACGCGTAACATCTTTAATTGAAGAGCTTGCAGAAGCCGGTTCATCCCCACGCATGTGGGGAACGCCCCAGAATCAATATCAAGAATAGTCGCAGCGACGGTTCATCCCCACGCATGTGGGGAACGCCCGTGATATCAAATCCACTGGCGAGACAATTGCGGTTCATCCCCACGCATGTGGGGAACGCAAGCGCACCTAGCGGCAACTGCCGGGATTTTTCGGTTCATCCCCACGCATGTGGGGAACGCTTCCTTTAGATCTTTTACTTTGTTTTCATAACCGGTTCATCCCCACGCATGTGGGGAACGCACTTTTTCTTCAGCATCCAACCACGTTGTCAACGGTTCATCCCCACGCATGTGGGGAACGCGCGGGCAGGGCAAGAGCATGCTCAGCATTAACCGGTTCATCCCCACGCATGTGGGGAACGCAGGGTTCTATTTGGCGGTTTTCTATCGGCCCGCGGTTCATCCCCACGCATGTGGGGAACGCGCTCTTGATAATCTTCGCCCCGCTCTACCAGATGGTTCATCCCCACGCATGTGGGGAACGCTCTGGCAGTGTTCCGCCCTTTATAAAATAAAACGGTTCATCCCCACGCATGTGGGGAACGCGTTGATAATCGCCTGCTTGTCGTCGCCTGTGGCGGTTCATCCCCACGCATGTGGGGAACGCTCGATTCCGTAAACCGCGCCCATCAGTTTGCGCGGTTCATCCCCACGCATGTGGGGAACGCTACCGACGAAACACAAACGTTAGAGGGGGTAACGGTTCATCCCCACGCATGTGGGGAACGCTTCATGGATTCGGTCTAACGTAAAAACAATATCGGTTCATCCCCACGCATGTGGGGAACGCGCTTTTTGAACGCTGAATTGAAATCAGTAATTCGGTTCATCCCCACGCATGTGGGGAACGCTTCCAGGTTGGTGATCCACGGCATCATTGTGTCGGTTCATCCCCACGCATGTGGGGAACGCACTTCCTGTAACTTGTTGTTACACCAGCAAAAATCCGGCACTGGAAATTGTACCAACTTTTTCAGGCAGAACAAGAACCAAAAACAGTATGTTTGCTGGATATTTTTCCGAATTGTTAAAGAGCATCCGACGGTGTATCCGGCGGTAGAAATGAAACCAGTTTGAGGCCGTCAAATTCAACGGGAATACGCCGATTTTTACCAAAAGTCACAAAATCAAAACCGCTTTCGGTATTGGTGCTCCAGGCCATAACGGCATTACCTTCTTCGCACCCCTGGGTCACTTGCTCCCAGATGTTTTCACGCAGACGTTTGGACGGGGTGCCGACATAAACACCGGCACGAATTTCCAGCAGCCACACGGCGAGCCGTCCACGCAGCCGGGGCGGGACATTTTCAACTACGATGACCAGCATCGCCGATACTCTCCGAGTTTGGGATGGCGGGACCGATGGTATCTTTCGGCGGTTTTGGCGGTGTGAGTTCTCCGGCAGCGAGAATTTCTTCGATAGTGGGAATGATTTTTTTGAGAATTTTATTTTCGCGGAAAGTATCCCGACAGGCGAGACGGACTTTGCGTTCCGGTTCACGCGGATTCTTCGCGGCAACCTGAAAAGCTAATGGAACAACGGTGTCAAACTTGAACAGGTCGGCAATGTCGTAGACGAAGGATAGGGGTTTGCCGGTGTGTATGAATCCGATAGCCGGTGCATAACCTGCGGCAAGAATGGCGGCTTCGGTAATACCATAAAGAGCAGCAGTGGCGGAACTGAGACACCGGTTGGGAATGTCACTGGCATCCCAGTTGTTGGGATTGTAATCACGCCCTTTCCAGTCTACGCCATGGCGTTTGGCAAGCAGCTGATAGGTTTTTTTCACTCGTGCGCCTTCAATGCCGCGCAGTTGTTCGACGCTGCGCCGTTGTGGGGGTGCTTCGCCAAAACGAAATTCATACATTTTACGCACCACTTTGAGACGTGCCTGTTCATCCAGTGCCAGTTTGGCCTGATACAACAGCCGGTCCGAACGTGCACCGCCCGGTTGCCCGGCGGCATAAAGACGCACTCCGGCTTCGCCTATCCAGACCAGCAACGTGCCCACACGAGCGGCCAATGCAGCGGCACGATGCGACACACGGGTGCCCGGTTCCAGCATAATGCAAGCAATGCTGCCGACGGGGATGTGGGTGCGTACTCCTGATTTATCAACAACAACAAAGGCTCCGTCTAGCACATCAATCTGGCCGTATTCGATGAATATCATTGAGACCCGTTCTTTCATGGCAATGGGTTTGAGCGGTGGTAACACGGGGTTATTCCTTTTTTTTGTTGTTTATTTAAATGTGAATTAAGCGCTTGAAAACACGCTACGTTTAAAAAAGTCACCGGGTATTTGATGTACAGAACACAACGTTTTCTGTTTTTCCTTGCGATTTTTAACGTTCAGGGTTCCGGTATTATCACCAAATAATCCGTTTCCTTATTTGGTGAGCAATGCCCCTGCAAAACTAATTCAGAATTTCCTTAGCCAGCAATTTCAGTCAATCGCGGCCAGCTCCTCATCCAGTTCTTCTGCTGAATGGCGCACGCTGGGGATACCGACCTCGCCAAGACATTCAGTAAATTCCGCCATTGAGCAACCTGCAAACCTTGCGGCCTTGCCCAGACTCAATACTTCTTCTTGATACAGTTTTATGGCCAAAGCCGTAGACACACCAGATTTCATCACCTTTTCGTCAAAGGGAACGGCGATAAACACCGGCCGTCCATGCTTTGTTATCACCGACAATTCACCCGTCTCGGCATCTCGAATCAACTCTCCAGTGCGTTCACGCAGATCTCTTACAGTAAAGGTGTCCATAGCACGCCTCTTTTCTTGATTAAATTGTGCTATCAATTGATAGCACAATTTATTGCGCGCTACACCAGCTGCAAACCGCAGCCAAAAAACTTGGCAAGGAAAATGGTCATACAACTGGCACCACTGAGAGCAATCCAAGCCCCATCACCTTGCCATGACCAATACCTGCGTGTAGTGCAGCCTTAAACTTTTCAGCATCAGTAACTACAAGCGTACTGTCATACAATACCGAAAAAACCTGAATGTGGTTGCCATCATGCTGTTTGCCCCGAAGTACCTGTTCTTGAGATACCCGCACATCAACTCGCTCCGTCGGAGATTCTATTAGGTCAAAAGATGCAAGCCTCGGTAATGAGAACCCGTGTTGCTTTCCTTTTCGCACAAGCCATGCCTCTTGCTCCTCTAGCTGCATTAATCCTTGGCGCTTGCCATCACGCTTTACACATGGATTTGCACACAACCTAAAGCGAAAACGCTGACCAGCTTTTAGTGCATCCAATTTAAGCCGTTGGCTCAAATCAATGGCTGGCTCAAATTGTGCCAACCACCCTTTAACAGCAATCCTTTCCCAATTAGCCTTCACCTGACTCTGCACCAGAACACGCGGACAACCTGAAGGGTCAGTTTCGGGCTCAAGCCGCCACAAAAAAGCACCTTTGGGACATTTTTCTTCAGGCGGACTGAAAGCTCGACAAAGAGAGGAATGTAGTTGATAGGGATCGGCCAAATCACGTCTTGCCTCACGGCAACGTGGATCGAGATGAATTCTATGAAGAAACATCCGTCACCTCCTGTGAAAAATCCACCCACTCAGAACGTACGAACCGCGAACCAAAACGCCGCTCCGCAAATGACGACAGAAGCTGATCCATTCTTAGCACACCAGAACCATCCTCAGATTCCAACGAGATCAAAAGTTGTTCAGGCAGAGATTCCCATTTTCGTGGTGAACTAATCCAACGCCATCCTTTCAATGCTTCGTACAACGATAATTCTTGCAAACCATCTTTTATCCAAACCGGTTCCGATGGCACATAGGATTTACGCCCTAACGCCAACGGCCAAACCGGATCACGCAAGGCGCTATAAATTCGTTCAAGCAAAAGCCGATCTTCAGATTCAACGCCTACGAGAAAAGCAGCATCAGCCAGGTAGAAGCGAGTGGATACAACACCACCACCCTTTTCTTGGGTACCATTCGCCTTGATGATAGTGTCAGTGGCAGCACAGCCCGCCGTCTGATAATCCTTTTTCAACACACCGGGGCGATCATGCCGAACCCCCATCGACAGAAGGGTGAGTGGTTCCAAGTCAGTCCACTTCTCACGATCAATCCCCAAGGCTGCCGCCAACAATCCGATCACTCCCGACTTGCTAGGCTCCTTTCCGGTATCTCGTTGACCAAAACGACTGGTAGTGCCCCATGACTGCATAGGGCCGACTAAACGAAGCAATAAGGTGGCCATGTCACTCCCCCTTTTTAGTAACTTCACTCAATGCCCATTCTATAACTGCTGCAACATTCTCTTCTTGTTTCCCAAGTCCTTTCGCGTCGAATCGCTCACCAAAGGTATCTTCAGAAACAACATAACGAGCATTGCACGTAGTACCATAAAATTTGTCCAACGCTGCTGATTTAGCAGACAAGCGTGTCGCCGACTCCTTGGTAAGGGACTCAGTTTTATTCACACGGATTGCCGTTTCAAAAGCATTTGCCAGATTACGTGGCGCAGTATTTCGCCGCACCGATACAGCCACGAATTCAGGTGCATTATGGGCAGCAAAGCTATTCTGTTTTCCGGTAGGTTCAGCCACTACAAACCCATCAAGGAATGCCTGCAACCCCTTAGCCGCCAAATCAGTATCATCCTGAAGATTCTCAACCAGTTTTTCCCAATCAATCACGGCATAACGATAAAAACAGGCTGAATTGAATTCAATCGTGCCCATCATGTCGGCACCGGCTGTGTCTTCGGGTTTGAGATGATCCATTGCCGTGTAGAAATCAAATTCACGCTCAACCGCATGACTGGAAATTGCATGAGCAACTTGACAAGAGGCATGTTGATTTTTCTCTGGCATGTTGGCTAACATCCGACCAAATAGTGCTAAATCAACAGCCTTTCCGCCATCAAGAAGTGCTAACAATGATTTCCCCAGCGCCGAAACCTCATCTTTTCCATCTTTAAGGATTTTTTCCAAATCAAGTTCCCAGTCACCCTTGTCACTCTTCTTGCGCCCTTTTATTGGTTTTCCGGCATCATCAAAGATCTTGGATGGATCAATGCTATCCCAATGCTTGTTGACAACATTCAATATGTCATCAAAATTGTTTTCAACAGTAACAACACCTTCTTCTTTCGGCTTATCGCCAGAAACTTTCAACACATACTGGATAACGCCTAATTTTCCTTCATCACCGGAAAGGTTATCTGCTAGTTTACTTCTGATAGCAGACAACCGGGCGACGGGATCACCTATTTCATTCCATTTTTCATCAATCAGTGACGCCAAATTGTCAACTTCATTTCTTCCTAGAAAAAGCAGATATTCCGTTTTGCTATCTTTCAGCTTCAGCCTCATAGAGGAAAACACCATTTCCAATTTTTCCTCAACCTCTTCTCCTTCTCTTCCTTTTTCAGCCAGCTTTTTTTGTAATTCAGAAAGCAACCGTTTAGTGCGATCAGCAAGATAAGGTGACTTGATGAAATCACTACTGACCTCATCAAAATATTTTCTTACAGCGTGTTTTTGACATTGACTGGAAATCCTGGCACGACGTGAACCACCAAATAAGGCGTCTTTTGGCGCCCCGGTATCATCACGATTCAAGTTGGATGGGGCATAGTTCTGTAAGGCATGAATTTCAATTATTGTTTTCATTCACTGGTCTCCATTTCAATATTTTTTTCATTATTCAAGGTGCGGTAAAAATCTCGTGCCCAGGCATTTTGGGATCTCTTCAGGTCATCATCCCAATACATCAATCTTTTCAGCATCTCTCCAAAGTCAATGGGTTGATTTTTAAGTAGGGAAACCATTTGTCGCAGGCGGTGCGGTAACTGATCATGGTCGGCATCCAGAAAGTTTATAAAACGTCGCTCAGTACTTGTTAATTTACTCGGATCACTCACACTCATTTTTTTCCGGTTTTCCCTATCTAAAGCCCCACACGCTGAACCAATAGAAACCAAGATGTCATCCCTGTCCTCACGCCAATGCAACGCCCAAAGCCCTGCCACCAAGTAGTAAATTTCTCGCCTCCGTTGGTTTTCTTCATTTTTTAAAAAAGGTTCAACGTATGGAGCAGCCCAAAAATATGTTCCTGGCCTAAAAGCCAGACTACGACGCAAAATCGCCCTTACTCGTGTATCACTCGCATTCAGCTTCTCTAACCATTCAATAAAACTATTCATGCAGACACCTCTACTGGCTTAAGAATTGAAATTTCATTTCGTAATTTCTTCAACTGAAGTAATACTCGTCCTTCGGCCTTGACAAGGGCTCGAATGGCCCAGGCATCTCCAGTGGAAACAGAAGCACTGTGCTGATTCCATGCTGACTTTAAGACACTGCATACGGAAATAAGCCATAGGTGGCGAACATCATCACTGTCTCGATCAAGCCCATATTCACGCAACATATTATGAAATTTAGATTCAAGGGTAGACCAGTAGTACGGCAGAACCGTTAATTGGGTGACAAAGTCATCAATATCAGATTGTTCCACCTTTCTTTTTCCATGCCCAATCATGTCCCTAGCAAAACTCTCACAAGAAGCCTTCAACACAACCCCTGATTTTTTTGCATCTTGAAGAATTTCATGGATCTCATGTCGTACATTTTGATTACCGGAAAGGGCTTCAGGAAGGGTAAAATATTCTTTTCTCCAATATTCTACATTTGGCCTAGGGGGGAAATATTTTTGACCCAAAACTATTACTCCTTTCGGGAACCTTTCGTGTTCTTTTTTTGTTAATCTAATCGCATGTTCGATAACCTTCGGTGCAAGGCTAGTTTCGTCAGGAAGAAGAGAATCAAAATCCCTCCAAATCCCTCTTTCTTCAAACTGAATAGAAAACTTTTTTTTAATTTTTTCCTTTGATCCTTTATCCTTAACCTCTCTTATCATGTAAGCAAGCATTGGATCAATATCAACCATCTCCTTATATCCGACACCAGAAGCAAAACCAAGATCAGAGATTAAATCTAAGCTTGGCTCCTTAAAAATAACTGAGCAGGTTCTCCACGTATAAAGATCAACGATTCCCGTAGCTACTCTTTCCACAGTACGATCTTTAAATTTTCCACTCTTTTCATCTGGCACCTTGATTTTCTTTTTTAGATATTCAAGTGAATCAGGCTCTCTCTCCCAGAGAGGAAGATCATCTGACAAAACCATCCGATTCTGTGGAACCAGACAAAAAATGAGTGTATCTTCCAAATTCAATCCAACAGGAATTCCCATTACTGAACCCGCTGATGGAGCGGTTCCAGTATGAGATATTTCACTTTTCCCAGTCGAAACAGCAAAAGTCTGGGCAGCAAGTAACCAGCGAGCCGTTGCTGCCATGGTTATCCGGCCAGGATCATTTTCATTAGCATGATCAAAGAGAACTTTGGCAGTGTCAGCATTATATTCAACTGCAAGAGCTGTCCAAGACCTCCATTTTTTTGGTGCAAATGTCGGCACCTGACCAAACGGATGTTTTTCATCAAGCAACCAAAATCGATCGTTCCACTTCTCGAGATAAGCGGAAATTTTGTCGCTAGGCAGTCCATCTCTGAATAAGTCTTTAGCCTGATCAATATCCGTTGGACCTTCCAACGCTCGATACAACACCGCCAACAAAAATCGGTACAGCGCAGCCACCACCAAGGGAGATGAATCTTCAATGGATTCGATCTCCTTAGATTTCAGTAAAACATCGCTGATACCAAGTTCATCTCGTGTACCATCCAGAAAACGTACCGGTATCCATTTCTCGTCTACCAAATTAAACTGACTCATTCGCTCTCCTTTTTCTCATAAGTTAGCCCCAGCTCATCATCCAATCTTACTGTTGTATCTTCCAGCCAATGGCCTTGTTGATCCAATAACAGTGGAAAACAGTTGCGTAACAGTGATGATTTTTTCCAGCCTTCAGGTACACCCAATCTTTTTAGATTTTTAACCACACGCAAACGGGAGATGTTCACTGCCCTCAAATACCACTGTTTGGCCTGTGCTGAATTAGGAATACCGTCAGGATCGAAGTTATCCTCTAAATAAATGGGAATCGCTACAGCAGACTCCTCTCCCAGGCGGGTTTGAACCTTGAGAGTACGATGAACATCCGGGTCATCTTCGTCATACAAGTTGAATCTGCCTGGATCATTCCACGAACCATCATCTGGAAAACCAATGAAGGCTATATGTGCTTGCTGCGTCTCTCCTAATGCCCCCCCTTCGCCCTCACAAAGCGCTTTATCCAAACGCTTTTTGAGGAATTCAGGTATCTCCACTGGTTCTTCGTACACCTCCTGAACCAAAGTATCGATTTCATCTGGGAGGACTAAACTCGGTTTATTACTTAACAGACACCATGTGCGTATCAGGAAATCCTCACGGTAAACTGAACTCCACCACAGTGGATCTTCAAAGTCGGGAGGCGCATCTCCGGCAAGCCCTGCCACAATCAGAACCGGTTCAGGCATCGGCCTATATTCACGTTTATGCCGCCATAGTCGCCCGGCTCGCTGAAGCACCAAATCGATGGGAGCCAAGTCGGTTGCCATGACATCGAAATCCAGATCAAGACTCTGCTCAACTACCTGGGTGGCAATGAGGATTTTTCGGCCCTCACGCTTACTATCCACACCAAAATTCTCAAGCGCCAGTTCTTCTCGCTGCTGTCTTTTATCAGCAGGAAAGCGAGCATGAAAAAGGTACACATCGGTACCATCGGCAAGGTGTTTCCCAACAACCTGCCCATTTATTTCAATCGGCTCGCCTTGAGAAAATATCTGATAAAGATCCTGTGCCCTCTGTACCGTATTAACCAACGCAAGCCCCATGCCTCCGTTAACAAGATGCTCTTGCAGTACCGAGCATATGCCAGACAAATCAGGTGATATTTTTTTCAGCTTAATGGTTAAACGCCGTTCAGGGTCAGCATTGAAATGTCTCTGCTTTACCGATCCAGGCTGAAAAAGAGTGAGGCGTGGGTATTCTTTCTCTGAGGGAGGTAAATTATCATTTACCACTTCGGCTAACTTGCGGCGAAAATCTGGCGGCAATGTTGCAGATAGCAGCACCACAGAAGAACCCAACGCCAACAGCCAACGTATCGAATGAATTAAAAGGGTACCGGTATAAGCGTCATACGCGTGAATTTCATCGAACACCACCACCCGATTTGCCAACCCCCATAGTCGTACAAAGTTATGCCGCACTGGTAGAATGGATAACAGAGCTTGATCCACAGTCCCTACTCCATACTCAGAAAGCAATGCCCGTTTTTTTTGGGTAAACCACTCGGCAGCTTTTACCTCTCCACCGGTTGTTTCATCGTGAATATCCGACACATGTAGGTTCTGGAAAGTATCATTTAGCAGTGCTGCACCATGCAAAAGCTGTAAATCAAGCGGCCGACTCATATCTTGATCCCGCAAGAATTTTAGCGTGCGCAAAAACATCGCATTTCCAGTTGCTTTGGTTGGCAGTGCCACATATAAACCGCGATGCCCAAAACGTCGCTGTAACTCTAAATGAGCAAAAAAAGCCGCTTCGGTTTTTCCCTCACCCATAGGGGCCTCGATCAAAATAATGGCAGGCTCCGTTACTTCAGCCAATGCATCAGCAACCGCTTTTTGCAAAGGTCTGGGTTGAAAATCAAAAACGTCCTGAAAAGACCTTTTTTCATCACTGAGTGGTGTGCGTAAATCCCAGCCAATAGCATTCAAGGCATCATCTGCACATTTTCTACGCTTATCAAACCAAGCTTGCAGATCATCACAGTCTTCAGGAGTACCAAATTCAAACCAATCTTCGTTGGAGCCAATCCAGTCAACAAAACTGGTTAGACCTGACAACAGCATGAAATCTGGGCCAGAGAGTTTTTTCTTATCTGGAATTCGAGAAGGCTCAAAAAGTACGACCAATGCCTCGACAATACTTTTACGGGCCAATTCCCAATCATTCTTGCCAATGGCGTTCCTGTTGTATTCAAGATTATTGAGAGTTGTTGGCGACGCCCGACTTCCATGGTGACAACCCACCGCATCGGCCACTAGATCAGCCAGATCATCCGGCCAACCCAAGTCCCTTAGTATCTCGGCTAGTGCGATCTGACTAACAAATGCATGATTGATATTGGTATCAGGAATTCGAGGCAAGGGAAGTTCCGTCATGTCTTTCCACTTGCACTGAAACCCTGGGCAAGCCTTCCCAAGATCATGACAAGCTACTATGAGCAGAATCCAACTCCGTACATCTTTCCATGACATCCCAAAAACTGCTGCTATTCTGCTTCGGGTTGATTCAGGCTCGCGTGCAAGAACCGCATCCACACAGGCTGCCACATCCAACATATGGAGAATGAGGGGATGCCATTTTCCAGAACCATCCTTGCACGTTTTTGCCCATATTTTTGACTCAATAAGACTGATCATTGCCTAAGCTACCCTTGCTGAATTTTTGACCATAGTGACCTTAGACAATGATAAGGCAACAAATAATATAGCGCGCCTTCTTCTTTTTCTTTACCGGCCTTGCCCCAATAACGAAAATAGCAAGCTGCTGTATCGAGCATTTTTATTGATGACTTTTTCATGCTTTGCTTTATACCACCCCGCCCTGTCAAAACCTGACCAGGCCAGCGATTATTTTCCATTTTTATAATTGTTGATTGCCGATGCCAGTTTCTCTATATGCAGTTTGCGCAATGTATCGGGGCTGATAACTTCTACATCCGGGCCGTATTTCATAATATCCATAATGAGTTCTCGGGTATCACTGTAAGGAATGCTCAATTCATAACCACCATCAGTCAGTACCTTTCCCTGTTGTTGTGGATGCCAGTGTTCATCCGCTACCCAGCGTGCAACTTCAGAGGTGAAACGCAACTTCGCGCTGTGTGTAGGCTGTCCGGCAAAGATGCCATAGGCATGTGCAAAGTGCTCATCCAGACTTTCCTCACTGATTTCCCGGGCGGCTACTTGCTGCATTTCAACAGGGCTGAGGCGATCCAGTGAGAATGTGCGAAATTCTTTGCGCAGGTGGCACCAGGCATCGAGATACCAGTTGCTGCGGTAATAAACAAGGCGCTGTGGAGAGACGGTACGTTCAGTGGTTTGGTCACGTTCACGGCCATGGTAGAGCAGACGTATCTGGCGACGTTGCAGCGTGGCACTGGCAATCTGGCGGAAATGATCAAGATTGGCGGGCCGTGCGCCCTGTTGAAAAATGCGGATGCGTTTGCTCAGGTCCGGGCTTCCGCCTGCATGGCTTTGTTGAAGAATGCTTTCAATGCGCTGCTTGAGCGGCTGAATATGATCACTCAGCATGCCGGGTTGAAGCTGATCCAGCAGATTGTAGGATACCAACAGGGCATAAAGCTCTTGGGCATTAAACCACAGGCCGGGCAGTTCCCAGGTCTGGCCTTGCGTTACATCGTAATAGTAACCATTTTGTTCCCGGTCATATTCGATGGGCGCGCCCAGTGTGTCACGTAGAGTACCGATCATGCGCCGCGCAGTGGACTCGGAACACTCCATTTTATCTTGCAGTGTGTTGAGCGATAGCGGGCATCGGTGGCTGTTGAGCAACTGATCTAACTGGAATATACGGTCAAACTTGTCCATATTCTATTTGTTGTTATTGATGGCGAAGTGTTACATGACCATGATAGATAGAACAAGCCACATTTTTGCGTGAAAAATACCATTGACAGTATGACAGTTTTACTCAACAGAATAACCAGTTGCAGTGAGGTGCTTTTCAGCAGAGAATCCACTTCGTTTTCATTCTTCGTGACACAACGACAAGTTACCTGAAACTCATGGCTCTGCTTTGGCAAAAACAAACCCGCGACACCTGTTATGAGGTACGCACCGCTGGACGTTCCCGGCGGCTGTATACTAATGGTGTGTTTCATAGTCAGTATCACCCGGACCGGGCGCACAGTGGTGGCGTGTGGGATTTGCTGGTGATTCCGGCCTTTTTTCGACCACCAGGGCGCATCAAGCGCGTTTTGCTGTTGGGAGTGGGAGGGGGTTCGGCCATTCATTTATTGCGGCAGTGTGTGGAACCGGTGGAGATTGTGGGTGTGGAGCTGAGCAAAACACATTTGCAGATTGCCCGGAAATTTTTTGGTATTAAAAAAAACATGGCGACGTTGCATCATGCGGATGCGGTTCAGTGGTTGCAGGATTACGATGGTCCGCCTTTTGATTTTATTATTGATGATTTGTTTGGCAGCAGTGACAGTGTTGAGCGTGCGGTACCTGCGGATAAAGCATGGTGCAATACTCTGTTACGCAATCTCAATAAAAACGGCACGCTGGTGATGAATTTTATTGGCAGCAAGGCGTTGAGAAAAAGTGCTTGTATTGCGGAGCCCGATGTCGCCCGGCATTTCAAGTCCGTTTTTCAATTGAGCCTGCCCGCGTATGAGAATGTGATTGGTGTGTTTTTGGGTTCGCCCAGCAGTGGTAAAATGTTGCGCAAAAATATATGTGATATTCCCGGTTTTAGTCAAAAAAGGCTTGATTTCAAGTTGCGTATGCTGACGAAGTAATTTGTCTGGTATGGGTCAATTTGGCGATCCTTCAGGTTGGCGTAAGGTTTGAACATCAACATATTCATCGTGCAGGGTAGAATTATTTTTGGCTTTGAACGTCGGGATAAGTTTGCTTGTGGTGCTCTGAATATGATTTTGGGGCAGTTTGACGTGTTCTGGCATGTTGGGGTTCATAAAAAACATTCACCCCAACCTACGCGCTATTCAACACAGAGTGATCTCGTGGAAGTTGGTGGAACCGCTGCGCTTGTTCCACCCTACTCGGATAAGAGGATAGAGAGAGTTGGGGTATTCATCGACTTTTTGTTTCGCTCTATTCAACACAGGGTAAAATTGTAGGGTGGAACAAGCGCAGCGGTTCCACCATAGACCTTGCATACACCCTACGAACTGTTTTACCGGTGTGACTTGCTTCACGCTCTTTGCGGTAGAAAACGCCGGGAGGCATTCTCAATCACAACTTTGACCTGCTGCCGGTTTTTATTTACCCTTCTGCTTCGGGTTGCTGCCTGAAAATACGGGGGTTTAAACCCCTTGTTAGAAAACTTAAAAAAAAGACAAACACACTATGACGATTGATGAGTTAGTTACACAAATTAAAACCCGACCGGAGACTGTGGAGTTCCAGGATGTAATCGATTGTATCGATGAGCATTTTGAGTACACGCCGACGCATTTTGTGAATGGCCGTGGCCATGACCAGGTGATTAACCTGCCTGGCAGCAATGAGGGTTCCTGCAAAATCTTTGCTTTTGCTACAACAGAGGGGCTGACAGAAGAAGAGACCTTGAGCTGCTTTGGAAAATACTACCGGGAGGATGTGCTGCAAAATCCTGAGGGTAATGACCACGAAAATATTCGCACGTTCATGCGACAGGGATGGAGTGGCGTTCAGTTTGAGCAATCGGCTTTATTGCAGAAATAAACCATCCTGCAACAAGCTGATGGGATATTCGCAGCACGCAAAAGTAGGCGTTTTTGGGCGGATTTCGGGATATCGAGCCCGGCATACTTGACAATTTTCATCGTAAGTAACATTGAAACAATGTTGGTGCGTAAAACGCACCCTACCCGCACAAGCAATAAGACTCAGGAGCGCAAGTCGAAGTCGGTGTAGTCCAGGTCGTCCTGTGCAAACTCGTCGTAAACCTCCCCCCAGTCTCCGAGGGAGGGAAGGTGTTCCACTCTCATTTGCGACCAGACATCGAATTCCACTTCGTCCAGCTCACCATCCATGTAATGGATTTCGATGATGCCTTCGTCTTCATTCACCGCAATCACTTCAAACTTCAGTTCGTCTGTGCCCTGATACCAACTGCCGACTACCGGGGTTCCAATGGCCATGTGTACCTCCTGCTATTTTCGCAAAAAACACCAGAATTACTGCTGTGATATCACACTCTCACCCACAAGATAGCATCAAATTTCAGTTTGTCTTGTGGGAAAAACACGGATAACCGGAAATGGGAAAATTAACAAAAAATGTCACGAATCAGCTGGCTTTTTACCTATAAATCAAGCGCTGATTTTACAAGTATTTGATTTTAGGTATAAATGGTTATTTCAGTATTTCATGAAACACTCATTCAAATTTCAAATTTATTACTGATGGAGTATTTAACGCAAAGAGCGCAAAGAAAAACAGTATAAACTTTGCGTCCTTTGCGCCTCTGAAAGTCAGGCTGTGCAGTTACTTTTTTTCAAACAGGGCAATGGATTCCACATGGGCAGTATGCGGAAACATGTCCATAACACCGGCGCTCACCAGTGTGTAGCCGTGTTGTTTGACCAGTATACCGGCATCACGAGCCAGCGTGGCCGGGTCACAGGAAACATAGACGATGCGTTGCGGTAGAGGTTGGGGAAGTTTTTCAACCACCACGGGCGCACCGCTGCGTGGCGGGTCCAGCAACAGTTTGTTAAAACCCTCGCCGTACCAGGGCTCGGCGGCAAGGTCTCCATTGAGGTCGGCGGCGTAAAATGCCACATTGCTGATGCCGTTGTTTTGTGCGTTTTCACGCGCCCGTTCCACTAAGCTGGCTTCGCCTTCCACACCTACCACGGCTCCGGCTTTGCGTGCCAGGGGCAGGGAAAAATTACCCAGTCCGCAGAACAAGTCCAGTACGCGGTCTTCCTTTTGTACGTCCAACAGAGCAATGGCCTGGTCGATCATGGCGCGGTTCAGTTCGGCGTTGACCTGGGTGAAGTCTATGGGTTGAAATTGAATGTCAACATCGTACGCGGGCAGTTCATAGTGGAGTTTGAAATCACTGTCTGTTTCCGGCCACAGGCGGCGCACGGTTTTTGGGCCTTTGGGTTGTACAAAGATTCCTAATTGATGGCTTTCGCCAAAGGCACAGAGTTGCTGCTCGTCTTCTTCGCTGAGCGGTTCCAGGTGACGGAATACCAGTGCGGTGTGGGTATCGCCCACGGCGACTTCAATCTGTGGAATTTTGTCGCGTACCGATAGCCGGTTCACCAGCTCGCCAAATGCCGTCAGGCGGGAGGCAATCACTTCATGCAATACATCACATTGCTTGGCGTCGGTGAGAAAGGCGCTGTGCTTTTCCCGGAAGCCGACACGCACGACCTGTTCCCGGCGCATGTATTTCACCCCCAGGCGAGCTTTGCGGCGGTAACCCCAGGGCGTGGCCGTCAGGGGGGGCAGCACTTCGCCGGGGGTGACTTTGCCCAGGTGTTGCAGGTTTTCCAGGAGACGTTCCTGTTTTGCGGCTATCTGATCGGCCGGACTCAGGTGTTGCAGACTGCAACCGCCGCATACGCCAAAGTGCGGGCAGCGCGGTTCAATGCGTTGCGGCGAGGCTTGCAGCACCTCGATGGCATCGCCTTCATCGAACGTGCCGCGTTTTGACGTGTAGCGAAACATGATTTCTTCACCGGGCAATGCGCGAGCGATGAATGTTACTTTACCGTCGATATGCGCAATGCCTCGCCCGTCGTGAGACAGGCTTTCGATGGTGGCACGAACGGGTTCAGTGGGGAGTTTTTTACGGCGGCGTCGGGACATGTGAGGCTCTACATTATGTTGGATAAAATATTATCTGCCGCTCCGATACAAATCGGAGCGATAAGAAGGCGTTATGAGGCTGGGACAGTGTAAAACCGTTAGGCGGGAAACACATCCGTGGACAGGTAGCGGTCACCCCGGTCACAGATGATCACTACAATCACCGCGTTTTCCACTTGCTGTGACAACTGCAAGGCTGCGGCAACAGCACCGCCGGAGGACACTCCGGCAAAAATGCCTTCCTGTGCTGCCAGGGCACGGGTGGTATTTTCAGCGTCTTCCTGCGAGATGTCCATAATACGGTCTACCCGGGTTTCGTCATAAATGGATGGCAGATATTCTTTGGGCCAACGCCGGATACCGGGAATGGATGCACCTTCAGTGGGTTGTACGCCGACAATGTTGATCTCGGGCTTCACTTCCTTGAAATAGCGTGAGCAGCCCATGATGGTGCCTGTAGTCCCCATGGAGCTGACAAAGTGGGTGATGCGGCCATCGGTCTCGCGCATGATTTCCGGGGCTGTGCCTTCATAGTGCGCTCGTGGATTATCCGGGTTGGCGAACTGGTCCAGCACCCTGCCCTTACCTTCATCTTGCATCTGCTGGGCAAGGTCGCGTGCGCCTTCCATACTCTGTTCTTTGCTCACCAGCACAATTTCTGCGCCAAAGGCTTTCATCACTCCGCGCCGTTCCACGCTCATGTGCTCTGGCATAATCAGCACCATGCGATAGCCTTTGATGGCTGCTGCCATGGCCAGGGCGATGCCGGTGTTGCCGCTGGTGGCTTCGATCAACGTATCACCGGGTTTAATGTCACCTCGCGCTTCTGCATGCTGGATCATACTCAGTGCAGGCCGGTCTTTCACTGAGCCCGCTGGGTTATTACCTTCCAGTTTGACCAGCAGGGTATTGCCGGACTCTCCGGGCAGGCGCTGCAAACGCACTAACGGTGTGTTGCCGACAAAAGATTCAATCGTGGGAAAGCTCATAGACTAATGCTCTTGAGAGTAATAACTTGGGGCACCTAATGTACCGATTTAACCCGTTTTATCAAGTGCCCACACATCTAAAAGCATATTTTTCAAGAGCTGGAGAAGAACCGCCGTAACGGGCCTGATAGAATAAACCTACAACTGACAAACAAACAACCGTGTGTTGATGTATCTCGGCACCGGCATGAAAAACAGACCGATAATGGAATATAAATGATTTCTCCGACGATTAATTTTCGTATTTTATTGCTTGCGGTCCTTCCCGCTACCATCGTTTCCATTATTTTTTTCGGTTATTTTGTCAACCATCAGATTGATGACATAGAAACCAGTATTGTTGACAAAGGAAACTCCCTGGCTGGACATTTGGCATCCGCCAGTGAATATGGTGTATTTTCAGGAAACATGACCATTCTTTCACCTCTGATTGAGTCTGCATTGACAAAAAATGACGTTGTTTCCATCACCATTACCAATAATCAGGGCAACCCGCTGATACAAAAATCCAAAGCCAAAAATACCTCATCGGCTTCCAGCCGATTAAACGATACGGACAAGCGTATTTTCAGCAAACCGATTATTCAGCGCACTGTGGATATCAATGATTTTGAAATTGCTGATAACATCATGCCGCCCGTCATTGGTTGGGTCATCGTTGAAGTATCCGATGAAGTTGTGCGACAAAATAAACGGGATGCCATCCTGCAAACACTTTCAATCACTCTGTTAATTCTGATTAGCAGTATTTTTCTGACTATGCGTACCAGCCGCTATATCACAGACCCCATTTCATCCTTGAGCAATGCTGTTAACGAAATCGAAAACGGTAACCTGGATGTGTCAATCAAAACACATCCGACAGGTGTTTTATTAACGCTTGAAAAAGGGATCAGCAACATGCTGCAATCCATTAAGTCATCACATCAGGAGACCCAAAACACCATTGAGCTAGCGACGGAAGAACTGCGGGACTCATTAAAACTGTTGGAACAAAAAAATGCCGAGCTCACCGTCAGTCAGCGACAGGCACTTTCGGCGAATCAGGAAAAATCTGCCTTTTTAACCAATATCAGTCACGAAATAAAAACCCCGTTAAATGGCATTTTGAGTTTTGTCACATTATTAAAAAACACTAACTCAACACAGGAACAAATTCATTATCTTTACACTATCGAACAATCTGCAAAAAACTTACTGGGCATCATCAATAGTGTTCTTGATTTTTCCAGAATTGAGACGGGAAATATTTCCGTCAATGATGTTCATTTTAATCTGAAAAAATGTATCGAAGACATATTGGTATTTATCGCGCCCTCTGCACATGAAAAAGGCATTGAAATTACCTCGTTATATTATGATGACACACCTAAAGAGTTATTCGGTGCTATGGACTGCATACGCCAGGTGCTTATTAACCTCTCAAGCAATGCCGTTAAATTTTCTGACACGGGAACAATAACCATTCGCACCATGCTGGAATCACAAAAAAATGAAGGGGTACAAATCAAAATCAGCATTACTGATCAGGGGGCGGGTATTTCAGAAAAAGATAAAACCATTATTTCTGACGCATTCAATCAGATTAATGACAGCGATACCCATCAGTACAGTGGCACCGGATTGGAGCTGGGGCTGGCTATTTCAAAATCACTCACCGAAGCCATGAGCGGCAAAATAGGCATTGAAAGTAATGAAGATAAAGGCTCTACATTCTGGTTTACATTTCAGTGCCAATCAAAAGATGTACCTAAACGGATTAACAAAAGTGAAAATTTACCGTATTCCAATAAATCAATCGCATTATATGACACCAATGAACTCACCCGGGTCTCACTGACTCATGCCTTCCAGCATCTGGGCTTTGAGGTAACGGAATGCCTGGACATCAAAAACCTGTGTACTTCACCAGTGGCATCCAGCATACCGGACATTTGCGTGCTCAGCATTAATAGTCACGAAGCGACTGAAACCACAACCCGGGAGTTTCTGGAAGAACATCAAAATTATGCCCATTCAAAAATATTGGTTATCGTCAGTAAATCAGACCCATTAACATTAAAAACACTACGTGACTGGGGAGCGGACGCCTGTCTGAGCAAGCCATTCCGCCAGGCTGATTTCGAGAAAAAACTGGCCATTATTTTTCGCAGTCCGAAAAATTTTTATGGCTCGAAAATAAGCCCGACACATAAATTAACAACATCGCCCCAACTGGATGGGCTAAAGATTCTCGTTGCAGAAGACAATGCTATAAATGCCACGTTGATCGAAACTATCCTGTGCCGTTCCGGAGCAATACCCTATATTGTTAATAATGGAAAAGAAGCCATCACTGCCTTCAACAGCGAAGATAAATTCGATGTTATTCTTATGGATATCCATATGCCGGAAATAAACGGGGTGGATGCAGCACGAGAAATACGCGAAACCGAAACGTCCTCAACACGCATAGCCATTATCGGTTTAACGGCCGCAAGCCAAAACAGGAACAGTCCACTGTCCCGAAATCCGGACTTTGATGAAATTCTGGAAAAACCCATTGCCGTTAATATACTTTTAACAGCGATTACCTATTGGACACACGCACACGAATCATCCAAAGATGATAAGCCGACATACCACGATTCCACGAGCAATCTCGGCATCGACAATAATTTATCCACAACCCTGAATGAAATGTTATTGCGCGAATTGCCCGAAACCAAAGAAAAACTGCAAGCCGCTTACGACTCGGGAGACTCCCTCCACCTTCGTGATGAGGTTCATCGTTTGCTGGGGGGCATGGCATATTGTGATTTCGCTAAATTGCATCAGCTAACATTACAATACCAGACAAGCCTAAACGCTGACGAAGAAACCACGAACGAACACTTTCAGAAAATGATCGCAGAAATCGACCATCTGCTCAGCACAGAAAACTCATAGACTGGAATCAATGTTTTTTCTGAAACCCAACGCAACAAACCGTAGGGTGGGCACGTCTTTTTGCCCACGCGGATACAGAGCCAGCCCGTGGGCACACACCACGTGCCCACCCTACGCAACTGATATTACAGTGCCAAACAAATAGTAACGCTGATAAAGAAACTACGAACAAAAACTTTCAGAAAATGACCGCAGAAATCGACCATCTGCTCAGCACAGAAAACTCATAGGCTGGAATCAATGTTTTTTCCGAAGCCCAACGCAACAAACCGTAGGGTGGGCACGCCTTTTTGCCCACGCGGATACAGAGCTAGCCCGTGGGCACACACCACGTGCCCACCCTGCGCAACTTTATTTTGCCGGTAAACAATAACTGCGCAGGTATTCCAGAAAGTCGTTTCTCAACGTCGGGTGTTTTAGCGCATATTCTACTGTGGCCGTTAAATAACCCAGCTTGCTGCCACAATCATAACGCCTGCCTTTAAATTCGTAGGCCAGAACATCTTCTTCTGCAAGTAATCCTGCAATGGCATCGGTCAGTTGAATTTCACCCCCCGCTCCCTTGCCTGTACCTTCCAGTATGTCAAAAATACGTGGTGATAAAATATAACGCCCTACCACCGCTAGGTTTGATGGCGCTACATCGGGTTTAGGTTTTTCAACAATTTCCTCGATCTTGCCAATGCCTGCTTCACTGGTGGCAGTTTTTACTACACCATATTTATCCGTGTCGTTCGGGTCGATGCGTTCAACACCCAGCAGGCTGCATTGGTGTTCAGCATGCAGCGCTGTCATTTGCGACAGACAACCTGAATCATTATCATCAATCAGATCGTCCGCCAGAATGACGGCAAAGGGATTATTTCCCACGACATTTTTTGCACATAAAACCGCATGCCCCAGCCCCAGTGCTTCAGGCTGGCGTATGTAAACGCAATTCACACCTTTTGGCAGAATACCTCTCACATCGGCCAAAAGATCTGTTTTGCCGCGTGCTTCCAATGTGCTTTCCAGTTCAAAATTCCGGTCAAAATGGTCTTCGATAGCACGTTTGCTACTACTGGTTACAAAAACCAGTTCAGTAATGCCAGCAGCGATGGCTTCTTCTGCGGCGTACTGAATCAGTGGTTTATCCACCACTGGCAGCATTTCTTTGGGGTTGGCTTTGGTGGCTGGCAAAAAGCGGGTGCCCAAACCAGCGACGGGAAATACAGCGGTTTTAATTTTTTGGCTCATCATAAGGAGAAGTAAGTTCCTTTTCGTTTTTTGCGGTACGAAAGGTTGCTAAAAAGTTGTTAACCGTTCGTAAAAATATGTGTGTTTTATTCACAACTTCAAGATAGTTTAACAGAGTACAACAAAAAGGGGCCAGCGGCCCCTTTTCATCGTATTCACTCAAAATAGCGTTTTTACTCTGCATCAACCGCCTTCATACTCAAACGAATACGGCCCTGCTTGTCGATCTCCAGCACTTTCACTTTGATGACATCACCTTCAGAAAGCTTGTCACTGACATTTTCAACACGCTCTTCGGAAATCTGTGAAATGTGTACCAGCCCGTCCTTACCCGGCAGGATGGTCACAAAGGCACCGAAGTCCATCAGTTTGGCCACCTTGCCTTCATAAATCACACCCACTTCAACATCGGCGGTAATCTGTTCGATCAGTTTCAGTGCCTGTTCACCGGCTGCACTGTCAACAGAAGAAATCTTGATGGTGCCATCGTCTTCGATATCCACACCCGCGCCAGTTTGCTCGGTGATGGAACGAATGGTTGCACCACCCTTACCAATCACGTCACGGATTTTGTCCGGATGAATTTTGATGGTGAGATAACGGGGTGCGAACTGTGACATTTCTTCACGGGCTTCCGAGATAACCTTGTTCATTTCACCCAGGATAAACATACGGCCATCACCGGCCTGACTGAGTGCCTGCTCCATGATCTCGTGGGTAATACCGGTAATTTTGATGTCCATTTGCAGTGCGGTGATACCGTTTGCCGTACCCGCCACTTTAAAATCCATGTCGCCCAGGTGATCTTCATCACCCAGGATGTCGCTCAACACGGCAAACTTGTCGCCGTCTTTAATCAGGCCCATGGCGATACCGGCAACCGGTGCCTTTAAGGGCACACCGGCATCCATCATGGCCAAGCTCGAACCACATACAGAAGCCATGGAGCTGGAGCCATTGGATTCGGTAATTTCAGACACAACACGAATCGAATAGGGGAAATCATCAATGCTCGGCATGACCGCAGCAACACCCCGCTTTGCCAGACGGCCATGGCCGATTTCACGACGCTTGGGGCTGCCCACAAAACCGGTTTCGCCCACGCAATAAGGAGGGAAGTTGTAGTGCAGCATAAAGTGCTCGCGACGCTCACCTTCAATAGCATCAATCAACTGTGCATCACGCGCGGTACCCAGCGTCGTCACCACGATGGCCTGAGTTTCGCCACGGGTAAACAGGGCAGAGCCATGGGTGCGTGGCAATATGCCGGTTTTCACCGCAATCGGACGAACCGTACGGGTGTCGCGACCATCGATACGCAGTTCGCCCGCCAGCACACGACCACGCACTACGCTTTTTTCCAGTTTGCTGATGGCATCTTTCACATCACCAGCGGTATAAGTGCTTTCATCACCTTCGGAGCAAAGCTGCTCAACAATGCTGGCGCGCAAACCACTTAATTCGGTGTAACGCTCTTGCTTGTCGCTGATTTGATAGGCTGCATTTAATGCAGACTCACCGGCTGCTGCCACGGCACTGGCCAGTGCTTCATTGCTTTCCGGCGCGACCCATTCCCAGGCAACGGTGCCTGCTTCAGCGGCCAGTTCACTAATGGCCGTAATCACTGTCTGCATTTGCTCGTGGCCGTAAGTCACTGCACCCAGCATCACGTCTTCAGCCAGTTCTTCCGCTTCGGACTCCACCATCAGCACGGCGTCATTGGTACCTGCAACCACCAGATCCAGTTGCGAACTTTGCAACACGGTAGCAGAAGGATTCAGCACATATTCGCCGTCAACATAACCCACGCGGGCACAGCCAATAGGTCCGGCAAACGGCACACCGGACAGGCTTACCGCAGCAGAGGCACCAATCATAGCGGGCACATCAGGATCAATTTCAGGGTCCAGCGACATCACCGTGGCGATGACCTGCACTTCGTTGATAAAACCTTTGGGAAACAGCGGGCGCAATGGGCGATCAATCAAACGGCTTGTCAGTGTTTCCTTTTCGCTGGGGCGTCCTTCGCGCTTGAAGAAACCACCCGGAATTTTGCCCGCAGCATAAGTACGTTCCTGATAATTGACCGTCAGCGGAAAAAAGTCCCGGCCTGGGTCTGCTTCTTTACGGGCAACGCAGGTCACGAACACCACGGTGTCGCCCATGCTTACCATCACCGCACCACCCGCCTGGCGGGCTATTTCACCCGTTTCCATCGTGAGTGTGTGCTCGCCAAACTGTACGACTTTTTTGATCGCCATTTTTGAAAAATTCCTGTTAAGAGTTATTCTGGTGTTGTTTTTCAGCAATTGCCGCCAGCATTCTGGCAGGCAACGGGATTACTTAACGACGCAAACCAAGCTGTGAAATCAGCTCACGGTAACGCTCGACATGTTTATTTTTGAGATAATCCAACAACTTGCGACGACGGCTCACCATGCGCAACAGACCTTGGCGTGAATGGTGATCATGAATATGGTTTTTGAAATGACCGGAAAGATCATCAATTTGCGCGGACAACAGCGCAACCTGAACTTCCGGGGAGCCCGTGTCGGCGTCATCACGGGCATATTTTTTAACGATTTCTGCTTTTTTTGTTGCGTCTAAAGACATGTGTGTCTCCTAGTAAATTAACCTGAAATTTTTGCGTCGCGAGCCGGCTACTAGGTCCAGCCCCGTGAGCGGGCGAGATACTACCCTATTTCGTATAGCTTCACCATGTTATTGAGTGTCCGGCGCACGGCCGATCTACGCTCACACCGCTAACTCATTGAAACCGGGCTGGAATTACGGACCATTTTCAGACAATCGGAGACTGCCTGTGTATTGAGTATTAATCGCTGAGGGTTTACTTCCTCGCCGCTCGCTGCGAACACCGTCATTCCGGCCTGTTTTTAGCCGGAATCCAGAGGCTGAAATGGTCTTCACCGGAGTAACGGATGATATCAATACCCCATTTTCGCGTAGCGAAAATCGAGCGTTAGCGAGAGAGCTTGCTGCAGGGTCGTTTATTCATCATTTCCGCATTATTTGATGATATTGGAACAAACTTATGGAGATATCCGGGTGAGTTGATCATTCACTGATGCGGCGCATATGAAAAAATCAGCCGAACCCGTGTTCCCGGATCAGCCGACGCAATTTCAAGTATTGCCCCGATACTGGTTGCACGTTGCTCCATATTATTGAGACCATGCCCACGACGGATGTCAGGTAAAAACCCTTTGCCATCGTCAATGACATCAAGAACAGCAACCCTGATGCCCTGAGCATCAACATCAACACGCGCCTTGACTCTTATCAGTGTCGCTTCCGCATGACTAATGATATTGGTGATCGCCTCTTGCAGTATTCGCATGACCTGCAAAGCGTTGCGTGGCCCGAAATCCGGAATTGGCGGTATTTCCCCAACCTGCCATTCAAATCGTAACTGGTTATTGGCAAGCTGGGGTTCGAGTCGCATCCGCATCGCACCAAGGAGGGTCGGAATATCATGTTCACGGGGGTCAAGTGAGTCGATCATGATGCGCAAATCACTGAGCGTTGCTTCTATCGCCCGCATTATTTTATCCGGGCTTTTTTCGCCACCACGCATCATCGACAGCATGGATACAAGGTGCCCTCCAACGCCGTCGTGCATTTCTTTCGTGAAACGTTCACGCTCATCCGCAAGTGTTTGCCGGTTTTCCATTTTCCGCAATTTTTCGAAATTAGCTTCCAACTCCTGATGTTTTTCAGCAACACGCTGTTCAAGCGCCAGGTTCAGGGACTCGGCTGTTCGTAACACACCGGAAAAACGTTCCAGTAACAACGAGCCGAATACGATCAGCGTGACTGGCGCACTGAAATGTAACAGCAGACCGCCATCGCGCGGCCACTGTCCCATGACCACTAACAGGTCATGAGCCCCGAGCAAAAGCACAGAAAACCCTGCGGGTAGCATAAAAGGATTTTTAAGATCGTCACGGTAGTGGTAAGCCGGGACAACCATTGCAAGCGTATAAATGCCAAGCCCGATGACGAGTGTACTCCAGACGCGGTGTACAGCTACCGGTGACCAGTCAAAACCATTGGATATGACCAGTGCGAGACTGCCCAACGTGGCACTGATCAAGATGATTCGCTCGAAACGTATGAGTTGCACACCCAGATAACGATGCGTCGTAATAACCATGAACACCACAAACCAACCGAGTGTGGCTGTTGACAAAGCGTCTTCGACAGGGGCAGGAAACGGCGTATCCACTCCCAGAAAGAAAATGTTATGTGCCGCCCAGGTGTATACAAGCAGTGCATACCAACCATACACACTGTCTTCGCGCCGCAAAAACCACAGCACTGTCATAAAAATGGCCATCGTCAACATGCCCGCTGAAATAACCTGTACCGTGGTAACTCTGGCGGCAAAACGTTTCTTGTAAGCGGCTTTTAGCAGCATATCTGCGCCTGTATAAACCGGTCCCAACAAACCGCTGCCCGGCCTGCTTGAAGTGACATGAATACGCAGTGTATAGCGCTCCCCGGCGGTCAAATCATCGGGAGCAGGAAAATAGACAGGTCGGTTTATCTCACGGGCATAGGGGTCACCATGGCTGTACTCATCAGCATATTGCCGAATGCGACCGATCAACCGGCCGTTTAAAAAAACGTCCGCATTCATGTGTATGACGGGCAAGTAAATACCCCAACCATCAGACAAGTTCGCAGCCGGTTCCACGTCAGCCAGATACCAGCCTTCCGTTTCCCCAGGCGCGGTTTTCAACCAGTCATCAGGCAGGGGCCGTTGCTCTCCGTCCGATAACTGCTGTCGAACCGGGCTGATGGAAGCACCCGGAAAAAACGTCATCCGCTCAATCACATCCACCCCGTCTGGGGGCTCCATCAATTGCTGGTAAAAAAAATAGAATGCCGCGACCATCAGCGAAGCAACGAGAATATTGCCAAGAAGCCCTCTGACCAGCGAACCGCTCCCAGGCATAAACGTCACCTGCCAATCTCGATCAAACCCAGTTGCAAGGCCTCGTAAACGGCCTCACTGCGGGAACGTACCGCTAATTTTCGATAGATGTGTTTGACATGTGAAGCAACGGTGTGGGGAGAAATTGAAAGAATCCCGGCAATCTCGGGAAAACTGAAACCACGGGAAAGCTGAGACAGCACATCCTTTTCCCGCTCGGTGAGCTGTGGCAGATCAATGCCCTCTTTCGCAGCCATTCTGGCCGAATCGTGAAACCGGCTTAACAGGTGACGTGCAATGGGAGCACTGATCGGTGACCCGCCATCAACCAGCTGCATAATCGAGGTACAGATATTATCGGTCATCGCATCCTTGAGGATATAACCGGTCGCACCCGCTTCAAGCGCACGGACAACATGACGCTCGTCGCCGAATACCGTAATCACCATGACATCAGTGGAATACCCGCGCCGGTAAATTTCCCGGATCAACTCAGTGCCATCACCATCAGGCAAACCCAGATCCACCAGCAACACATCCGGCTGCTTGTCATCAAGCTCTCTGTGCCCGCCCTCGACAGTACCCACCGCCGCCGCAATGCGCAGACGGGTATGTTCATTCACCGCCTTTTCCAGCAGGGTGCGCGTATTGGCATCATCTTCCACCAATAGCACAGACAATTTATTGTCAGTTTCTTCAGTCATTTAATGTGACACATTTGAGGTTACCAGCTCCATCGTCAGCGTTGGCAAGCTAATCCAGGTGAGAGCATTGTTGTACCACAACATACAGTTGTACAACCATTCACAGGTATACCCCAATAACCTGCACACCCATAACAAAGTTACCAATGCCATCTCACCATTAGTATCCCTTTAATAGGGGATATACGCCACTGACGCCCTGCAATAGCATCAGCTCATCGTCAAAATTCGAATGAAATTCTGAAAAACCGGCAAGGAGACAACAGGCTATGTCAGTTTCAACCCCGTCGGCGAGAGCCCGACAGAGAGAACAGTTAATCAGCAATGTTGAGAATGCCGTTACGCATAGCGCACAGCTCGGTGATCAGGGTCTCATCCTCCATTTTCGCCTTGTTTTAAGAGATCTCCCCTTTGGCGGGCAGCCTTCGCTATTACTTGATGAATATCTACGTGATGAACACCGGCAAGCCATCGAGAAACTGGTGGAGCGTGCCAAGACTCCCGGTCGAGATATTAAGATTTTCTCCATCACCGGTCACGCCAGTGAACCCGGTAGCGACGCAGATAATGAAGCGCTCTCATTACAACGGGCCGAGGCAGCGTTCGAGCATCTGAGTCAGACCGTGAATGAAGCCCAGGAATTTACCGACAACTCTTTGTACGCTGAAATCAAGAGAAGAGGATTCGGCGAGACTCAGCCCATCTCTCCCATGGCCGATGAAAGCGACAATCCCTTGAATCGTCGGGTCGAAATTGCTTACCGCATCAAGATTGTTTTCCCCCAGCCGCCTGGTGGAGTCGTTCCGCGTAGTCGCTATTGGAAAATTGATTTTACCGAGAGTGATAGCGAAAACCTTGTGGATAAAGAAAAGTTTGCCATTGGGGTTGAGAGAGGTCAGGGGGTTTTGACGATGTTACCGGATGACGAGACCAGCCAGACTGAGGTAATTCAAAAACCTCTGAATTACCTATCACTGGGCGTTTCTGTCGGGTTGCTTTCGGTCTTGAAGAAACTCAAATTCGTTACCCGCTTTCCTAGGATTAAACGCCTGCTTGAGGCGCTTGATAAAGACCGTCCCGGTAATGTTACACGCACTGTAGATTTTTTGGAGGAAGCAGGGCTTTCTGTTGATCTGGTTTCCGAAGGCGGTGAATTTATGACTCAGGAGCCACTCAGTTTTGCGGAAATGGCTAATTTTAATTTCTCAATGGTTAGTGGCAATGTCAGCCTCGGTGCCAGCGGTTCTGGTTCTCTCGTTATGTTGCACAGCGGTAATTTTTTTGCCTCTACGATTATCTATAGCGGAGAACTCAATATCGCCTTTCCCGATGTTGGTCTGAATTTTATACCCGGCGCTTTGGTAGAAGTTAAAAGTCACTAAAGAGTCTTAAAACGAATTGGCGTGCATGTTGAAGGAGCAAGCAGATATGCAGGAACTTTATTCAATAGAAGATATAGGTTATAGCACCGGCCTGGAATTTTTTCTCGAACCATTGACAACACTGTTTGGTGGGCAACTCGACAAGCTCAAGGCAACGGACTTTTTCGCAACTGAAATCGAGGAAAATGGTTCCCTAACCCATATCTACAGCGTGGTGCTTGCGGTTAAGGAAGAGGTCTTAATTTCGATTCCTGATTTTGATGCTATTCGTCTGGGCGTGGCTCCAGATTCGCCGGATGAATGGCCACTCATCTACTGTGAAATCACCATGGGCCAGGCCAGTCAGGCACTGTCGATCAAGCATTTTCCTCTGCGTATCGAAATCGATAACCCCTACTTGCAACCCGTTCAACTTGAAGAAGAACAAACCACACTGGACGCTTTTTCGTTTGAGGTTGAGGGTTCATTCACGGTAATAAACAGTGATGAGTTATCGATGACCGCCACACTGGAAAGTTTCAGTGTGCCTCCCTTTAAGATCGTAGGTACCGGTTTGGTTCTGGCCTTAACTGAATGCAGCCTGATCACTCGGGATGATGACGTAGGCACTGCCATTACAGATTTAGGTTTCAATAAAATGTTTCGTGGCTTGCATGCGAAATCAGCGTTATTGCACTGGGATTTGCCCATACAGTTGAACGGCTATGAACTGCCGGGTATCCATGCAAATTTTGAAAATATCGCATTAGGCAATCAGGGCGTTTCCGTTAGTGCTAAATTGAACTGGCCAGTGGTCTATCAGAATGGTCAGTTCGATGCAGAGGCGGAGATCAGTGGTTTTTTTATCGATCCGGAGTGGGCCTTTGCACTGGCCTCTTTAAGCATCGGTATTCAGGCAAATATTCCCAATGCAATGGGAGCTGAAGGCTATGTGCGGATTCCGTTTCTGGATGCTATTTTCAAATTGGAATTTTCCCTCATCTATTTACAAAAAGATGAAACAGGAAAAGACGAGTATGAACTACAAGGCAGCCTGAGTTTGGGCGATAATGAAACCATCGTTATTGAACTCGATGCAAACAGTGCAACGGACTACCAAATCGAACTTAGTAAACTGCGTATTAGCGGGAAGTTTGAGGGCGATGACAAATTTGAGTTTGAAGGCAGTACCGACTACACCATCAACCTGCCTGGGCTAACCGTCGAAACAGATACCGCCACGCTGAAGCTGAAACACAGCCCACAAGGTGATACTTACCAACTACAAATCACCCAAATCGAGATAGAAAATGTCGGTTCATTTGATGAATCTGAACTCACCATTATTACCCGGCGAACGGAAGATGGCGTTGTTGACCTTAAATCTTTCCAATTAACAACAACGGTGATCTGGAGTGACATCTCCACAAAACTCACTTTAGGCCAAGTGCCTGATGGATTTCCTTTGCCACCCGATGATGCACAGCTGACATTGCAGGTTCGTTGGAAAGATAATGAGATGCTGCTAAGCCTGAAAGCCAAACTGGAAGATGTTGATCAGCTTTGGCGCTTCATCCCCGAGGATCAACGCCCCGAGATAGAAAAGGCATCCATCAACATCGAGTTGACATGGAATGGCAATGATTTCACCAGCGAGCTGGGCCTGGAGTTGCGCCTGCGACTGCCGGAGATCAATCAGCTTCCCGGTTTCGAAGCGGCAGGTCTTGGCGATCTGGTGCAGATTGAAACGGGTGATGCCGAAGGTTGGATAGATGCCACATTCAAGGCCGAAGTAGGTTCGAGTACAGATGCCAACGCAGGAAGTCTCAGCGCCACGCTGAATAACCCTATCGACTTGGCATTCAATCTCCCGGGACTGGTACTGCCTGCTCCTCCACTGGAATTAAGCATCACCGAAATCAGTATTAAACTGTCGTCTGAAGAAGAGCAGAGCGAGGGTGAGTTTCAGCTCAAAGGTGATTTTTTATTACGACCTATACTGCCCTCAAACCTTTCTGGTCTGGTGGTGCCTCCCATGGCAGTCCACCTGGAACGCTTACTATCCATCGCTCAACTCTATGATCTACAGGGCAAGGCTGAGTTACGCCTGGGTGTCTCCGAGACGGGTGGCTATTGCGAGATCATCTGCACATTCGTCGATGTAGCACTGGAAATTGATCTGTTCGACATGCTTGTTGGCGTGACGAATCAACTCCCTGCGACAGCAAATGAGCAGGCGGCCCAGATTGATATCGATATCGACGTATCGCTGCAACTATCAACATTGACGCTGTCCGTGGGTCAATTACCCGATGCAAAAAAGAGCGATCACCCCATACCCTTTTCCTTTGGTTTTACGGCACAACTAGGCTTCGCAGGCCAAAACGCCGATATGACGTTTGAGCTGAGCAACGAGTCATTTAGTTTCGGCTTCGACAAACTGTCAATACCAATAGCACTGCCAGAGTTACCCCTGTCACGGGAAGACCTCAATGCGTTATATGATAATAGTGGTCGCTGGGATGTGGCTATCTGGCAAAATGTTGAAGTTAACATCGATGCCAGCCTGAATGAAGACGAAGACGCTTTGAGGGAGGCCGAGAAAGAACTAAAAGAGCTTGAAGACAATCCGCTCGACACCGACAATTACACGCAACAAGTATTCGAGTTAGAGTTCCGTCTCATTCCTGCATTACGGAAAAATATTTTCCACAATACAGGCAAAAAAATCCTCACCGCAGCAGTGATGACCATCTATAACGAGTTAGGTCGTCGCAGCGGCCCCACCAACCAGGCAGTCTATCAAGGCATGGTAGAGCGTTATCAAGACGCTGTTGATCTGACATTGGGCTCACTTAAGTTTGATACCGGGTTACAGTTCGAGATCACGGATGCAAAATTCGTGTTGCCATTTAATGATCCCTCCAACATTAAGGTTGAAGGTGGAGCAACGTTGCGGGGCTTTGCACCTGATAGCCCCTTGAAACCACTTGAAGATTTGGTATTCAAACTGGGAATATCCAGCGACGCGATCTATTTTTCCGTCGAAGGCGGTGCCGACCCAATCCCGTTGCCGGACTTCGGGCGCTACCCGGGCAACGCCATAATATTCGATCGCCTGATTATCGGTTACGGCTACAGCAAAAATTCACTCTTGATCGATTTTGCCGGTGAGCTACAGCTTTCTCCAGAACTGATAGAGGACGCCGACACCTCAAGCCGCCTTGGCATAGGCGTTAAGCTGCCAAACAACAGCCGATTAAAATTCAAGCTCGACCTTATCCCGATCTCCCTCGGCAAGGTCAACTTCCTGTTACCACTCATCGCCTTTGACATCAATCTTCGCAGTGAAAACCCGCCGCTTGCGCCACCCTCGTATAACTGCACTCCGGCCTGGGACGGTTTACAACTCCATATCCCCGGTGCATTGCGAGCCGGTTTTAAACGTCTTCAGTTTTCCCCGTTTTTTGGCCCGCTGCCCGCACCAAATTCCCTGATGGCATACGACATTGACATAGGCAATAAACAACTGGGTTACACCATGATCTGTGATAACTACCAGGTTATCACGCCCCTTTTAGGGCAATTTCCCATTCCATTTCTGGCCGATAACATCCCCTTCTTCGATCAATACTGCATTAACCTCCGGCTGGCAGGCTTTGGGATCAATTTTGAACTGCGACGCCCCTTTCCTTCGCCCAATCCATTACTGATTTTCGAGCTTATGGGCTTTATTGCCGACCCCTCACTGCCAATCGACCCGGCAGGGGAGTTAGCCAACCTGATGTCCGCAGAACTTAATAACGCCCGCATTACACTGCCACCCGCCGTGTTGAGCATGTTCCCAGAACAAGGAGAAATGCTCTCTCGCGAACTCAATATCCGTGTCAATGTTGGCACCGTGATTGCGCTGGCACAACAACTGGCCGGGGTGATTGAGAATCTACAGCAACGCCAGTTGCAAACATCAACAGAAGCCGTTGAAAACCGACAGCAAAATAGGCTGATACAATCAACCCGTGCGATTAACCGTTCACCACAACACCCAACAGGCATCGCTGGTTTTATTGGTGGCCTCACTCAAAACCCTCTGCCAATAGTCATATCAGAAATATTGGATAGCCTCCCGCCCGAACTGCGTCGTCTTGAACTCAATGGCAGTTTTATTGGGTTCGATGCCAGCGCTGTATTTCTCCTGATTTCACCCAGTGCGTTGCACGCACAGCGATCATCGCCTCTTCCGTCTGCCTTTCCACCATCAACACCTGACTCGCGCTGGATCAACGTGGTTACCGACGAGTTCAGCACTAATGCCTCCCTAAACGGTTGGCGCTCCGTTGACTACGGCCTGTCGAAAAAAAATCAAAGTGCCTGGAAAGTCGATAATGGAATCTTGCTGCAAACGAAAAACGTTGGCCGCAGTTCTTCAAAAAGACGTTATGGTCCTGCACTGATCAGAGAGATGGATCCTTTAAGCGAACTACGCATTTCAGTCGATCTTAAATCCAATGATGATGATGGTATTGGTGTGTTGTTTCATGTGCAGGGGGAAAACACTTATTACCGTTTTCGCATGACTTCCCAGCATAAAGAGTGGCATCTGGTGCGATTCAACAAGGGCGCAATGCAAGAGCTGTATAAAACCAACATTCCGTATGAAGTAGGTAAGACCTATCAGGTACGTATTGAAGTACAGCGCACTCCACAAAGTGCTATCGACCGTCAGCCCCCTTCTGACACTCGCAGGATAGATCGACTTAACCTCGGCCGATCATCGCAAAACAGCGAAAGAAGGGAACGCGTCACCACCCACATTCGTATCTGGGTAAATGAATCGCTGTGGTGTGATGTTAACGACGACGTCAACCCGCTTACCAAAGGTCAGGTCGGACTCGATACCTGGTGGAATAATGGCGCACAATTCAGCAATTTCACGTTAGACCGTCTTGAACGCCAGACTTCTGCTCCCATGATTCCTTTGGCAGAAGATCTTGTATCATCAATGTCATGGCAAAGCGATGTCATGGCGAAAACCACAGATACCTCAGACTGGCTAATGGATGATCTCGCCGGGTTCAGTGATGACGATATCGTGCAGGCAATACCCGGGACCGGCAGCTCAGCCGTCGTCATTGCCGCTCAAGTCAAGGTATTTGACACCCAGTCCTTCCGCTTTCTTGGCGTCATACAGACAGATGGCCGATTCAACTTGCTGACGACAGCCAACGCAGATTCTCTAACCCTGTCTGTCGCGGGAATAGAGCTGGGTTTCTCTCTAACGGTCGAAGGCCGCATGCGGGTGGAAGGGCGCTCTGCTGGTGTTGACTCCTTCGCGCGTTTTCGCGCCGACTTGTACGGTGACTGGAATATCCTTTCCTCAGATGACTCATTAGCCAGACTGATTATCGGCACGCAATCAAAACCTGCCAACATCGTTATTGATAGCCAGCAGGGGTTTCAATTACAGGGCGATGGCGAATTACAATTGTTTGCCAACCAGCTGAGTATCTCGGGAGATGTTGACATCAGCCACCAGCATGCCTTCATCCGTGGAGAATTTGCGTTCCGGCCTGCGTTTGAGGTAAGCCAAGATATTCCAGTGCTTGACTTGACAATGACAACTGAAGGCCGTGTCGGGCCAGGGCAGTCCTTTTTGCTGGCGGGCAGTGGAACACTGCATCTGATGGGCAAGAAATTCAGTGCAGTTTCCGGTGAACTGTCACCGGATGGTTTAACGCTTGAAGCCCGGTTGAACGCTGGCAAGACTGATAATTGGAGTATTAACGGATTTCATCTGCCAAAGGCGGAGATGGCGCTCCAGGGAAAAATCGGTTTTACGGGCTCCGTGCCAGATATTCTGTTTCAGGGAAGCGGAAGTCTAGAGATCGCCGACGTGAAGATAGAAGGCGACTGTTATATCAATGTCAATGCGCAGAAATGGTGTTTGGGTGCTTCAGGCCGACTGAACTGGCAGGGGCAGGACTGGCTACAGGGTGGCATCGAGCTGTGCAACGACCGGTTGACGGTGCAGGGACAGGCTCAGTTTGTATTGGATTTGACACCTGACTTGCCGGGAAATATTCAGGTTGCAGGGGTGGTGTTGAGCGCGACCATTGGTGGCAGTTTTACCCTGCTTTCTTCCGGGCAACTGGCGGCCTGCAATTTTACGCTGGACTGGGCAATGTCGATCAAACTCCCCGGTTCGCAAGCGAATCAATTACTGCCGGTTGCATCACAACGACTCAATATCAACAAACCGAACATTTTCGATCAAGAAGACAGTGTTACTTTGGCGGATCTCATTAATATCGATGGTTTGACGCTGTTTTCTTTGGAGGGTGTTTCGATACCGGTGCCGACTTTATCAGCCACCGACACCGACGAAGACAATAGTATCTATTTGTATAAATCGATAAACATCGATCCGGGGCCAGCATCACTGCCATTTCCACTGCTGACTACCAGACCTCAAGACTCGAATGACGAGGATAATACTTTCGTGGCAGGCATTCCGGCTATAAATATTCTGGGCATAAGTGAACCCAATCCCCTTAGTCTGTATAGCGAAACCCCCAAAGTGAATATAGGAGGCTTCGATGTACCTATCCCTTATTTATCGAACGTGGCTCCCGAAGACGATCAAGATGCAGATTTTCTGTTCAGTATCACCACTACTGAGACTCCCATTAGTGGTGAGATGACACTAAACGATTTTAAACTGAAACTTGCGCTGAAGTGGGAAAACAATAGGCTGGGCATCTGGATGGAAGCAGGTGAAAACGAGGGAAAACACATCCCCTTCGATAAACGCGCAGCTTCAAAAAAAACAACACGTCCTGACAAGGTGTAATACTGTTGAAAGGAGTGACAATGAATGACATCGGCTTATTAGTTGGCATCGGAGCACGAAGCACAGAGCGCATTTTGGTTGTGTTGTTTGCCGGGTTGTCTGTTTATTTTGGTTTCCGTCTGTTTCTTGCCCTGCCAATGCAAAACAATCAGGCGGGGAAGATTGAACTGCCGGGTTTCAAGGTCATCTTGTCCAAGGCGGGACCGGGGATATTCTTCGCTGCGTTCGGTTCAGCGGTGCTGGTCGCCTCGTTCATTCACCCGATTAGCATCGACCAGCAGAATGGCAGTTATATGGGAGCCGTATCACCGGCCTCGCCGATGCCAATAACGTCACTCACACCTGTCGATGATGGCAGCAAGGCAGTACAGCTTGCTCAAGTTGAACTGGCTTTGCAGACGTTGAACTGTTTGCCTGCCTATGCGAAAGCTGCTCAGGGACAACTGTTACCCAGCGATATCGAACTCACCGTGCGCGATGCAAAACTTGCTTTGTTACGCACGGTTTGGGACGACGTGCAATGGGGTGATTACTCCGAATTTGTGGCCTGGAGTCGTACCGGTTTATCGCAAACACCAAAGAAAATTCAAGCACTTTATGCTGCGAATATTACCTGTTGAAACAATCAGCCTTCACAAGGTAGGCGACCAGGGAAAAAGGGGAAACATCATGATATTGCGAATTTGTTTAATTCTTTTTTTAGGCTTCTGTTTACAGACACCAGTCCTGGCTAAAGACTTTTCTCAACTCTATGATGAAAAAACTTTACGCCAGGCGGCAAAGAGCTACGGGCCTAATTTACAAGGAATGTTTCAAGAAGATTTTCTTGGTCGTCTGACCCAGCAAGAACGCCATGCCGCACCTGAAATCCGTTTCGAGACACCGCTGATCGGTGCCGGTCGCAGCCTGTTTGAGTATTATACGTTTATCGACCGGCAACGCATTGTCATCCCTATCCTCTCGGTAAAGTTCCTCGATGACTTATCGATTACCTACGCCTACATGGAGCGCTTCAATTGTAATCGGGAAATGTTTTTTCACTACCTTATCAAGCTCCTCCGTGACAAAAGCTATCCACTCACTCCACCAAGAGCGGCATTGGGAATTCCATCCAATGCTCTGGAAGATGCTTTTGTCGATGACGTTTCTCAGAAAATGCTTAAATCAACCATTTTTTTCTTGCTTGGTCACGAATATGGCCATGTGATGTATCGTCATCGTGGTTATGAGCAAATCAGCAAGGCCGAGGCGCAACGCCAGGAAAGCCAGTCAGATGACTTCGCCCTCGATGTCATGCGTCGCATCGGTGTAGACCCGATGGGGTTGGCTTTGTTCTTTGCGACGGCGAGCGCTCAAGAGGCGGTGCCGGAAAGATTCGGTAGCCAGACAGCTTTTGATCAAAACATTCGCCGAACCAGTACTCACCCACTCAGTGGCAATCGCTTACGCAACATCTCCCGTTACATGCGGAAACATGCTGCTGCTTTTGCACGGTTACAGCCTGATCAACCAGCATATATCACAGCTATCCAGCTTCTGGCCGGGGAAATTGATAAAACAGGCAGTAGCTTGAGTGATGGTGAATTTCGGAAATTTATGTATGACCGCGCATTGCAAACAAGCACCCGGCAATTACAGATGGCCTGTGACTAATTCTGGACAAAATATTCATAACGATGAAAAGGGAGGATTAAATGAACAAATTATTCAAACTATTGTTTGCCGGACTGCTATTGTGGACGGCAACAGCTCAGCCCGTTGTGGCAGAACAAGGACTTTGGGGAGCTGAACGCAATGTGGTCATCAACGGCCAGCCAGTCATCGGACCGGATTTGATGCTGCTCGATGTGCTTAATGGTGAACTCATACCACCAGGACGTTATTGGTTAAATATTGAAACCGGAGCATGGGGTTATGAAGGTGGACCGCAGCAGGGTGTAATAAATGAAAAAAGTGACACAAAAAATCGTTATTTTGAAGATGATCTTGGTGATTTTTGTGTGCGGAACCCCGGTATCTGTCCTTAATACTTGTCGCGCAAAATTTGTCCTGGCAAAAACGTTCACTTTGCATCGCTTCGGGTTTTATTCCCCGCAGATTGCTGCAAACACCGCCATTCCGGCATGTTTTTAGCCGAAACTCAGAGGTCGCCTAAAAGCGCCTGCTTTTGGTAAAAGCCCTGAGCTTCGACAACGGCTTCCAGGTTGCTCGCCCTCCCGCACCCATGCAATCGTTCGCCGGGATGGCGTGACGATATTCACCTTAATTGTTACCCCTCCTGAATTGAACTATATTGGCGGCGGCAGGTTTCACTGCGTCCTCCAATAATGGTTTTTCTCAAGCGTTAAGGTATCAGTACACTGTCAAGGTCAAAATAAGGATTTGTATGTCACAGCACACCCGTAATATCGTACCGCCCCTGCCTGCATCCTGCACTTCCATGGCTGTTAATCTGACGGGTTTCGGCAGCTTTCTAATTGCCGTTATGCTGCTGCGTGACTGGCGGCAGCCGGATGCCATAACAGCAGCGCTGATCGCCCTCGCCGCCCTGGCCTTGCCGATGATTCTGCTCGATCTGCTGGGACAGCGCGGCGAACGCCACCGACGTAATGCCGGTCTCGGCACACCCGCCACCACCATCGACTGGCGTCGGGTCGGCAGCAAATTACTGGGGTATTATCTGACGCTGGCCATTATTGCCTTGATATACTGGCTGTTTCCCGTCTACCGGGGCGATTTTTACCGGCCTTTCTGGGCACTGCTGAAAATCGTAATACCGTTTTTGGTACTGATTGCGGTGCCTTATTTCATCTGGCTCGACCGACGCATGCAACGACCGCAGGACGGTTACTGGCAGATGGGTATGCTGGTGCTGGGACGCTGGTCGGCAGTGCATTGGCCATCGCTGAAGCAATATGCCCTGGGCTGGCTGGTGAAAAGCTTTTTTCTGCCATTAATGTTCGTTTTTTTTCAAGGTGGAATCGCTTTTTTACGTGAAGTGGATTTTGATCGTCTGGCGGGTAACGCGTCTTACAGCTTTGATCTTTTTTGGGAACTGTTTTATACCATCGATCTGGTTTTTGTGGTGGTGGGCTATACCCTGACGCTGCGCCTGCTGGACACCCATATCCGCACCACTGAGCCTACCCTGTCCGGCTGGCTGGCAGCGCTGATTAACTATGCGCCATTTTGGACCCTGATTTATGGCTCTTATCTAGCCTACAATGTGGACCGTGTGTCCTGGGGTAACTGGCTGGCAGATTCGCCAGTGTTGTATGTCATGTGGGGTGGCAGCATCCTGTTGCTCACCGGGCTGTACGCCTTTTCCTCAGTTGCCTTCGGTCTGCGCTTTTCCAACCTCACGCATCGCGGCATCGTGACCAATGGCCCGTACCGTTACAGTAAACATCCAGCCTATGTGGCCAAAAATATCAGCTGGTGGCTTATCACCATACCGTTTATCGTTGACAGTACCCCACTGGAGGCGGTGCGTGATTGCCTGTTGTTGTTAGGGGTGAATCTCATCTATTTCGCGCGGGCACGCACCGAGGAACGGCACTTGTCATGGGACCCGGTGTATGTGGAATACGCACTGGCGATGAACCAGCGCAGCGTGTTTCGTAGGTTTGGCCGATGGCTGCCGTTTCTGCGCTATCGTCCGCCGACCCGACCACTGTTTACCGTGAACTCCGCTGGTGAGCCAGTGGCATCGTAACTGATGTTACGCACTCGAAGAATGAATCAATGACTGACGGTTTTTACATGATGCTACAACACGTATTCTGACTGAAGCCTGTGTAATATCAGAAGCTTTCGAACAATTGCTCCAGTGTATCGGAAGGCTATGTTGTCGTGGTACTGACAAAGGGGTGTGTTATAAACGCAGAGGTCGCAAAGACGCAAAGGACACAGAGAAAAACACTAAAAACTTTGCGACCTCTGCGTTAAATACCCGGTGATTTTAAAACAGATGTTTTTAGCGCTTAATTCACATTTTATTTACAGCTAGATAAATACCCTTATCTAGCCACGCAATGCTGCTGACAGATCCTACAATCAACTGGCTTTCACTCTATCGAAACCAACGTTTACCACCAAAGCATTATTATTGTATCAGATGAAAAGGAAAGCTAGGATGCTCTCCCACAGCAAGCTGCGGGACGCAGCCTGCACACAACTCACCCCACTTTGGAAACTTCGCAATGTCCCGAAAAAAAACAATTTTAGTCACCGGTGGTGCCGGTTATATTGGCAGCCATGTAGTACGTCAACTTGGCGAGGCGGGTGAAACCGTTGTGGTGCTGGACAATCTCTCCACAGGATTCAAAGAATCCGTATTATCCGGTGAACTGATTATTGGTGATACTGGTGACCGGGAGCTGGTTTCACAAATATTGAAGGAGCACAATATTGGCTCGGTAATGCACTTCGCGGCCCATACCATCGTCCCGGAATCTGTCTCCAACCCATTAAAATATTACGGAAACAATACCTGCAATTCGCGCAATTTGCTGGAATGCTGCGCGGCCGCTGGTGTAGAGCACTTCATCTTTTCCTCCACCGCCGCTGTGTACGGTATTCCTGATGTCGATCAAGTCACCGAAGACACACCCACGGCCCCCATTAACGCCTACGGTAGCTCCAAACTGATGACGGAGCAAATGCTCAAAGACCTCTCTTTTGCCACCGACCTGCGCCATGTCGCCCTGCGTTATTTCAACGTTGCAGGCTCCGACCCCGAGGGCCGTATTGGCCAATCCACCCAAAAAGCCACTCTGCTGGTCAAAGTGGCCTGTGAAACCGCACTGGGCAAGCGGGACAAAATCTGTATTTTCGGCACAGACTACCCCACTCCGGACGGCACCGGTATCCGCGATTACATCCATGTGGAAGATCTCGCCAGCGCGCATCTCGCCGCCCTGGCATACCTGCGCAACGGGGGTGATTCCACCACACTGAACTGTGGTTACGGTCATGGCTACAGTGTGCGCGAGGTACTGGATTCCGTTGAGCGGGTGCATGGCGAATCACTCAACATTGTCGAAGAACCCCGCCGTGCCGGTGACCCACCACAGCTGATCGCCAAAGTGGACGCGATTCATGCAGCTTTCGACTGGGATGTAAAATACGATGATCTGGACGTGATCGTAAAAACTTCGCTGAATTGGGAGAAGAAGTTGCTCGACAGAGCCGCGAGTTAATTTTGATGTACGTCAGGCACTAAAACCGATAATAGTATCCGTAAAACCTCATTAATGTTGGCACAACGCAGACCGAAAGGGTTTGAATAATGAAAACCCAACGCAAAGGCGCGAAGACGCAGAGAGCGCAAAGGTTATTCTTTTCTTTGCGTCCTCTGCGCCTTTGCGCCTTTGCGCCTTTGCGCCTTTGCGTTAGATTGTAGAGATGTAAAAGCAACCCCGACCAGGTACCAAGTGGTAAACTTCACTAAATGAGCCGCTTATTACACCACCTCATCGAAGACTCTGCCCAAACCGAACCGGATGCCAGAGCCCTGACCTCTGGGGAAATACACCTTTCTTATGGCGAGTTTCAGCACCACCTACAATCCACCGCAACAGGACTGCAAGCCCTAGACCTGAAGTCAGGTGATCGCGTCGCGGTCTACCTGCCCAAGCAACTGGAGACGGTCCTCGCCCTGTTTGCCACTGCCCAGGCAGGCGGCATTTTTGTACCCATCAATCCGCTGCTCAAGCCCGCTCAGGTGGCCCACATTCTTGATGACTGCGGAGCCAGCATGCTCGTTACTTCGGTGGATCGGGCCGCATTGCTGGCGGATGTGCTGCCTACCCGCAAGTCTCTGCAACACCTGATCATCACCGATGGTTCGGTACAGCCTGAAGTTTTCCCTTTTCTCACGGTGACAGACTGGCAGGCATTGCAATCCGGCAATGGCCCTGTGTACACACACATGACGGAAAACAGTGTCGCGGCCATTCTTTACACCTCCGGCAGCACCGGCCTGCCTAAGGGTGTTGTGCTTTCCCATCGTAATCTGGTGCTGGGGGCAAAGAGTGTCGCTCAATATCTTGGCATTCAGGCATCGGAGCGTCTGCTCGCGGTGCTGCCGCTGAGCTTTGATTACGGTCTGAACCAGCTTATAACCGCGTTTCATGCCGGTGCCTCGGTGGTGCTGATGAATTACCTGCTGCCCCGGGACATTGTGCGTACCGTAAGCCGGGAACGCATCACTACCCTTGCCGGTGTGCCGTCGTTATGGATGCAGCTGGCCGCTTTGGACTGGCCCGAAGAAATCGGCGAGCATTTACACACGCTCACAAATTCCGGTGGGCACTTGCCCGTGCCAGTGATCAAAAATCTGCAACAACGCCTGCCCACCAGCCGTCTGTTTCTTATGTACGGTCTCACCGAGGCCTTCCGCTCCAGTTATCTGCCAGCGGAAGAATTGGCCACTCGCCCCACCTCCATGGGCAAAGCCATTCCCCATGCTGAGCTGGCGGTGGTGCGCCCGGACGGTACCGCCTGCGCTCCCGGCGAGCCGGGTGAACTGGTACATGCCGGACCACTGGTGGCACAGGGTTACTGGAACAATCCTATCGCAACCGAGCGTCACTTTCGCTCACCGCCTGCGACCATGCCACAGCGCGGCATTCACGAAAAAGTGCTCTGGTCCGGTGATACCGTTACCATGGATGCAGACGGCTATTTGTATTTTGTGGGTCGTGAGGACGACATGATCAAAACTTCCGGTTACCGGGTCAGCCCTACCGAGGTGGAGGAAGTGTTGCATGCCAGCGGGCAGGTAAACGAGGCCACAGTGTTCAGTGTGCCACACCCGCGACTGGGACAGGCTATTGTGGCTCTGGTGACCCCCGCTGCCGGTACACCGGTGGACGATGCTTCTGTCGTGCAACAATTGCTAGACAACTGCCAGGCGGTATTGCCTGCCTTTATGCTACCGACACATATTGAACAGCGGCAGCTGCTACCCAAAACACCCAATGGTAAAATCGACCGCCAACGATTAAAGCAGGAATTTCACGGACATTTTACAGAGGCACCATGAGCAAACCTCAACAACCCACTCATTGTGAATTACCGTATTTCCCCGTGGTGGACAAACAATTGCAGATAGGTGGACAGCCCGTTGAGCAACTCGCACAACGACTGGGCAGCACCCCGTTTTACGCTTACGACCGCGCCGTAATCGACCAGCGCATCCGGGCATTGCGCACCCTGCTAGCGGATTCCATCCGCCTGCATTACGCGGTCAAAGCTAACCCCATGCCGGATTTGCTACGACACGTTGCCCAACAGGTGGACGGGCTCGATATTGCTTCACAGGGAGAACTCGCGCTGGCCTTGCAAACCGGCATCGACCCACAACACATCAGTTTCACCGGCCCCGGCAAGAGCGAGGCGGAATTGCTGGCTGCCATTAATGCTGACATCACGCTCAATATTGAGTCCGCTGCGGAGATGCGGCGTATTGCCAGACTGGCATCAGGCAGTGGTATACGTCCCCGGGTTACCGTGCGCATAAACCCTGACTTCGAACTCAAATCCTCGGGTATGCGCATGGGCGGCGGGGCGACCCCCTTTGGCATCGATGCCGAACAGGTACCTGCACTGCTGAAAGAACTGGCCGACCTGGATCTGGAATTTTGGGGCTTTCACATTTTTGCCGGTTCACAAAACCTGCGCGCCGACGCCATTATTGAAGCGCAAAACGCTACCCTGGCATTGGCCATCCAGCTTGCGGAACATGCCTCCTCACCTGTGCGCCTGCTTAATATGGGCGGCGGTTTCGGCATCCCTTATTTTCCTGGCGAGCAACCTCTGGATATCAAGTCCATTGGAGAAAACCTGACACGACTCGTGGAACAGGCAAAGACCGTCCTGCCCGATGCCGAACTTGCACTGGAGCTGGGGCGTTATCTGGTGGGTGAAGCCGGGGTTTATGTGTGCCGAGTACTGGATAAAAAGGTGTCTCGCGGACAGACTTTTCTGGTGACGGATGGAGGCCTGCATCAGCATCTGGCTGCTTCCGGTAATTTTGGTCAGGTGATTCGCAAAAATTATCCGGTGGTTATTGGCAATAAAATGGGTGAGGAAAAAACTGAGAAGGTCAATGTCGTGGGGCGGCTTTGCACGCCGTTGGATCTGCTTGCCAGCAAAATGGAATTACCGGTAGCTGAGGTGGGAGACCTGGTGGTGATTCTGCAATCCGGTGCTTACGGGCTCACGGCCAGTCCGACGGCGTTTCTCGGCCATCCTGCGCCAACCGAAATATTGCTGTAACGGTAATCTCAAATACAAATTAAGGGCTAAACCGCTCTATTAGCACTTTCAATGACAGAAAACACCGGCGTCCCGCATGTTTTTAGCCGAAATCCAGAGGTGTAAACCCCGGCAAGCATTCCAATACAGCAGGAAACCGTGTTGTTGTGGCACTAGACAAGTGGGATGTTATAAACGCAGAGATCACAGAGACGCAAAGGACGTAGAGAAAAACACTAAAAACTTTGCAGCCTCTGCGTTAAATACCCGGTGATTTTTTAAAGCAGAGTGTTTTTAGCACTTAATTCGCTTTCAAGCACACCGGCGGGCTTTGTCTTCCACAAAACTCACCAGACTGCCCAGAGTTAAAAAGGCGTCAGACACTAGGTCATCATCATCGATGATAAAACCAAAATTGTCTTCCAGCGCAGTTAAAACAGTCACCACCGCCATGGAATCCAGCTCAGGAAGATTGCCCAGTAAAAGTGTGCCCCTTGTCATTCCCGGGGTACGGTCTTCGATTTGCAGGGCTTCACCCAATACGGTTTTTACATGATCAAACATAATATTCTGGCATCACTTGAATTCTGTCGGGTTGCAATTGTACACAAAGTTGCAGTTATGATAAATATTTAAAATAATATCAATGCCTTACATAGTTTCGGATGGTCTGCAAATACGGTGGGGAAAGAATTCACCTGTGCAATCAGTCGGGCTAATCCTGGCTCTGGCTGATTTTATTAATAAGATCAACTGCATAGCGAGCCGGAATTGCAAAGGCGATCCCACTGGGTTTCTGAAGCACGGTCTCTCTGGATTCCTTGACAAAAACCATATTGAGAATCCCGAAAACCTCGCCAGTAGCGGGTTTGTACAGCGGGCTGCCACTGTTACCAGGGTAGGCTGTCGCATCCAGCTGAAATACGTCATAACGCGCACGCAGACGTTTTATCAACGCTGGCGTGAGTTGTCTCCCGCTGTCCAGTGGTATCACGATGGGGGTGATGGCGGAGATAATGCCTCGGTGTGTCACCGGAAATAAACCCAGCACCGCACCGATAGGATAGCCTGTAAATGCAACTTCCTCGCCTTCCTGCATGGTATCCGAATCACCAAACGAAAGCGGTTTCAGTGGCGGACCGGGAATTTTGAGCAACGCCAGATCATGTTCCTTGTCGAGCTGCACAATGCTTGCGGAGCGTGTTTCCGGATTGACCCCGCGTCCGATGAAAACCACTAGTGATTCCTTGCCCATAAAATCGAGTTCCCGGGATACTACGTGGGCATTGGTCAGCACATAATTCCCGTCAGCCACAACAAACCCTGTGCCAAACAGGCTTGCCCGCGGGCTGCGTGTCGGCATCATCGTACCCACACCCACGACGCTCTTTTTTACTTTTTCAATGGTGGTGACCAATGCACTGGCATGAGCAATGCCAACACCCCCTAAACAAAGCATGAAGAAAATCACAACAGAAAATAGGGTCCCCGGAACGCGCCTCGAATGTCGGCTGAGCATTGGATAATGCCTTTCAAACGCCTCTCTTTTTTCTTTCACAATGACCTCCGGTTCGCAAACACATTGACCTGAAACAGCTGGCAGAACATGATCTGATCACCACGTCCACTTTCAGACATTAAACCTATCAAAACCATGAGCTTCCACCTTGTCGTCGCACTGTCTTCACACGGCTTTGGCCACATTGGCCAAACAGCGCCCATTGTTGTGGCTCTGCAAAAACAGTTACCGGATCTTCGTGTCACCATTCGCAGTAATGCACCCAAAGCCAAATTACTCGAACGGTTCGGCCCGGATATCGACATACAGCAGACCAATACAGATGTTGGAATGATACAGGCAAGCGCGTTACAGGTGTCAGAAAACGAAAGCGCCGCAGCCTATAACGACTTTCACACACACTGGGAAGACAAGGTTGCCGCAGAAGCCGCGCAACTGTCTGCACTTAATGTGGATCTGGTGCTGGCCAATGTCCCCTATCTCGCGCTGGCAGGCGCAAAACGCGCCAATATACCGGCTATCGCCATGTGCTCCTTAAACTGGGCCGATATTTACAAATATTATTTCCTCGGTAGCCGACCAGAGGCAGACAACATCTTTCAGCAAATTCTGGCGGCATACCAGAGTGCCCACATGTTTTTACAGCTCACACCGGCCATGTCGATGCCGGATTTGCAAAACACAAAGGTCATCGATCCCGTTGCCCAGCTTGGAGAAAACCGGAAAAATGAAATCGCCCGCCAGACCGGTCTGCGCCCGGAGCAACGTCTCGTCATGCTCTCGCTGGGTGGCATGGATTTGCGTCTACCGGTAAACAGTTGGCCCCGACAACCTGGATTACGTTTTATCGTGCCCGCATCCTGGCATTCCCGACACCCGGATACCATCGACCTGGAATGTCTGCAAATGCCTTTCGCCGATATATTAGCTTCATGTGACGCACTGATCGCCAAACCCGGATACGGCAGCTTTGTGGAAGCAGCCTGTCTGGGGATTCCGGTATTGTATCTGCAACGCAAAAACTGGCCGGAAGCGGATTGTCTGGTCGACTGGCTCAAACAACATGGACGCTGCGTTGAAATACAGACGGATGATTTTGCAACGGGTAATATCGCGAATACTATTGAAACACTGTGCATGAGCAAAGCTCCGGAGCCACCTCTCCCGAAGGGCGTTGAACAGGCAACGAAGATTATTGTTCGTCAATTATCCAGTGCGATTCAGCAGCGCTAACAGCGATAATGCCTAACAATTGAAAAAATAATAGTTTGCGGGGTGTATGCAAGATCATGGTGGAACCGCTGCGCTTGTTCCACCCTACAATTTCACTCTGTATTGAATAAAGCGAAACAAAAAACCGATGAATATCCTAACTCCACCATCTACCCGGGTAGGATAGAAACAAGTGCAGCGGTTCCACCGAATTTTACAATTTCACTCTGTGTTGAATAAAGCGAAACAAAATATCAATGGATATCCCAGCTCCACTATCTACTCGGGTAGGGTGGAACAAGCGCAGCGGTTCCACCGAATTCTGCAATTTCACTCTGTGTTGAATAAAGCGAAACAAAACATCGATGGACATTCCAACCTCCCGCGCTCTCTTTTAGCGCGAACGGCATATTTCAACCTGATCAATCAAATATTCACAAAAAGGAATGGAACAGGTAAATGCTGGCGATACGGCATTGAGGACATGAAAAGAATTCTGATCACCTTCAAAACAAAAATCCTGTTCCAGGCGTCTGTTGCGCAAATCAAACAACTGGGCACGAATACCCGGTCGCCCCCATCGGCGATAGGTTTTATTATCCACTCCGGATAAAAGACTGGATGCCAGCTTCACCATGCGGGGCCGATAATATTTTGAAAGTTCGGTAATCGCGAGTTTGCGAAAACCAAAATCGTTATTCAGCATCAGGCCCAGTTCACGCATCGTAATTTCAAAAAGCTCTGGCGCATTAAAATTTTCAAAGCCTTTGTAATGCTCTCGCCAAAAAGCCGGGATGGCTGTTGGCCCAACTTTAATGTGGCCGTCTGCCGTCAGGGTGAAATGCACACCGAGAAAAGGATTGCGAAGATCCGGTACTGGATAAATGTGTGTGCGTAATGCACCGACGGGTTCATCGCTGTAAAGATAAAGCCCCTTAAAAGGAATAATGCGGTAGTGTTCTGAAAACCCAAAATCCTGCGCAACTTTGTCGGCGTACAAACCAGCGGCATTGATGACATAACCCGCCAGAATTTTTCCCTGGGTGGTATGGATTTCCTGTCCTTTCCGCCCCAGATAGGCCGTTCCGGTGAGAATTTCAATGCCAATATCTTTGGCGTCATTGGCCATGGATTCCACCACTTCCTGTGGATCGACAGATGAGGTGGTGGGTGAAAAAAGGGCGCGCTGGAATGTTTTTGCCCGGGGTTCAATGTCATGGGCCTCACGTTCTGTGAGTTCATGCATGACGACGCCACCGGCTTTCCCGCGTTGCAATAACACGTCCAGCGTTTCCAGTTCGGCTTCGTTTTGTGTAACAACCAGTTTGCCACAGCGATTAATGCGCAGGCCTCGCTCTGTACAATACTCGGTCAACAGCCTGTTCCCTTCCCGGGTAAAACGGGCCTTCAGACTGTCAGCGGTGTAATAAAACCCTGCATGCAATACACCACTGTTTCTTCCGCTGGCATGCGCACCAAACTGTGCTTCTTTTTCCAGCAAAACTACTTTTTGTTGGGGATAGCGACGTTGAAAGGCCAGCGCGACATTAAGGCCGATGACACCTCCACCAATAACAAGCAGGTCTGTTTTTTTCATATATGTACTCGTAGCAATTGAGGCTCAGGCATTCATTGCACGCCTTGTACCGAGAAAACGAGGGTTTGCTTGGAAGTCTATCGATCTGTTAAAGCAATGTATTGTAAACGCAAAGGTCGCGGAGACGCAGAGGACGCAAAGTTTTTAATGTTTTTTCTTTGCGTTCTCTGTGTCTCTGCGACCTCTGCGTTACCTACTCAATATTTCTTGTTGCCACATTCTGTGATGCACACTGAACACCCGAATAAAACACAACAGGTTCGTGAAACAAAAAACAATGGGTCAAATACAACTGACTTCTGCGGCAATCCCAAGCTCTTCAAGCATGCCTGTAATTTCATCCTTATAAATGCCATTCATGATAATGACATGTTCAGGGCGCAATGCTTTCAATGCGTCAGGACCGATAACTTCCTGCCCGGTTCCCGGCGCGAACAATCCATGCTTGTGAGGATTCAGATCCACAACATGGCTAATAATCTGCTCCGTTTTCAGGACATTCAAGAACGTAATACCTTTTGAGCCACCGCCCCAGATCACCGTACTTTTGTTATTTTTTTGCAGTGCGTCCAGCGTCTCGCGCCAGTCATCCACCTTGGCGTTGTAGTTACCTTCAAATGCCGTCACGCAGGTAGCCAGATCTTCCAGTGCCAGCCGTGGCGGGGTTTCTGATTTGTTAGCGGTGCTCTCACTGGTGCGAGGTTTTGCTTCCAGGTAGATAAATTGCCCACCGAAAGATTCACCCACTTCGCAAACGTCAAACCCGGCAAGTTCAAATGCTCGGGATAACGAGTTAACGTTAAAATATCCGCAGTGCTCATAAATGAGATCCCAGATACCCATATCTTTCAGTGTGTATAACGCATTGGGCACTTCAAAATAAACCACCGTGTCCGTACGTTCGCCAATCACCTGCCGGATATCCTGAAGGAAACGTTGCGGGTACTGGATATGTTCAAGTACATGTCGGCAGACAATCAGGTCAGCATCATAGTCGGCATATTTTTCGCCGTAGAAATCCTGAATAAACGTGACGTGTTTTTGTGTATCGGATGCCACACGGTCGGCTTCAAAGCTTTTATCAAAACCATAACCGCGATTCTCTCCTCGCGAGCACAACATGGACAGGAAATCACCTTTCCCGCAACCAATTTCGATGATGCTTTTATTGTTGAGCTGGTATTTTTCAAGCAGTCGCGATGCCAGGGATTCTGCATATTCGTTAAAAGTGGGGGAATAATGGAGTGAGTTCTCATATTCCTCGGTGTAGGACATTAACGAGGGATCGAAGGATGTGTTGAATACATGCCCGCAATCACGGCAGTAACCTACCGAGATATCTCCCTTTGCTGCGTCCAGAGCCACTTCGCGGGAGGGCCAAAGCACATTGCAATAAATAGGAACGTCAGAAATATCGATAGAGGCATCGATATCCGATGAGTCACAAACGGGACATTTTTCTTCACGTGAATCGGCCATGATTATTTATCTCCTGCTGATATCGTCATCAAACGGCAATGATTTTCGGAGAAAGTCCCCGTTTTTTCAGGTCCTGTCCGATTTCATCACAATAAATGGCATTCATGACGATAACCACATCCGGCTGGTACTCTTTCAAAAAATCCGGGGAGACAATTTCCTGCCCGGTGCCTGACATGTAATATCCCTGCCGGTGCGGATTGATGTCCACCACGTATTCAATTTTGTCGCCTGCATCCAGTGTTGCCAAAAATGAAACGCCTTTTGATCCTGAGCCCCACAGCACCACTTTGTTGCCACTCGCCTGCATATCATCCAGCTGTTTCTGCCACCCGGACAGCTTCTCCTCAAGTCGTTTGGGGAAGGTCGCCACCAGTTCCTTCAATGATTCAAGGTCGTTTTCCTGTTCAAGCACAGCGCTCTGTGAACTACCGTTGTTGGGTTTGGCTTCAATGGTCAGGTACTGATCATCGTATTCCGTTTCGATGCTGATCACATCAAACCCTTTTGACCGAAACAGTCTGGCCAATGATCCCGGGGAGAAATAGGAGCAATGCTCGTAGTAGATATCTTCAAACGCGCAATCGCGCAGGATGCGTGTTGATTCTGGTATCTGGAAAAACACAATGGTGTCTTCCCGGTCACCGATTGAACGGCGTACGGTGTTGATAAAATCGGAGGTCGGGTGAATATGCTCCAGAGTCATTTTGCAGCACAAAAAGTCGGCCTGATAATCGCTGTATTTTTCTGAATAAAAATCAGTGATGAATGTTACATTTTTTTGTGCGCTTTCACTGGCGTTACGATCAGCACGATAGCCAGGATCAAAACCAACGCCCCGGTTATTTCCCAGTTCACTCAGCATCGTAATGAATTCACCTTTGCCACAACCAATTTCCAGAACATCCTTGTCATGCAGGTCGTAACGCTCAATTAACCGTTCTGCCAATGCGTGATGGAATTTGTTAAAGGTACCTGAAAAACCCTGGGTCTCTTCGTAGCGCCCGGAGTATTCGGTCAACTTTGCGTCGAACGCCATATTGGAGATAAATCCACATTCGGGGCAAAAGCAAAGCTCTATGTCGCCACGCGGATACTCAACGGCTGCTTTTGCGCTGTCTAACAATATGCAGCTGTTTGAGGGCACTGATTTCTGCTCGTAAAAAACCTGCATGTTATCTGCGCTACAACTGGGGCATGTATGTTCTGTATTCATTATGTTGCCATCTCTAAAATAGTGTTTTACATATTTTTTTGCGTTGCATCATATTGGCTGCACTCAGACCAATGTGATGCAACGCAATTATGATATTCGTCTAGATAATTTTTGGTTCAGGAATGGGCACAATAAATTTGCCGCCCTGGTCACGATATTCCTGCTGTTGTTTAAGAATTTCGTCAGTCACGTTCCAGGGCAGAATAAGCACGTAGTCCGGCCGCTCTTCCATTATTTTTTCAGGTGCAAAAATAGGGATGTGTTGCCCTGGCATGAAACGACCTTGTTTGTGTATGTTTCTATCCACCACAAAATCAATCAGGTCTGTGCCAATACCCATGTAGTTGATCAGTGTGCTGCCCTTCGCCGCCGCACCGTAGGCAGCGATACTTTTACCTTGGGATTTCAGCTCCGTCAGTAATTCCAGCAGTGCCGTTTTTACTTTCTCCACCCGAGTGGAAAAATCCCGGTAAAAATCAATTTTATCAACTTTTTCTGCCTGTTCGAGCGCCAGCAGATCTTTTACTGATTGACCCACGTTTTCCTGTTTTTCCACATAAAGTCGCAGTGATCCACCGTGGATGGACAGCTGTTTGATTTCATTCAGGTACAGCCCGTGTTGGCGGAAAAGATTATTTAATGCCGTTACGGAAAAATAGCACAGGTGTTCGTGATAGATGGTGTCGAATTCACAGTGATCAATCAGGTCTTTGGCATAAGGTGCTTCAATGACAATGACGCCATCTTCTTTGAGCAGGTCTGCCATGCCGGAGACAAAACCATTGGTGTCTGCGACATGTGCCAGTACGTTGTTGCCATGAATCACGTCAGCCTGCGATCCTTGCTGCACCAGTTCCTGTGCAAGTTCTTTGGTGAAAAAAGTATTTCGGGTCGGCACACCAACTTTTTCCGCTGCGGCAGCAGGTCCGTCTGCCGGGTCGATGCCCAGAACAGAAATGCCGTGTTCAACATAATTTTTTAGCAAATAGCCATCATTGCTGGCAAGCTCAACCACAAAGCTGTCGGCTCCCAGTTTCCGCCGTTCAATGATATCCAGGACGTTTTCTTTTGAGTGTACAAGCAGGTAGTCCGAAAAAGACGAAAAATACGGGTAGTCATCACAGAACAATTCGTCAGGTTCTACCGTTTCCGTAATTTGCATCAGCCCGCAAGTGGGACAAAAAGCCACTTTCAACGGATATACCGGTTCATGTTCTTTCAGTTGCGCCGGGGTCAGTATACGGTCGGCCAGCGGTGTTCGTCCCAGGTCCAGAAAGTCTTCAAGACCGGGTTTGTTACATGACCTGCAAACAGTTATTTCAGTGCTCATATCCTTAATTTCACCTGTTGATATATTCGTGACAGCATTACCGGGCAATGTGCCTCTGCCGTTCATTTTATTTGATGTGAATTTTACGCTTGACGTGAAAGCTTCATTCCTTGATCAAGGTTTAGGCCCAGCGTAGCGTTTCATCCAGCTTTTTGTCTTTCACCAGCTTCTGAAGATGCGCAATACGTTTGAATTTCTCTCCTTCAAATTCATCGAGCGTCAGGCCGACTTTTTTGTAGGTTTCATAAAGCTCCACAACACCCTGGTGTGCCGTCCATTGCGGTTTGAATTCATGAAGTTCCGTGGCGATACGATTGCAGTCGACCCGATAACAGCGCTTGTCCGGTCCAGCATCATCAGCGAATTCGACACGACAATTGGGTACGACATCCTGCACGATTTCCGCAAGCTCACGGATCTGATAGTTTTCCGTGGTAGTGCCCACGTTAAAGCCACGATTGAACACCACATCCCGTGGTGCATGCAGGGCGGCCACATAGGCACGACAGATATCCTCCACATGCACAATGGGACGCCACGGTGTGCCGTCGCTCTTCAAATACACCTGACCCGTTGTGAAAGCCCATGCCGTCAAATTGTTGAGCACGAGATCGAAACGAATAATCGGTGACATACCGTAGGCAGTGGATGCGCGCAAATAAACCGGGCAGAAGCTGTCGTCGGCCAGTTTGTCCAGCCCCTCTTCCACTTTGACTTTGGACACACCATAAGGGGTCACCGGATTAAACGCGGCATCTTCGGTTAAAAACTGATCACCCGAGGCACCATAATTACTGCATGATGAAGCGAATATAAATCGCTCGACCCCCACTTCTTTCGCAAGCGTGGCAATCCTGACGGAGGCTTTGTCGTTAATTTCTTCGGTCAAACCGGGCCGATAATCACCCAGCGGGTCATTGGACAAACCTGCCAAATGAATAATCGCATCAAAACCTTCCAGATCAGTTTTTTCCACGTCGCGCACATCTTTTTTGATGCCGGGGATCTGAGTCACTTCACCAGTGAACACACAGTGTTCAAACCAGCCATTGTCCAGTCCGGAGACGTCGTGCCCATGCTCCAGCAACATGGGGACTAACACAGTACCGATATAACCCGAATGCCCTGTCACTAATACTTTCATTTCATATTATTCCCATGTTTTCCATGGCGGAGATCCTGCCTGCCACAAACGTTCCAAAAGATGTTTTTCGCGCAATGTATCCATACACTGCCAAAAAGAATCATGACGATAGGCCATCAACTGACCGTCCGCAGCAAGCTTTTCGAGCGGTGCTTCTTCCCACATGATCTGGTCACCGGCGATATAATCGAAAATACCCGGTTCCAGCACGAAAAAAGCACCATTGATCCAGCCTTCACTGGTTTGCGGTTTTTCCGTAAAACTCATGATTTTGTCGCCATCAAACTCCAGATGACCATAGCGCGCAGGTGGGCGCACCGCCGTCATTGTCGCCAATTTGCCATGAGATTTGTGGAATTCAAGCAGTTTGTCGAGATCCACGTCAGAAACACCATCTCCCCAGGTCAGCATGAATGTTTCTTCACCCACCCAGGGTTGCAGGCGCTTGATACGTCCGCCGGTGAGTGTAGTCAAGCCGGTATCCACCAGATCCACGTTCCAGTCCGGGTTGTTTGCACCGTGAGAAGTCACCTTGCCGGTGGCTGTTTTCACCGTCAAATGGCCGTTTAATGAAGCAAAATCCTTCATCCAGCGTTTGATGTAATCACCCTTGTAACCCAGTGCAACAACAAATTCATTATACCCATAGCGATGGTAATGCATCATGATGTGCCAAAGAATGGGATGCCCACCGATCTCAACCATCGGCTTTGGGCGTACTTCGGTCTCCTCCGCCAGACGAGTACCATATCCTCCTGCCAGAAATGCTACTTTCATACAGTTCTCCAAGTTATCTTGTTTTCTGTCGCCCAATGCATCCACAACTCCGACACGGCTTTTATGCTCTGCTCCGTCTACAACACAGCCGGAAGTCGCCATCTTACCTTGGCTTACACCAACAGTGGAAATGCTCAGCGGCTTTATATGCCGGGAGTTTAAAACCGGCTCCGCTTCTCACAGAGTGGGGCTCCGTTTGCGGGGGCAATGATAACATAGCCAGCCCGACTTTCTTCTTTGCCAGCCTTCTCTCATTTGCTTTCCAACCGCTTGTGTAACTCATGACCACAACTCAGTAATTCATGACAGCCATTTAACCCATCGCCAACCAAAAACCTGTGGTTTTCCTGTGTAGAGCCCATTCTCAAATTATCACCCAAGGCCAACCTGAACTCGGGCTCAGTTCAAAATGATAATCCAAATACGCGTCAATTTGTAAGTGGTACTTTGCACCTCACACAAACAAAGTAAAGTAGTGATCTATTTGGTATGCTGTGCGGTTTTTGCGCTTGCGTCCCATGCAGGTTCGCCAGGCTCCTCTGGTGCAGTGTTGTACTAATCTAACGCGGGTAGTTTAAATCTTATGGTGGAATATCAATGGAGGAATTAAACAAAAAAATGGCCAAGGGTGCCGGTTGGATGGTGCTTTTTAAATTTTCCCAGCGTGGCCTTGGCCTGATTAGTACGGTAATACTGGCTCGTTTGCTTGTACCTGAGGATTTTGGACTTGTCGCCATCGCAATGGCCATTTTTGCCGCACTGGAAATTATGGGCGCGTTCAGTTTTGACCTTGCGCTGATTCAGAACCAAAAGGCGTCCCGACAGCACTACGATACGGCATGGACATTCAACGTGTTTTACGCCATTTTTGCCTCTATTGCCCTTTTCCTGTTGGCGAATCCCGCGGCGGTTTTCTTTGAGGAGCCGAATCTCGCAGGGATAATGCACTTTCTTGCCTTAGCAACATTGATTCAGGGCTTTGAAAACATCGGTATCGTTGCATTTCGTAAGGAATTAAACTTCCGGAAAGAGTTTAATTTTCTGCTCATACAAAAAATTGTATCTTTTCTTGTCACCATATCGCTTGCTTTTATCTTCAAAAACTATTGGGCACTGGTTGCCGGAATCATTACCTCGAAGCTTGTTGGTCTGGTAATAAGCTACATGATGCACCCATATCGGCCTCGTTTTTCTCTTGCCAAAGCCTCGGAGCTTTTTCATTTTTCAAAGTGGATGTTAATAAACAATATTCTGATTTTCGCCAACATTCGTGGCATTGACTTTGTTATCGGAAAAATGGCTGGAACACAAGCGCTTGGGATATACAGTGTATCTTATGAGATATCTAATCTTCCCACATCTGAATTGGTATTCCCTATTACCCGGGCTGTATTTCCCGGATATGCCAAGATGTCTAATAATATCGTGAAATTAAGAAAAGGCTTTCTTGATGTTTTCTCTCTAGTCGCACTTTTTACAATACCGATTGGCACAGGTATCGCTATTTTGGCCGACCCTCTGGTTCAGGTTTTTCTGGGACAAAAGTGGTTAGATAGCATTCCCCTTATCCAGGCGCTTGCCATAGCGGGAATATTCCGTGCGCTGCAAGCGAATACCGGTGCAATATATTTGGCATTGGGGATTCCCAAAATAATTGCCTATTTATCAATATTTAATGTTTTACTCATTTATCCTGCCATAATATGGGCGCTGGCCTCCAGCGGCGTCCTGATGGCAGCCTGGACCATTGCAATAATCGCTTTTCTGTCTATGCCGATTAATTTTATCATCTTGTCACGTAAACTGAACCTCGACTTGTTACAACTAATAAGCCCGCTTTGGCGGCCTGCTGTTTCTTCTTTATTGATGGCCGCAGTTGTTTTATCTGCACTGACTCTATGGGGTGAGGCATCATCTATTCTGACACTCCTGGCTCAATTGATCTCGTTATCTGCTGTTGGTGCAGCCACCTATTTTGCCAGTCTTTTTTTATTGCTACGCATATGTACAACACACCCGGAAACTTCCATGGAAATCAAACTTTTTGATATCATAAAAGAAAGATTGAAACCCAGTGACTAAGAAATGGATTATGTAACAATAGGATTTAGCAATTGATGACAAAAAAACCGCTAATCAGCATTGGCATACCCGTTTACAACGGTGAGAAATTTCTCAGCTCAGCAATAGATTCCATTCTATGCCAAACCTTCCAGGATTTTGAGCTGATCATATCTGACAATGGCTCAACAGATCGCACAGGTGAAATCTGTGAAAAATATGCTGCTAATGATGAACGTATTCGATACTACCGTTATGATCAGAACCGGGGGGCCGCGTGGAACTTTAACAACACATTTACGTTAGCAACGGGAGACTACTTCAAGTGGGCGGCTGCCGATGACATCTGTGAGCCGACGTATCTGGAAAGTTGTCTGAAAGCAAACCAGAGTAATCCTGAAGCAGTGCTGGCCTTTTCCAGAGGGGATGGTATTGACGACCAGGGGAGGCCAATCAAAGGTCTGGTACTGGATGACTATCTGAGCCTGACTTCAAGTGATCCACGCATGCGATACCATACGTTAATGAATATGTTCCAGCGCTCAGGCAAACGTGTCTCTGGATGGAAAGGAACCTATATATTCGGCCTTATTCGATCAGATGCCCTTCGAAAAACGCGCTTGATTGGTAATTACATTGGTGCAGACGCGACACTGCTAATCGAGCTGATACTGCTCGGCAAATTTTGTGAAGTACCGGATTGCCTGTTGTTTATGAGACGCCATGAGCAATCTTTTTCATGGCCCGACGCTGAAACAGCCAGTAAACAGGAATTCTATGACCCGGCAACCAAAAACCGCATTTCGTTGCAGTCATGGACCGATCTCCGAAAAGCCGCTTCGAGCATCATTCGGTCACCGTTGTCCTTTCGGCATAAGCTTGATTTACTAAAGTCAGTCGCTAAAGAAATTTTTTGGCGGCGGAAGGAATTATGGGGTGAGTTGGTGAGTGAAATAAAGCGTAAACAAACCCGCACATAAAAACATGGCGATTAAGATATTAATCGCCATGGGTATCAAGCTGGCACTAACAGAATAATTGGAGGCACTCTCTCTTTGTGGGCCTACTACCGTCAGGCTCTGATTCCATTACGGAATTACTGCGCAACCGCATCCGTCGTAAAATAGTCCACCAGTGCAGTGTAAGCGGGTGAACCGGCCCCCCATGTATTACCGGTAAATACACCAATGGCATTCACCTGCAAGCTATGCACATAACTCACGGCCACCGTCCAGGTCACGCCATCCCCGCTGTGCGACAATGTCCAGGTATCACCCACCCTCTCTACACGCAAATACAATGGCGCACCCGACGACACAACATCGTAAACCCGTGACGTGGGTACTCCACCAACAAAACTGGCTGAAAATATCCGCAGGCTCGTGCCATCACTCAGATAATCAAAGCGCAGGAAATTACCATTATCCTGCTCAACCAGAATGCCTTGTATCTGATATCGCAGAGTTGGCAGGGAGTCAAACTTCACTTCCGCCACAAAATCCTGGTCCACTACATTCTGCATTAAACGTAACGTATCGTTACCCGTGGTCCACGCATCGTGAGACTGACCACCGGGGATATTCAGCTCAAGCTGACTGCCCGTCAGTCCAACACTACTATCACCCAATGGATCCACCATGGTCCAGCGGGTATCCAATGTCGTAGTGTTAAAGTCATCCGATTGTGAGTCAGACATTAAAAACGTCTGATTCGCTAAACTGCTGCTGTTATTGCTGTCGTCGGTTGCCGTGATCTGAAAATAATACACAACGTCAGACGTTAACCCATTCAGCACAACAGAATGATTGGTGCCTACAGCGGCACTCGAAATCGCCCCCAGTTCATAGGCATTGGTTTCACCATATTCGAGCGCACTGCTGGTAGGTTCATTTGTGACCCAGCTGATGGTCGCACTGGTCGCCGTTCTCACAACTTGCACGTCACTGATCGTCGGTGCTATCAGGTCTTCCACAAAGAAATTAAGATCGGCGCTACTATTGGTGTTGCCATCCTCATCGCTGCTACTCACCTGGTAGTAATACACGGTGCCCGGGGTCAGTCCCGTCAGGGTAATACTGTGATTCTGTACCAATGCCGCACTCGATACGGCACCCAACTCATACGTGCCTGGTGCCGTGCCGTACATGACCTGACTGTCCGCCGATTCATCCGTTGTCCAGCTTAGTATCGCATCCCCACCCACACTATCCACCACAATGTTGCTAATCACTGGTGGAGTAATATCCAGAGCAAAGACCGTGGCATTCGTGACAAAATAATCCACCAGTGCGGTGTAAGCAGGAGAACCACTCCCTCCGGTGTTACCCGCAAACACGCCGATGGCATTCACTTGCAGGCTGTGTACATAATTCACAGCCACCGTCCAGTTTACACCGTCCCCACTGTGCGACAGTGTCCAGGTGTCCCCTACCCGCTCCACACGTAAATACAGTGGCAAACTCAGTGACACAATATCGTAAACCCGTGACGTAGGTACGCCACCAACAAAACTGGCCGAAAATATCCGCAGGTCCGTGCCATCACTAAGATAATCAAAGCGCAGGAAATTACCATTGTCCTGCTCAACCAGAATGCCTTGTATCTGATATCGCTGGGTCGGCAGGGAATCAAACTTCACTTCTGCCACAAAGTCCTGGTCCACTACGGTTTGCATTAAACGCAAAGCATCGTTGCCCGAAGTCCACACATCGTGCGGCTGACCACCAGCGACACTCAGCTCGAGCTGACTGCCTGTCAATACAACACTGTTATCGCCCAATGGGTCTATCGTGGTCCAGCGGGAATCCAGTGTTGTGGTGTTAAAGTCATCCGATTGTGACCCAGACATCATAAATGTCTGGTTCGATAGACTGTTGCTATTGTTGTTGCCATCAGTCGCTGTGAGTTGGAAATAATACATGACATCGGACGTTAACCCATTCAGCGCAACAGAGTGACTGGTACCTGTACTGCCACTCGAAACTGAGCCCAGCTCATAGGCATTGGTCGCGCCATATTCAAGCACGCTGCTGGTAGGTTCGTTTGTGACCCAGCTAATGGTTGCACTGGTGTCGGCTCTCGTAACCTGAACACCGCTGATCGTTGGTGACACCAGATCTTCCGCAAGGAAATTAAGATCGGTACTGCTACCGGTGTTACCATCCGCATCACTGCTACTCATTTGGTAGTAGTACACGGTGCCGGGGGCCAGCCCCGTCAAGGTGATGCTATGGTTCTGTGTCAACGCTGCACCCGATACGGTGCCCAGCTCATACGTCCCTGGTGCCGTGCCGTACATGACCTGGCTGTCTGCCAGTTCATCCGTTGTCCAGTTCAGCGTCGCTTCTCCGCCCGCACGATCTACCACAATGTTGCCAATCACTGGCGGGGTAGTATCCGGGACAGGTACCACCGCATTCGTCACGAAAGAATCCACCAGTGCGGTGTAGGCAGGAGAACCACTCCCTCCAGTGTTACCCGCAAACACACCGATGGCATTCACTTGCAGGCTGTGTACATAACTCCCAGCCACCGTCCAGTTCACGCCATCCTCACTGTGTGACAATGTCCAGGTATCACTCACTCGTTCCACGCGTAAATACAGTGGTACACCAGCCAATGACACAATATTGTTCACTTGCGCTGTCGGCACTCCATTAACAAAACTGGCCGAAAATACCCGCAGGTCTGTGCCATCACTAAGATAATCAAAGCGCAGGAAATTACCATTGTCCTGCTCAACCAGAATGCCTTGTATCTGATATCGCTGGGTCGGCAAAGAATCAAACTTCACTTCTGTCACAAAGTCCTGGTCCACCACAGTCTGCATTAAACGCAAAGCATCGTTGCCCGAAGTCCATACATCGTGCGGCTGACCACCAGCGATGCTCAGCTCGAGCTGACTGCCTGTCAATGCAACACTGTTATCGCTCAACGGGTCTATCGTGGTCCAGCGGGAATCCAATGTCGTGGCATTAAAGTCGTCCGATTGTGGTCCAAACATTAAAAATGCCTGGTTCGATAAGCTACTGCTGTTATTGCTGCTATCAGTCGCCGTAAGCTGGAAATAATACACGACACCTGACGTCAACCCGCTAAGCACAACAGAATGACTGGTGCCTACAGCGGCACTCGAAACCGTACCCAGTTCATAGGCATTGGTTTCGCCATATTCGAGTGTACTGTCGGCGGATTCATTTGTAACCCAGCTGATGGTCGCACTGGTATCCGTTCGCACGATTTGAACACCGCTGATTGTCGGTGCCGTCAGGTCTTCCGCAAGGAAATTAAGATCGGCACTGCTGCCCGTGTTGTCGTCCGAATCACTGCTACTCACCTGGTAGTAATACACGGTGTCGAGGGTCAGTCCCGTCAGGGTAATACTGTGGTTCTGTGTCAGCGTCGCACTCGATACGGTGCCCAGCTCATACGTCCCTGGTGCCGTGCCGTACATGATTTGACTGTCTGCGGGCTCATCCGTTGTCCAGCTCAGTGTTGCTTCTTCACCCGCACTGTCCACCGCAATGTTATTGATTTCTGGCGGGGTAGTATCTGGAACCGGCACCTCGGCATCTGTCACAAAATAATCCACCAGTGCGGTGTAGGCAGGTGCATTGCCCGCCCGTGCGTTGCCAGCGAATATACCAATAGTATTCACCTGCAAGCTATGCGTATAACTTCCGGCCGCTGTCCAGTTCACACCATTCCCGCTGTACAACAGTGTCCAGGTGTCACTCACTCGTACCACACGCAGATACATCGGTGCACTAAGTGATACAACATTGTTCACTTGCGTCGTCGGTACTCCGTTAACAAAACTGGCCGAAAACACCCGCAGGTCTGTGCCATCACTGAAGTAGTCAAAACGCAGGAAATTGCCATTGTCCTGCTCAACCAATATCCCCTGTATCTGATGCTGCTGGGTTGGCAGAGAGTCAAATTTCACCTCTGTCACAAAGTCCTGATTCACTACATTTTGCATTAAACGCAAAGTATCGTTGCCTGCCGCCCACACATCATGCGATGGGCCACCGACAATATTCAGCGCAACCTGGGTGCCGGTCAGAGTGACATTGTTATCATTCAGCGGGTCTACTGTGTCCCAGCGGGCATCCAGTGTCGGGGTGTTAAAATCATCCGATTGTGGACCAGGTACAATCGTGCCCAGAGTGGTAAAAATCCTATTCACCGAACTGCTGCTGTTTCCGGCCTCATCAGTTGCTGTCAACTGGAATTGGTAAGTTGTACCTGGGCTTAACCCGGTCAGTCCGATAGAGTGGTTGGTATTCAGGGCAGCATCGGAAATGGTTCCCAGCTCATAATTACTGGTAATACCATACGCCAGAGACACCGCTGCTGGCTCATTTGTCACCCAGTTGATGGTTGCGACTGTTTCTGAATTAGTCACCTGGATATTGCTATTCGTTGGTCCTGTCGTATCTCCCGAAGGGACAACCGTCACGTTACCAAAGGTTGCATCAACATGATGCGCAACCAGAAGTAGTGAACCACTTTGAGGGTCTGTAACTAATCCCTGGGAAACAAGATCCCATCCCGCAGGCTCCGGCTGCGCCTGCTCCCACATTTTGAGACTGTAAATACTGCCTTCGTTAGGCGGTGTTTCTACTCTCATTTTAAGAACATGAGGAACACCAAACGGGAAATTTGATTCCGCGCGATCCGCAACAATACTGCCACCATTGCCCATGATTTGAAAACGCTCACCACCCGCTGATGGCTGCCTCCAGCGATACCACCCAAACCCGCCAAAGGACCACCAACCCGTGTTAGGCTGCGCGCCATTCCAATCGAAGTGCCCGTTCCATCGTAATAAAACACCGATCCCCGGACTGAATGAGGGCCCGGGGTAAACATAACCCGGCTCAAGTCCATGCACAGTAAACGGTACGGTGATTTCATAGTCAGTCCAGGACATATCACCAATGGCAATCAGCCTGTCGTAGCCCAGCTCTAGAGGCCGGACTTCAGAGCCTTGTATATCCCAAAGCCCATCGACAATTTGAACGGCATCCCGGAGTTCCGTGACATTTGACCAATCGACAGTATATGGAAGTGACCAAGCGGTATTATTAGTGAATTCCACCGTAACAACTTCAACCGTGGAATAATCAAGATTATCAACTGCGGTAATCTCAACGCTGTTCAAACCGACATTTACTTCATTTGCTTCATTTTCATCGTCTGTTATATGGATTTCAGCATTGAAATCGCCTAAAGAATGCAAACGATTTCCATCGGGGCCCATTGAAAGCTGCCGGGCGGGTTGACCGTTTACGCGATAAGACAGGGATTTCACACCATTTGGATCTGTAACTTTACCCACAATGTTGACCCAGCGCTGAGGCGTACCCAGATCCCCAAACCTTTGATTTGCGCCATACCACACGTCTATCGAAGGGCCGGGCGCTGCATCAGCCGTGGTCACAAACTGCAAGGTCTGTGACTGTCTAGTATTGCTGTTGGCATCTTCCGATGAAACCCGGAAATAATAAGTTGTATTCGGTAAGAGGTTATCGAGCAAAACATCAAGTTGTTGGCCGCCTGATGTAGTAGCAACCTGACCGAGTTCAAAACTGGCCGTTGTGCCATATTCAACCGACCCTATTGCTGGCTCATCAGTTGACCAGCTTACCCGGGCTCGCGTTGGGCCTTCTTGCGTCACAACGTCTAAAATGAGCGGGGCCGTATTATCGAGCGGGTCGTTTACATCTTCAAAAATAATAGGAGATGCGGTATTGAAAACATAATCAACTACTGCGGTAAACGCGGGGGCATTACTGCCAGCGTTACCTGCAAAGGGACCGGCCCGTGCGACAAGCAATGGATGTGAAAATACAGCTCCCTGATTCCAGTTAGTACCCTCATAGGAATAAAACTGAGTCCATTGATCCCCTACCCGTTGAACGCGCAGGTATAGCGGCGAGCCATTGGCAATAATTTCCTCATGTCGAATGGTCGGAATTCCAGCAATGAAACTGGCCGCAAAAACACGAAGAACAGAACCGTCATAGTAAAAATCGAATCGCAGAAAATTTTGATTATCCTGCTCAATAAGCAATCCTTGAACTTGAAATCTTTGACTCAGACTCGACTCAAACTTTATTTCAATCTCAAAATCTGCATCATCAATATTTTGTAAAACACGAGCAGCATTCTGATCGGTTTCCCACAGGTCATGGCTCAGGCCACCGGGTACGGAAATGTTTAACTGGGTACCGTTTAATTGGAATGTACTGTCTCCACGAGGATTAACCACGGTCCACAGTGATGCGTCCAAGGAAGAAGCAGAGGAACTAAAATCATCCGATGTAAATGACATTGCCATTGCTGTACTCATGCCGACCAATAAAAACAGTGCGCCAATCGCACCACAGTACAAACTACCCCTGTCCAGCCTTACCACCATAACAAGTCACCTGTAAACACTTCAAACCTGTGAACCACTCCTCACTGATTTCAAAGTCAACTGGTGCTTAACATCCAAACAATTCCCTGTCTACTACTTGAGCATCCGAACCAATGAGAGCATAAAACGCCGGGTGCATATAACGTTGCCATTACATGCTGCAATATATGGTTCAAGCACATTATGTACCATTTATTTATTTTACTTATAATTCAATTAATTATGGAGTTTCCCCATGGCAAACATGTTAAAGGTGTAAAGAAAATCGACGGCCTGGATTTTTAATTCGCCGAAGGGCATATAAATACAATGTGCATACATGGGGAATTATACTCAGTGACTCAATTTTGCCTCTTCCGACAACCTTGCTACATAGTCTGGACCAAGGCTTTCGCAGATCTTATACGCGATTTTATACGTCAACACATTCCAGTCATGTTCACGCGCAATGTTTTTTCGTGCCTCTACCATTTCAGCGGATCGCGACGAATCACTCAGGGCCAGCTGAATTCCTGTTTCCCATTCATCAACGGTCACTGCGAATTGGATATATTCAGCAAACCCCTTTAAAGACTCCAATGGAGCACCAACGATAGGCTTACCGGCAGCAAGGTATTCATGCAGCTTTAATGGGTAGATATATTTCGTGTAATCATTAACGGTATAACACAGCATGCAAACGTCCATATGCTGAGTATAAGCGGGAAGCTCAGAAACCGGCTTTCCTCCAACGAAATATGCATTGGAAAGAGACTCAAGCTTTTCCCACTTTTCTCCATCACTTCGCAGGTCAGATCGCTTTGGACCAACAAACACAAAAGAATATTCGGGATGTCGTACCGCCACTTCAAGCAACACATCAATATTCAGCTGCCGTTTGATAATACCAACGTAACCGATTCGTGGGTGGGGAATACCCACCATATCTTCAGGCTCATCCTTGGGGATAATATATTCACGCACATTCACTCCATTAGGAATACGGGCAGTTTGTGAATTTAAATGCCCTTTTTTGGCCATCAGGGCAGGAGAAGAAATAAAAACCTGATCAACTCTTTTGATCAGGTTTTCCTCTCTGGGAGAATTAGGAAGATCAACATCCGAAAAAGTATATTCGTCATCAATGTGATAACAGCTTGCATCATACCTTCCCCGGTCCATCGCGGAAAAAAATGAATCTCTCCAAAGATAAAGTACATGCGCCTTGCTACCTCGCTTTCGCAATGTATTCCTCGCGACGGCAAGACGAGAGTATTCACTGGCATAGTCAATCCATGGCTTCCCAAAACCGGGAAAAAAATAACTTCTGTCAAAAACTGAAAACCCATACGGCAAATCCTGGGTTCGCGAAGACAAAAACCGGTCACTACGAGACCCAAACCACGATTCATTCCACCATTCCACGGGGTTTACCCATACAACATTAAAATACTTTGCCAGCCGGGTTAAAACCTGGTGGCGAGACTCCCAGGGGCCACCCCACTCATCAGGCACAATAGCCGTGATACCTACATCTGGCATACAGGGCGGATGATCATTTTTTGGCACCTTATGTTTCCTTGTCGATAATTTTAGGGAAAACTGAAAGTAATATTCTAAGCACAACGTCGCTGAGCGCTTCCGTGTTGTTGAGCGCTTCCGTTGCTTAAACACTACCGTCAAAGCGGGTAACCTGCCTTATTATTAGCGTCAAGTCACCAAATATTTTTGCGATGCCACTTAAATCTGTTTCAGAGTGATGTGGTTGTGTAGCCTAAAATAACTAATGCGAGTGATATTTTTACTCGCTGTTAACTCCCAGCTGCCTTTCTGCCCGTCGTTTCATTCGAAGTTCATATCGTTCCGGGTCCGTTAATTTTAATTCTTCAAGCCGGACATCACGTCGTTTTTTATAGGCTTCGCGTTTTTCTGCAAGTGCTTTTTTTCTTTGTTCCTGTTCAGCACGATTCTGTGCCATTTGTTTGCGTTTTTCTTGTGCAATTTCCAGAAGTTTTTCCCGTTTTTCCGAAGACATTGCTTTCAGCCGGGCTTCCCAGCGCTTTTGAGCATGGTTAAAAATATCAACCTGCTGAGCCGGTGCTGAGTAACGATTTTTTTCTCGTATAAAGGCTTCACCCGCAGGTGCCAAAATAGGGTATAGCGCATCCGTAGTAAACTCGCCTTCCGGCAGTATGCGCATACGAACAAGTATAGGTTGGACTGGCTTTTCCCGGGATTTGCTCACATCCGTTTCGGGAATATCGTGAATAAGTACAAAACTGGTTTGACGGCTCAGCTGTTTCAGTGCTTTTTCGAGAGGCAGATCGCTAACGTCAATAGTAATATTATGCTCGGCTTTGGGGTCCATAAGAATTTCAACACCACTCAGCGTCGCAATGCGTGCCATTATTGCCTTGTACGATGCCTCATTTGCTGCGACTGAAATCGTATCTGTTGTTTTATCATAAGAAATATGAGGTGACTCAGCCCAAAGCTGGCTACTGATAAAAAAGACAACACTGGTCAACAATATTTGGCAAAGCAGCCTGTAAAAAGAAGCCATTTCATAGCGTCCATTATTTCAGAGTTAAAAAAAGCGTGGCGGGAAAATCCCGCCACGCCGATACCTCGTTTACAGCCTGACTACTCAGGTCTGCAATCACCGCTGATACACATACCACCACGAATAAAGGCACCGCCACCGCTAATGCTTTCACCCGTACCAGAAGCATGACTGACGGAACCTGAATGAGTCACACCAGCAACACCACTCGGTGAGAAAAACTCAACCCAGCCACCAGGACCACTTCTGGAACCTTCCAGACTTGCATCTGCATTACCGCCATTTGAGCTGATGACACCACTATTATCTACCGTGGCTCCATACAGTTTAAAACCATCTGAACGACCACCCCGGTATTCGCCAGCACCCCCATTATTAGTGATGCTACCGCTATTGGTGGCCTGGCCAAGTTCTGTATACATTTCCACATCATTGGCATAACCCCCATAACCTGTGATACCACCATCCGTACCCAGGTCGGCACCGCCATTTGCAGTGATGTTCCCGGTATTGGTGACACCGTTGTAACCCCAAAACCAGATAGAACCAGAACGATTGATATCGGTCATTGTTGACTCCAAGCCGTTACCGCCAGACACATCAATATTGCCGTTGTTGGTCGCTATCTCCAGTTCAGGACTGATGTAACCATATTGGGTTTCAGTTTCCAGCCTGAAATTACCACCGGAACCTCCATCGGCTGGTATTGTTTCCGCCTCCGCCACAACATTGCCTCCACGGGCAGTCACATCGGCTTCGTTAGTTACATTGCCAGAGGGTACATATACGCCGGCATTCGCCTTCACACTATCATTGAAGACAAGCACATTACCTGCGGAACCACCAAAGTTGGCGTCACCGCCAGTGGCATCAATATCGGTATAACCAAGGAAAACCAAGCCCACCTCGGAAGGATAATTGGAACCATATACCTGAACATCAGCGGAACCGGCAGTACCACCGTCACCATAACCTGTCGCTACCGCATCGCCACCGGAAAGATCAATATTGCCGGAAACAAAAAGACCACCTGCGGGTACGTCCCTGTTAACAGGGCCGTACTCTGCATAAACATACAACTCACCACCATCACCACCATCGGAATCAGCGTCGGTTGTATTACCCCCCATGGTCAAAATGCTACCACTGTTCACCAGTTTACGACCGTAAGCGTACATCTCGATACTAGCGCCATTACCACCATCGTCTGCGCCACCGATACCACCCTGGGCATTAATATCACCGCTGTTCAGCATGTCACCAACGGCATAGAGATTGATCTGGCCACCGTTGCCGCCGAGCAGACCATTCCCCCCATGGTTCACCAAACTACCGCTGTTGTACATGTTGCCAAAGTCGGACGCCAGATCAATGTTCCCGCCACGACCAGCATCACCGTTGGGAGCATCACCTCCCGAGCTATCGATATCACCGGTGTTTTGCACGAGATAGTCAGCATAGAGTTCAACATACCCGCCAAGAGCAGCAGCATCATCGACGCTATCTGATCCGCTTGTGTTGATTGCTCCATGGTTGTATACAGAATAATCAGCCGATATCAGCACATCGCCACCGTTTTGACTGTCCTGTGTACCGGCAGTGTCAATACGACTGTCTGCCTGCCCTACATACGATGCAGGATAAATACGCAAACCGCCACGATGAAGCTCATCGACATCCACTGTGGTTACTACGCCGGAATTAAACATGTCGTTATTAAAACTGATTCGGGCGTAAGTTGTGTAGTTGAGGCCAAGGGTCAAGGTAATACCACTAGCGACGCTAATACCCGTTACCGGCTCTTCGTCGCCCAGAACAGCATTGCCATCGGACACAAACAGTCTTCCCTTATTCTCTATCAGATAGGGAGTGCCCGCAGCTGGCTCATCCGCGTCTTCCGCGAAAACATCGACGGTAATACCCATCGTAATATCCAACGAATTACTCCCCAAATTGGTATCAGGAGTGATGCTGCTAAAGTCGGCGTCAGCGCTGCCACTGGCCAGTACTTCAACACCACCCGTACCGGCTGCTTTGTAGATGCTGACATTGTTACCATCACCACCTGACCCACCCTTGGCACCACCCAAGCCTCCGGTTACGTTAAGAGAGTAAATACCATCCACTCCCACATCCGAATCTAAAGGGGAGTCAGATTCGCTATCGCTACAACCTGCGATCACCAGCGGCGACATTAAAACCCCTGCAATAATAATTTTCTTCCTTGTATCCATGTTTATACCTACTCTCCTTAGTACTTTCCTGCGTAAAAATAATACCAAGCCAACGTTCCAGAATATTAAAAACTTTTTTTATTTCAATCTGGCTTAGCTCCCCGATAAAGCAATCAGTTCCTAGATAGCATTAAATATGACTGCGACCAAGAATAAACACCTCCCTTGCCTTAATGATTAACCCTCTTTTATACCCCCACCCTGATCAAACAAAGTTAACTTTTTATAGTTTTTCATTATGCAGTTAATTATTTAATCTAACTGAATTTAACTCAATATGTACTTGTTTTAAGTGTTTTTTTACCTATTTACTAACTCGCTATAGATAGCTTTATATGAAATCACCCTAACATCGAATAAGCGTAAAAAAACAAAACTGACAGGTGCGATATATAAACGGGTAAATTCGACTTTAACACTCCCGAACAACACAACGTTATGGTTACGAATACTACCACTGCTTATGACGGAAGCAAAATCAAGTTATGTAAAAAGGCTTGCTTATTATTATTTTTCAGCAAAACTTTGTTTCCTTTTTTTAAATATCTAACATTCAATCAGTTGCACTTTATTTCATCTCCATTAAATGACAGAAATAGTAAATAAACAGTGAAGAAGGAAAAATATTTTTCAGATTATTTTGAATAAAAACGCACTGCCTGACACCTCATAGCAAATTCAACATATTCTGAAAAACTACTATAACTCTTCGTGAATTAATGGCGATGCTGGCAACTTGAGATCAGGGATAACACTGAAAAAGTCATCCAGTAGTTCTACTTTGTCACATTCATTTTATTAAATTTCAATCATTTAGGTGGCGCGTGCTATTTTTCTTCGCTGTCGATTTTGTTTTCGTAAAGCAGATTCTGTCGCCGCTCGTCTTTTCCGGTGCCGGTGTTCCATTTGCAATAAAATGGTCTGTTCATCGTAGTGAGCATTTGGCAATGTGTTCGCCAGCAATACTTGCAGGTCATAACAACTCAGTAATGGAAAGTCTTTTGAGAATTGTTCACGATGTT
>JAKIUF010000051.1 GCA_021647705.1 Gammaproteobacteria bacterium | reverse complement strand
GGCTTTTTGGCTTGGGTTTGCCATAACCATCACTTGAGGGTGGTTTACTGCTGTTACGGCTATTTTTAGCCAGCCGGTTTTTTAGCGCCTCAATCTCTTTTTCCAGCCCGGCAATACGAGTACTTTGTGCCATCAGTATCTCGTTTTGCTGCAGCAGCAACGCCATTAAATCATCTTTATCTAATGCGTTGAGGGATCGCTTGTCGAGAAGTGTGTGCATGGCCATGAGGTTATATCAGGTTCACTTTGTTATTCAATACCTTGACCGGATTGCTGGCTGAGTAGTTACAATCCGTGAAAGCAAAATCCTGGAAGCAGTTATCGGATACACCGGAAAGTCCTTATACTGTCGAGTCAGCCATTGAGTCCTGGTTAAAATCAAAATCTCCCGCAGCAGATACCAATACCGCTACTTTTTGGCGCTGGGTGGATTCTGCATTGATTTATGTAATAAAAAAAGTTGCTATGATAGCTATCATTTCTATCCAAGGAGCATTTGTTGCCGCCTTTACTATCGCTGACAAAATTGCTTATATTTTGGCAAAAGGGATTAATCTTGCCGAGAACATCAGCATTTGGGTGGAACACCTGATGCGCAAGCTAATGCAAGCTCTGGGTATGAAAATAGCGGAATCCAAAGAAGAATTAACTCGCAGTTTAATTAGACTTGTACTTATGCGCATTACCGAAAAAGCCAACAAAGAAGCGCGCAATGCTTTAAGACGGCTATAATACACAGCCGCAATCGGCATGTAGCACGTTTTACGTCATCAATAAAATTTACAACTTATGGACTTTTTCATCATCATAGGAAAAATTGCTGCCTCTGTATTTTTATTCGCCTTTTTAGTAGCGGGCATTATGAAAGCCCACCCACGTTTTCATTCCCCGCGTCACGGCCCGATAGCCGAGTATGCGACGGGCTTTATCATTACCTGTTTAGCAAGTATTGGTTTTTATTATTTGTGGTGGTAAAACCAATCACCTAGAAATCAGAAGCGTTGCTAATCGAATGTTGAAAATAGGCCAGCAAGCTCGGCGAATGATTCTTTATCATTCTTGCTTTTGCCTTGATAAGCTCCAAATAACATCTAACGGCCTACAAATACCAGCAATCAAAACAGCGTTTGGCACAATCTACTTAGAAAGTATTCCGAAATAAAGTCCAGATAACGGTATGACTGAAAATGCTGGGTAATACCACCGACCTCAAAACTCAGGTGCTATTATATGGATGGTTATTTCCCTTCAATTGAAAATGGGTAAAGGGGCCTTTGTTGACTGCCCCTTTGTGTACGTTACTGCGGCGGTCGTTGAGATGGAAAGTCATTACTCTCCATGGCAGAAACTATCATCTTTCTCCCGCCTTGGGTGAAAGTCACAACATTCCCTTCCGGCAGTCTATCATTAATCATTAGATAGCCAAACCAATACAGCTTATTGTCCTTGCAATAAAGCGGGGTTGAGCCAATATCATAATAAATTTTATTAATGTACTTTAATGACGAATCAAGAATAAAAATATGCGGCACACCTCGTGGAACTTGCGCACCACGCACGTTCTCTTTAACCTCTATCACCGGGTATATTTTTTTATCTATAACAAGATTGCACACATGGACCATACGAACCAGTTGCCTGCCTTTATTTAACAATCCTTGTTCGACAAGAGTTTTATATATTTTTTGGCGCTCATTTAAAGGTGTTTTTTCGTTCACGGCCTCTCCTCCAGCCTGCGCCATTGAAACTAGCCCGAAGAAAATTAACACCGAGACAAAATGACTTAAAAATGGTTTTATTAAAGACATTTTTTACCTATCCCTTCCTTTCTAATTTAGGAAATACCTCGGTCATAAGATAAGTTAATTTTTTAGCATAAAGCTCATCACCCTGATTATACCTTGCATAAAGTGTGGATGCGGTAACCAGACGCCAGTCAACAATAACCGTTTCTAGGCTTGCCTTATGGTATTTAATCTTCATCTTCGGCTTGAGCAGTGCAGGCTTTACCATAGGGTTGCTTTTCTTCAGTTCATCAATCGTTGTAGAGCATTTTTTGGAAATTCTATCAAAGCTATCTCCCGCTACAACCATGTATTCGTATTCTTTTTTATCCTTATCACTTCGCAGTGATCTGATTTCAATTTTTGCTAACCTGCTAATAAGGTAAGCGATACCTATACGAACATTCACTGTGGGAGTGTTGATTTTGTTGATATCAGCTTTCAACCTTGCATCGACAATAACTTTAGCAGCACCTTCACCTTTTTTTAAAGCACCGTAACCTGGGTCACTGGGATTACCGATTTGCATCGGACGCGTATTCCAGGCCGGATTTTTTGGCCCACCACTTTCAACCCATACCATGGCCTTTATCCAAGTCCACTTTAAATTTGGCATGACTTTTAAAACATTACGCGATGTCTTTCCAAGACGTGCATTATAAGCTAACACAGTGGTTTCAATAAGTTTGTCATACTCATCCCAACTCGAATCGGTTATTCCTTCATTGACCGTTGCCTGCCATTTCTCATAAGGTGTTTTGGGTTTAGCGATCGCAGTGCTTTCCTTCTCAAACGGCAGATTAACATTATCGCCGACCTTTAAATTTTTTATACTTGGGTTTATTTTTTTAATTTCCAGTTGCGCTTGGGCGTTGGAAATATTTTTATTAATGTTGGTGTATTCGTTGGCAAGTTCCCACCAAGTATCCCCACTTACAATTGTATATTTATATATTTCATCAGCCATAATCGCATCCCTCAAACAGCTTTCGTAATTATTTCAATCCACTATAGACCATAAAATAAATCGTTGATTAGATCAAACTTAAAATAAACAACTCCGGGAAAAGCCCTTTCGCTACGAGAAACACTAATAGATCACTTGAAAAAAACACTCTCAGCGAAAGTATTTGACTAAAACATCTATTTTCCTTTGATCAAACTCGCTCGCATAATGTTGATCATGCTAGCTACCTCGGCGTTCTATTTTCTAATACAAGGCGTATTTTAAAGCTCAAAACGCGCACCGGCACTCAGGTAATAATCTTCATATTTGTCTCGCCCCAGCGTGGTTGCGGTTTGTATGAAAACCATATTCCCGTTTGGCAGTACCGCTGACACCCCCAATCCCAGACTAAAATAATCCCGGTCGGGGTTATCTGTTTTAAATTGAAAAGTGGTACCAAACTGATCATTTATAAACTGGCCTTTAATGCGTATCGCATCCCCTTTGAACTGATGCTGCCAACCTATATTAAATTGCGGCATCAATACCCCCCAACGGGTACTGTGCGCATAACTCATTTGCAAGCCTAGACTGCTGACCAACGAATCGGATTGCTGCTCCTCAATGGACAGATTTAATCCTCCGGCACCTGTTTCATCGTAAGCGCCAATGGTGGAGCTGGCGTAATCAAGCCGACCTTCCGCACTGGTCACCCACCTCTGTTTAGCATAAAACTCGTGACCGGCACCAATGCTCAATGCCAGCAAGCGGCCATCCGGTTTACTTTTCGCTTGAGCATCAACGGGATTGTTATTCAACACAAAACGGATGTTTCGTGTCGAGTCATAGCGATGACTGTTATATGACAGGATGCCGTCAAGATAGGTTTTTTGAGAAATATAATAAGTGGCATACCCCGTAAAATTAATACCTTCAACCGCCATATCGCCCGCGTTGTTGTTTATATCCACATCACTATCGGCAAATCCCAGGGCTCCACCCGCAACCAATGTTTCGTTGAAACGATAATCTGCTCCAATGGTCATGCCCAGAGTTTGCAGGGTGAAGCCATCTTCCTGCAATGTCTGCTCCCGTTTTACACGACCAAACACACCACTGACGAACACTCCCCAGGGACTGGTTATTGATTCACCCGCACTGCCACCTGTATCAAATACGCTGTTAAACAACTCTCCCGGAATGTTTGCACCCTGCTGTGTCCGCAATGACAACCCAGCCAGTGATAATCCTACAGAACCCCGCCGTAAGGCGGATAAGCGACTGCCGATGTTGCTCATCTGGCGCTCAGACAAGCTTTTGCCAGCACGAATCTGTGCGGCAACCTCCTCCGGTGCGATTTGTCGTAGTGCAGCAATCACCTCTGCTGTTAATCCCTGGGCCGATGCGGCCAACAGATCATTGCAACGGGCCAACAACTCACGCTCTGCATCGTTGAGCTGGCTGACATCAATACCCCGCAAGCCCGGACAGGTGACATCCAGCACACTACCCAGCGCGGCACCAGGTGTTTCCTTCCGGACACCCACTGCCGAAATTTCATTGTTGGCTTCTGCTACGGTAACCGTAATTGTTGCACTGGCGGGTGATTCCGGGTTTGCTGTGTCGTCCACTTGGTAAGCAAATCGCACAATACCTTTAAAGTTAACTGAGGGGGTAAACGATATGCTAAGCGCGCCTGTAATATTCACCACTCCCTGAGTTTCATCAGGAAGCTCAGGAATGGAAACGCTGAGCACACCGTCTCCACCGATTATAGCGTTTGACAAATCGATATCCAGGGGCACGCCCTGTGGTGTGTTGACGCTGACATTGCCTGCAACAGGCGGCACAGCAAATGCACAAGCAGAATAGACACTCAAAAACAGTGCCAGTAAATAATAAATGTAATGAATTTTTGTTGTAATGTGCATGATTATTCCTGTTATTCGCACGAATGCGTTTACCGAACCCGGTTACTATTCCCCGCTAGACTCAGGTATATTGACGACGACACTCACTTGGCGAGCCGGGCTTTCTTCCCCGTTTGCAGAAACAGCTTTGATGAGATAGAAGTAGGTGCTGCCATTCTTTAATGGCTCATGCACATAGAGGTTGGATGCGGAACGACCGATTATTTTGATAACATTGTCTGACGATGGCACGACATCATCATTTTCGGCCCAATAAATGTTATAGCTCACTGCGCCACTAACGCCGTTCCACATTAATGCCACTTGGGCATCACCACCAATAGCGTGAACCATCGGGGCCATTAACGGCGGGCGGCTACTGGCTTTCGCGGCCAGTTCGAAAGCGCCAATATCACACTCAGCCACTGTGTCGCCATTCCCGTCTGCGGGACGCAAATTACCTCGTTGATCTGTACCGGGGCAGTATTCACTGCTACCGGCATCGACGGCCTGACTATCGACCAGCAAAGGATAATAACCACCTCCCGGTGTCTCGTTATCAACAAATTCACCTAGACCGGCGTCGCCCGTCAAATCACTTTCTTCCAGAACCAGGAAAGGTTCACAATCAGTGATGCTATTGCCAATCAGGTTGTTCCCAAGTGAAATTAACAACAAAGGGCTACCGGGTTGATTGTTAACATTGATAGCAGAACAATCCGATATGGCATTTTCTGCATTAATGTTACCTGCAAGCAATGTATTGGCCATCTCCAAGGGTGCCCCAAAGGTGGCGGACTGATTTTTTTCATTTTTATTGCCACTGACAGTGCTGTTAATCAAACTTAGTTTGCCCAAAGCCCCCGTCGCAACTGCGCCTGCGATGGTTTGATTATTCGCGATCGTTGAATTCGTTATGACAACAGTGGCATTCCACTCACTTAGCACGGAGCCCGCAGTATTATCGGTGAGTGTTGATTGATGAATAAGCGTCACACCATACTGAGTATGGATAACACCAAAGACATCTGAGCACACATCTTCGACTAAGCCATTGGCGGATACCGTGCTGTTGTTCAGCATTAACAAACCAAAATTTTCAATAGCTGACCCTGATCCGTCTGCGCAATTATCCGATAAAACACTGTTGTTGATGGTAAGAACAGGGCATCCACCTCCTAACGCGCCAAGCCCCCCATCACTTTCCCCATTACTAGAGCATTTAATACTGCCTCGATTGGCGATACCGCCACCGAATTGTTCGCTTCTGTTGCCGGTAATGATGCTGTTATCAATACGAAGTTCACCTGAACCGTGATAAATACCACCGCCCAATTCACCGCCTGAAAAACCATTACGGACGGTGATATTGGCAATATGACCCGTGTCTGCTGAAAGATCCAGCGCCCGATCCAGCTTGTTGGCATCAATAATCGTTGTTGCTGCATCGTCACCCAGCAGTATAAAGTCATCAGTAATATCAAGATCGCCGGTTAATCCCTCCTGCTCCTTTACTCCGGGAATACTCAAGACATAGGTTCCCTGGGGCACAATGATCGTTTCTTTTCCTACAGTGGAATTGGCAGCGATAATGGCCTCGCGTAAGGAGCAGTCTGCATCGCAACTGCCATCGGCGGTATCGTCCGTTTTTGTTACGGTATAATCCCGAGGGATTGCCCGCACTTCTATGCCATCGCTTTCTTCACCATTATAATGCGCCGTCACAAAATAATAATAAGTATTACCATTCGTTAAATTATCATGTGTATAAGTATTGAACTCGTCATTCACATCGATAGAAATAACATTATCTAATAACGGTGCGACGTTTGTATTTCCAACCCAATCTTTCTCAGCCCAATAAACAGTATAACCCTCTGCGCCTGTGACACCATTCCAGGTCAGGGTGACTTGTTGCTTGCCACCACGGGCACTGACTTCTGGCATATCAGGTGGCACACTTAATTCTATCTCTGGTGAGGATGGCGCACTTTCAACACTGTCGATTACCGCACTCACCACAAAATAATAACTTGTGGCCGGTAGAAGATCCTGGAGTATATAGTCCAGACTGGTCACCGATACCCTTTCAGCGACAGCAGTATCCACCGGTGTTTCCGTGGACCAGTAAACATTGTAACTAGCATTATCCACAGGATCCCAACTAAGCTCAGCCTGATTTAAATTTAGCGTTGCTTTGACATTTTCCGGTGGTACGGGTGGCTCTTGCATGGACAGTGGTACTGCTGTGGCTAACCCTGGTGAACTCTCTCCCCCCTTGTTCACGGCAAGAATGAGATAATGATAAGCCTCGCCATTGTTTAAGCCATCGTGATTGATGGTTAAAGGGTCGGTGGCCGCTATTTCAAAGCGGCGGGAATCATCCTGCACAACGGGCAAGGTGGTTGACCAATAAAGCCAATAAGTATCAACACCGATAACGGCATCCCAGCTCAACGTAATGCTCGCATCACCCGCTTCGGCCGTTAATACAGGTGTATCCGGCGGCAAAGTAACGGAGAAAACCGTACCCGGTACACTTTCTACATCTGCGTTTACGGAGGCAATAACATAATGATAATCCAATCCGTTATCCAGATTTTCATGAATAAACGTAGTGCCCATCAGTTCAATGCGGTTAGCGCTTGTGAGCTCAAACGGTAGTGTATTCGACCAGTACAACACATAAGATTCCGCGTTGTCGGCAGCCTGCCAGCTTAACTGTACTCGCTGGCTCATCACCACTATATCAGCCACTTCCGGTGGGAGCACATCAGGTTCTGCTGGCAACGTCTGCGGTTTTACAGCTATCCGGGTACTGGGCTTTCCTTCCAGGCCATCGGCGTTAACCGCTCTGACGGCATAATAATAGGTCACGCCCAGCGCATTACCCGTATGTTGAAAAGGGGGGGCTACACGACTAATGACCTGAGTCCCCTGGTTAGCCGTAAACCAGTAAATATTATAATGATCGACATCAGCAACCGCCGACCAATCAAGCGCAATGACACCATTGCCCACATGTTCTCCGGTCATGGACACCGGGGCTGCGGGGGCTTTCGATAAAATATTTACCGTCGTTGTGGAAACAGAAATACCGTTAAACGATGCGCTAACAGACACCGACCCTCTTGACTTTGCTGTTGCAAACCCCCTGGCTTCCGGCTTGTCACTGAAACTTAATAACGCCGGATCAGACGACACCCACTCCGCCACTGTGGTGATATCGGCGCTGGTCGTATCGGCGAAAATCGCCACTGCTTTAAATTGAACCGAAGCCCCTTGTTGCAAGGTGAGCACGGCCGGCGTTAACTCGATACCGATTAAGCGCGCCTCTCCTGAAATAACAAATACGTCAACGTTTGCACGGTCACTGGCAGAAGACTGGTCACTCACTTCATAACTAAAGCGTACTGTACCCACAAATTTTTCGGGGGGCGAAAAATCAACAGTACCATCACCATTATCGGTTACTTCACCTTTGTCAGGCTGCGTGATATCACTGATATGCAAACGGTCACCAACATCGAATTCCACGTCATTGAAAAGCACGGGAATAGTCACTTTTTCGCCATCGATACTGGCAATGACATCATCACCAGCCAGGGGCGCATCATTGACCGGAGTCACCTCAAAAGTAATGGTGCCTTGCTCATTGTCCGACAATGTAAATCCAACAGAATCGCGACCATTAAAATGCTTTTCCGGCACATACAAATATCGGCCAACCCCCGCACTAATGATTTCCCCATTTGCAGGCTGCTCCAGTGCGGATAGGAATAATTCGGAAGTGGCAGGCACAGCACCAAAACTGACAGTTTCGTCTTCCTGTGTCTGAAAATGTGGATTCAAATCAATGCTGGTCGAAACGGCATTATCACTGCTATCACACCCTGAAAACAAAAGAACACATAAACTTGAAAACAAAAAATAGTATGACAATTTCATAACAACTGACCGAAGTGATTTTTTATTGAAAATCGTTGTGAATGGTTTCCTGCTACTGGCTAATTTAACAACTACAGTATCTTCCTTATTTTTTATGGCAAGTAAACAGGCGTAGCAAAACATCACAACGTCTTAAAGTTATCGGGCAATGATACTTCGCTTCACACACCACAATCAAAGATATTTTTAGAAAACTCACCTACTTATAAAGGAAAAAACCACATAATTCTATGCGAAAATACCGGAAAAATGGCGGAGACAACCCGGGTATAACTGTGTATAGCCTGTTCCTGCTCCCGTTATACCCATTGCCTTCACCCACCCTATTTTTATAAACAACATAATTTAAAACAGGTGTTTTTAGCACTCAATTCACTTTTGAGACTTGCGCAACATTAAAAGGTAATGAATTTTGTGCAATATCAAGCAATGACTCAAATCTATTTCCCGTTAACCAAACACAGTTACATAATGCTGATCACTAACTACCTAGACGCCCTATTTTTTTAATACAACACGCATTTTAATATCCAAAACACGCACTGGCACTCAGGCAATAAGCCTCCTACTTTGGCTCACGCAAAGATTTGATGTGTTTCGGGCAACCTACAAAGCAAAGCTATGCACAAGTTTAATGAAACTGAAGGGTTTCGAATTACCAAAACCTTTACTTTGAACCCAAATATCAAAGCTAATCAAAATACAGGGCGGGACACCGAGCTTAACAGTTTCGACAGAAAACCAAAAGTTGATTTTAGATTTTTTTGGGAAAGCATGTTACACACAACATTTTATTTTGTGGTAATTTACGCACTGAATCTGGCCATAGGGAACCAGATACCAGAAAATCCTGGAATAAGCCGCTACCGGAACAAGCGTCGAAGTGACATATTTAACCTCGTCACTTTGGTACTGATTATACCTGTCAGGTTGCTTTCAGACACCATAATAATAAACAAGAGAGTGAGGGGATAAGTATGGGATTAGAAATCACAGAGCGTCTCGCCAGCGGGCAGTATGCACGCCTAATACCGACGGTTGCAGACTCCAAGAAAGAAGAAAGAGCAACGTCAAGCCTACTTGCTTCGTTTATGGTAGTTCCTGGTTTTGCGAGAGAAGTTCTTTCAGATGCAGGTGCGCCAGTAGGTAAACGCATAAAAATTGTGTGCTATACCGAAGTTACTTTCAAGAATAACGAAAAATCAAAAGGGCCCAGGCCTGATGGGCTGATAATTATCACAAGTGGGTCAAAGCAATGGACTGCCTTAATTGAATCAAAAATTGGAAATGCTGAACTAACAAAAGAGCAGGTCGAAGAATACCTTGATTTAGCGAAAGCTCATGGCATAAATGCTTTGATTACTATATCAAACCAATTCTCAACAACCCCTACCCATCACCCGATTAAAGTATCTAAAAATAAGCTAAGGTCAGTAGAGCTATATCACTTTTCTTGGTTGTCCTTGAAATCCAGGGCTGTTCTGCTCACTGCTAACAAGAATGTTGAGGACCCAGAGCAAGCTTATATACTCAGTGAATTAGTCCGGTATCTTGATCATGATTCGTCAGGGGTATCATCATTAACAAGAATGCCTGGAGAATGGAAAAACCTATGTAGTTCTGTACAGCATGGTACTGCACTGAGTAAGACGAGTGAAATTGTAGAGATATCTGTTTCGGGGTGGCATCAACTGTTAAGGCACTTATCACTTAATCTCAGCATGTCCATTGGGCAGCCTGTGAAAATAGCTTTATCAAGAGCCCGGGAAAAAGAAGCAGAACTAAATTTCTCTGGGGACTGCGCTGATTTGGCTCAAAACAACGGTTTCTCTACAGAGTTTGAAATTCCTAACGCAGCATCCAGGATTATTTTCTCAGCAGATTGTTTGAGGAGAACGATTAACATCAGCATGAAGTTAGAAGCCCCAAAAGATAGAGCCAGGGCTACAGCCTCTATAAACTGGATTACTCGTCAACTGAGGAGTAAGGGTATTGGAAATGTTGGATTGAGGGCATATTGGCCAAGAAGAATCCCCATGACTTCTGCTTCTTTAGTTGAGGCTACTGAAGATCCCACCGTTTTAATACCAGAGGGAGTGTCTGATTTACCAACATACCTTGAGGTTGTACGAATAGTAGATATGGCTGCCAGATTCAAAGGAGCCAAAACATTCGTTGAAGACTCTTCTAAAGAGTTCCCTTTGTTCTATCAAGATATTGGTCAACACCTTTCCAGGTGGGTAGCAAAGGCACCAAAGGTTAAAGAGTCAGAAGCTGTAAATTCGAGCATTCCCAACATTCTTTCTAACTCAGACGATGAACTGCGTATTGATGCTCCCATACCTGAGGGAAAAACTCCTGAATCAAGCACAAATACAAATGAATCTACGACCGAACACATATAAGATCAGGATATCTAACTTGCCTTAATTGTTTGCGCTAAAAACACTGTACACATTATTTATTTTCGATCTCTACTATGAATTAAGAGCTAACTCATCCTGTTTTCATGCGATGCTGGCTGGGGCTGAATAATGAAAATCCAACGCAAAGGCGCTGAGACGCAAAGAACGCAGAGATTCACAGTATTTAAGATTTTTTATCGCTTTTGCACTTTATCCTCTGACTCTTTTCATTCTCTACGTCTTCCCACCTTTTCACCTTTGCGTTAGATTTTATGACTCTGTGATCCGGGATCAAAGAACAATTTGTTCCAGAGAATGTAAAGTAATTATTTCATTCGGCTGAATATTTTTTAGCGTTTAACTCATGTTTTACATCATGGGCAATACTTCAAAAGTCCCCATCATACCGGCATCCTCATGTTCCAGAATATGGCAGTGATACATATACAGTCCACTGTTAACAACCGGATCAAATTTACCAATAAACCGGACCGTTTCACCGGGCTGCACCAGCACGGTATCTTTCCAACCAAGCTCAACACCACTGGCTGCTGTCAATATTCCACCCGTCGGCCCACGATCAAGCACTTGCCATTGTATGGCATGGGCGTGGAATGGATGCTCCATCACCGAGGTGTTTTGAATATTCCAGATTTCAATCGCACCTGAAGCAACGGTTTCATCAATCCGGCTCATATCAAAAGTCATCTCATTGATCAGAAACACCATTCCACCCGTAGGCCCCATACGCATACTCATCACAAAATCCCGGGTAACACTCGCGTCAGCTTTTGTTAGTCGAGTGTTGATTTCTGCATTGGCGGGTAAACTGGTATACAAAACCACCGGGTCTGTCACTTCTCTGTTCACATCAAAGCGCATCACATCAGAGTCCGCACTATTGTTGCCAACTGCCCGGCTGATTAATTTGATTTGCTGATTGAGACGGTGACGAAAATCCACCACAATTTCGGCACGCTCACCCGCACCTAGCATAATGTTCTTAGTCAGCACGGGTGTATTCAGAAGTCCTCCATCGCTACCAACAACATAAAAATTAGCGCCGTTATCCAAAGCAAAATTATAAGTGCGCGCGTTGGAAGCATTGTATAACCGGAACCGGTACTGACTTGTTGCGACATCCAGAGCAGGCATTTCAGCGCCATTCACCAATATTCGGTCACTCAATACTCCATTCATACCAACCTGATAGACGAGATCCCGTACACCGGAAACATTGGTCTCTTCAGTGAATTGGCGGTCCTGGACCAACAGGGCGATATCATATTCGCCCGAAGGTAGTTCATTGTTGGTTTCCAGGGCATCAGTAATATCGTCGGTCAGAATGAATGCGCCCGCCAGACCTTTATAGACTTGTGTAGCCGTCGTGCCGTGAGCATGGGGATGAAACCAAAGTGAAGCCGCTGGCTGCACAAGAGTAAAACTGTAGGTTTTTGAAGTGCCCGCAGGAATAGGGAAATCAGGTCCACCATCCTGAGAGCCCGGAATTTTGAACCCATGCCAATGTACGGTTGTATCTTCATCGCTGGCAATAAGATTATTATTAACATTGACTTCGATGCTGTCACCACGCTTGGCAACAATAACCGGTGGTAGCTGCAAGTCATTGTAACGCATCATGGGCGTTGTCCAGCTTCCCTCTGGTGTCTCAACCACGACATTAATGTTTTCCTGAGCATTTAAAGTATAAGTTGCCACATCACCGACCATGGTCGGCATTAATATCGGCAGATGTTTAAAAACGGGAAGGTTTGCGACTACGGTAACCAGTAAAGGTGTTGCAGGAATAGTCACACTATTGCTATTACCATCACTGACAACCAACGATACGGGGAATGTACCCGCGTTTGCATAATTGACAGTGACAGAGCTACTGTTGGATGTCGCTGGAGTTCCACCCTGGAAATCCCAGGCATAGCTGATTGAATCATCTTCCGGATCAGTTACTGTACTGCTAAAAACGACACTGCTACCGGCGGTAATACTGAAATTACCAGTGCTACCAACACTGCCATTACCATCATCATGGCTGATTGACCCAACAGGTGGCTGATTGCTATTAACCGCTGCAACATTGATGACAACGGTAGTGATATCCGACGCCAGTCCCAGGCTATCTGTTACCACCAGTTTTGCGGTAACCATGCCAACCTCAGTAAACGATACCATTCCAGTGTTACTGTCGGTTGACTGCTGAATTGAAGTTGCGGCACCTGAAAACGTCCATTGGTAGCTCAGCGGGTTATTTCCATCAGGGTCGCTACTACTGTCCCCGCTAAAATTGATACTACCTCCAACTTGAATAAATTGTTCAGTTTCGGGTGAAACCCTTGCTATAGGTTTTTCGTTGGAAGTATCACTGCTGGAACCACCGCCACCACAACTGGATAAAACAATTAAAACAGCAAGACAAGTTGCCAGCGTAACAGTCCTTATTACAACACTACGGCGCATAAAATACATCCTCAAATCACGAGCTAGAATATCCGTTTCCTTTCACTGCATTTATCCAACAATGCGCACGAGAAAAGTCAATGAACCTGCACCAACTCCGGTGCCAAAAGTTAGAAGTGATGGTATCGATTTAAAACAAACATTTCAATACCAGCCATACAAAAATGACGAAACGCTACAATCATTTTCCCACTTTTTATTGTTATGGATAAAGAAGACAAGAAAATGACTGATAACCCTCCCCGTTATTACCCTCTTGATTTTTTTAGCAGACAAAGCTACAAACTTTATTGGCCTACAATGAGCAACCAGGCTCGGCGACAACCAAAGGCTAGCGCGTATTAGTTACCCACAGCATTTGAAATCCAGGCATTCACCACACACCCTTTTTCATTTCATAACAACACTAAAACTCCTCATGATCGCCTGGCAATTATTCATCACTCACTTCGGAATATTGAAAAAAAAAGAAATGATTGGCTATTATGCGAGCAAAAATTGTTTATAAATACGCCTGTCAAAAACTGGATTTTCAACCAGCATCAAAACAGGTTATCGAAAAAAATGTCAAATTCCACTTCGCTGAAATCGCTTTATATCACACACCTGGGGCACTTTCCGAGAAAGCAAAAATCATCAAGCAGCAATACTTTACTTCACGCACGGCAATCAACGATCCTTTTCAGAAAAGCCTCTTGGTTATAAATAACCCTTTGTCATCACCCTTATCCGCAAGATGGATCAGGGGTGGAATCGTTCTGTTAGTACTTTAGGGAATACCGTTATTCCGGCATGTTTTTAGCCGGAGTTCACAGGCTTTAACCCATCCAGGACAAGTGCTCCAGTACGTGGGGAGTTATATTTAGTGATGCTCAAAAACGCCTATTATGAACACAGGGGTGCGGAGTTTTAGTGTATTTTTCTGCATCTCTTTGACCTCTGAGAAAAAAAGAGACATTGCTTGATATTACACACTATTTGTCGCCTTTTATGTGTAAGATCAAACCATGACCTTTTAAAATACGGTGTTCCCTTTAACGCGCTTTTTAATTGATTTTTTTTCGACAGGACAGATTACAAATTGATAGTGTCCAAAGAGACACTGGTGGTGATTCACACAAACATCGGGGCGGGCTTGTGGGTGAGCTTTGTGGCCGGTGGTGATAATGACACGGCTCTCGCTTGTAGACAGCCTGTCACAGGCTGAAATCCATTTAAAGGTATATGGGGTAGCTGAATCATGACATCAATCTTCGGTGACGTCTTTACAGAAATGGCAGTGCTGTTATTGGTGGCCGCCGTCATCGGCGCTATCGGTATACGGTTGCGACAGCCACTGATTGTTGCCTTTATCGCCGTAGGTGTTCTGGTGGGGCCATCCGCACTCGGCTGGGTATCCGCAAACGATCAGATTGATCTGCTAGCCAAATTGGGTATTGCACTGTTGTTGTTCGTGGTTGGGCTCAAGCTGGATCTACATATCATCCGCAGCATGGGAACGGTAGCGCTGGCCACCGGGCTGGGGCAGGTTTTTTTTACTTCCGTCGTTGGTTACTTTATTGCCATTGCCCTTGGGATGTCCCCGGTAACCGCTCTTTATGTGGCAGTGGCGTTAACCTTTTCCAGCACCATTATTATCGTCAAGCTGCTGTCCGACAAGCGTGAGGTAGATGCGCTGCACGGACGCATCGCTATTGGTTTTCTTATCGTTCAGGATATCGTCGTGGTGCTGGTGATGATTGGTCTGACCGCGTTGGGCGAAGCCGGTGACACTGCGGGCCTGGGCAGAGAAGCGCTTGCGGTATTGATCAAAGGTGGGCTGTTTATCGTTGCCATTGGCCTGTTGATACACTACGTGTTGACGCCACTGCTACACCAATTAGCCCGCTCCCCGGAACTGCTGGTACTGTTCGCCATTGCCTGGGCGGTCGCTCTGGGAGCAGCGGGTAGCCATTTGGGCTTCAGCAAGGAGGTAGGTGCCTTTCTCGCCGGGGTGTCGCTGGCCTCCACACCCTACCGCGAGGCTATTGGCTCGCGCCTGGTGAGTCTGCGGGATTTTCTGTTGCTGTTTTTTTTCATCGACCTGGGTGCCGGGCTGGATCTGGCAACACTCGATGCACAGGTAGTACCGGCCATTCTGCTGTCGTTGTTTGTGCTTCTTGGTAACCCGTTAATCGTAATGATCATCCTGGGTGTCATGGGTTACCGTAAACGCACCAGCTTTCTGGCCGGTTTGACAGTGGCGCAGATCAGCGAGTTTTCCCTGATCCTGGGAGCATTGGGCCTAAGCCTGGGCCATATTAACGCTGACACCATGGGTCTCATCACCCTGGTGGGTTTGATTACTATCAGCGCCTCTACTTACATGATTCTGTACTCCCACCTCCTCTACGAGCGACTTTCCCCCTGGTTGGGGTTGTTCGAGCGTAAACGGGCATACAGGGAAGAAGCTCAAGACCAGTATATGGAGCGACACAAGGTTGATGTCATCCTGTTTGGTCTGGGACGGTTCGGCACAAGGATTGCGCGCGAGCTGGAGCAACGCGGCTACCGAGTGCTCGGGGTCGATTTCGATCCCAATCTGATACACGGGCAGGAAGAAAACCGTTATGAGGTGTATTACGGCGATGCTGAAGACCCAGAATTTCTCGCCAGCTTGCCGCTTGAGCAGGCACGCTGGGTTTTGAGCAGTTTGCGAGAAAAGTCCGTTAATTTCGCCTTGCTGCAAGGCTTGCGTGATCATGGTTACAAAGGGCAAGTGGCGGTAACAGCCCACACCACCACTTGTGCCCGGCAATTAAAGCAGGCGGGTGCCAACCTGGTATTACTTCCTTACGCCGATGCGGCTTCGGAGGCTGTTGATAATCTGTTTGGCGTAATCGACAAGCAACCCTGATGGAAAACAGGAACAGTGTCGAAACCAAAACGGTAGAGCAAAGAGTGTCCGCAATATTCGGTATCTCTTGACTTCCATCCAACGGAGGTGAATAAAATGAAAAGATTCAATAATATTCTTTGTGTAGTGACGCCAGAAACCGGGCACAAACCCGCGCTGGAACGCGCAGCCACGCTGACTGAAAACAACCAGGCAAACCTGACGATTGTCGATGTGGTCGAAAGCGTAACTGCCGACATTAGAATGCCGGGAGACAATCCAGTCTTTGTGGACCTCCAAGCGGCAATCGTCAATGCACGTAAACAAGAACTGGACTCCCTGATTGAACCCTACCGCCAGCGGATTAACATACAAACCCGAGTGTTGATTGGCACACCGTTTCTGGAAATTATTCGAGAAATACTGCGCAACGGGTGTGACCTGGTGATTAAAAGCGCGGAAACCCAGGATTGGCAAGACCGGTTATTCAGCAGCGACGATATGCACCTGTTACGCAAGTGCCCGTGTCCAGTGTGGATCATGTTGCCGGAGGAAAAACCCAATTATAGCCGGGTTATGGCCGCAGTTGATTTTGACTCATGGCAGGAAGACGGTGGGGAAAATGATCTGAACCGGCTTATTCTGGAGCTGGCGAGTTCTATAGTGCTATCCGATTTCGCTGAATTGCATGTAATCCATGCCTGGAAACCCATAACGGAGAGTTTGATAAGAGTATTCAGCAGCGATTTATCCGAAGCGCAAGTCGCCGCCAACGTGAATCGTGAACAGCGTGAACGGCAGGTCCAGCTTGAACGGTTGACCGGCAAGTTACGCAACTGGATAGGTGCGGAAGCTTACGATTACCTATCACCACAGCTTCATCTCCGCCAGGGTAATGCACGCACGGAAATTCCGGCACAAGCCAGACAAGTTGATGCCGATCTCATCGTCATGGGTACCGTGGCCCGCACCGGTTTGGCCGGACTCTTCATGGGCAACACCGCAGAGACGATCCTCAACCAGATTAATTGTGCCGTGCTGGCGGTCAAACCGCCCGGCTTTGTCACGCCAGTCACGTTGAAGGACTAAGGCTGAACGGTCTAGGATCACACTGTTGTGTATTATCACTGCCGGGAGCACTGCCACCACAACTGGAATGATTAATCATATTCAGTCAAGCTTATTGTCCAATAGGCCCAGCCTGGACAAAACCGGAGGAAAGTCATTCAATTGATACGGCTCACAAACTACCACGCCATTCATAAAAACCCTCACCCATACATCAAATTTTCAAACTTAACTCCTTCAAAATATTACATAAAACGACACCATTAAATCTGTCGGTTTTATCTTCTTGCTACCACTTCTATCACCAAACTGATCGACTACGATGAATTCTATTTCTGAATTATCCTGTGCAACCTCAACACCTAAATTCACTCGACTGGATGTTCGAAACTCAACGCCAACACCATAAAACATACCGATATTATCGCCAATCTCATAGTCACCAGAGGCATTATTTTTGCGTACACCTGCTCGTAAATAGGGCGCAAACCCTGTCTTCGAAAATGTGTATCGAATATCGATATTTACTGGAATATTTAAATAATCATAATCACGAGAACCCGAGTTTGATTTGGCAGAAAGAACCATGGCAGGCCCAATACCAACACCGAGCCCAAATCCGGCGTCAAATTCATAATAAGGATGAAAACTTGCACCAATCGGAATAACCAGCGAAGAAACGTCGGCTCCCGCCACCTCATTTTCTATATTATCGCTGTACAAATCGGCAATATCATTCGTACCTCCAATATAAGAAATAGCCAGTGGAAACCGCCATTCACCAGCAGTAACGCTCACGGAATACATGAAACCGACACATGCTACGATTTGAAAAAAGGCACTATGGCTTTTCATTTTTTCTCTCTCCGAAAATTTAATTTTTGTAGTAATTGAAATATGATATTGAAGGTAACTTATTGCTCTTGCATACTGGCGAGATTACCTCAGTGTTTTTCAGAGTAATTGTCACCTACTTTAATAATCCTTAAACCATTTTTTTATCGGTATAAGTAGGTATCTGCAACACATATCCGTAATATCTAAAAACGACGACTCATTTGTAACGAAGCAGCCCTTTCCGGTCCTGAATCAACATAGGCGATATCAAAACTCACACTTGCAAAACGGTAACCTGTTCCTGCGGTAAAAATTCCTTTAGAAAAATCACCGCGCCCGACGAGGTTTTGCTTATAGCCAGCGCGCAAAGCCCATGCTTTTACGAGCCACTCTCCCCCCAAAGACAGATATTGGGTATTGTCACCACCACCGACGGATTTATTTTCCAGCATGTCCACATCCAGCGCCCAGTATCCCCATTTAGCTGAACGATAAGCGGCTCCAGCACGTAACTGAGGTTGAATCTTGATGTTTCCGCCGGATTTGGTGCTGAAATCCAGCGGAACAAGGTTTTTCACAACCAAGCCTAACTTTAATTTGTCACTCAGCGCTTTGCTCATTCCAACATCCATCGTAAATTGCCAGTCTTCATTTTCCTTGCGCTCGGTGGTTCCCAGTTGAGAATTGCCCAGGGCACCGTTGTATTCATAGGTGGTGCCTTGCACAAACTTTGGTGTAAAACCCACATCGATTTTATTGCGGAACAATTCAACGCCCCAGGACATAGCGATGCCCAGCTCCGTCAACAACAATCCCCGACCAGTGGCGGTACTGGTCAGGCTGTTGGTCTGGTCCAGCAAGTTACCGTTAACATCAAACAGCTCAGGATGCGGCGCACCACTGGTACCTCCGCTGACGACAAAATCCAGACCTTCAATATAATCAGCAAGTAACTGTTTGTCGGCAGCGGTCTGGTCAGCAAGACCATCCCCAACAAAACGCCGACTGATAACAAACGCACCTCCCTCTCGGCGATCACCAATACCGATCACCATGCCAACCATACCATCGAAAAATACCGACTCATTGGCAACAGGCTCCAGGTCATTTTGCAGGTTGCGGGAGGCTGTCAGCACACCTTCTGCGGTGGCTTGATTGGGACTGGCATTATAGGTGGCTATTGAGCTGGATAATACTTGTTCCGGGTTGTTATCCGCCAAGTCAGCGATGCCTTCAGCCACTTTCGACACACTCAAACTGACGACCGGAAAGACATAATTGGAATTACGCGCACGGTGTTTGCGTGACGTGTATTGCGCTAACAGGGAAGGATTAAAAAACACCGCATTGGCGCTGTTACCCGAAGCGACACCTGCCCCACCCATGGCAATAGAACGCGGATCGTAAGTACCGAAGGGCACGGCTGAAACCGCCAGAGGATAAAAACTGAACAAAAAAACAAAAATCAGACGTAAAATAGGCTGTGACACAAGTTTATTCTTCCTTGATGATTAATAAAGTCGGAATGCAGGTGGAAAAAGGCTGTGGATATAAAACAGACATTTTTTTTGCACAAACTGCCGCCGCCCCCATAAACATTACCTTTTCCGGGTAAATAACAAATCACTTTGCTCCCTGATCCCCACGACCGCCGAATATAGTATTATTCGCTCCCCATTCCCACTACCAAACAGTTTGGAGTCAGTATGAACCTCAGCAGCTTGACGGCTATTTCCCCAATTGATGGGCGTTATGGTGCGAAATGCGCCGATCTTCGGCCTATTTTCAGCGAATTCGGTCTAATCCGGCACCGTGTACTGGTGGAAGTACGTTGGCTGCAAATGCTCTCTGCCCACCCTGGCATCCCGGAAGTAGCGGCCTTCAGTGAACATGCGACCCATTTGCTCAACGACATCATCGATAAATTCCATGAGGAAGATGCGCAACGAGTCAAAAATATCGAGCGCACCACTAACCACGATGTGAAAGCGGTGGAGTATTTCCTCAAAGAGAAGATTGCTGGAAACAATGAGCTGGAAGCGGTGAGTGAATTTATCCATTTCGCCTGCACCTCTGAAGACATCAACAATCTTTCGTACGCGCTAATGCTGCGTGAAGCCCGCAGCCAAGTGCTGTTGCCGCAAATGGACGAGATCATCGATGCCATTCGCACCTTGGCCCATGAGCACGCCGCACAACCTATGTTGTCACGCACCCACGGACAGACCGCCTCCCCCACCACGGTGGGCAAGGAAATGGCCAATGTCGTTGCGCGGCTGGAGCGTCAACGCGCACAGTTGGTCACCATCCCCATGCTGGGCAAAATCAATGGCGCCGTGGGCAATTACAATGCCCACCTGTCCGCCTATCCCGAGCTGGACTGGGCCGGTATTGCAGAAAAATTTGTCACCAGCCTGAGGCTGGATTTCAACCCTTACACTATCCAGATTGAGCCCCACGACTACATTGCTGAGCTGTTTGATGTCGTGGCTCGCTTCAACACCGTCCTGCTGGATTTTGACCGCGACGTGTGGGGCTATATTTCATTGGGATATTTCAAACAAAAAACCGTGGCCGGTGAAGTAGGCTCGTCCACCATGCCACACAAGGTCAATCCCATTGATTTTGAAAACTCCGAAGGCAATCTGGGGCTGGCCAACGCCATTTTTAATCACCTGGCCGCCAAACTGCCCGTATCCCGCTGGCAGCGTGATCTCACCGACTCCACCGTATTGCGCAATCTTGGTGTGGGTGTTGGCCATTCCGTTATCGCCTACCAATCCACACTAAAAGGCATCAGCAAACTGGAAGTCAACCCTGTACGATTGAATGAAGACCTGGACAATTGCTGGGAAGTGCTGGCCGAGCCTGTGCAGACCGTCATGCGTCGCTACGGTATCGAAAAGCCTTACGAAAAACTCAAGGAGCTGACCCGGGGTACCGGCATTGATCGGGCGCGATTACAACAATTTGTCAGCGAGCTGGACATACCCGAAGACGCCAAGGCCACGCTGCTCAAACTCACCCCAAGCAGTTACCTCGGCAACGCCGCCCAGCAGGCGACTGATATTTAATGTGAGTTATAGGCTAAATCACCTGTTTTCATGCACATGCCGACTAGGCCTGAATAATGAAAACCCAATGCGAAGACGCAGAGCGTGTAAAGGGTTAGAGGATAACGAGCAAAAGCAATAAAATTTAGAGCTATCTTATGGTGAAAGTATTGCAGATCATTTTTTTCGGTCCAACTTTACTCACCCATCAATCCGAATCGCTTGACCAATATCGATGACATAAATCCACCCGGCATCAGCTTGACCTGTTCGGGCGTGTTGCTGAATCAGTTGGGTCGCTTCATCTACCCGTGATTCATCGCACACCAATTCCAGTTTCATTTCGGTAATGATGGCAATTCCCAGTTCGACGGAGTAATCCTGCTCCTTGTTGTCCAGTGCCTTGAGTGTACCCTTCACATCGATGATTGATAGGTTACGAAAATCAGCCTCCTTCAGAGCACGGATGACATCGATAATGCGATTGCGGTGGATAAAGGCTTTGATCTCTTTCATGGTCTTTCTCCTAATAATGAATAATGTAAACGGCTCTCTCTATCTGAGGGAGCCGTTACCGATTGAGCACCAATCACTTTTGCTTACGTGTTTCCATCCACTCATAAATCACTGGCAACAGCACCAGGGTCAACAAGGTGGAAGTAATTAGCCCACCAATCACAACCGTCGCAAGGGGGCGCTGGGTTTCGGCACCGACACCACTAGAAAGCAGCATCGGCACCAGACCGAGAATGGCGACACTGGCGGTCATCATCACCGGCCGTAACCGCATCTCTGCGCCTTTGCGTACTGCCTCTGAGACGGACAAACCCTTCTCCCGCAGTTCGTTGAGAAAACTTATCAGGACAATACCGTTAAGCATGGCCACCCCGAAGACAGCGATAAAGCCAATCGCTGATGGCACTGACAGGTATTGTCCGCTGATGAAAAGCGAGGCGATGCCGCCAATGGTGGCAAAGGGAACGTTGGCGATAATCAAGGTGGCGTACTTGATTGAATTGAACGCGGTGTAGAGCAGCACGAAGATGAAGAAGATCGTCAACGGAATGATGATGGCCAATCGTGTCAGCGCCCGCTGTTGATTCTCAAATGCGCCGCCCCATTCAATCCAGTAACCTGGCGGCATTTTGACCTGCGCTTCAATAGCTGCTTCGGCTGCCTGGACAAAACTATCCACATCGCGGCCACGTACATCCATCTGGATAACAGCGTAACGTTGCAACTGCTCACGACGAATGAAGGAGTAACCTTCTGTGACCGACACATCCGCTACTTTATGCAATGGCACGATGGCGCCACCACTACTGCGCAGAGGAATATTACGAATCGCATCGACTGACATTTTAGCCGCATCGTTGAGCCGCACGGTGATATCGAATCGCTTAACGCCATCAATCAGCGTCGAGACTGGCTCGTTGCCGATGCCGGTACGTACCACGGTTAATATTTCGTCAGCGTTCATGCCATAGCGAGCCAGTTGTTCGCGGTTGACACGAATCTGAATCTGCGGCTTGCCGAGGTTAGCTTCCAGTGAGAGATCGGCCACGCCTTCCACCTGGCTGATGGCATTTTTAACTTGTTGGCTAATGCGATCCAACTCGTTCAGATCCTGCCCATAGAGCTTGGCCGCCAGGGTAGCGCGCACACCGGATATCAGCTCTTCGACTCGCATCTGAATCGGCTGGGTAAAGCTGATGACGGCCGTGGGTACGGCCACTTCCAGTTGCTCACGCATTTCATCCACCAGCGAGGCCATGTCACGATTTTCGGGCCATTCTTCATGAGGATTCAGCTCGGTATAGATCTCCATATAGTTCACATCAGCGGTTTCTCCCTTCTCGGCACGGCCGATCATGGCGACGGTGGTTTTCACTTCAGGAAAGGCGGTGAGCACAGTGGAAACATCCTTGGAAATCTTGATGGATTGCTCCAACGAGGTAGAAGGAATCGACACCACACGCCACATGATGGAACCCTCCTGCAACTGCGGCATAAACTCTTTGCCCAGCAGTGGGAAGAGTGCCAGCGCCCCGATCAATAGTCCCACCGCAGCGCCGACGACAGCTTTTTTGTGTGCCAACGACCAGGCCAGGGTCGGCAGATAGACTCGCTTCAACCAGCGCACTAATAGAGTATCGCGCTCCTCTTTGGGTTTGAGGATCAACACCGCCAGCACTGGAATAATGGTCAGTGTCAGCAACAGCGAACCCGCCATAGCGAAGCTGATATTAAAGGCCATGGGCTTGAACAGCTTGCCCTCCAACCCTTCGAGACTGAAGAGCGGTAAAAAGACCACGATGATAATCAGGATGGCAAAAGCGATAGGGTTTGCCACCTCTTTGGCAGCGGCCAATACGGCGGCGTTGCGATTGACTTTTTCACCCTTCTCACGCCATTCGGACATGATGCGAAAGGCGTTTTCGGTCATCACGATGGCCCCATCGATCATCATGCCGATACCGATAGCCAGCCCCGCCAGCGACATTAAGTTGGCCGACAATCCCATCTCGCCCATAAAGATAAAGGCAATCAGCATCGCCAGGGGCAATGCTGAGATCACCACGATGGCCGAGCGGATTTCACCGAGAAATAGAAACAGGATAATGGCCACAAGAATAGAGCCTTCGACCAGGGCCTTCACGGCGGTACTGATCGCTTTGTCCACCAGATCGGTACGCTCGTAGACCGGTCGCAGCTCAACACCTTCGGGCAGTGCAGACTCAACAATGGCAAACTTCTCCTTCACCGCTTCCACCACGCTCTTGGCGTTCTCGCCGATACGGGCAAGTGCCATACCCAGCACCACCTCTTCGCCATCACGGGTGACCGCACCGAAGCGTAACGCCGGTTGTTGGGCGATCTTTGCCACGTCACGCAAAAAGACTGGCGTACCATCCTCGACCTTGACGACAATATTGCCGATGTCGGTCTCGTTCTCCACCAGCCCCAAGCCGCGTACCAGATACTGTTCTGAGCCTTGATTAATATACTGGCCACCCACCTGACCATTATTGCGTTCGATCACCTCCATCACTTCGCGGAAACTGAGGTCGTATTCGATCAGTCTCAGTGGATCAATGACCACCTGAAACTGCCGCTCCTCGCCACCCCAGGACATCACATCATCCACGCCCGGCGCGGTGCGCAGCATCAAACGCACCTGCCAGTCCTGCAAACTGCGCAGATCCATGTTGCTGACATCTTCTTTAAGCGTCTTTTCTTTAAGAGAACGGTCTGCTCGCTCCACCGTATACCAGAAAACCTGCCCCAGCCCCGAGGTATTCGGCCCCATCTCCGGCTTGCCATAACCTTCTGGTAAACGGTCGCCCACCTCTTGCAGGCGCTCCATCACTAGCCGTCGGGCAAAATAAATGTCGAGATCATCGGAGAAATAGACCGAGACGTAGGAAAGCCCGAATAGACTCACCGAACGAATCTCCTGCACACCGGGCAGCCCCGCCATGCCCGACTCCACTGGAAAAGTAAGCAACTCTTCTACATCTTCAGCCGCCAGACCGGCTGCCTCGGTGTAGATATTCACTTGCACCGGGGTAACATCAGGAAAGGCATCAATAGGAACGGTAATGACCGCTCGCCAACCGAGAAAAGCCACTACCGCAAAACTGACGATCACCAAAAACTTATAGCGTAAGGACGCTTCAACCAGATTATTTAACATGATGACTACCCCCTAATCCGCATCGCCGATCATCGATTTCAACAGCAACGATTTGAGTACATAGGCACCCTGAATCACAATCTCGTCACCCAACGCCAGGCCCGCTTTGATCTCCGTCCAGTTACCGCGAATCACACCACGTTCCACGGGTGCGGGATGAATCTCATCACCCTCCGGCTTAAAGACAACGTAATCCCCTTGCAATAGCACCACCGCCTCACTGGGCACTGCCATGACCGACTTACCAGCGGTGAGCGCAATGGCACTCTTGACAAACTGACCAGGGCGCAGACCACCCTCGCTTGAGTCCAGCTCAATACGCACGGCCAGTGTGCGGGTCGTCTCATCCATACGGCGGTGGATTTGAACCACCTTGCCGCTAACCCAGTGTTGCTCATCACTGCTCACGCGGGCAGACATTCCTATCTCTATTCGATCAGCGACTTCCGCCGCCAACTTTGCCTCCACCCAGAGGCGGGACTCATCGCTGATCTCCATCAACACCTGACCCGGCTCAACCACCCGGCCGATGACAAAATCATCACTGAGCACGGTGCCCGCCTGAGCGCTGATTAAGTCAAAGGTACCCGTTGCTTTAGAGACATCACCCTGTTTCAACAAGAGCTTCACTTGCGCTCCGGTCATGCCAAAGGCAAGCACTTTGGCGTAGGCCTGTTGGTGGTCGACCTGGGCTGCGACATAGCGTTTTTCAGACACCACCTTACGACCCAGCTTTTGCACCCGCTGCCACTCTTTGTCAGCGATCAACAACTGACCCTGGGCCTCGGCCATCTCGACGCTGGAGAGCGTAACCAGCTTTTGTCCTTTTTTAATCTGCTCCCCCATACGGGCATGACGGCGGATAATCTGAGCAGTGATACGTGGCGTGACCTCGGTGGTGTGATAACGGTTAACCATGACTTCACTGGGGGCGATCACCTCGTCAGCCATCCGTTGGCTAGCCACCGTCTGGGTGAGAATTCCCATGGCATGACGCTGCTCCAGCGTCATGGGTGGAATACCGCCTTCCTCCTCATGCTCTTCATTAGCAAATATCGGCGCACTGCCCAGCAGGCAGAGAATGAGGAATCGGTTTAATAACTTGTTCATGATCTGTTAAGTCCTTGCTTGAAATTATGAGTACAACAAACGAAGCGGGGCCTATAACACCCCGAGCAAGCACTTAGATTTGTGGAGGTCGAATGGGGGGCGTTTTATCGAGGGAGTGAAAAGAGATATCTGTTCGTACCACCTCCTCGCGGATGAACGGGAAGTAATCGAATTTAGTAGTTGGAGTAATGGCGACAAGATGAAGCCAACCAACGCAACGTTCGTCGCAAACATCATTACTCTGATTGTCACTGAACAAACCGCCTGACAGTGCCAGTCCAGAGACTTCATTATTTGAATACTGTGAAAAACAGTCATCCATCGCCCATGCCACATTGGTAGCAATTACAGAGAAAATCAGTAAATGGGCGATGAATCGACGCATAATTACAGTGTCATCTCTTTTTTATTTTTCTCACGATTAGCTTCATTGATAATCTGTACGCCCCCTCGAATCACAATGGCTGCAATAACTAAACCGATAAGCAGATCGGGATAAGATGAGCCAGTATATGCAACCAAAAGTCCGCCACTAATGACACCTAAATTAGCGATTACATCATTTTTTGAAAATATCCAGCTTGCTCGCATGTGGACTTCACCCTGGCGATGTTTATAAATCAGCATCAGGCAAACCGTGTTAGCGATAAGTGCCACAATGCCCACAGCAATCATCATCAGCGATTCCGGCTCACTGCCAACGACGGTGCGACGAACAATGTCAAACAACACTCCAAGCCCCAACACAATCTGAAAAATGCCGCTGACATGAGCCGCCTTCGCCTTGACGAGCAGACTCCGCCCCACGGCATAGAGGCCAATTGCATAAACCGTCGCATCGGCCAACATATCCAATGAATCAGCAATCAGGGCGGTTGAGTCACCCATAATTCCAGCAACAATTTCCGCAATAAACATCACCCCGTTAATGGCCAGCAACAGGATAAGTACACGACTTTGATCCCTATTTTTAATTTCAATCTCGCAGCCACAACCAGACATCGCTACCCCGCCTCAGTTTTGAACTCTTCAGACTGGATACCTGTCTGGCAGCGTCCGCCCTCACGTAAGCACAACCGTTTGCAAAAAAGTTTCAAATCTTCGCTATAGATATCGTTTAAATCGGGAAGTGCCTGCACAGTGGCGTATAGCTGTTCCAAATACGCAGGTTTCGTCACCAGGCGATGATAGACCCAGCGCCCCTCTTTTTGGGATGACAACAATCCTGCCTGACGTAAAATTTTCAGGTGACGGGAAAGTTTGTATGAGGGTTCCAGCAGGCTATCAACCAGCTCACACAAACAGGACTCGTCACCTGTCACCACCATTAGGCGGATGATCCGTAACCGGGTCTTATCTGCTAATGCCTGAAAAATCGTTTCTGCTTGAATAGTAATCGTCTGCATACTTGCACTATAATGCAAGTATATGTATTTAATCAAGTGGAACCATCCTAAATTAAGGTCGAAAAAATGTGATTCTTCGTAGAGGCGTGTAAAGAGCCTAAGGAGCCATATCCAGACCGTCACAGTAAAATAAAAGAAACTCAAATGCTGTGGATCTCTACGCCGTTGCGTTAGATTTTGTGATGCTGTGATTCATCATGGTCGAAGAACAGCTTGTTCCATCGAATGTAAATCAGTGATTTTATTCGGTTGACTGTTTTTAGCACTTAATTCACGCCTCCTTTTATTGTGCTTAATCATTGACTGCCGACAAAATTCGGACACCGGGATAACAAAAAACCGTCACACGGTGCCATGGGCTGGTGCATAACAGTACAAAAACGCCACAATTTTTTACCTGTACTGCATCACCCCCCCATTCTGCACCAACCTATAAAGGTGGCACGCACATTGCTAACAAATACATGTGCGATACAACTCTCTCCCTCCCCTGGGTTTTATCGCATGATTACTCTCCCTTTTGAAGGGCGCGAAAGCGCCCTTTTTTTTATCCTGCATTTTCCACGATAAACACCTTTTTTCTCTCTCTACCATTCTGTGACACAGCTCACAGAAATGTCGCCCAATCTTTCCATACTTAGCATTGAAGGGCACGACGGTAGTTCCTCCCTCCCATGCAGTAACCGTCGTATTCTCCTCTTTTTGGGTCGCGCACTCCTTTGGCGCGGCCTATTTTTTTGCCTTCATTTTTTGTGTTTATTGAATATTGACGCTACCGGTAAAGCCACCCTCTCCACCCACACCACAGCTTCGCGTACACTACCGCCATGAATAAACCATTGACGCTATTGGGAAATCGCTGCCCCGAAACTTTTCTGGCTGAATACTGGCAAAGACAACCTTTGTTGATTCGTGATGCATTGCCCGGTTTTACCTCCCCTGTTTCCCCCGAAGAACTGGCTGGCCTCTGTTGCGAGCCCGAAGTGGAATCCCGATTGATACTGGAACAGGCGGGTGCTGCCCCCTGGACAGTGGAATACGGCCCCATTCCTGAAAACCGCTTTGCTGAACTGCCGGAAACCCACTGGACATTGCTGGTGCAGGAGTGCAATCGTTATGTGCCTGAGCTGGCAGAGTTGCGTGAACAATTTAACTTCATTCCCAACTGGCGTGTTGATGATGTCATGGCCAGCTACGCTCCGACGCAGGGCTCTGTGGGTCCGCACACCGATCAATACGATGTCTTTTTGATTCAGGCTCATGGCACACGCCGCTGGCAGATCAGCACAGACCCCGTGCCTGATGAGAATTTTCTGCCAGATGTTGATTTGTGCATCATGCGTGAATTCACTGCCACGAAAGAGTGGATACTGCATCCCGGCGACATGCTCTACCTGCCACCGGGAGTTGCCCATCATGGTGTTGCACTGGAAGACTGCATCACCCTCTCCGTGGGTTTTCGTGCCCCCAGCCATGCCGAGCTGCTCAACAGTTTTGCCGACCATATCGCTTCACAACTTACCCCTGCGCAACGATTTACGGACCCGGCGCTCCGACTGCAACAACATCCCGGCGAAATATCCAGCGATGCCCTCACCCAGGTACGGGGCATCCTGCAAAAAACGCTGACTGACGATGTCAACATTGACCAGTGGTTTGGCGAATTTATCACCGAAGCAAAAAACGAATACGCATCGGAAGACATCGAAACCCTCAATGAACAGCCGTTTTTGCACACCTTTGCAGAAAAAGGCAGACTGTACCGCAATGAGCAAATACGGTTCGCCTTCATTGCAAACACGACTACAAACCACACTGCATTGTTCATTAACGGTCAACACTATCCCCTGCCCGCAGAGCTGGCCTTCGCCGCTCCCCTGCTTTGTGATCAACACCAATGGTCGTATGCACAAATAAAAAGCAAATTAGCACAACCCGGTTTTGCAAAATTACTCACAACGCTGTACAACCACGCCTATGTCTACTTCACCTGATTCCACTGTCACCAAACCTTTTAACGTCCAGCGCGTCACTTGGCAAAAGGCCGAGATTGATTTGCGCATCTTGCGTGAATTTGTATTCATCAAAGAACAAAACGTGCCGCCTGAGCTGGAATGGGATGGCGAGGATGAAAATGCCATACATGTGCTGGCACGCGATGAAAAAGGGCGCGGCATCGGCACCGCTCGTATGACCACTGACGGACACATCGGACGCATGGCGGTGTTACGTGCATGGCGGCGGCGTGGCGTAGGCAGCCAAATGCTCACTGCACTGATCACCATTGCCCGCGCACGACAACTGCACCGCGTAAAACTTGATGCACAAACACAGGCTGTCAATTTTTACCTATGTCACGATTTTACACCGCAAGGTGAAGTGTTCATGGATGCCAATATTCCCCATCAACACATGACCCGCAATCTGCCGTCGCTGGATGTGCATATCAACATCAATGATTTACCCAAACAGGTTTTGGGTGAAACCCGTGGCTACATTGATCTCAAAGGACGGGAGGACAATAAACAGGCCGCCATACATATGGCTGCACAAGGCCAACGATCACTGAACTTGTTCACTCCGAATCTTGACCCCCGAATTTTCGACAACGAAGAGTTTATCGAAGCCGTTAAAAAACTGGCCCTTTGCAACTCACGGTCCAGAATCAACATTTTGATATTGGACCCTTCTGAAGTCGTGACACATGGGCACCGCATCGTAGAACTGGCACGACGCATCAGTAGTCGTATTTTTATTCACCGTGCCGATGAAGAAGAGCAAAACCATGTGAATACTTTTATGATTGTCGATGATGTGGGTATCATCCGCCGTGCGCATAATGACCGCTTTGAGGGCTTGGCAGAATTCAACAGTCCAGCCGAGGCACGGCTACTTCTTAAAACCTTCAACGAAGCCTGGGAACGCAGTCAACCGGAACCTGAATTACGCCGCCTGCATTTATAATTAATAAAGACTAAATCACCAATGTCATTAAGTTAAGCCAAATTTCCGGCCTGTTGTAGGTTGGTGGTGAGCTTGCGAACCCCAACATCGTCAATTCCGTTGGGGTTCGCAAGCTCACCACCAACCTACGGTACGCCGTTTTTTGTTAACTTAACGACATTGGCTAAATCACTCTATTAGCCCCTTTATTACTAACTGATGTTACGCAGACCACAAATGTGAATTAAGCGCTAAAAATATCTGTTTTAAGAATCACCGGGTATTTAACGCAGAGCTCGCAGAGGCGCAAAGAACGCAGAGAAAAACACTAAAAACTTTACGTCCTCTGCGTTAAATACCCTATGTTTTTTTTAAAAGAAAAATGTTTTTAACCCTTAATTCACATATAATTTATCACTATGAAAAAATTACTTTTTTATGGACTGCTGCTCGCCAGCGTCCCATCAAATACTGTGCTTGCATTAGGTAATCATCCTGAAGCCGGGAGCTGTTCCTTAAGCAAACCCTATTTCGCAATTTGCACCCACAGCCTGCACAACCTGGAGGGCTGGTTTAGTAGAAGCTGTTATGCAGACCGGGCATTAGCTCAACATGATGCAGAAAAACATGCTGAAAAAAACCACCAGGGAAATATGCGCTGGACGGGGGTTAGCCAGTTTCGTTAGGCAATGAAAAAGTAAACACCCCCAATGTCATAAGTTAAGAAGTGAATGGTGGCGAATAATGTTTAGAGGTTCAGTGTGTACCACAGAATGTTGTGGAAACAAAAAACACAATGTCTGTCACACAGAGGCCGCAGAGACACAGAGGCACAGAGTGTTTACTGTTTTTCTCTATGCCTTTGCGCCTCTGTGATCTCTGCGTTCACAAGCACCAGGTTTGGTAAAGCAATAAATGTCCAGGTGGCCCGGAATTTTAAGGAGCATTTTCATCCATCGCATTAACATATAACCGTAAGTAGATTACTCTCGCAATCACCTCAGCGATACCAGAGAATCATCTTTGCTTCCAACGGTACGTTTGCCAGTGGATGTGCCGGAACAATGCGGGGTGTAAAGTCTGTAAATGGCCGGTCAGCGGTAACGCTACCGGAATACAACCAGGCATTGGCAGTACCCGCCAATGCTGCACCCCGCTCCAATATCTGCCGCACCGGTTCACCACCATTGATGGCATCGGCATACAATTCAACCCTCACTGCCTGTACAGGAAGATCATCAAGATAGACCTGCACTTCCACCTGCCAGCCGCCATTGTTTTGCTGTGTGCTCACATTGCCGAAGTGAATGCGTGACCAGTGTTGTTGCAAGCACTGGTGCCACGCTTCCAGCTCTTCAGCAACAGCAGGTTCAGCACTACGCTGTTGCCAGGCTTTGGCCAATGGCAGGTAATAATTTTCGGTATATTCGCGCAACATGCGATTAGTGGAATACTGTGTGGTCAGGCGAGCCATACTTTCACGCATGCGACTGACCCAGGCCAGAGGAATGCCATTCGTATCACGCTGATAGAAACAAGGTACCACCTCTTCTTCCAGCAAGCGGTAAAGCTGTTCTGTTTCGGCGATATCCTGGGTTGCGGTATCGGCATGCTCACGGCCATCACCCAGCGCCCAACCTAGCTCCGGCGCATAAGCCTCGGCCCACCAGCCATCCAATTCCGATAGGTTGAGCCCACCATTAACCAGCACTTTCATACCACTGGTGCCACTGGCCTCCCAGGGCCGACGTGGGGTGTTGATCCACACATCGACACCCTGGGTCAGCTGAGCCGCGACATGCAAATCATAATCTTCAACAAACACCACTTGTTGCCAGAGATTGTTTTGTGCCAGAAACTGCTGCCATTGTTGCAGCATCTGTTTGCCAATCATGTCTTTAGGATGGGCCTTACCGGCAATAACCAGTTGCACCGGTCGGTCACGATTGGTGAGCAACCGCACCAGCCGCTGCGGGTCGTGCAGCAACAAATTGGGACGTTTGTATTCAGCAAAGCGCCGGGCAAAACCCAGGGTCAGCGCATCGGGCTCAAGAGCATCGGCATATTCCCGGCTGCGCGATTCTTCCGATCCCCGGCCACGATATTGATGCAACAGTCGATGACGCAACCAGCTCACCAGCCGCTGGCGGCCACGGGAGCGAAAACGCCATAACGTTGCATCCGACTGCTCGCGCAAATCCGCTTCCACGGTTTCCAGCGCACCGCGCCAGCGTGACTTGCCACAAGCCTCGGTCCACAGGGTATCCGATGCTGGAGAGTCCCAGCTCGGTACATGAATGCCGTTGGTAATATAGCCAACGGGTACCTCAGCCTCTGGCCAGCGGGGAAATAACGGAGAAAAGATACGCCGACTGACCTCGCCATGCAGCCGGCTCACCGCATTGCTCGCACCAGCACCGTGCAAAGCCAGATAAGCCATATTAAAAGGCTCGTTTACCGCATCAGCATAACTTTGCCCCAGGCTCAACAGCTCATTGATATCAATGCCCAGTTCATCGGCCATCGGTTGAAAATACTGTCTGACTAATTGCAGTGAGAAACGATCAAAACCTGCTTC
>JAKIUF010000009.1 GCA_021647705.1 Gammaproteobacteria bacterium | reverse complement strand
ACATCTCCACCGTTAAAAAGCAGGGGCATAATGTCTTCAGTGCATTGTGTGATACGTTTGAGGGTGCTGCGCTGATTCCTTCTGAAGAAAAAAAGCTAACACCTGTGAAATCAGGCTGAGTAGTTACGAAAATTGAATTCCTAGCTTTTGACTCGCTTCGGAATGCGCAACTGCTGAATCAACAATGTCCACGATCGACCAATAAAGTATATTGATGATTGAGTAGTGGATATATAACTTACTGCTTTTAATAAAGCTCAAAAACAAATTAAGTTTTTGGGATTTTAAGCAGTCAAGAAAATCGCCTTTTGCAATATGTTTAAACTTAACCTCTTTGACTGATCTTTGTAGCTTGAAACTATCCATGAGAGGCTGAACATCAGGCGCAGATCCTTCATGCACCAAGCCGCCCAACACAAAGTTCTCTGTAAAGGCAGAATTAAAGTCGAACTCTCTTACGTAGAATTTTCTTATGTTGTTTGTTTCATCGTAATAAAACGTATAGATGCCATCGAAATCAGCAAACGGCGCTGATATCTTTGTATATTTTCTGGTTTTTCCAATATCAATAGTTACCATTGTTTCATGCTGCTTTCATAGAAAAAATAAGAATAGAGGGCAGGTTTAGTCATCTGTAGAAACGGCCCATCTGTTTCCGCTTCTTTCGTCTGGTGGTGTTTCAATAACCTTTTCATGGATAACTTCACCCGCCCTCCCTCATCAAACCATGCACGGCTTTCCAATATTCTTCATGTCAAGGCATGCGCCCTCTTCCATGGAGCTATCGTCGGATAGTTTGAACAATCTATAACGCTCATACATCACGCTGTTGGAACACCTTGTGTATCCAAAATAACAGATTCTCACCTTGTGGCATTTGTGTAAATGTGTACGCAATCGCTCCTCTGCGCACCACCTCACACCACTAAACACTTTCGTGCTGTTACTATAATCAAAGCAGCCTGATCAGCTGCTGTACAACTGCTGAAAGAGGTTATGGGCGTGAAATTCCTGGCGGTCAGTTTGGCTTTGATTCGCTTTACTGCTCGCTTACTCGGCTGCACATAGGAATAACTTTTGCCACTACGCGGACTATGCCTCATTCAGATTTCATACCCGAGAAAATCGAAATCCTGTGCCCATGCGTTGACTATTTATGTCTTCGTCTCATTCAATTTCAAATCAAGACACTCCAGCAAATACTTCAACATGGATAGTGGCCTTTCCGTACCCTTTGCACACAACAACACAACAACACAACAACACAACAACACAACAACACAACAACACAACAACACAACAACACAACAACACCATATCATCAGCATAGCGCACCATTCGGGCTGAATACTTCTCTTCCCAGACCATGACGTTCCCATATCCTGTCCACAAGCAGTAAGGGAGAGATGATGCCACCGAGGCCGTGCCACACCAATTGCTCTTGCCGTCGCTGGTGCGCTCTTTGCCATCCTTTCCCACCTCAACCACTGGTGCTTTTAGCCATTGAATTTTAAATCCCTTATTAAAAGAAAAAACTTTAAAAAAATAAGAAAAACGAGAGATATCTCATTCTGGCACTCCCACCTTGAAATCATAGACGCAAGCTGGTCGCAAAAATAATCGCGTCTTCACGCCCCTCTTCCGCAGGATAATAATCCTTGCGTAAACCTACCTGATTAAACCCCATTTGCTCGTATAATGTGATTGCCGCGATATTGGATGGCCGCACTTCCAGAAATACATCACGCACTTCCAGCTTATCCGCTTCATCCAGCAACAGGCTCAACATTTCACGCGCCAGACCCCGTCGCTGAAATTCTCCGGCCACACATAAATTCAGTACATGTGCTTCACTGGCTCCGGTGGACATCACGCCATAACCTGCAAGGTTTCCTTCAACTTCTCCCACATGACAGCGATAACCTACACGCAGACAATCTTCAAAAATGCGCCGGGTCCAGGGGAAAGGATACATGGCCAGCTCGATATGCATAATCTGCTCAAGATCCTGTGCCGTCATCGGTCGTATCCATAACTCTGGCGTTTGCACCACAGCACTCATGATTGCTCACCTCGCACTACGGCAGCCGCAAATTTCAGGTCGGTCCAGCTCTTGCCCTTCTCGCTGGGTTTTCGCAACAAATAGGCCGGATGATAAGTCACCACCAGCGGTGTTTCGCCGTAATGATGTACCTGTCCACGCAGTTTGCTCACCGCAGTATCGACTTTCAACAGATTATGAGCTGCCACACCGCCCACAGCGAGAATAACTTTTGGTTTCACCAATGCCACCTGACGTTGCAAGAAGGCTTCACAGTGAACAATTTCCTCCGGCTGCGGGTTGTGATTTTCAGGTGGACGGCATTTAAGAATATTGGCGATGAACACCTGTTCACGCTGCAAACCCAAAGCCCTGAGCATGTTATTGAGCAACTGACCGGCACGCCCCACAAAGGGCTCGCCCTGTTGGTCCTCATCGGCCCCCGGTGCCTCACCGATAATCATCCATTCCGCTGCATGGTCGCCTACACCAAACACCGTTTGTGTGCGGGTTTTGTGTAACTCACAGGCTGTACATGAAGATACTGCGACTTGCAGTTCAGGCCAGTCCAGGCTACTGATATCAATAGCCTGAGCAGGTTGTGACGACATTTCCGATATGTCCAGGCCGGGCACGAAGTCGTCGGTGGGCAACGGGGGTTCTTCGTCAACCCATGCCGTGTCAACCTGAGTTTTCCCAGTCTCTGTATTTTCAATTCGTGCTTCGCTAACGACAGGTAATGGTTCAGATTCAGGCACCGCATCGGGTAAAACCGGGGGCTCTACAACGGTTGCCTGCGCGGTTTCAGCCGGTGTTTCCAGGTCTGGTGTATCCTCTGCCACTTCTCGTGATACCCAGACCTGAATACCCATCGCCTGCAAACAGGCCGCCTGTTGTTGTCGTGTCGTCACCGCCATCAATCTCGTGCTTACACCTGTGGGTGCTGTCGGTCCACCGGCACCAGCACTCGATTAAGGGTATTGATGTAGGCTTTGGCCGAGGCGATAACAATATCGGTATCCGCACCCTGCCCGTTGACGATGCGTCCATCCTGTTCCAGTCGCACAGTAACTTCGCCCTGTGAGTCTGTACCACTGGTGATGTTATTCACCGAATATAATTGCAGTTCGGCACCACTGTTCACCAGGGACTCAATGGCCTTGAATGCCGCATCCACCGGACCACTACCGGAGGCCGTGGCGGTCTTTTCTGCGCCATCAATTTTAAGTGTCACCAAGGCGCTGGGTGTCTCACCGGTTTCGGAACAAACCTTGAGTGCCACCAGTTTGACCCGTTCGTTTTCGGCGTCAAGGCTGGCTTCAGTCACCAGTGCCTGCAAGTCATCATCAAAAATTTCATGTTTTTTATCGGCGAGTGCTTTAAAGCGCACAAAGGCAGCATTAAGTTCTTCTTCACCGGCAAAGCTGACACCCAGTTCCTGCAAGCGTGTGCGAAAGGCATTACGGCCCGAGTGTTTGCCCAATACCATACGATTGGCCGACCAGCCGACATCTTCAGCACGCATAATTTCGTAAGTCTCGCGGCTTTTGAGTACACCATCCTGATGAATGCCGGATTCATGAGCAAAGGCATTAGCGCCAACGATGGCTTTGTTGGGCTGTACAGTAAAGCCGGTAATGCTCGATACCAAACGTGAGCACGAGACAATTTGAGTGCGATCCAGATGATCAACATTGCAATCAAAGACATCCTGCCGTGTACTCACCGCCATGACGATTTCTTCCAGCGCAGCGTTACCGGCACGTTCGCCCAGACCGTTAATGGTACATTCCACCTGCCGTGCGCCCTGTGCCACGGCAGCCAGGGAATTAGCCACAGCCATGCCCAGATCGTTATGACAATGCACGGAAAACACTGCTTTGTCCGAGTTGGGTACCCGCTCAATGAGATTGGCAATAAGACTGCCGAACTGATGCGGCAGGTTGTAACCCACCGTGTCGGGAATATTCACCGTAGTGGCACCGGCATCAATCACCGCTTCCAACACACGACACAAAAAATCCAGCTCGGAGCGACCGGCATCTTCCGGTGAAAACTCCACATTGTCCGTAAACTGTCGCGCACGTTTCACAGCACGTACTGCCTGTTCAACAACAGCATCCGGTTCCATGCGCAACTTCATTTTCATATGTATGGGCGAAGTAGCTATGAAGGTATGAATACGTGCCGAGTTGGCTCCTTTCAGCGCTTCACCGGCCCGGTCAATGTCCTTGTCCAGCGCACGGGCCAAACCACAAACCGTGCTGTCTTTAATGGCATTGGCCACGGCTTTCACCGATTCAAAATCACCCTCGCTGGCGATAGGAAAACCAGCCTCAATCACATCCACGCGCATGCGCTCCAGCGCTTTGGCGATACGAACCTTTTCGTCGCGGGTCATGGACGCGCCAGGACTTTGCTCACCGTCACGCAAGGTGGTATCAAAAATAATTAATTGCTCGCTCATTGTATGCTCCATTCTGCGTGGAACCATCTTATCAGTGGCGCAGGTAATTTTCAGTCGCTCATTGCAGATGATGACACATGATATTCATAGACTGTGATCTGCGTATTCACGCAGCACAGAAATTTTATCGAATTGTGGGAGTTATTTATCTGCCCTAAGGCAGCAGGTTGAGGGATAGCAGAAAAGTGGCACGCAAAGACGGTCGCCCGGAGAAGGCCTTGTGATATGTCTTGTATGTAAAAGTATTCATTTCAGTTTTTCTTAACTCTTGACCAACTATAGCGGCCGCCTGGAGCAACCGCAAGTTTAATCCGCAGACTCATCCTGATCACTCTGTGCCTTGCGTTCTGCCCGACGGCGACGCAGAGACCATAGCGTTCCCACCGGCCCGGAAAATGCGTATACGGCAAACCCTGCGAGCAACACCTGCGGCGGGTCCAGCGAAACCAGCACAAACACCAATACCACGGCAAGAATGGCCACAAACGGCACCTTGCCCTTGAGGTCAAGATCCTTGAAACTGCGATAACGCACGTTGCTCACCATCAGTAGGCCCACACACACCGTCACCACGGTGGCTAAAATGGAGACTGCCAACCCTTCAGCCTGATAGTCATGTCCCACCCAGACCATACCGGCGACCACTGCGGCAGCGGCCGGACTTGCCAAGCCCTGAAAATAGCGTTTATCGGCACTCCCGACCTGCGTATTAAAGCGTGCCAGACGTAATGCCGTACCTGCGGTGTAAATAAAAGCCCCCAGCCAGCCCAGCTTACCCAGATCAGATAAAGCCCACACGTATACCACCAATGCAGGAGCCAAACCGAAAGACACCATGTCGGCAAGGCTATCGTATTCAGCGCCGAACGCACTTTGTGTATTGGTCATTCGTGCTACCCGGCCATCGAGCCCATCGAGAATCATCGCGATAAAAATAGCCACGGCGGCCGACTCGAAATGCCCGCCCATGGCGGCGACAATGGCATAAAAACCTGCAAACAGGCAGCCAGTGGTAAACAGGTTGGGTAACAGATAAATACCACGGTGACGACGACGCTCTGGCGACCCCATTCGCTTACCCTCATCTGCCTCTGCGGTTTCGTTGCTGTTATCAGCAAGCTTATCTATTTTGTCTTCGTTCATAATCTCTTGTCGATATGATCATGTCATTTTTCAACCCGGTGCCAACTGGGCAGGCTTGGGCGGCATTACCTTTGCATGCACCAGAGTAGCAATGATATCTGTGCCCGCCAATACATTATCACCTACCGATGCATCAATACGTGACCCCATGGGAATCAACACTTCAACGTGTGAACCAAAGTGAATAAAACCACAACGTTGTCCCTGACCAATGCGCTCACCACTTTGCGCATAACATTGTGGTCGTGGCAAATGTGGATTAACTTCAACCACCAACACTACATCATCATCTTCATCACTTTGTATCCATTGTGCATACGTTGTAACTTCTTCGTCCATGCCCGCAATTTTTCGTGGCGCATCCAGCCATTGCTCCATCACTTTACCTTCCATGGGGCTGTGTGCGGAATACACGTTGGTAATACCCATTTTCACGCTTATGCTCAATGCCTGCCGGCCCAGATAAGTATCATGCACGGTATCAATTGCCACCACCTTGCCATCCACCGGGCTCACAATACCCAAAGGTACTGCGGGCACTTTACGTGCGGGGTCACGAAACAAAAATAATAACAGTAGCACCAATGCCCATAATGGCAACGATGCCAGCCCATACAACAAATACACAATAGCAGCGGGAATAGCGATGGCAGCAATCCACGACCAGCCTTCGCGTGCGATCAAGGGGTAGCGATAAGACAGCATTGTTAGTAAACCAGGGGAATTAAAAAATGGTAAATAGAAAAAAGGGCAAAGTATCTACTTTGCCCTTTGCTTATCTTATTTTGTCTTTAGTTTTTGCTTTTATCGACCAAAGCATTTGCCGTGATCCAAGGCATCATTTCGCGAAGTTTGGCTCCGGTTTTCTCAATGGGGTGCGCGGCATTAAGACGACGGCGTGCGGTCATTTCGGGATAATTAGTCTGCCCTTCGGCAATAAATCGTTTGGCGTACTCACCGGTCTGGATATTGCGCAAACATTCACGCATGGCCTTGCGACTTTCTTCGTTGATGATTTTTTCGCCCGTGACATATTCGCCATATTCCGCGTTATTGGAGATGGAATAATTCATGTTGGCAATACCACCTTCGTACATCAGGTCAACAATCAGCTTCAACTCGTGCAGACATTCAAAATAAGCCATCTCTGGTGCGTAACCTGCCTCGGTCAGTGTTTCAAAACCGGCCTTCACCAGTTCCACGGCACCACCACATAACACAGCCTGTTCACCAAACAAGTCGGTTTCAGTTTCGTCTTTAAAAGTGGTTTCAATAATGCCGGTACGACCACCACCCACACCCGAGGCATAGGACAGCGCCACATTTTTGGCCTTGCCAGAGGCATCCTGAAATATCGCAATCAAATCAGGAATACCACCGCCGTTTTTAAACTCATTGCGCACGGTATGACCCGGTGCTTTCGGCGCAATCATGATCACATCCAGATCGGCACGCGGCACAATCTGGTTATAATGAATCGCAAAGCCATGGGCAAACGCCAATGTCGCTCCCTGCTTCAGGTTCGGTTCGATTTCATTTTTGTACAGTTGTGACTGAAATTCATCTGGGGTCAGGATCATTACCACATCTGCACTGGCCACAGCCTCAGGCACATTTTTCACCGTCAGGCCAGAGGCTTCGGCCTTGGCAACAGATGCCGAACCATCACGCAAACCCACGGTGACATCAACGCCGGATTCTTTCAGGTTATTGGCGTGGGCATGGCCCTGTGAACCATAACCAATAATAGACACCTTCAGGCCTTTAATGATGGAAAGGTCACAATCTTTGTCATAATAAATATTCATTTCTTCTTCCGCTCCCGCTATCAATTTTTGTGTGTTCGTTTACTGCTGCTATGTCATTTTAAATATGTAAATTTTTCGCGCCGCGCGAAATACCAGAAACCCCTGAACGCACAGTTTCCAATATCGGTGTCTTCTCAAAGGCATTAATAAAGGCATCCAGCTTGTCACCGGTACCTGTCAACTCAATGGTGTAGCTGGTAGCTGTCACATCAATAATGCGTCCACGAAAAATATCCACCAAGCGTGTCAGCTCTTCCCGAGAATCATTGCTTGAAGTGCGCACCTTAATCATTAGCATTTCGCGTTCGATATGCGGGCCTTCGGTGAGGTCCACCAATTTGACCACATCCACCAGCTTGTTCAGTTGTTTAGTGATCTGCTCAATAATTTCATCAGACCCCCAGGTCACTACAGTCATACGCGACAGCGTGATATCTTCAGTCGGTGCCACGGTCAGTGATTCTATATTGTAACCCCGTGCAGAAAATAATCCTGCCACCCGCGACAAGGCTCCCGCTTCATTTTCCATCAGGATGGAAATAATGTGGCGCATGCCTTCTTCGTCAGTTTTCGTTTTTTGTTTCATTTCAGTCTGAGTTCAATATTAGCCGCATAAAATGACAAACTAGATGAGAATCATCTCATCCAGCCCAGCACCTGCGGGTACCATGGGATAAACGTTTTCTTCCGGGTCAGTGAGAATATCAAGAAACACCAGACGGTCTTTCAGCTTGAAAGCCTCTTTCATGGCAGCTTCCACGTCTCCCGGCTTTGTCACCTGGATACCCACATGGCCGTATGCTTCGGCAAGCTTCACAAAATCCGGCAAGGAGTCCATGTAGGAGTGTGAGTAGCGCTCATCGTAAAAAAACTCCTGCCACTGACGCACCATACCCAGAAAACCGTTATTCAAACAAACAATCTTGATCGGCAAATTATGCTGCATGCAGGAGGACAGCTCCTGGATATTCATCTGGATACTGCCTTCACCCGTCACACAAGCCACCGTTGCCTTGGGAAAAGCCAGCTGCACACCCATGGCGGCAGGCAGGCCAAAGCCCATGGTGCCAAGACCACCAGAATTGATCCAGCGCCGTGGTTTGTCAAAACGATAGTATTGCGCCGCCCACATCTGGTGCTGTCCCACATCCGATGTCACATAAGCATCACCTTTGGTAATGTCATACAGCGTTTCCAGCGCAAACTGGGGTTTGATTTTGTCGCCATCGGTTTTGTATTTGAGGCACTCCACCGCACGCCACTCATCAATCTGCTGCCACCATTCTTTCGCGGCCGCTTTGTTCGGTTTGAATTCGCTGGCCTTGATCTCCCTCAGCAGGGACTTGATCACGTCGCCGACACTGCCAACGATAGGCACATCCACTTTCACGTTTTTGGAAATGGATGCCGGATCAATATCGACGTGGATGATTTTGGCCCGTGGTGCAAATTTCTCGATATTGCCTGTCACCCGGTCATCAAAACGCGCACCGATAGCGATCATCAAATCACAATTGGAAATTGCCATGTTGGCTTCATAAGTGCCGTGCATGCCCAGCATGCCGACAAACAATTTGTCCGAAGCGGGAAAACCACCCAGTCCCATGGAGGTATTGGTGACCGGTGCATTGAGTTTTTTCGCCAGTTGCGCGAGTTCTTTGTGTGCGTTGTCGAGAATCACCCCGCCACCGGTATACAACATGGGGCGTTTGGCGGTGGCCATCAATTTCACCGCTCGTTTGATCTGACCGATGTGCCCTTTCACCACCGGATTGTAGGAGCGCATGGTGATTTCTTTGGGGTACACATAATCCACAGTGTCCGCGGTCACATCTTTAGGAATATCCACCACCACCGGGCCGGGGCGTCCTGTGGTCGCCACGTAAAAGGCTTTCTTCAGGGTCAGCGCCAGATCTTTTACGTCCTTCACCAAAAAGTTGTGTTTCACACAAGGACGGGTAATACCCACAGCGTCCACTTCTTGAAAAGCATCGTTACCGATGAGGTGAGTCGGTACCTGACCGGTGATCACCACCATGGGAATGGAGTCCATGTAGGCAGTGGCGATGCCCGTTACTGCATTGGTGGCACCAGGGCCGGAGGTCACCAATACCACGCCGGGTTTACCCGTAGAACGCGCGTAACCATCAGCGGCATGGGTCGCCGCCTGCTCATGGCGCACCAAAATATGTTTAATACGATCCTGCCGGTCAATGGCATCGTAAATATGCAAAACAGCACCGCCGGGATAGCCGAACAGGAATTCGACTCCCTCGTCTGCGAGGAAGTGGGTCAATATTTCTGCGCCAGTTAGTTTCACGTCCGGATTCTCTTTTATGCCTGTTCTTCTGTTATTGCCAAGTGTCAGTATATAGGTGCTGCCAATTCTTTCATTTTCGTCGAGATAAAAAACGCCCGTAAAAACGGGCGGTTTTTTAGCCAGGCACTCGTTGCAATGCAATCTTGATAGAATACCGGCACGAAGGACAGAGTAAATTACTGGGAAGTATTCGTCAGGTCAAGTGGCACGGGGGATTTCCCGCAAATTAGTACACCGAAAATCCTGTTGTGGAAACATTTTTCCGGTTTGCTCTGATTCCCTCAGAAAAAATGGGTTCAGCTCCGTAAAATTATCTTGATAATTCAAATATTTCCTGCCCTGCTGTATTAACTTTTGCGTTATAATGCCGATAGTTAACAACATATTGGGCGGGCGTTCCTGGCTGGACTAACATGTTCACAGAGCAACTATCAAAGATATCGTCAGAATCATTAGTCGGAACACCGTGAAAAAAATCATCATTGAAGGCAAAACCCACTCAGGCAGAAAATTCCGGCCCAGCGATTGGGCGGAACGCATGAGCGGAGCTCTTTCTACCTTTGGGTCTGATCACCGCATCCGCTATTCTCCTCTGCTACAACCACGCACTATTGATGGCATAAAATGTGTTGTGCTTGATCCCAAAATGCAGGATCAATTTCCTGAAATGTTCCGTTACATCATGAAGTGGGCCGATGGCAATGATCTGGTGGTATCAGAAAGTGATGCTAACTCCCATGGGGTAACATCCGGCTAACCCCGATTTTTTGGAAAAACCATGCCCTATCTCAAAATTCAGACCAACCAGGAACTGAATGAAGCGACCCGACAAGCTCTGATGAAAAAAGCATCGGCCACCGTTGCCGAGCAACTGGGCAAACCGGAAAATTACGTCATGGTGACCCTTCAAACGGCACAAAACATGTTATTTGCGGGCACCGATGGGCCACTTGCCTATCTGGAGCTGAAAAGTATCGAGCTACCCGAATCGGCCACTCAAGCCTTGTCAGACAGTTTGTGTACACTCATGGCCCAGGAGCTGGATATCGAAAAAAACCGCACCTATATTGAGTTCGCTGATGCACCACGACATATGTGGGGTTGGAACGGCAGCACTTTTTAACGCCCCACTCGCTACGGCTCAACTGATTAATTTAGGTTCAACACAGCGTAAAGCTGTAGGGTGAAACAAACGCAGTGGTTCCAGCAATAAGCCAAAAGGAACAACAAATCGCCTCTGTGCTCACCACCGCAGACAAAAAATCAACGCCCTGCAACGAAAACCCGATTGTTTGAAACAGGAGAGAAAACCCTCATGCAACAACGACTCACCGGCAAACAGCGACTCAAAGTAAACATCAATGACTGATCGAACCTTGAATATATTCCTTTTCCGTTTGGTGGAACCGCTACGCTTGTTCCACCCTACCCGGCTTAGCCTAATGGCTATGCCTCTCACCCCTCGTAAAAGAACCTGAAGACAGCGACGGGCCTACTCACGATATGATGATCCGCCTGCTGATTATTATTCTGATTGTTCTGGTGAGCGCTGCCGCGCTGACCGTGCTAAACCCCTCTGCTGAAAAAAGTACAAACCCCATTATCAAGGGCTTGGCAACGGTCCAGTCATGGTTTCGTGAGTCATCCGTACCCAAACTACCGGGCATGGATGAAAATGAAACCACTGTCTACAAATGGCAGGATGACTCGGGAGAGTGGCATTTCAGTAACCAGCCACCACCGGATGGGGTGGACAGCAGCGTAAAAACCTATCGCAGCGACATCAACATTACCCAGGCACCGCCGCCGCTGCCATCGCCTGTCGAAAGCGCACCTGAAAAACCAGACAAAAAAACAACCGACATTCCGCAAACTGCGTCACCCTTATTGCCCATTACCGACCCGGAACGGGTCAAACAGCTTATTGATGATGCCAAAAATGTGCAGGATCTGGTGAACAACCGGCAGAAGGCGCTGGACGCACAAATCGACCCCTAAGCACAGCTCAGTCTGCTTTTAGCCGGAATCCAGAGGTTTGTTTCCGAACAATCCTTCCAGCGTATTGAGAAGTTATGTGGTCGTGGTGCTGACAAGTGGCGAGTTATAAACGCAAAGGACGCAGAGAAAAACACGAGAAACTTTGCGTCCTCTGCGTCCCTGCGACCTCCGCGTTAAATACTCAGCCCGGTAGGTTGGGGTGAGGCACGAACCCCAACATGCCAGAACAATAAGCTGCCTCCAAAACCATATTCAAGCTGCCGCGAACAAATTTATTTCGATTTTTAAAGCCAAAAATATTCCAGCTTCGTGTTATGAACATGTTGGGGTTCGTGCCTCACCCCAACCTACGCACAGGGCGCACAAATCGACCCCTGAGCGTCAAAGTTTCCGCAACACAGCCAACGGCGGACTGTTCACCACCTGTCGCGTACCAATAATGCCTGCCAGTCCCACACCTACACCACCTCCCAGCAATCCCAGCATCCACAGCCACGGGTTAAGCAGATACTCCATGTTCAGCACCTGATCCGCGATAACAAACCCCAACACACTGGCAAAAAATGCCGCCAGCAACCCGGCCAAAGCACCCAGTGAGAAAAACTCCACTGCCAGGCTTTGCCACAGGCGACGACGGCGCGCACCCAGGGCACGCAGCACAGCATTTTCATGCAGACGCACATCCAGCGTAGACTGAATGGCCGCGCTCATCACCAGCAAACCCGCCGCCAGGGTAAACAGAAAAACAAACTCCACCGCCATGGACACCCGTTCAATAATCAGCTTCACCTGATCCATAATGGCGGTGAGATCAATCACGGTCAGGTTGGGAAAAGCATTAACCAGTTCGTCCAATGTGCCGTTTTTTTCCGCTGGCAGAAAAAAACTGGTGATGTAACTCGCCGGGTAGGCTTCCAGCACCCCCGGCGGTGTAAGCATAAAAAAATTGGCGCGAAAATTATCCCAATGAACGCTGCGCAAGCTGGTGACCGTCGCAGTGAAAGATTCACCCGCAATTTCATACGTTAACTGGTCACCCAGTGCCAATCCCAGTGTTCTTGCAATCCCCTCTTCCACTGAAAATTCATAGGGAAAGCGGTTTGTCGTTCTTGAACCGTCTCCCCACCAGTAACCCTGCACAATCGTGTTACCCACTTGCAGTCGGTCAGCCCAGGACAAATTAAACTCCCGAGCTGCCAATCCTCTGGCACGGGTATCTTCATACCGCTGTTCAGAAACCGAAGCACCATTGATTGCCGTCAGGCGTCCGCGCACCATGGGAAACAATTCAACATCGGCCATGCCTTTTTGCGCAAAGAAATTCCGTATCTCTGCCACTTGCTGCGTTTGAATGTTAATGACAAAACGGTTGGGCGCATCTTCAGGCATACCCTTCGCCCATCCCTGCAAAAGATCACCGCGCACGATGGTCAGCAACAACAACACCATCAAACCCACTCCGAAAGCCATCACTTGCAAGGTGGAGGCGCGACGATTGCGGGTCAGGTTCGCCAATCCCAAATGCCACGCGGAAGACTTGCTTTGCGAAAAGTGGGTCAAAAAATACTGTAAAAAGTATTTCAGCCCCCAGGTTAATACTGTCGCCGCCGTCCACAGCAATACGCTTGCCAACAGCAGGCCCGACAATAAAATTCCACCCAGCACAACATCACCCGCCTGATAAATCACCAACAGGACAAGCATGATAAAACCGATACAATAAGCCAGTATCGTCGCCGGTTGCAGACGCCGTGTTATCGCTGACTGAACGGCCACACGACGCAATACCCGCAATGCAGGGACATCACGCAGCTGTAGCACCGGGGGCAAGGCAAACCCTAATACTCCGCCCATGGCCACCAGCAAGCCCACCCACACCGGCGTCCATGAAGGCGCAGGCAGCTCGGCAATCACCAACTGCCCCAATAACATCACCAACCCTTCTTGCGCCAAAAAACCACCCACGATGCCCAGTGGCCCGGCAATCAGACTCAGTGCCAGCAACTGTAATAAAAAGATATGATTAATACGACGTTGACTGGCACCAAAACACCGCAGCATGGCGCAAGTATCCAGATGCCGCTGGGCATAACGCCGCGCAGCCATGGCAATAGCCACGCAGGCCAGCATGACAGCAACAACAGCAGCCAACCCCAAAAACTGCTGCGCACGCTGCATGGCAAAGCGCACTTCGGGACGAGCGTCTTCTGCCCCCTCAATATTTTCCCCACGCTGCAAATGTGGCGTTAACGCCTGACGGTAACCAGCAATCGCACCCGGCTCACCGGCCACCAGATACCGGTAATGCACTTGGCTGCCTTCCTGAATCAAGCCACTGGCGGGCAAATCATCAAGGTTAATTAACAAACGTGGCGCAATACTGAACATGTCACCACTGCGATCCGGCTCATACGTCAACACCGCCGTAATGCGTAATAATAAATAACCTAACTGTAACGAGTCGCCAACGTTGCTCTCCAGCTGCTGGAGTAGCTGCGGTCCGACCCAGACCTCACCCGGCTTCGGCAAGTCTTGCGTCACATGGCCTTTCACAAACCGTGTCGGCGCAACTTTTAATGCGCCGCGTAATGGATAACCCAGGCTCACAGCCTTGATTTCGGCCAATCGTGATTGCCCCAGAGCATCCTCACTGTCTCCTGCCTGCACCATGCTGCGAAATGAACGTGTTTCTGCCGAACGCAGGCCATAGTTCACCGCAATGTCACGCACCCGGGCAGGCAGGGGATGACCCGCCACGACACGCAAATCCGCGCCCAGCAATTCACCACCTTGATGATTGAGTGCCTGCTGAATGCGATCAGTAAAAAAACCGACCGAGGTCACACAAGCAACAGCGATAACGACGGCGATAAGCAGGACACGCAATTCCCCAGCCCGCCAATCCCGCCCCAGCATACGTAACGATAAACGCCAGGTACCCGGTGAGAAAAACCCCGAAGAGAAAGCCAACTACCCCTGCTCCACTTTGGCGGTTTTCGCTGTGCTACAAAACTGTCCGTCCTGCAATTCCAGCACACGCGCACAACGATTCGCCAATACATGATCATGTGTCACCAGCACCAGCGTGGTGCCCTGTTCACGATTCAGCTCGAACATAAAATCAATCACCTGCTGTCCAGTATGTGTATCCAGATTGCCCGTAGGCTCATCGGCAAACAATAACGAGGGTTTGCTGACAAAGGCGCGGGCAATGGCCACACGCTGCTGCTCCCCCCCGGATAACTGACCGGGGTAATGATGTTCACGCTCACTCAGCCCCACCCGCGCCAACAACTCCTCTGCCTGTTGTCGCGCCTGTGCGTAAGTGGTGTTATTTTCCTGTAATTCCAGCGGTAACATGACATTTTCCAGCGCTGTAAACGACGGCAGCAACTGGAAAGACTGAAAAACAAAACCGATTTTTTCACCACGCAATGCGGCGCGTTCGTCTTCATTTAATTGCAGAATATTTTTACCATCGAGATGAATGGTGCCGCAGGTCGGCACATCCAGCCCGGCAATCAAACCCAGCAACGTCGATTTACCCGAGCCGGAAGGCCCCACTATCGCTACGGAATCACCCCGCTGAATACACAAATCAATGTCATGCAGGATAACCAACGCATCTTCTGCCAATACCTGTTTATGGTTTGCATGATTAGCCACGGTTTTCCCCAAACCCTCGACAAGCAGAATGGGCTGATTCACACTATCCTTCATGACACGCTATTTCTCATATATATCTATTTCGGGGTTACTGCTGATATTCAGCATCGGCCTTAGTGTACCCTGCCACGTTGCAAATGCCGCAACTAAAAATGCGCCGGTCATTCTCGTTATGGGAGACAGCTTGAGCGCCGGGTACAGGCTACGGGCCTCGGAAAGCTGGGTGGCATTGCTGGAAAAACGTTTGACCACTGAACATTTACCACATCGCGTGATTAATGCCAGCATCAGTGGCGAAACCAGCAGTGGCGGACTCAACCGGTTACCCCAGGCCCTGCACAAGCATCAACCGGAAATAGTCATCATCGAACTGGGTGCTAACGATGGATTGCGCGGACTGCCCTTGTCCCTCATGCGAAAAAACCTGCAAAGCATGATCACCACCGCACAACAAAACGATGCCGACGTTTTACTGGTAGGTATGCGCCTGCCACCCAATTACGGACCACGTTACACACAGGGTTTTGCACAGACTTTTACCGAACTGGCCCGGCAATATAAAACTGGCCTTGTGCCTTTTTTACTGAAGGGTGTAGCCACGCAAGCTTCCCTGATGCAAAGCGACGGCCTGCATCCTACGGCTGCTGCACAGAGTCGAATACTGGATACGGTGTGGCCGCATTTGTTGCCTTTGCTCAGTCACTAAGGAATGCGCACGAAATAATATCTCCACAATAACATTGTGCTCCGAACATTTTTAATGTGCCCCAGCATAATTATTTTTTATTGCTGCCTTCATCAGCAGCAACAGTATTTATAGGGAGCATGAGGGCACCCGCTAACATTTGATGGATTACGGTCGTTCCGACGATGCGCCTCATCATTGTGCTTCTCCGGCATTCTGGCTGACTGGCGCTTTGAGAATAGGCTTGTGTTCTTTGCCAATCATCTCGGTGTAAGAGATAAACTTAAATGGATCAAAAAATTGGGCTGCACTTCTAATCCGGTCGGCAGCTTCTTCTTTTAAGTTGGTAATAGTTTTGTTAGCGGCGTAACGTTTTTCTGCAGCAATAGCTATTCGAAATGCAAGTTCGTTGTCGCCACCGGCGATCATTTTTTGCAGTGCGTCTACAATTTCTGTAGCAGAAAGCCCCAGGTAGAGTTGTAAAAATCGTCCATATTCGACTGACGTTAAGTTATCGAGTCCCTCTGGTTCTTTGCCTGATACATCTTCCTGCCAAATACCGACCATATTGTCGGCAACCCGCGCAATCAGGTGATCACGCGGTGTCAGATAGGACAGATAGATATCGGGATGATTCTGAAGACCGGGGGGAATCAAATTAAGACGCACAATATCCTTAACTGAATATCCATTGCGAATAAGGTCTCTCGTGACGCTAACCAACCATGCATATGCGTCTCGGAATTTTTTGATTTGTTCAAGCCCATACAATTCTGTTAACGGATAGTGACCATGAAGGATATGCTTTGCATTGCGTTTAATCACTTCATCCATCGTTGCAACGGCTGCATCAACAAAACCCTCTTCAACCCAGGGTTCTCCGTAGTACGGCATCAAAATGTCACCGACGAAAAGGGTGTTTAACTCGGGCATAAAAACGAGCATGGCATCTTCAGTTTCTCCACCTACCACGGGGATTAATTCAATAGGTGTTCCATCAATTGTGATCTCTGTCAGTTGATCGATTGATATATCAGGCTGATAGTCTTTAACCCATTGATGCTTAAAGCCAGCACCGCGAAATTGTTGATAGCTGTGATTACGGAGAACACGTTTCACTGTGCCCTTATAATTGCCCCGGCCATAAATTTTAATATCAGGGTTTAGATTTTTGAGATAGGTGTAGCCACCAATATGATCCCAGTGGGCATGAGTGATAATGACCGTCGTGATCGGTGGTAAGGCAGGGTAATGTGATTTTAGGCGTTCATGTGCATTTTTCAGAGAACCAGGCTGAGTACCTGCATCAATCGCAATTAAATGTTTGCCGCCATCAGACACGACAAAAAAAACATCTGAATAGCCAAACCCGTGAAGTGAAAATATGCGCTTAGGTACGATTTCTTTCAGCGCTGGCTCAGAAAACATTGTTGCTCCCGCCTCTTGGGTCGTTGTGAACCACCCCATAAATAGCGCTTTAGGTTCGTAGCTATCGTAGCCACTTTTCTTTAAGTATTCAGCGGCGAGATCGGTTTCACCATCACTTGCATGGAGTTTAGAGAGATGAAAATAAACTTCTCGATAAAACCCTGGAACAGGTTCTGATTCGGGATGCTCAGCAAGCCAGTTGAGTTCAGCATAAGCCTCATCTTTTTTGAAGAAAAAGAAAGGGACTTGCGCATAGATCAGTCCGGCAGACCAACGTACCAGAGGGTTTTTGTTGTGGGTAAGTTCAGCCGCTGCTTCAAGAAGATCAAAAGTGTCATTAACCCAACCTATGCGTTTAAAAAGAGAGACCTCATTTGCATAGGTTGCACGTAAAATAGCGTAAGCAGCAAGGTAGGTCGCACGAACCTCGTCATCCATATTTTTCTCATACTGTTGCAGCAGTTTTTCAAAAAATTCGATGCCGTGCGCGTGTTGGTTATGTGCCAAATAGGCGTTAACCATCAAAAATGTCACGCGTGGATCGGTATTTTTACCGTAAGACATGACCGTCTCGAAAAAATCCAGATCAGAGTGAAAACTCCTCTCTTTGTCTTCAGAGCCAAACCCTTTAAACCCGGATGCATACTTGAGTGATGGCGCACTACGGTATTGGGCTGTTTGCTCTTTTATCTCACCGGGATCTAATGAATTCGAATTAATAATTTCATTGGCACAACCTGCCAGGGGAAATATCAGAAAGGTGGTGACAAAAATGTAGAGGGCAATAGAGATTAATATACGTTTCATAATTTCCTAAAAGTGTATATACACATATTATATAAGATATTCTCCCGGCTGTTTATGTGATCCGAGGCCAATCGCACGGTGTATTTATTGTGTGATCACACGAACAATAGATGCATATGCACCTTATATCAAGGGAAGATATAAATATTCATAATAATGGGGGCTGAAAATGATTGTTAACACCCCTAAGGCCTTACGTAAATTTCCAGCAAAAAAAACGGCAGCTAAATTAATAGTCTGTGAACTTGAGATAGTTATACTGATAGTTATACTACGGACAACCTTGAAGTTATTTCTATCAGGAGCAAGGCAACACATGCATCCATAAGCCAGGCAATTTGACTGATTATATCTTTTGGTGTACATACACGCTATGAGAAAAAAAATAACGCCAAAAGAGATTGCCCCCTGTGCAGAGTGTGTCTGCTTCAACATCCGTAAAGCATCGCGTGTGGTGACTCAAATTTATGACGAAATTATGCAAGAAACTGGATTGCGTGGCACACAATTCACCATTTTGTCCAACATTGCGGGCTATCAAGTGTTAACGATTTCCGTCCTGGCAGAAAAACTGGTCATGGACAGAACGACGCTAACACGAAATTTAAAACCGCTTGAAAAACAGGGGTTGATTCTCATCACACCCGGTAAGGATCGCCGTACTCGCTCGGTTCAGCTCTCAGCCAGCGGACACCAGATTTTGGCAAGTGCGCTACCTTTATGGCGGGAAGCACAGCAAAAGATAACAAAGCAGATGGGTAAAAAACGTTTAAGCCATTTGATTGAAGAGCTTCGCGCTCTCGAAAAAATAATATCCAGTCATTAACTCTTTTTTTAATTATATAGGTGTATATACACTTATTATGGAGGCGATTGATGAAAACAAATATGCCCGCTGAGGTTTTTTTTGAGCGTCTTACGCAATGGCCAAAAACCATCATTTTTTTTGGTCTATTGCTGATCATCACCACTGGATCATTCATCCCAACACTACAGAAGGACACCCGCTCGGATGCTTTTATGCCACCCGATCATCCGGCGTTGATTTACCGCGACAAGGTGGAGGAGATTTTCGGTCTAAAAGACCCGATGGTAATTGCGGTGGTGAACGAAGGTGAACACGGCATCTTCAATCCACAGTCTCTCGCCCTGGTGGCGTGGTTAAGTCTTGAGCTTGAAGAAATCACCAATATCGACCCTGACCGCATCACCAGTCTCGCGACAGAAAATGATGTAATCGGCACCGAATACGGCTTGCTGGTCGAGCCCTTTTTTGAAGAAACGCCCACAACCCAACAAGCGGCTGATGCCATTCGCATTGCAGTGATGGACTTCCCGCTCTTTGTTGGCAGCATCGCCGCGCGTGATGGCAATGCGACATTGATCGTCGCCGAACTCGACGATCAAACAGCGGCACAAACAACCTATCAAGCCCTGCTTGAGCTGGTGGAACGTGCGCCCAAAGGGGCTGGAGATAGTATTCACGTCGCGGGTGAGGGAGCCGTGAGCGGATACATGGGGGCTTATATCGACGCAGACGCACGACGCCTCAATCCCATTGCAGCACTGGTGATTACCCTGGTATTGCTCATCGCCTTCCGCACGTTGCGCGGGGCGTTATTGCCCAATCTTGTTGTACTCGGCACTGTCGCCAGCGCACTCGGCCTGATGGCGGCTTTTGGCATCCCTTTCTTTGTTATCACCAATGCGCTCCCCGTTGTACTTATTGGCATCGCGGTGGCCGATTCAATTCACATCATGAGTCAGTATTACGAGGAACTGGCACAGCACCCCGAAGCGAGCAGCCGCCAGCTTGCGATACAGGCGATGGTGAAGATGTGGCGTCCGGTCACGTTGACAACACTGACCACGATGGCAGGCTTCTTTGGTCTGAGCATCGCCTCCATCATGCCACCGATGGAGTATTTCGGCATCTTTGCGATGATCGGCGTTGCGGTTGCCTGGCTCTATTCGATGACGGTGGTGCCCGCATTCCTCACCCTGCTCAAACCTAAACGTAGCAAGGCGTTTGTATCAACCGTTCAAGCCGACAAGTTTGCTCAGGTGATGACATGTCTCGGCCATGTTGTGATTAAAAGACCGCGCCTGGTACTGGCCATCGGTGCGATGATTATCATCGGCGGCATGGTGGGTGCATCAAAACTGGAACTTAACGAAGCACGCATTACCATTTTTCAAGAAGATGAGGCAATTGTGCAGGCGGATAGCGCCATCAACAGCCATCTCGATGGCGCGCATTATCTCGATATCGTGATTGAAACACCGCAAGTGGAAGATCTCTTCAAGCCCGAACACCTGCAACGGATCGAAGCACTGCAAAACTATGTAATCACACTGCCGCACGTCAACGGCTCGACATCGATTGTTGATTACCTCAAGCAAATGAATCGTGCATTAAACAGCGATAACAAGGCAGCATATCAATTACCTGACAATGCGGAAGTGGTGGCTCAGCAGTTTCTACTCTATTCCGCCAGTGGTGACCCGAGTGATTTTGAAAAAGAAGTCGATTATGACTACCGCCTGGCCAACGTAAGAGTACGCCTCGATACCGGTTTATACAGCGTTGGAAAATCGGTAACCGAAGCCGTTGAACATTACCTCGCGAAAAATTTCAACGGCAGTGATATCAACGTCAATTTGAGTGGGCGCGTCAACATCGACTACCACTGGATCAAGAGTCTCGGTGATAGTCACTTCTATAGCGTTGCCATCTCGCTGTTACTGGTCATGGCAATGGCCGCTCTCAGCATGCGTTCTGCCATCGCCGGGCTTATTACCGTGGTGCCCGTCGCCGTCTCGGTATTGCTGATCTATGCCGTCATGGGGTTTAGCAATATCTGGCTCGCCATCGGTACCTCAATGTTTGCCGCCATCGCTATCGGTCTCGGCGTGGATTTTTCCGTACACACCATAGAGCGACTACAGGTGTTGATCAAAAAAGAAGGACGCACCATTGATGAAGCGATCACTGCACTCTACCCTTCCACCGGCCGTGCATTACTGTTCAACTTCGCCGCACTGACACTCGGCTTTGGTGTATTGACCACCAGTGAAGTGGTGCCACTGACACGCTTTGGTGCATTAGTCGCGGTCGCTGTGACCAGTAGTTTCATTGCCAGCATGACCATCCTGCCAGCGCTAATCAAAGTGCTTAAACCCCGCTTCATCGGTTTTGAAAGCTCCGCACCCATCAAAGAGAAGGAGTAGATAACCATGAAAAAATTCAATATCACGGCAGCACTCATTCTCACACTGGCTCTCGTACTGACTACACTTTCGATATTCGCAGCAGATCTACCCAGTGGTGATGAGATCGCCCATAACATCAATGCACGCGATGAAGGGCTGTCGGTATCTCGCAACGTCGTCATGGAAATGACAAACAAACGCGGCAAACAACGCATTCGAGAAACGCGTGGTTTTCGGAAATACTTTGGTGATGAAAAACGCACGGCCATCTACTACCTGTCACCAAAGAATGTCAAAGACACTGCGTTTATGACCTACGATTACGCAGACGCAAGCCGCGACGATGACCAATGGCTCTATCTACCGGCGATGCGCAAGGTACGGCGTATCTCCGCATCGGATCGGGGTGACTATTTCCTCGGTACCGACTTCACTTATGAGGATATAAAACAGGAAACCAGGGTCAGCATCGAAGATTACAGCCGTCAGACGATGGGTGAAGCGATCATCGATGGTCATCGCACCTTCATCGTTGAATCAATCCCTGTTAACAAAATTACCGCAAAGGAGTTGGGGTATAACAAAGTTAAACAGTGGGTCGATGCGAAAATATGGATGGTACGCAAAGCTGAATTTACCAGCCTGAGAAACAAGCCACTTAAGACCATCTACACCAAAGAAATAAAGCAGGTGCAGGGAATCTGGACGGCGCATTTGTTAGAAGTGGAAAATCACAAGACAGGTCACACCACAAAATTTAGTTTCAGTGAGGTCGATTACCAAACCCCAATCAGTGATGACCTGTTCACCGAACGAGCACTGCGTCGTGGACTCTGAAAAATCACCTGGATCATCTGCATTATTGACTTCATTCATGCTGCTAATGAGCACGACAGTGACAGCAGCCGTAGACAGCGCCATCACCATCGGCAACGAATGGGCTTACCGTACAGAAGCGAAGCAGACGCAGAAATTTGAGACGATGGTTAAGCCTGAGGTCGAAATTGATCTGGGACGCAATGCGCGACTCACTGCCATCGGTCGCATTCGTTACGATGCAAAAAAACAGATCGATGTTGACGATGACACAGACGCCGAATTGCGCGAGTTTTATGTCGAAACCGTGATTGGCCGCAGCTTTTTGACAATGGGTAAGCAGCAAATCGTGTGGGGCAAAGCCGACGGCCTAAAAGTGCTTGATGTGATCAATCCACAAGAGTGGCGTGAGTTCATCCTCGATGATTTTGACGAATCGCGTATTCCACTGTGGACAGTTAATGCAGAGATCCCGATCAATGATGTCACATTGCAACTGCTGTGGATTCCCGACCAGACCTATCATGAGTTTGCACAACAAGGGGATCAATATCAGTTCACCTCGCCACAGTTAGTACCGCAGGCTCCTGCGGATGTGGACGTGGTATTCGCGGCAGAAGAACAACCCAACGACACCTTCCAGGATGCCGACTGGGGCGCACGCCTGTCGGCTTTCTGGAATGGCTGGGACTTAACGTTTAACTACCTCTATCACTACAACGACCAGCCCGTACTTTATCGCCAACTGAATATGACGGCGAGTGGGCCAGTCGCCATCATCACGCCGCGCTATGAACGCAGCCATCTGATCGGTACTACTTTCAGCAACGCCTTTGGGAGTCTCACCCTGCGCGGTGAAGTGGGTTATTCGCTGGATCGCTACATCAGCACCAACTCAGCCAGTGATAACGATGGCGTAATCAAAACAAATGAACTCGCCTACGTCATCGGGCTCGACTGGTTTGGTTTGAGTGACACCCTGCTAAGCACACAAGTGTTTCAATCCCACCTGAATAACGATTCATCCGGCATAATCCGCAATAACCGAGAAACGACAATCACATTTCTGATTAGACATGATTTTATGAACGAAACACTCTCCACCGAGCTGCTGTGGATACACAACACCAATTTCGATGACGGCGTAGCTCGCCCCAGAATCACTTATCAAATCAGCGATGAAATCACAGCCAGTGTCGGTGCAGACATTTTTTATGGCGATCAAACCGGACTGTTTGGTCAATTCAGAAACCGTGATCGACTGGTCGTATCAATAGAAGCTGCATATTAGGAGTTATCCCGTGAACAGGTGAGTACCGGGGCTTCGGGTTGAGAATCGGGCTTACCCCTCCTTTTGAGCCGTATGACTGAAGACAGGTATACGCAGCACCCGAAACATTGACTGCTTCAAAACCACTATTTCATTTTACTTGTAAGATAATTTCAGAAATATTAAGTTGTTTAAATATATTAAATAATGACATTGTGTCATCGTCAATTATACCTATACAACCTTTCGTTCCAGGAACATTTCCATCCGGGTGGACCCCAAGGTTATCGACGCCCATCCACAGGAACCAGCTAAATCCTCTGTTATCACGGTAGGAGTATGGTGCCGCTGCATATTTGTTATTATGTGGTACGCCGTACCCGGATACCCCAGCCATAAGCGCCCCAACAGGAATCGTATACATTCCTGTTGGGGTTGGGCTATATTTTCCCGGAATTCCGGAGCGAACCTTCCAAGTATTATTATGACCAGTCAAGGTATTATTTTTTTTGTCATATACAAAATCAACCATTAATCACCCTTCCTTTAATGTTAATAATCAGCACCGAGACGAAAGCAGCGTTAATAACTGGATGATGCTGGAATTATTTTGCGGCAGATTAATACCACTATTTCCCCAATAAAATGCAGACACACCTTGACTTGTTTCTGAACGACATACAAAAACATATGATCTAAAGTCTGGTGAACCCGAAGCAGGCATCGCAGTAGAGTAACCAAAATAATGCCATTCTGAACCAGCTATATCCAGAGTACCATTAATAATATCGTATCCACTGTTAGTGAATTCGTCTTTTAATTCAGTGAAGGATTTTTTTCTCTGAAGACCTATATGTGCATCAAAAGTCCAGAGAAGGTTTTCATTTCCATATACAGGTTTTATCCAATAAAAATGATCAATCAAAAGCCCTTCATCAAAAAGACCTCCAACAAATTCATCATACAACTCACTTAAGTTTCCTAAATTTGAAGATATATATTCAGCATCAATGCCGATAGATACTTTTACCCAGCCAGGTATAACGGGACTTAGTGTTTCTGGCTGAGCTTTTTGTTTTCCGGTTTTTTCAGACAGGGTGCAACCAGCAATGATAACGATAGCTGAAACCAGAGCGATCAAGCATAAATTTTTTAGTTTTAAATACATTTCAATGTAAATTTTTCTTTCTGGTTACGATCATTTTGGCTTTCAGGAAGGAAAGCCTCTGTAGCAAGAGAGGCCCATCCTGAAAAAGTTAATCCAAAATGTCAAGGGAAAAGAGTGGTCAGATTAACGATAAAAATTATGGGGTCACTCCATACTATACCACCACGTTGATATGCAAGAGCAATTGCTGTGTTTCTATCCGAATAGTTCTGTTTCAATTCGTAAGGGTCTGACCATTGGTACAATTTAACACTTTTTATTTTGCTAAAAAAGCAAAAACAAAACCTGACCCCACCTTTCCTAATCGACTGGTCGTATCAATAGAAGCTTCATATTAGGAGTTATCCCGTGAACAGGTGAGTTGTAATTACAGGCTCTGGAATTGTTTTAAGCATTGTTGGTAATAACAAAGAAGAAGTTACTGATTTCTTACGGCTTGGAAAATCAGGTATCCGGATTAATCCCGACTATAAAGCGCCAGGGCGTGTCGTCAATTAAGCCAGATAACCGAGGCAGCAAGATGAATGGTCCCAAGAAAATTTCTGGCTGTTTTGTCATACCGGGTCGCAATTGCCCGGTACTGCTTGAGTTTTCCAAAGAAATTTAGTGTCATCCGGTGAACGGGCCGCAGAACTAATGCAGAAAACAATGATTGCCGAACAGTATTTTCGCAAGCCACTGGTTTTACACTCGGATAATGACAGCCCGATGAAATCGTATACCTTCCAAGGCAAGCTGGCTGATTTAGGGATAACCCCCTCACACAGTCGGCCTCGGGTCAGCAATGACAATGCGTACTCTGAGTCGTTGTTCAGGACGTTGAAATACTGTCCTCAATGGCCCTCACAAGGTTTTGCGACACTCGATGAAGCGCGCCACTGGGTCAGGCGTTTTGTGAGTTGGTATAACCATGAGCATCGCCATAGCCGGATAAAGTTTGTGACCCCGGCACAGCGACACCGTGGTGAAGACGAGGTTATTTTGAAAAAGCGTCACAACGTTTATGAGTTAGCCAAATCAAGAATGCCCGCACGCTGGTCTGGAAAGACACGTAACTGGAATCCTGTGGGTGCTGTTACATTGAACCCTGAAAAGGAAGAGATAAAGAAAGTCGCTTGATCAAAAAAAGCGACAACTACCTTGAAAAACACCGATGTATTGTATCAACCAGCGGGCTTGTCCAACAAACCGGTTCAGATCGTGGTTCGTTTCTCACACGATCTAACCTAATTCGTTATATTTTTAACCACTCTTCACCTTCAGTGTACTTATGCAGATCATGCAACACTTCCATATTTTCACCTCTGATATATATGTGATGTTCAGGAGCTACATCTGGTGGCAACTGCATTACAGATTGAATTACTGACCCAAAATCTTCAAGCACATACAAAGTGTTGAGCACTGTGTATGATATTAGCGCCCTTACTGAACCCAAATTATTTGGTTTTACCTCTGTTTTGTCCCATATGGATAACCCTTTGAATGGCTCCACTTCAGTTGAAACCGCAAAGCCATCTTCCAGTATATATAGAGATTCGATACTATTACCAGCATGTGATATTTTATCTCTATACGCCCGCAGCCATTGAAAAAACTCACCACTTCTATGATAGAAGTCAGCCAATAACTGGGGAACCAAATACCTATCTGCTATTTCTTGACTTGTAGATAGCTTGTTATTAAAAAATACAATCTTTGAAAAGGTAGTCTTAAGTTTTTTAGTCTTCAGGCTAGGATCTAAATATCTAAATTTTGACCAAATCTTTGCAATAACCTCCTGGAGAAGATCAAATAAACTTCTACAAACTTTGAAAATATACTCCAATTCAGTTGTTATAAATCTTCTTGTAATTTTCTTGCTATCACTTCTCCAAATTTCATGAAAAAGGTCTAACTTTGCGATGCTTGCTGTTAAATTATTTATATCTTCTAAAATGCCATTTTCAAAATGAACCAAATCTTTGAAATACGCCCGTTTCATAACAAGGCTTATAAAACCGATATATACATCTGTTTTAGCTGCTGGTTCTTTGGAAAAATAACAAGCATCTACTACATCGCCAATTTTCATGGGCAACAGGCCATTTTTTGTTGGTACCCAGGACTCCCATTCAGAATTTCCGAGGTAGCATGATTGCAATGGTATTACCCGATCATCAAAAGCATCAATCTTTATATATGAAACTTTCTCTATATCGGCTTTAGAGGCCTGCACAAAACTCTCCTAAAAATATAACGTTTTAATAAGCGGCGCAGCTTTTTTGCGTCCGCTTGATTTACTTGTTAAGTTCTAACTCCATTGGCTGATATTTCAAACCAGACTTTTCGTCAGGATCACCAGCACAAATGAAGCCATACCGAAAATACGCTGGAATCGAATTAAGCGAGGCACTAACGGTTATTGTTTCTGCTCTAGTATATGGCGTTATTGCTGAAACTAGCGCTCGTCCTACTCCTCTCTCTTGAAAGTCAGGGACTACGAACAGCATTGCCACATGGCGACCTTCCTTCAGCTCAATGACACCTTTTACCTTCCCGTTTTCTTCGTAAACCAGAATAGTATTGTCTTCTTTCATCCGATTTGAAAAACCATCTACAGATGCAATACCTTGAAAAGTCTCAAAACCTTCATTTGAAAGACTGGGTGCTACAGAGTCCATGAAAGCCTTCATGCATAAAGAGCTAACTCCCGCTAAGTCTTTTTTTTCAAGCTTTCTTATCTGCACCTTTAACTCCAGATGAACTTAACTTATTAGTATCAGGCCCACTTGCGTTGCTATCCACTGTATTGAACGAAGAATCAGGCGAGTTTGCCCGATAATCACATAAAACCGGTCAATTTGCCCTGATATTCTGATATTGATGGGCTATCCAGGCATATCCGCTCTATTATCTTCGCCCAAACCCTATTCTTCAGAATTCACCATGTCAACTCAAAACTCAGGGAAAAACCGGTTGACGGAAATGCGTGATTTGATACGTCGCCTTTATTATTCGATCCATACGGAACGGGTTTATTGTGATTGGGTTGCACGCTTAGGGTTGACCGATAAATTACTGTCCTATTCTTTGCAGTTCCCGCATACCCTAAAAGGTTAATTTGCCTGTTCATATTGAGTCTCACGTTGCGGGCCATGAGAAATGTTTGCAGGTTGGGTAAGCGGTGCAACCGATGAAGGGTTGCCCGGCGTTTTTACCCTTTTTTGCGGTACGTTGCACTAGGTTGCCAGACTTGCATAGCGGACAAGGTGAACAGGCTTCTTCGGGTGAGTGGGTGTGCGGTGCGCTCTTCGAATAACCTTTGGACGTTGTGCGTGATTTAGCATTTCCTGGTTTTCCCCGATTATCAGGGCGTGTAGCCTTGCAATCGGGATAACCGCTACAGCCCCAAAAGAAACCACTTTTCCCTTTTCGGCGTCGCAAAGGTTTATCGCATTCCGGGCAGGCGTGTTCTATGGTTGCATCGTGGTTTTCAAACGACTGTGATGATTGTTTGCTCGATCCTGCTTGCTGTTTTGCTTGCTGTAATATGTCACTGACCCACTGAGTTTGGTTATCAGTGAACGTGTCGAGATCACCGTTCCCCTGTGCAATATCATCCAGGGCCTGTTCCCACACTGCGGTTGTGGCAGGTGCTTTTATTGCGTCGGGCAGCATGTCAATCAAGGCACGGCCAGTTGTTGTGCTGACGATCTGCTTTTTCTGTTGTTCAATAAAATCACGCTGAAACAGGGTTTCGATAATGCTGGCGCGTGTGGCTTCGGTACCAATGCCCGCAGTCTCACGCAGGATCTTTTTTAGCTTTGCATCGGTAATCGATTTGCCCACTGACTTCATTGCAGCAATCAGTGTGCCTTCGGTAAAAGGTGTCGGAGGTTTGGTTTGTTTGGTTTCGAGTGTTGCGTTGGTGGCTTCAGCTATCTCGTTAACGGTGACGACGGGCAAGATCGGGGTGTCGTCGTCGGCTTTGCTTTTCCCCACGACGGCTCGCCAACCTTTGATTTGCGGTACTTTGCCAGTGGTGCGAAACCGCTCGTCACAAATGCTGATGTCAATGACAGTCTTGTCATATTCAAAGGGCGGATAAAATTGGGCGATGTAGTGGCGACAGACAAGGGCGTAGAGACGCCGCTCCTGTTCGGACATGCGAGTGACGTTCGTGGGTGTCGCGGTGGGAATGATCGCGTGATGGGCGCTCACTTTTTTGTCGTTCCAGACACGCGAACGCAGCTTGGGGTCGGCGGCGTCAATAAGCGGTGTATAACGGTTGTCGGATTGTTTAATGCCCGCGAGCACCTGAGTCACTTCGGCACGCTGCGATACGGGTAGATAACGGCAATCGGTGCGCGGGTAAGTGAGCGCTTTGTGAGTTTCGTACAGCGCTTGTGCAGTATCCAGAACTTCTTTTGCACCCATGCCCCAGCGTTTCGATGCCTCTTGTTGCAGTGACGACAGATCAAAAGGCAGCGGAGGAGGATCTCTCTCACGTTTTGTCTCGGCCTTGGTGATGCACCCTTGCTGACCTTTGATTTTCTGCACCACGGCGCGAGCGGTTTGCTCGTTAACGCAGCGGCCATTGGCATCTGCGGCTGTTTTAGGGGCTGTCCACTTGGCTTTGAGGCAGCCATTCGTGACCTTGAATTCACCGAAAACGTCGTAGTAGGGGCTCGGTGTAAACTGCTCAATCGCCCTGTCTCGCTCGACAACAAGATTAAGCGTCGGTGTCTGCACACGCCCCACAGAGAGCACACCTGCGTGACCATTCTGTTGACCCATCAAGGTATAGGCACGGGTCAGGTTCATCCCCACCAACCAGTCAGCGCGCGCACGGCCTAATCCTGCAAAATAAAGAGGCTCGGTTTTTGAACCCGGTAATATATTGCTCAATGCTTTACGGATGCTGGCATCATCCAACGCCGACAACCACAGCCGGGAAAGCGGACCACGCCAGCGACAGCGCGCCAATATTTCACGAGCAATCGTTTCACCTTCGCGATCGGCATCGGTGGCAATCACAACGTCGGTCGATTGTTTTAAGAGTTGCTGGATAACTTTATATTGCTTGCGTGCTGACTTTTTCACCACCAGCTTCCAACGTTGGGGGGTAATAGGCAGGGTGTCGAAACGCCAGCGTTTAAGCGCTTCATCATAGGCATCGGGGGGTGCCATTTCGAGCAGATGGCCAAAGCACCAGGTCACCACGATGTCGTTACCTTTAAGGCAACCCTCTCCTTTTTGTCGCACACCCAACACTCGGGAAATGTCACGGGCCTGGGAGGGTTTTTCACAGAGGTAGAGTTTCATGTCTTCATCGAGCCGGTATTAGATCACTATGGGTAGCCACTGCAAGGTGAGGCTGTGTTGTCTCATAGCCTACGGTAAACCAGAAGCGCTCGCCAGGAAATAGCGCCATAGTCATCACTGATAGCGTATTGGATTTTATTTTTCGCGGTTATTTGCGTTGAAAAATGTAGTCAGCTTTACATTTCCACAATGACATTGCGCTGTGAACATTTTCAAGCTGCTTTCAAGTTGAAAAATGATGCTGGGTCAAGGTTAAACCGTTTTGATATTTTAGCTATATGCTCTTTCGTGAGATTCCTTTTTCCATTTAAGATCATGGACACTAATGACTTTGAACCAATTTCATCTTTAAAGTCTGCAAGTGTTAAATGGTGTTGGCTCATTAGCACCCTAAGAACAGATATTTCCTGATTGGTGTTATTAGCTTCTTCATCAAAAGCTATAATAGCTTCCTGAGTTGCTTCATATTTTTCGATAGATTTTGAGACTAATGCTATTAAATCGTTCAGGGGATCATCGGCTGTATCTTTAGCTTTTGAAAATAGATGTTCTATTGTTTCAAGCGCATCTTGATAATCTTGCTCTGTTTTTATGTGCAGGATATTTGATGCTTCTGAAGCAAATCCCAGAAAAGAGTTTGTTAGTGTTTCAGGCTTTCGAGCTAACATTATAATTTTCCTTTCTTATATCTCTGCGTTAGTTTGTCATATTCAGAGTGGGTAATAATATGTTTTACATATACTTCTTGTGTCGTAAAAAGTATTGCCGCCATTAACCTTAAATTGTTACCCCCTATGTCAATAACCCACCATTTATCTTTATGCTTAAAGTTATCGAGGGAAGCAAATGTTTCTTTCAATATTTGCGGTGTTTCAAATGCGCCTTTTCTAAGTACGTTATAAACATCAATAATTGATTCCCTGTCATTGGGATATTTTTCCGCTGCCTCCGTGAACGGCCTTTTTGAAATAACATGCACAACATGCTTCCTTGTGTTTACATATTGTGAACTATAGCATTGCATTTGGAGATTTACAATATGTGAACTCTTTGTGATCCATCACGGCAGAAACGCAGAGCGTTCCAGCACCTGTTTCAGCGTTCCCACGCGAAGCGTTGGAACGAGATAAATATCAAAGAAAACAAGCACAAAAAGCAAAGGCTCATAAGGTTCTGGCGAGACGAAAACCCTGGTTGAAGTAGGCTATACCGGGCTTGGGCCAGAAACAGTAGGCCGAACGGAAGTTCTGCGGGTTTGTAGACAGAGGAAGGTATAACGCCGAAAGCGAGGAAATTTATCTAGGTGTGGAATCATCCACGCTAATAGATCATGACAATCTTGTACCGCCCTGAGTGTATTGTTTCTATCCAATATGCAGGAGAGCTGCTTTGCTAATTCAGGCACGGCATTTTGAACCGTACGCGGGGTCACTTCAGTGACGGCATACAATTGTGACGGATTTTTCAGGTCATGTTGGACGATGGCGTATCATTTATACGGTGAGCTCAACATGTTCTGAAAAATTCCATATTTTCTGTTTAAAAAGGGGATCCCTAATATGTTCATAACACAAAACAGGATATTTTTTGGCTTTGAAAATTGAAATGAATTTTTTGTGGTGGCGTGAGCGCGGCTTTGGAGATAGCGTGTTGCTCTGGCACGTTGGGGTTCATAAAAAACATTCACCCCAACCTACGCTTTTGCAAATTTTGCGTTAAATGCTCATTGGCTTTTTGGAGAAACGTGTTTTTGACTAAAGCTGCATCATTTTCAACACCGGCTCGTTCAATGCCGGATCATCATTAAAACCCGAAACCACCAACACTGTATGCCCGGGCCGGGTCAGCTCACATTGCGATTCAATGCGATGACACATATCCCGCCAGTCCTGGTGATCCGGTGTTACCAGATGCACGGGAATCACTCCCCAGTGCAATGCCAGGCGGCGACAAACCCACTCCCGTGAACATACCCCCACCATCGATGCCGTCGCACGATGCGCAGCCAACACTTGTGCCGTCGTGCCCGACAAGGTGGGCACAATAATCGCCTCCAGTTTTAAATCCCGCGCAAGCTCCAGCGCTGCATGCGCCACGGCTTCACGATTGGAAAAACCCGCTTTTCGACGATCCGCAAACACCTGGCTTCCGTAGCGTCCATCACGCCACTGGTGACGCTCAATTTCACGTACAATTTTGACCATGGTCTGCACCGCTTCAACAGGATATTCACCGCTGGCGGTTTCACCCGACAACATAACCGCATCTGCACTGGAGTGCGCAGCGCTGGCCACATCCCCTACTTCGGCACGGGTGGGACGCGAATGCGTAATCATGGATTCCAGCATTTGTGTGGCAACAATCACCGGCACATAGGCGCGACGGGCGCGCTTGATCAGGTCACGCTGAATCATCGGCACTTGCTCGGCAGGCAGTTCAATACCCAGATCACCCCGCGCCACCATAATGCCGTAGGATTCGACCAGAATTTCATCGATATTTTCTACGGCTTCCGGGCGTTCGATTTTGCTGATCACCGGAATGGCTTTGCCATGACGTGCCATGTAGCGCGTCAACCGCGTGACATCTTTTGCGTTGCGCACAAAACTCAATGCAACAAAATCTGCGCCTAACTCCATGGCCAATAACGCATCTTTTTTATCTTTGGCAGTAAAAGCTTCAGTGGATAAATCAGAATCCGGCAAATTCATGCCTTTGTGATCTTTCAATACGCCGCCGTGAATCACACGACAATTGACTTCCGTGCCCTTGATCGACAACACACACAATTCCAGATTGCCGTCATCCAGCAGAACACGCTCACCTTTTTTTGCATCTTTGTACAGGTGACGATATTGGGAGGAAATCAGTCCTTCTTCACCGAGGACATTTCGACAGGTCACCGTCACTTGTTGGCCATCCACCAGCATAATTTGCCCGCCCCTGAACTCTCCTACCCGAATTTTGGGGCCACACAGATCCATCAAAATAGCGATATTGCGATTCTGGCGTTTTGCAGCAGCACGCACACGTTTGAATAACAGGCGATGACTGTCGTGATCACCATGGGACATATTCAGGCGCACCACATTCACGCCTGCTTTCAGCAGCTGGCTAATCATTGCCGGAGAATCAGACGCCGGACCCAATGTGGCAATAATCTTGGTGCGTCGCCATTGCAAAGCCAGTTTTTCGTGGTTCACAATTGCTTCTTTATTTTTTCTGCTCATCGCACTCCCGCTCCTTGTCATTGCTCACCGTCACTCACCATTGTTCAATACGATATCCCTTCCCACGCAAAGCATGTAAAACGCCTTCTTTGCCCACCAGATGCAACGCGCCCACCAGAATCATTTCTGTGCCCGGGTCATTCAGCATGGACTCAATCGGGGGAAGCCAGTTCTGGTTACGCTCAACCAAAAGCTGCTGGTAAATTTGGGGGAAATCCTGACGCATTGACACCAGTGACAACGCTGCCAGCTCATCATTATCACCACTACGCCAGGCAGCCTTGAGTTTCTGCATGATGTCTTCAACATTATTCAGGTCTTTCAGACTGTACAATACAAAATCATTTTCACGTCCTTTGGCCATATTGCTGATAAAATCCAGCTGCTGTTCATTACTCTCCAGATACCCCAGCATTTTTTTATCCGCCTGCGCGCGCTGGTAAAAATAACTGTCCACGCCGGCATCAGCCATACCCAGACGCTGTAATTCCATAAACGTCAACGTCATAACCGCCATGACCGGGCGCATTTTTTCCAGCATCACCATGGGAACACCGCGTGCTGCACCAAATTTTTCCAGCTGCGCATAAACATCAGGCCGCAATACACCTTTCAGGTTTTGCTCGCCCGTAAACATCATGCGCTGCAACATAGTCTGTGCAAAAGCAGGGTTTTCGCTGGCACCGATATCCGTCTCAAAAACCAGTTTGGAGGATTTCTTATAAGCTTCATCAAATGCAGCAGGTAACGGATAATCTGTTTTACTAAGTACGTGGACAGTGCCTCCGATAAATAACGCATTGGTACCATTGCTGATACGCCACAGTGATGTTTCTGCAAAACCCGGTATTGCGTACAGCGTTATTAATAATAAACACCAGCGCATAGCGCCTCCTGTGCAAGCACAATGAAATATCAGTTACTTGTCGGCTGCGACCGGGAAAAATAAAATGCCGCCAGGGATAAATCTTCCGGGCGGGTAATTTTGATATTGTCGCCATGTCCCTCGACCAGCAGGGGCATTTGACCACACCATTCCAATGCAGAAGCCTCATCGGTAATCGTCACACCCGCCGCCAGCGCTTGCCTCAACGCATCACGCAACATACCCAGACGAAACATTTGCGGAGTTTGTGCATGCCACAACAAAGAGCGGTCAACTGTCGCAGAAATAGTATTGGCTTCACCGGAATCTGTGGATTGTTTGATGGTGTCTTTCACCGGTACCGCGAGAATGGCGCCCACCGAATGATGTTTGCAGCATGCAATGAGTTGACTGATATCATCCTGACGCAGACAGGGCCGTGCGGCATCATGCACCAGCACCCAATCGGCTTCACTGGCCGTTGCCCGCAACACATCAAGCGCGCTCAACACTGAATGACAGCGCTCTGCCCCACCTGGTGCAAGCAACACCGGTTTTTTATGTTGATAACCCAGCTCTGTCCAATATTCATCATCAGCGGCAATGGCAAGCACCACACCCTTAATCGCCGGATGATTCAGCATGGCGTTCAGGCTGTGCTCAATGACCGTTCGTCCGGCAAGTGGCAAATATTGTTTGGGCCGGTCAGATGCCATGCGCGCACCGATACCTGCGGCGGGTATGACAGCCCAGAAATTTGGTGTCAGAGAAGAAGTATTATTTTTAGCTGGAGAACTCAAACTCAATCGACAACCTGATAAAGGTTTCGCCTTCCTTCTTATATTATGGACGAGGTATCAACAAAAAATGCTGTTTTTAAGGTTCATATTCCATTTCAAAACAACTAACAACTCAGAAATGTGAAAATCCCTAACACACAAGCCACTCACATACCTGGTCTTCCGAGGGATATTCCTTAATCAAGATGAATAGACTGCTCTCATTTTTTTGTGATCCAGAAAAGTCGAAATAACACATAACTTCCTCTAATAACATAACTCCGCATAAACAATAGCGCACAAAAAGAGTCGTTTCATTAACAGAAGAATTAACCTCACCCAAAATTGCAACCTGTTTCAGGGGTTTTCAAGCGGACACTAAAAGTATAGTGCCAGCCTTATTTTTGAGCCAGATTACTCTGGAGACCATAAGTGGGTTAGTTGATGCATTAAACCCACCAGCACCTCCCTCCCCCTACAAGCTTTACGGTTACAATTCGAGCTTGAATAGTGCGGCGTTACACACCTCTAAAAGCCAGCTTGAGTAGACAATTAATTTGATGGCCATACTCACTTTCTATAGCATATAAAATGTGTCCTACCGGGCTGACGACATCATCTAGCTACTTTTTCCCGGCCTTCAAAAGCTTACCAGTCGTCACAGAACCTGCTACAACACCAATCATAAGAGGCAAAAACTGTAGAAAATCTGGTTGAATTTTCGACAGGCATAACCCACCAAACTGTATTCGTGTAACAGGCCAACAGTCATATATAAAATATATAATGACACCACCCAACAACACACTAGCAATAGTCGCTATTGCGCACATTATTATCCACAGCAACACGGCTTTTTCAGAGACTACTGTTTTTGTGAATATTGACACAAGTTAATTTATTGCTTGACTATTTTGCATTAGCAAATCATTAGTAATATCAGTTACTACCACGCCACTAGGAGGTGAATATCGAAACACCGTATCATCCAACCCTTGATTGATTTGAAAACTGGAAAACTTAACATGAAATTTTACTGTGTTGCTATCAGCACCAAAAGAATAGTCACGAACAGTATAATCATTGGAATCAAAATTCAAAGTTATAAAGCCAAACAATCTTGCGAACCGCTCTACACTACCAGGTTTAGATGTCAGGAATTTGACTGTTTTTGCATATTTTTTGAATGCATCGATATTAATATGTCCAGATAGACTTATTGTTTCATTTGCACATTGGGCCTGTAGATTATATGTTGTCAGCAACACAGAAATAGTATCTGGATATCCTTCCCCATTCAACAAACCCGTTCCCATTACATTGTAAGATGAATCAAACGGCCTTTGAGGAGATGTTAATTTTGCAAGCTGAATTTTCATTACATGTGTCATTGAAGAACTCTTAGATTCCACCCACTGGTAAACACCATCATAAATGGTTGTGATTATGAGTGGCTTGGAAGGCGGCTGTATACTAAGCTGAATATACAATTGGTTAGGTCGCTTTCCTTTAACTTGAGAGTTAGCAAAAGTACCATCAAATAATACCTCCGTAACAAACTGGTAATCACGAATACTTTCAAGATGAGATAAAATATTCGACTTAATCTTTTCAACATTACATGCCGCAACATTTGTGCCCGCATAGCTATATACTGATATAGAACTAAAAAACCATAACATGGCCATCTTTTTCACAACGCTATTCATCAGCTAGAAGATACCTTTACCTGTTCGCAAAACACTCACATCACCAAACTTATATCCTCCCCACAAGTGTACCCCCACACCAGCCAGTGGAATTGGTATTGTGTAGATCCCTGGCTCAGTCACCCCCATATTTTTAATAAGGTTTTCCGTCAAGTAACGCATTTTTTTATATTTTTGTATAGTGTCAACTGTATTCCTCAAATCTTTCACACCCTTAAGAAAATCACCTAATTTCGCCATGACTGCTATATCAAAGTCCCACCCTCCACTAACCCCCTGCATTTCAGAACTGGTATCATAACCATGCGCCAATATAAAAACTGCACCAACACTACCGCCAAGCCCCAAACCAAGCTTGTAACCGTTTATATTTAACATTGCATTTCTTACATTTGGCAACTCATCACCCATATTGTAAACCATTCCTATCAAATCATGCGCACCAACAATAAACAAATCACCTGAATGGCCTTTACCTAACCCAGCCCATACGTTTTTAAATTTAGGTTCAGATTTCTTCTTGGCATTTCCCGCAGGAACAATAATCCGACGTACGGGAACCCTTACAATTCCCGGAGTATCTTTGGAACTAAATACCCAATTCGCGCCGTTTTTGGTTTTTTTTGTGCAGCCAACATGATGGTGTAGATACCAATTTGTTTCGGCAATATCTTGAGTTTTAAAGTTTTGGTAAATGAGCTCCCAAACTTCCATATTGTAAGTTTTTGCCAAACTTTCCCAGCTATCATTGTCTTTAACTTTATACTCTCTAAAACCAGGGGCTGTATATCGATATGCAACAGGTAAACTAGGTTTCTTTTCAATAGGCACTTTGTGATTCCCTCAATTGTTTACGGTACATACCAGAATTCACTGTTTGCATCCCAATCTGGCTTTATAACCTGCGACGGTCACATTGCCTTTAATTGCTTCGTATTTCAGATACACTGCCACGACAGCGCGACACTAGAAAAGAATGGCTTTTGATAATTGAGCACACCAAACTCAGTCAACAACCTGATAAAAGGTTTCGCCTTCCCTGATCATCCCCAGGTCATAACGGGCACGTTCTTCGATGGCTTCAAGCCCTTGTTTGAGATCATCCACTTCGGCAGAAAGTGTTTGATTGCGCTCTTTGAGTCGCGCATTTTTTTCAACCTGTGTGGTAATAGCTGCGTCCATTGCCCACACATCCTTCATGCCGCCCTCACCAAGCCAGAGTTTGAATTGTAACAATACAAACAGGACAGCAAGGGCGGCGATGATGGTTTTCATCTTTGCTTCATTTTCCGTTCAGGCGCGTTTGAATGCAGCCATGCCGGGATAGGTTGCTTTGTCACCCAGTTCTTCGGCGATGCGCAGCAATTGATTGTATTTGGCAATACGGTCAGAACGTGACAGGGAGCCGGTTTTGATTTGCCCTGTTCCTGTGGCCACCGCAAGGTCGGCAATGGTTGCATCTTCAGTTTCGCCGGAACGATGTGACATTACCGAGGTGTAACCGGCGGCTTTGGCCATGTCGATGGCGGCGAAGGTTTCTGTCAGCGTGCCTATTTGATTGACTTTGATGAGGATGGAGTTGGCAATGTTATTGTCAATGCCCCGTTTGAGTATTTTGGTGTTGGTGACGAACAGGTCATCACCCACTAACTGGATTTTGTCACCCAGTTTTTCGGTCATGATGGCCCAGCCATCCCAGTCACTTTCGTCCAGTCCGTCTTCAATAGAGAGAATGGGATATTTGTCCACCCAGCTGGCCAGCACGTCAACAAATTCGGCTGCTGTTAATGATTTGCCTTCTGAGGTCAGTTCGTATTTTCCGTTTTTGTAAAATTCGGAGGCTGCGGCATCAATGGCAATGAATACGTCTTTGCCCGGTATGTAGCCTGCCGCTTCAATGGCTTCGATGATGACTTCGATGGCGGCTTCGTTGGAAGGCAGATCCGGGGCAAACCCGCCTTCGTCACCCACTGCGGTGTTCAGGCCGCGATCACCCAGCACTTTTTTCAGGGCATGAAATATTTCGGCACCACAGCGAATGGCTTCGGAAATATTGGCTGCACCTACGGGCTGAATCATGAATTCCTGTAAATCGACGCTGTTGTCAGCATGTGAACCGCCGTTGATGATGTTCATCATGGGTACCGGCAATGTTGTCGCGTCGTCACCACCGAGGTAGCGGTACAACGAAACACCCGCTTCGTTGGCGGCGGCTTTGGCGGCGGCCATGGAGACGGCCAGCAGTGCATTGGCACCCAGGCGGTCTTTGTTTTCGGTGCCGTCGAGGTCGATCATCAGCTGGTCAATGGTACTCTGATCACTGGCGTCTTTGCCCAGCAGAGCGTCACGGATTTCACCGTTGATGTTGGCTACGGCCTTGAGTACGCCTTTGCCCAGATAGCGGGATTTATCGTCATCACGCAGTTCGATGGCTTCGCGGGAACCGGTGGAGGCACCGGATGGTACCGCAGCACGGCCCATGTGGCCGGATTCCAGGGTGACGTCGGCTTCGACGGTGGGATTGCCTCGGGAATCAATAATTTCACGGGCGTGTATGTTGGTGATTTTTGCGCTCATTCAAGCTCCAAATTTTTGTTGGTTAATAATTAATATTTATCACTTATCTTCATCGGCAACGAACTCAACAAGCCGCTTCCCATGTATTACTGCCGTGATGAGTACAGCGTCTTTTTCAACTCGATACACAAGACGATAGCTGTAAACAAACCGTTCTCTTATGGCCTCATTTTCAATCTCAGGAACCATTCGGCCAATCAGAGGAAATGATCCCGTGGACCGGGCTATCTTCAGAATTTCAGAAACAACGGCACGCGCATAAAATTCAGAATCACGGGCAATATATTCCGCGATTGACTGTAAATCTTCTGTCGCTTCTGGTGACCAGCTTACTTTGAGGTCCACTGCTGGAATTTCCTTTCCACCTCGTTCTGGTCAAGGGTACCTTCCTGCTCAGCCCGGTTAATTCCTTGCTGGATTTTTTCCACAACGTACAGATGGTACTGCACGTCTTCAATAGAGCAATCATCTGGAAGTTTTTCCAAAAGTGACCTGATTTCAGCTTTTGCCGTATTCATGACAGTCCTCCATTTTCCACACTGAACCCGCTACGCAGGATCATACCCAAAACCCCGCGCTTTCACGACATCATCCAGCGCTTTCAACGCTTCCAGCAGCCCTTCCATCTCGCTCAAGGGCCAGGCATTGGGACCATCACTAAGTGCCTGATCAGGGTCGGGGTGTGTTTCCATAAACAGACCGGAAACACCTGCCGCCACCGCTGAGCGCGCCAGCACCGGCACAAACTGGCGCTGACCACCCGACGTTGCCCCCTGACCACCAGGCTGTTGCACGGAGTGGGTGGCGTCAAATATCACCGGGCAACCGGTGTTGCGCATTTCCACCAGACCCCGCATATCTGAGATCAATGTATTATAACCGAAGGAGACACCGCGTTCGCAGACCATGATGTTGTCGTTGCCCGCTTCGCGCGCTTTGTCTGTTACGTTTTTCATGTCCCACGGCGCAAGGAATTGACCCTTTTTAATGTTTACGGGCAAACCGGTACGCGCGACATTCTGGATAAAATTGGTTTGCCGACAAAGAAACGCGGGAGTCTGTAATACGTCTACCACGCTGGCGACTTCGTCCAGCGGGGTATCTTCATGCACGTCGGTGAGTACCGGTACGCCGATGTCGTCTTTGACTTTTTGCAAAATACGCAGCCCTTCTTCGATACCCGGCCCGCGATAACTGGATGTAGACGAGCGGTTGGCCTTATCAAAGGAGGATTTGTAGATAAACGGAATGCCCAGCCTGCCGGTTATTTCTTTCAATGTTGCTGCCGTCTCCATGGCCAGCTGTTCGGATTCGATGACACAGGGGCCAGCAATGATAAACAACGGCTGATCCAGCCCGACGTTAAAACCGCAGAGTTTCATGCTCATGGTTCAGATTCCGGCCTTGCCGCGCGCAGCACTGATAAAGCCGCTGAATAATGGATGACCATCACGCGGCGTGGAGGTAAATTCTGGATGAAACTGGCAGGCGACAAACCATGGGTGTTCAGGAATTTCCACCATTTCCACTAAACTGCCGTCCGCAGACCGCCCCACAACGGCGAGACCTGCTCCCTGCAAGGTATCAAGATAGCTGTTGTTAAATTCATAACGATGGCGATGGCGCTCAATGATGGTTTCTTTGCCATACAGTTCGCGTGATTTGGAGCCATCCATGAGGTGACACTCCTGACCACCAAGACGCATGGTGCCACCAAGATCGGAATTTTCACTGCGTTGTTCCACCTCGCCATCCGCCGTGGTCCATTCGGTGATAAGCCCGATAACCGGGTGCTGTGCATCGGCTTTGAATTCGGTACTGTGTGCGCCGTCGAGTCCGGCCATGTGGCGGGCATATTCGATTACCGCCACTTGCATGCCCAGGCAAATGCCAAGATAAGGTACACCGTTTTCGCGGGCATATTTGACCGTGCTGATCTTGCCTTCCACACCGCGCTCACCAAAGCCACCGGGTACCAGAATGGCATCGACATCTTCAAGGCAATCCAGGCCATCGGTTTCAATGTCTTCCGAGTCTATGTAGCGGATTTTCACTTTGGTGCGGGTATGCAACCCTCCGTGAATCAATGCTTCGGAGAGGGATTTGTAGGCTTCAGTGAGATCCATGTATTTTCCCACCATGGCAACAGTGACTTCACCATTGGGATCAAACAAGGCATCTGTGACCGCCTGCCATTCAGAAAGATCCGCCTGCGGGGCTTCGATACGCAGCTTGTCCACCACAATCTGGTCGAGGTGTTGTTCGTGCAGCAGTATGGGAATCTGGTAAATACTGTCGGCGTCCACGGCAGAAATAACCGCACGCTCTTCAACATTGGTGAACAGGGCAATTTTGCGGCGTTCGTCATCCGGCACCGGACGGTCGGCACGACAAATGAGCACATCGGGCTGGATACCAATGGAGCGCAGTTCTTTCACTGAGTGCTGGGTGGGTTTGGTTTTCAGCTCGCCAGCGGTGGGAATAAACGGCAACAGGGTCAGATGCATGAACAGGGAGTTGTCGTGACCCTGCTCAATGCCGATTTGACGAATGGCTTCGAGAAACGGCAGGGATTCAATATCACCCACGGTGCCGCCGATTTCCACCATCAGTATATCCAGCCCTTCGGCACACTCCATGACACGGCGTTTGATTTCGTCGGTGATGTGCGGAATAACCTGCACTGTGCCGCCCAGATAATCACCGCGACGTTCCTTGCTGATCACATCGGAGTAAATACGCCCCGAGGTGTAGTTGTTGCGCTGGCCCATGGTGGTATGCACAAAGCGTTCGTAATGACCTAGATCGAGATCGGTTTCGGCACCGTCTTCAGTGACAAATACTTCGCCGTGCTGAAAGGGACTCATGGTGCCGGGGTCCACGTTAATGTACGGGTCCAGTTTCATCAGCGACACTTTCAGGCCGCGCGATTCAAGAATGGCTGCCAACGAGGCGGAGGCGATGCCCTTCCCCAAAGAGGAAACAACACCGCCAGTTACGAATACAAATTTGGTCATTAACAACCCGGGAATATGGTCAGGTTTAAGGGGACATCAGAAGGGAATGCAGGTTAACAGATTGGCTGGCTGCGCTCAATGGACAAGAGGAAACAGCCAACCGTTCTTTCACCCGGAATTCAACTCTGTTATTCAATCCTCACCTGACGCAACAGTTCCTCGTGATCACGCCGGGGCTGTCGGGAGCCATCCGCATTTTCCTCCCACACTTCCGTACGCATGAAATACACCACAATGGGTTTGGAAGCGATTTGTTTGCGCAGTTTTTCCAGCACCCGCACGACTTTGGCCTGCTCCTCGCTCGTAATAACACCGTACACGCGGACTTCCAGACGACGTGGCTTTGCAAAGCCTTCTACCGCTGGTCGGTCGGCAAAGCGGGCTTTAACGGGGAAATCGTAACGTTGCGTGAGTTCCTGCACGACCTGCACCACTTCCTGATTATCCTCATCCGAGGTATTCCAGGTCGCGGTGAAGGCAAACAGCGCCATGAGAAATACCGCAAGAATAACCACTACCACTTCGCCAGGCGCAGGTTTTATACCATGTCGATAACGTTTTACCGCCCACACCAAAATGGCAATAGGGCCGACGATATAAACCAGAATGACGAGAAGTGTTGGTATCATTGGATATCCTGTAATGAATAAAAGTCAAAAACGTGCCCTATTCTAGGGGTGATGCGGGCAGAAAAACAGTATCAACGGCTGATGATTAATCTGGCAGAATTTTAGCGTTACAATACGCGCATGATATTTACCCTGACGGACATTACAACGCATTTTTCTGCGGCGCATTTTACCGAGGGCTGGCGGTTATTCACCGACAACCAGATAACAGCACTCAATATCCAGCACGATGGTGAGCTGATTACCGCGGTTATACCACAAGCCAGCAAACACTCTTTGCGGGTGTATGTACGCACCAGACATGAGCAGAATACGCTCACCATCAATGGTGAATGCAGTTGTAAGAAAAAACAAAATTGTATGCACGTGGTTGCGACGTTGTTGCAGGCACTGGATGACCGACAGATGCTGCCCGGCAATACGGATGTTGCAATATCCGGGTTTATCAATCAGTCGTCCAGAAAGCCTTTGAAAAAAACGCACAAAAAAGCAACTGCTAAACCGACAGATACCCAGCAGGTGCTGCTTTATCTTCTGGAACTTGATGATGAAGACACTTTACAGGTGAAAACCATTGTCGCTCGTCATTTAAAATATGGCGGTTATTCCACTGGCCGTTCCTTTAACCCTGGCCGGGCAATGAGTCGCACGCCGCCCCGGTTTCTGGATTCTGTTGATCTGGCGCTGATGGATACCCTGAATCAGCTGCCATGTGCAGCTGATGCAGGCACTTTCCTGCTTGCCGGGCCGCAATCCATACACATTTTGGAGGATATACTCGACACTGGGCGTTGTTATTTTGACAGTGTCGAATGGGGTACGCTGCTCAGTCAGGGAGCAGAGCGCCAGCTTGATTTTCACTGGGCAATGGATGATTTCGGTTATCAGCGGGGAGAATGGCAAATCACCCCTGAGGCCGATAGCCTGCTGCCTTTGTCTTCGCCCTGGTATTTCGACGATGAAACAGGTGAGTGCGGGCCTTTGCTCAACAATTTGCCTGTGGATCTTATCCATAAATTGATGACGATGGCTCCGATGCCACCAGAACAGGCTGCAAAAACCAACAAAGACTTGCTTGAAACATGGCCGGATTCCATGATCCCGCCTCTGCAAGTGTTGGAAATCGAGACCCTGCCTCCAGTCAAACCTGTGCCCTGCTTGCGTCTGACCACAGAGGATGAGCCTCCCATGTTCGATGAGTGGACCGAATCCAGTGACTCTGCCTACCTCAGTTTTGCTTATAAAGATGATGATGGCAACGACATGAAAATCAGCCGTGATGCACCTTCCACCTGCATCAGCAACGGTCGGCTCATTCACATACAGCGCGATGAAAATGTGGAACAGGCCACAGTGAAACAATTGCGCAAACTGGGCTTTGACGAGGACGATGATCCGGATTTCACCACCAGTGAGGATTGCTTTTTTCTCGGCAGCCGATTTGAAGATGACGATGCCGAAGCCTGGTTGAGTTTTCAGATGGATGATCTCCCCGTCCTGCGCGCCCAGGGTTGGCGTATCGAATACGATAACTTCCGCTATCAACTAACCGAAGCCAGTCGCTGGACCTGTGATGTCAAAAAGCTAGAACAGCAGGACTGGTTCGATATGGAGTTGGGGGTGGAGGTAGATGGCCAGCACATCGACCTGCTGCCGATTCTGCTGAATTTTCTCAGCAATTTCCCTCGTGGCTTGCCTGATGCGAAAGAAATCACCACCGAGCATTTCATCATTCCGTTTGACAACGCGGAAAATGAAGAACGCCTGCTAAGTCTGCCTGCCGCAAAAGTGTTGCCATTGCTAGAAACCCTGCTGGAGATTTACCACAACACGCATTCAACCGATCATCAAAATCTGCGCCTTAGTCGTATTCAGCTAGCGCAATTCAGTACATTGAATCAGGACGGAGACGGTATTCCCCTACAATGGCTAGGGGACGACGATGTACAACAACTGGTACAACGCCTGCGTGATCTGGACGGCATTCCCGAAGTCACTCCCCCCACGGGGCTGACCGCAACCTTGCGTCCCTATCAACAACAGGGCTTGAACTGGCTGCAATTTCTGCGTGAATATCAACTGGCGGGCATTCTTGCTGACGATATGGGGCTGGGTAAAACGGTGCAGGCATTGGCTCATTTATTACTGGAGAAAGAAGCTGGACGTGCTAACCGTCCCAGTCTGGTAATTGCCCCCACCAGCCTGATGTTTAACTGGCGTCACGAGACCGAGCGCTTTGCACCAGCACTCAAGGTGCTGGTTTTACATGGTCCGCAACGCAAGCAGCACTTCCCGGCCATTGCCGACCACGATCTGATCATTACCACCTATCCCTTGCTGGCACGCGATAAAAGCACATTGTTGGCACACGATTATCATTTGTTGATTCTGGATGAGGCACAGGTCATCAAAAACCCCAAGGCGCAGGCCGGGCGTGTCGCACGAGACATCAACGCCCGCCACCGCCTGTGCCTCACCGGCACACCCATGGAGAACCACCTGGGTGAGCTGTGGTCCCTGTTCGATTTTTTATTGCCCGGCCTGCTGGGAGATCACAAACAATTCCGTCGTTTCTTCCGCTCGCCCATCGAAAAACACGAAAGCGAAGCTACCGCAGAACGCCTTAGCCGCCGCGTTCGCCCTTTTTTGTTACGCCGCACCAAACAGCAGGTGGCTACGGAACTGCCCCCAAAAACCGAGATCATCCAGACTGTCATGCTGGAGGGCAAACAGCGTGAGCTTTACGAGACTGTGCGTCTGGCCATGCATCGCCGGGTACGCGAAGAAATCGAGCGCCAGGGAATGGGGCGCAGTCACATCGTGGTGCTGGATGCTCTGTTGAAACTGCGGCAAGTGTGTTGCGACCCGCGTCTGGTGAAAATAGACAAGGCAAATGATGTTAACAAAAACGCCAAACTAGAAATGCTCATGGAGCTGCTGCCAGAGATGGTCGAAGAAGGTCGGCGTATTTTGCTGTTCTCCCAGTTCACTACCATGCTGGGATTTATCGAAGACGAATTAAAAAAAGCCAATATCGACTATGTAAAACTCACTGGTCAGACTCGTGACCGGGAGACTCCGGTGAAAAACTTTCAGGACGGCAAGGTACCGCTGTTTCTTATCAGTCTCAAGGCCGGTGGCGTGGGTCTCAACCTTACCACCGCCGATACCGTCATCCACTACGATCCCTGGTGGAACCCTGCGGTGGAACGTCAGGCTACCGACCGTGCTCATCGCATCGGTCAGCAACAGGCTGTGTTCGTTTACAAGTTTATTTGTGAAGGCACTCTGGAAGAAAAAATTCAGGCGATGCAGCAACGCAAACAAGCATTGGCCGATGGGCTGTATCAAGACGATGGCCAAAATGAAGCCCAATGGAATGAACAAGACCTGGAAGCATTGTTTCAACCACTGGGTGGAGACTGAGCACTCAACAAAAAAATGGCGACATTACCTCGCTCCTGCGTTCCGCGTAAAAATACATACCGAAACAAAATCAACATTCTCTCAAAAAGCACATCACAATGACTCAAGACATCCAACATCAGGTTGATCAACTCTTACTGGAGCAAGGCGAATATTTACCCCTGGAATTTTTGTTACAGGAAGGCCGCCTGCTCTATGCGGACTACGAAGCCTGGCGCAATGGCGAATTCGGCTATCTCGACGAGACGCTGTTTGGTGACCATGAACATATTAAACAACAATTGATGCAAGCCGCTGACTATCTGCAACGCCGGGGCTGGAAGACAGAAGCCGTTACCTACCATTCCTGGTCTGACAACAACACACAGCAATTACGCTTCAGTCAAAACAACACTCTGAATCAATGTTTCCATCAGCGTTACCATAAACCTGAAGATCAGCCTCAAATGGACCTGTTCACCGATGCTCCGGCCACCAGTCTGTTTAACGGTATTACCCAGGCGTTGATTGATCGTAACCCCGCAGAGTCACGGCGTTTGTTGGAACAGCTTTATGACACCGCACCCGATCATGTGCGTTTAGGTGAACTGGAATATCTGGTCGAAGCAGCAGAAGGCCTCAACACACCGACTGATGATGCCGCCACAGACATGCAGATGTTGCAACAAACGTTGATTCCATTGGCTAAAAGCCTGTTGGGGAAAAACAGCCGCAACCTGCTGATTCCGCTGTGGCGACGTTTGTCTGCCGCCCTGCAAGATCAGCCTTATCAAAACGCACAACCCACATTGCATCTCAGCTATACCGCCAGTCAGTCAATGGATTGGGAAACGGTATGTCATGCGGTGGAAAACGAGTCTCACTGGCATACCGATGCTGTGTTATTGCTGCGTCACGCCCGGGCCTGTGAGTACCTGCACCAAAAGCCTGAAGCCTTGCTGGGCTGGTTTAAGCTGTGCTGGCAGTTCCCGGAACAATGCGATATTTTCGAATCCAGCAACGACCACGCACTGCGTCAACAATGGATACACTTCCTGGAACTGGAACCGGAAATGCCCGTGCAGGCTTTTCCGGCTTGGCTGTTGTTAACAAAACCAGGCTTGATTAAACAATTGCCTGAGCCTGAGTCAATGTCCGAAGTTGCTTGCCCTGCCAGCTATATCACCCTGTACCAGCTACAACAGGAGCGTATGCAATCCCGTGCGGAAAGCGGGAGCGACAATACCATGGTCTTGCGTACCCAACTCAAGCAACAAAATCCTGAGCTGTTTCAACATTTCCTGAGCAATGTTTAGAACATTTCTAACTATTCTGTATGCGCTGGATTGGGGCTCAAATGTGCGAACTATTGCAGACAAACTGAAACATCTATTTCGACCATCGTGACAGCACACTATCAACACGTAACAAACTGCCTGCCAGCCACTTGGTGCTTAACCACCAACCCAGCAGCACACCAAGCGAATTCGCTGCCATATCGGCGACATCAAAAAACCGGTAACCGCTCCAGCCCTGTATAAATTCCACCGCCACACCTAGCAGGAAAAGAGCCAATGCCCACACCCGCCGTGCTTTCAATGAAGGATAAAGCTGAGTAAACCAACCCATTAACACACTGTAAGCAAACAAATGTTTCAGCTTATCTGCAAAAGCAAATTCAAAAACTTCCGGCGGACTGGCGGTCAGGGAGAGATAGACAATTAGCGCAATCAAGCCCCAGCCAATCGTTAACCACAGTGGGAGTAACTGGAAACTGTTCGGACTTACGGGAAATAATAAATCGGTGTTTCGCCCCAAAAGAACATCCTGCTCAGTAGGCATTTTTATTCGTGAAACCGGTAAACACCGTGCGAATGATTATTTTAATGTCGAACCACAGAGACCAGTTTTCAATGTAATACAGATCATATTCAACCCGTTTTCTCATCTTGTCCAGAGTATCTGTTTCGCCACGCCAGCCATTCACTTGTGCCCAACCAGTAATACCTGGTTTAACCTTGTGGCGCAGCATGTAGGCTTCAATTTGATCTTTGTATTGCTCATTATGAGCGATGGCATGAGGACGGGGACCAACAATAGACATTTTCCCCTGCAAAACATTCACAAACTGAGGCAACTCATCCAGACTGGTACGGCGTAGAAAAGCACCGAATTTTGTAATGCGATAGTCACACTTCCGGGCCTGGGTCACCGTGTCTCCATCCTCGCAATGCACCACCATGGAACGAAATTTGTAAATCTTGATGGGCTTGCCATCCCAGCCATGACGCTTTTGCTTGAAAAGCATTGGTCCAGGAGAACTGAATTTCACCCCCAGTGCGACAAAAGCCAACAGCGGGCTGATCAGAACCAGAATAAGCAGTGCTAACACCCGGTCTTCCACCGCTTTTATGGCACGGTTAAGACCCACCATGGGACTGGCACTCAAATCCATCACCGCCATTCCTGCCACATCCGTCACCGAGTGATTAAGCAGACGGAATCCGAAGATACCCGGCACAAATCGAATGGTGGCGGTACTGTGCCGTAAATCGTACAGAATCTCTTTCACTCTGTCTTCAGCTTTCAATGGCAATGCCAGCCAGATTTCATCTGCTGATTTTTGCTGTATCGCCAGATTGGCCTTACCCGCACCCCCCAACACTTCCACACCTTTTATCCAATGGCCACGCAAGGACTCACCATCATCCAAAAAACCCACCACTTCAAGCCCGGTCCAATCAGCATCCAGGATATTCTGCGCCACACTCTGCCCCAGACTACCGGCACCAACAATGATAATTCGTTTATGATTCCAGCCCTTTTTGCGCATGGCGCGAAGAATGATGGTTAACGAAAAACGAAACAACAGCAGTAAACTCCAGGCAGAAATCACCCAGACCACCATCCATTGGCGAGAAAAAAGTGTACCGGTTTTCGTTAAAAATGCGACGATAATAAGGAGTGCAACCACGCTAAACCATGCCAACGTAATTGTTTGCGCCTGATGCAGCCAACTCTTGCCACGCCAGGAGCCATAGACACCGGAAACCGAAAAAAACATGAGGGTAAACAGAACGCCCAGCAAAATGGCCATCTGATAATTGGCAGGCATCGGCCAGTGATCAAAGCGCCAAGTGTATGCCAGCAATGCCCCAAGCAAAATACAAAGCACGTCAAATACGCGCGCGACAAACGAAAGCACGCTGGCGTACTCTTTCAGTAACCCTCTTGGTAGCACTTTACCTCCGCTCCCTAACAACTTCCGAACTCGATAATTGTAACTAAATGTAGACTGAATATACCGGAAGCTCAACTATCACGATGAAAGCTTCGTCATATCCAGATATGCGAAGCCTGATGGCGTGTGTATGAAATAAATACCAGCCCACTCAATACTTGTTTTGGTGCTATTTTTGGTACTACATGATGATTTATTGACAATTGACACTATGGGATATGATTACAGTTACACCCTGAGTGTAGATTGATTATCCAGAAACCACTGATAGGTGCTCGAAAGCCCTTCGCCAAGATTGATTTTGGCCCGCCAACCAATGTCATTCAACTTCGATACATCCAACAGCTTACGTGGCGCACCGTCTGGCTTGCTAGCATCAAAACACAATTCCCCCTCAAACTCCACCACCCTGGCAATTAATTCAGCCAGTTCACGAATGCTGACATCTTCACCCACTCCAACATTAACAATACTTTCATCGCTATAATTTTTCATCAGGTAAACCGCTGCATCCGCCAAATCATCTACGTGCAGGAACTCACGACGCGGGTTTCCACTTCCCCAAACTTGCACATTGTCTGCCCCGCTCACTTTGGCTTCGTGAAATTTACGAAGCAATGCCGGTACTACATGGGAATTTTCCAAATCAAAATTATCACCCATACCGTAAAGATTGGTAGGCATCAACGAAATAGCATCAAAACCGTATTGGCGTCGGTAGGCTTGGCACTGTTTGATACCGGCTATCTTTGCAACGGCATACCATTCATTGGTGGGCTCAAGCTCCCCGGTGAGCAGATGCTCCTCTTTCATGGGCTGTGGAGCAAGTTTCGGGTAAATACATGATGAACCAAGAAGCTGTAACTTCCGGGTTCCATTTTGATAGGCCGCATCGATAATGTTGGTCTGAATCAGCAAATTGTCACGAATAAACTCGGCGGGATAACTATTATTCGCATGAATGCCCCCCACTCTCGCTGCTGCCAGGAACACATAGTCAGGGCGTTCTGCCTCAAAGAAGGTTAGAACCGCTGATTGATTCGTCAGATCCAGCTCGCCACGGGTGCGAGCGGCAATATTACCAAAACCCTGTTTTTCGAGCACTCGACAGATTGCCGCCCCCACCAAGCCACGATGGCCAGCAACATAAATCTTGTCGCACTCATTCATGGTAATCAAATGCCTTGAATCCATGTTCTGTGACTAACGCATCGCGCTTTGCCAGTTCCAGATCATTTTCCATCATCTCATGCACCATTTCTTCAAAGGTAACCTTAGGTACCCAACCCAGTTTTTCTCTTGCTTTGGTTGGATCACCCAAGAGTGTCTCCACCTCAGTTGGCCGGAAATAACGTGGGTCAACAGCAACAATGCACTGCCCTGTTTCAGTATCATAGCCTTTCTCATCAACGCCCTCACCTTCCCAGCGTATCAACTTTCCCAAGTGACCATAAGCTGCATTCACAAAGTCCCGCACAGAATATTGTACACCGGTCGCAATACAAAAATCCTCCGGCTCATCCTGTTGCAACATTAGCCATTGCATCTCCACATAATCCTTCGCATGCCCCCAGTCACGCAAAGAATTCATATTACCCAGATAAAGACAATCCTGGAGTCCCAGGCTGACCCGTGACAATGCACGGGTAATTTTTCGTGTTACGAAAGTCTCACCTCTGATGGGTGACTCATGATTAAATAAAATCCCGTTACAAGCATACATGCCATAGGCTTCACGATAATTCACCGTAATCCAGTAAGCGTACAGCTTGGCAACCGCATAGGGTGAACGCGGGTAAAATGGGGTTGTCTCTTTTTGAGGTATTTCCCGGACATCTCCATACAATTCAGAAGTAGATGCCTGATAAAAACGGGTTTTCTTTTCCAGCCCCGCAATACGAATGGCTTCAAGCACACGCAAAACACCCAGTCCCACTGTATCAGCGGTATATTCCGGACTTTCAAAAGAAACAGCCACATGACTTTGCGCACCAAGATTATATATTTCATCAGGCTGCACCTGCTGAACAATACGAATCAAATTGCTTGAATCGCTCAAATCACCGTAATGCAGAATAAGCTTCCTGTCTGTTTCATGCGGGTCTTGATACAAATGATCAATACGGTCAGTGTTAAAGGATGATGCACGACGCTTGATGCCGTGAACTTCATACCCTTTTTCCAGCAGAAACTCCGCCAGATAGGCTCCATCCTGTCCTGTAATACCTGTTATTAATGCTATTTTTGGCAAACCAAAACCCCTGTCCAGTGTTTAAAACTTATTCTTTATGAGAAATACATTCCAGTAAAGCCGCTTCAAACTGAGTCAATACCGCATCACGGCCAAGGAATTCTACCGCATAGTTTCGGGCATTTTCACCCAATCGCTGACGTTGTTCTGTATTTTCTGCCAAACTCACCATCGCATTCGCAAAAAGACCAGCATCTTCGGGAGGTACAATCACACCGGATGGCTCAAGCACCTTCGCAATTTGCGTACCCTCAAAAGCCGTTGCCAACACAGGCCGACCACTCGCCAGCATTCCTGTCAGCTTTGAAGGCATCACCAAATCCGCAGCATCAGCTCTCTGCGGCAACAAATGAACATCCGCCATATTCAACAAGTCATTCAACTTATCCAAAGGCTGCAAGGGTAACCAGTGTATATTCTCAAGTCCACTGGCTAAATCACGCAAACGACTGTATGCGGCTCCCTGCCCACACATCACAAATACAATATTTTTACAATCAGCCAATTCGCGGGCCGCCTCAACGACGATTTCCAACCCTTGCTTTTCACCCATATTCCCGGAATAAAGAAAAACAATATTCGATGCTGATATGCCTAACTGTCCTCTATATATGCTCAAAGAATCAAGAGGACGAATATGGTCTATATCAGCCCAGTTTGGAAACAACACTTGCTTCCCCGGCAAAACGCCCTTGGACCCAAGCCGCACTAGCATTTGATCAGAAATCGTCGATACTCTGTCAAACTTGATCATCAACCAACGCTCAACTTTTGACACTATGCAACGCAAGCGTGGCGACGACAAAACACCTAGATCAAAGGCCGCATCCACTTCAAAATCCTGGACGTGGAGCCATGAGCGCGCCCCACAAAGTTTCGAAACGATTAAGTTAGTCGGCGCACAAAACAAAGGGGGTTCAACAGAAAGAATAACATTCGGCTTCCATAATGCTTGACGCAATAAAACAAGAAATGAACTTACCGAAAAACTTAACAGGTGAATGATTCGTTTTGTACCATTGGGAGCCTTAGGTACCCACACAGGGCAACGCCACACCATGCACTCATCCAAACTTTCAATTTTATAGAGAAATGAAGAGTAGCCTATACCGACTTTCCACTCAGGATAGTAGGGAGGAGCAGTGACCACGCGAACCTCGTGCCCCCGAGAGGTCAACCAAGCCGCCATTTCACCAGAATATTTCCCTATACCGGTTAATTCAGGCGAAAAATTAATCCCGTAAATTAATATTTTCATTAATTTAGAGTATCTCGTTTTATCAACTCAAGATCATTTTCCATCATTTCATGAACCATTTCTTCGCATGTAATCGTCGATGTGCCGGACCTAATTTTTCTTTTACTTCAGTCGGTTCACCGAATAATGTTTCCACTGTCTAGTGGGCCAAAAATAACGCGAAACAAAGGCAATAGCGCATGATCTGTTTCAGTATCGCAGCCCTTTTCGTCGTCTTTATTCTGCCAACGAATAGACCCCCTCAGATAGCCCATAAGCTGCATTGACAAAACGCACACCGAGCACAATACAGAAACCCTTAGGACACTCCTGTTGCAATATTACACTGCATCTCCAGATAGTCCTCCGCATGTCTCAGTAGCGTAAAGGCTTCATGCTGCCCAATTCAAAGACAATCCTGAAGCCCTAGACTAATACGCGGCAAGGCACGCGTGGTTTTTCGGGTGACTAAAGCTTCCCTTTTGACGCGGGATTCATACTAAACAACTACAGTCTAAAGGTAGTGGGCCTAAATAACGGACTGAAAGTCCGAATACGCGTCGCCGAAATGACGCAGCCGATTTTGGTTCCATTTTAAATTTTTTGTAATCCATACAACTAGATACTCTAGTTTGGTGTACTGTATGATCTGCAACCCATGCTCCTCTTCAGTCTTTTCGAGATAGTATCACTGCTAAAGCCCGTGGTTTAAACCTGACGATGGAAAGTTAAATAAAAATACTCGACATTTAAATCCGCAAACTTCATAATCTTATTTCTAATAAAAAACCCGCCAGATAGGCTTCATCCTGCCCTGCGATACCCATTGTTAGTGCTTTCTTATTTCACATTGTATTCTTTCTACAGCAATCATACACAACATTTTGGCTGCCGCCGGTAGAATATATTTAGGCAGTTACCAATCTAAAATGGAAATCCGCCTGAATCGCCAAGCCATTTTTATCATAAGACACATTATATACACCAAACAGGAAAAAAGACCTTTCCTTTAAATATTCAATAATCTCATCTACCATCGCCTGCCCCTTATACAACTCCCTAAAAGAACACTCCACATAAATATCTCGAAATTGTCCAATCAATTCTTCGCAACCACGTAAAGCTTCAAGCTCAAAACCCTGCACATCCATCTTTAGCAAAGCGGGCCCTTGTAATTTATTTTTTGATAAAACCTCACACAATGGGGAAACTTGAACCTTCACAATGTCACGTTCTTCTGTTCCAGGGAATAGTGATGATTGTGTCGAAGTTATCGGCAACAACGAAGATGAGTCATCGCGTTTTGACACATGAATGTTTGTTATATCTTTTTTAGGTCCGATTGCCTGATGAAACAAAATAGATTTTTTATCACTCCTAAAAACACTTTGGTATTTTTTCGCGGGACCTTCAAGTGGCTCAAATGAATAAATGTACGAAGCTGGAAAAACCTTTCTCGCCACAAGCGCAAACTGCCCACGATTTGCCCCCACATCAACAATCACTGAACTAGACAAATTTGATAGCATTTTCTCATGTTCAACAGCTGCCGCAACACCTCTGCCAAGTGCAAGCGTATAAAATGGGCACCCAAGTATCTTAAATAATTTTTGGAGTTTTTGATTTAACACGTACATCTAAAGCTAAGCAAAGCCGCCACCTCGTTCAAAAATATCGAAAAACACAAATTCAAATTCATTTTATCTTTCACCATCGACCGCCACCCCAAATTACACAGATCCTATGTTAAAAAACCTAAGCCTCTTTTCACTTCCGTACTTGTAACTTAATTTCCCATAATTTCGAAATTTAGTATTCTACAGAAAACATCACCCGATAAACTGGCGGTTTAAACCTTATAACTTCATTGAGAGTAATTCCTCACTCAATCTCAGACAGAAATTATTGTGAATCACCTAGGGCCATTGAATTTTTTAATACATTCTCAACAATAAGAGCTTGCGCAATCAGATTTTTTCGAAGCGCCCCCCTAATACCGGCATCATAAACTGCTTCTGAAAAGTCTCTAAACATCGAAACAAAATGATTTTCCGGTGGGCAATTTACGACGTAATCACCAACTTGTTTAGATATCATTATTTCTGTTCCGAGGCCTTCTGGTTTTGAAAAAAAACGATTTGCATAAAGTGTTCCCTCTTCACCCCAAACTTCTATTTCATTCTTATAGCTTCTTCCAAACCCCCAAGAAGCCACAAAAGAAATATTACCATTAAGGGTAAACAATGCTATGCCATCCGTATCTACTTCGTAATTCACCTGAGACGCCAGTGTCGATGCGCGTAATTTAATATTACTCTTTGCAAATAACGTTGCAAAGGAAATCGTATACGTGCCAGCATCCAACAGCGCTCCACCTCCTAATTCTTTCTTATAACGAATATCATTGGCACTTAGATGTGGAAACCCAAAACGTGCATGTATTTGCCTAACAGCACCAAGCTCACCACTTTCTATAATATCCAACAGTTTCTTACACTGATTGTGATACTTATACATAAAGCATTCAGCAATAACCAAACCTTTAGACTTAGCTAAACCTACAAGAGTTTCTGCATCCTTCAAGCATGTTACGCTTGACTTTTCGACAAATAAATGTTTACCGGCCTCAAGAATTCTCTTTCCTTCCGTATAATGTAAAGCAATAGGAGTCGCAAGATACACACCTTCTATATCAGAGTCAGCAAGCAACAATTCGCTACTCGCATATGATTTACAGCCATATTTAAGAGCATTAGCTTGGACTACTTCAGTATTTCGTGAAAAAACTCCAATCACATCTACAGTTGGCGTTTTTGCAAGTGCCGGCAATGTATTTTTCAGCGCATGTGAACCTAAACCCCAAACCGCAATTTTCATAGATATACCTGAAATTATAAGTGTGAAATTATACCTCTAACATGTGGATTTACCCACGAGTTAGTTTTGATCAGTTGCTTAATTTGCCAAAGGCTAAACCACTGGAAAGTCTCCCTATCTTCAATTTCATAGTCCTTATCAACCTCCACCAAAAGACCCTTATTACGTTTTTTATATAAACGCCCTCCATCTTCCGACATCCACTGATCAAACAAAACATTCGACTTTGTTTTCTCTGGATGCTCAAACAGATCTGCAAACAAAGGTCTCCGGCCTTTATGCGCACATCGAAGATTGCTAAATGTTGCCTGTAATGTTGGACTTATTTGAACCAAATCAGGATTCCCTGGCTCAGCTTTAGCTTCAAGAAGATAGTGCGGGACACCCTTAATTCTTTTTCTCAAGATACCTAACAGACCACCATCTAATCCAACTTGGGTCAATATGGGCTGGTCCCATCCCCCTGAACCCACCTCACGAGAGCCCGATTGGCTTATGCGCAGACCTTGCACCATAAAAAACTCACCGCTTTCATGCTTAATCCATCCGTCGGTATTATTAAAATGCCAACCACGACAATCATCAAGCTTTATTTCTTCAATTGTCATATTACAATTATTTTTTATTGTTTCGTACCACTCAATAACTTGGGCTAATGTGGCAATTTGTGACCAATCGAACCAAGATTCCACCTGAGTCTCAATACGCAACAAATCATGCACTACTTCGGGACACTCTTCTTTCAAGTACCTGGTAAACTCACTGACACAATCTTGATATTTCAATCCGAAAACTCCCTCGTATATCGCTTAATTTTCTCACTGACATACTGGACGTCATCTATATCCATATTATTATGGAATGGCAATCTCAGCACTCTCTTGGCATATTCTTCAGTCAGTGGTAAGTCATCAGGCATATAGCCTAATTTCTTTCCCATTGGGGAAGAATGTAAAGGAACATAACCAATATATGCCGAAACCCCATCATTAGCGAGGGACTCTCTGACATAATCACATTGAAGTTCATCATTAAAAATGATGAAATATGCATGATAATTTATCTTATTACCTATCGGAAGCTCCGGTAAGGAGAAATAATTATTCTCGGCAAGAGGAAGGAGCTGAACGTTGTATTCATCATATATATCTCGGCGCTTAAGAGTATTCTCGTCTAACGATTTGAGCTGCGCAAAAAGAAAAGCTGCTTGGAACTCAGTGGGATAAAAACTAGAACCTAATTCAACCCATGAGTATTTGTCTGCTAAACCTTTTAGTACCTGCTCTCTATTCGTTCCTCTTTCCCGGATATAAGTAGCTCGATCGGCAAAATCTGAATCGTTTACAAATAGCGCACCCGATAATCCTGCATGTATATTTTTTGTCTCATGGAATGAAAAACAACCAAGCGCCCCAAAGGTACCAAGCGGCTTTTCATCTAAGTATGAATCAAGGGCCTGAGCCGCATCTTCAACTAATGTTACCCCATTTTCATCACATATCTTTCTTAGACGTACAACATCAGCTGCTATTCCACCATAGTGAATGGGAGCTATAACTTTTGTATTGCGAGTAATTTTTCGCTCTACATCTATTGGGTCAATCATCATATTTTTTGGGTTAATTTCCGCAAAAACAAGTGTACATCCTGTACGAAGAAATGCTGATGCAGTAGTAGAAAAAGTGTATGACGGAAGAATTACTTCATCTCCCACACCAATCTCCAATAATAATGCAGACATCTCAAGCGCTGAGGTACAGCTATCAGTTAACAAAACCTTCTCAACTGAGTATCGTTCTTGTAGCAGGCGCTCCACCTTTTTAGTGAAGGGCCCATTTCCACCAAACTGTTTATTATCGAAGACTTGTTTGATATATTCTAATTCTTGACCTGCCAAATATGGCTCATTAAAATTAATTTTACGCATACTGATTTATACCAAAATAATATTAATATTTTATCTGCTCAAAGGAAACCGCGACTAAGCAATTTTACAATCTTTTGAGCTGTAGCCTGTTCTATTTTTTACTACTTCACTATTTCTGCGAAAAGCCTATTAAAAGAATCAACTTGCGCCTTGGGACTACAGTACTTCAATGCAATTTTTCTACATTGGCGAACCATTTCTCTCTCATCTTCCTCAGGCAAAGCTAAAATATATGCAATCCCGGTAGCTAGGTCCTCGTTATTTTTAAGGCTCGCTCGATATCCTGTAATACCTGTATGAACCAAGTCAAATGCACCCCCCATTTCAAAAGAAACAACTGGTGTACCACACATCATAGACTCATTAATCATCATTGGTCCCGAATCTTCGATAGACGGACAGACATATAAATTAGAAGCCTGATATGCTAGTGCAAGCGAACAATCATTTTTCAGATACCCCAAATGTACGTGTTGAAAGTTCTTACTTATCCGCCCCCGAACTTCTTCACCATCTCCCGAACCCGCGCTCAGTATTAGAATTTTCTTCTTTCGCACATCAATTTTTTTATCCAACAGTTCCAGCGCCTGGTATAGATAGGCCACACCCTTCCTTTTAAAACTCAATGATGTTGCACCAACGAACAAAACTTTTGAATCCAACGGGAGGTTAAGACTCATTCTTGCACCAACTCGCGAGGTAGGGGAAAATATTTCCTTATCCACACCAAGCATAATTTTTAATATATTTTTTCCTTTGAATACCGATGATTTTTTTGCTTGTTTATCAAGCCACTCTGTTGCGGAAACAACCACAAGATTGGTTTTTTCCATAAGATTTTGTTTAACAAGTATATTTTTTCTTGAAGCATCATTTTCATGCCCGGACTCAATTGCAGGACAACCTCCACACCCGTCCATGTATTTTATACAACCCCAAGAAAAATGACAGCCACCCGTTAATGGAGCCATATCCATCAAATACCAGATTATAGGCACATTGATTACGCGAGATAAGTCATGCAATATCTTTGGAGTAATAAACCCATCGACCCAACCGACAATAATGACATCAGGTTTAAATGGCATTTTTTTTAATAACTCTCTCCCCGAATAGAAATTAATGTTTGAATGCTCAAAATAATATTCAGGCTCATGATTTTTCTCCACGCACTTCCGGAACAAGCGATTAGCATACAAAAACACTTTATTAAGTAAGTATTTTGATTTACTAACCTCTGTAACATCATCATCTTCTGACTGTTTATTAGCCACCAACATTACAGAATTATGACCAAACCTCTTGAGGTTTTTATGGAACCGTACAATGGCAGAAAACCCACCGTAGCGTCCATCAGACGATGTCAATATACAAATATTCATGGCCTAACAATCTGAATCTGACATATTAATTTCAATAACTCACACCATTTTCCATAACTTTCTAATAATCTTTTTATACATTGGTTCTCTTGTTTTAAGATAATACTTCTGTAATAAAATATTTGCTTTATCACTAGCAACAAGATCTATCGGCATTCTAATTTTACTTTTTTTACTCAACCCGACATCGTAATGATTAACTTTGCCACAATGAACCCCAGAATCGTCAAAACCTATATTTTTCACGTAAGAGTGAGATGGAAAAAGACCCAGGCTATTTTTCAAAAAAACACTTGCATACCAACGTACCGCCCACGAATCTATAGCGCCATTACATTGCTTTTTAAGCATTTTTTTATAATTAAATGTACTCATAATATCAAATTCACTTTTTAAATCAGCTGAATCTATTTTTTTTAAAAGATGCTCAGCAGACGGCTCAAAATTATCCCATGCCCTTTTCCAGGTTGCCCAACCCCAACTTGATGTCATACGAAGAAAAAATGCATCGGGTAAAGACATAGCATTATCTACAGGAAACATATACCCAGATATATGCATAACCCTATCTATTTTCTCATATTTCTCTAAGGCATCATTCATATATGTCAAAAAATATGGGGAAGTTAGAAGATCATCCTCAACAACAATAACTTTTCCGTAATTATCACAAAGTTCTGTTACGCCACATATAATAGAGTTGGCGAGCCCACAGTTGTCATTTTTTTCGTTCACAGTAATGCGATTAAATCCATCAATATTATTAACGATATCTCTAACTTCAGATACTCGATCCACATCTCTCATGGTACGAGGCCCATCTGAGAATATATAAAGGTCGCTATCTAATGCGCCGTAGTTATTTTTCAAATATTCTAATGTTTTTTTTGTATGCTCTGGGCGGTTATATACAAAAAGCGCTATAGGAGCTTTATTCATTTGACATTATCCCGACACATTTGAGCATCATATCCACTTACATTAAATTTATCATTCCGTTTCCCACAAACTTTAAGCGCTACAATAAATTGTCTTTAAATACATGCAGTATATATCTCTCACCATTCAGATAAAAAAATGCGGGGTACCTATCGTTATCCACAACCCTTAACAAATCAAATTGTTCAGCTATCGTCTTCTCAGGATCTAATCGGCTATCTTCTTTTGTTCTTCGTTTATAAAAGCTTTCATTCCCATTTTGAGACTCGGGTACCAACCCATCATAATGTTCAACGAATTTCATACACATGAAAAGGGTACAAATACCTTGTTTATCTTTAATTTCTTTATTTAATTCTGTGCCATCCAATCTGATTACATCACGTAAATATACATCTCCAGCATCAACTTCTGGCACGGCATCAAACATCACAACCGGGATTTCTTTCTTCCCCTCTAGCACCTGCCATGCGACTGGAGAAAAGCCTTTACCTTTAGGTAAATCACTTGGGTGAACCACCAGATTAAATTTGTTTTTATGCAATATGTCATCTGACACCAATTTTATGCAGCCTAGTAAGAATGCAATGTCGCCATTATCAATTTCATTTGCTGATCCTACATAAGATACAGAATGGCCTATTGCATCAAACTGATCTTTTAGAGCTTTTGCCCACGGATGAATCCAGCTATCAATCGTATCAACCAGTATTGTTATCTTCAAGTTCATTAAAACTCATCCTCTGCCTTCTTTTTCTAGACAAAAAAACCCCAACAACACACGGGATTAAAAAATATAAAAACCATGCAAATGCAGGCATAAAACCTGCCCGAATAATAATCGGGATAAAAACCGCCCAGCACGAAACACTAATAATATTCAACATACTACTAGGATCCCTTCGATACTTCACCCAAAGCCAACGAGAGCCAACCCCCAGAAAAAACATACCGCCAACCACACCAAAATACCAAAAATCTTGATAAAAAGTGCCAAGTATAGAAAAATCTGGGCATAGTCCCCCTTCAGTTGCATTACACTTGCTGCCAAATGCATCAACTAGCATTAAATCTCGTGCTGTAGATGGCTTCCACGGAAACAAAGATGATGGGATAGGGGCTATCAAAAGATCACCAACAGTGGCTCTTCCAAAATAAAAATCATCCATTTCATTAAGAACACCTACCTCTACCGAAAGTATAGAAACCATTTCAGTATCGTGTTTTAGCAGTATATTTGACAAAAGCTCCCTATGCTCTTTAATAGCAAATTCAAAAAAATTAGTGAGCCCTCCCGCCTGACTCCTTGCACCTTCTGTTCGCATATAGGGAATTGCGGAAATCAAAACCAATATAACTGGCGCTATTACTACCACCATTTTAATCGATGGCCTTTTGTTACGTATAAAATAATAAACAACTATTGGTATAAGAATAGACGGAATAATGAATCTTCGAACGCCCATTAGCATAAAAACCATTACCGGAAATAAGATTAAAAAAAGAACAATTATTTTTTTATAACCTGTTAAGCTTTCACTGCGTGAATCTGCAATCATTAATATTGCAGCACAAGCAGAAAGTATTGGTGCCACTGAAAGATACTCTGAATTAATCGCAACTTTATCGACAAGGGCAGTTGATCGGCCAGATGCCATCATTTGAAGCAGCTCCCACGGGGCTCCTCCTGCCGACAAATATACAAAAAATAAAATAAGTGCAACCAGACTAATTGCCGCAATATAAATATGAAGCCTTTTTTTGTTGGAATCATATTTTGGGACTAGCTGCTTGCCCATGTTAACAGGCCACTTATTTACGCCTAGTTTAATATGGTAGCCAAACAAAAAAGCTAGGGTTCCTAACATACCTATAAAAAAGGCTTCAGTCAGATGCTCAGAAATGGGCACAAATAAATAATAATCAACATCCCCCACCACGATCATTACGATTGGCCTGATTCCAAAAAGCACACCAAGCATTGCCGTAGCAGGCACAGCTGGTTCAAATATATTCCGACTACCTGCCATGAGAATATAAAATAATGAAACACTCGTAAAGAATATAGTTACCAATGGAAAAACTACTCGTAACGATAAGGCTGCACCATTACTATAAAGAATAACTATAAAACATAATAAAACTAAAAACCCTCCTCCCAGTGCAAAGGTAAGTCCATCAACACTATTTGTACTACGGTTAACAATCGCCTCCACTCTACCCATTCTTTAATTCCCGCATCCCCAACATCAGAGCAACTATTAGAGAAATCAAATAAGCTATCACCACCCCTATCGCCAACCCTAAGTTTTCATACCACAGAACCAACAAAGGTATACCGATGGCTAGCCAGGGATACATTGAGACTTCTGCCATTGTTGACACATGAGGAACTCCCACCCCTCTCAAACCTTCTACGAAGATACGTCGACTTGCCGCAAAAACAGCACCAACCAACAGAACTTGCCCAAGAAGAATAGCGTCACCAAAATCATCACCAAAAAGAAAGGGTAACAGATATGGTAAAGCAGCAATTAACAAGGTTGTAATAACAACATTAAAAAATGTCACTAACCAAAAAAAACGCCACACCAGTTTTTTCTTTCCTATTTCTCCGGACCTTCCCGCTACCGCTGGATAAACCACCATTCCGGCACTTCGTGCGATAAATTGAGGTAAATTAGAGAATGCCTGCCCGACCACATAAAGACCCAACATAGCTGGTGACATAAGAAACCCTGCCAGCACATGATCCAGTCGAAACGATTCCAGAGGGGTTACTGACCCAAACAAGCCTTTTATCCCAAAATTGACCATTTGTTTTAATGAAACCCTTTCAGCATTTTTATGGCAAACATTTTCGACACGGCCTATCGCCATATAAAATGCGACACACCCTGAAAGTATATTTGCAAGCACCCACATCGCCAATATGATTTTCAAGTTTGCAAGTTCAGTTATAAAAATGACCAACACGGCTACAGTGTAAGTCACAGGCACTATTAGTCGAAGGATATTGAACAATACAAATTTCCCAGCTCCTTGCATAAGCGCCATCCCATATTGTTGTGCAAGAATAAAAGGTACAACTAAAAGTGTTACGTAGCCCGCCATCCTTACATCCAGGGGTTTTCCTTCGAGATAAACCCCTAAAGCCGCAACATGCAACAGCAGCAAGGCCACAGCTTGCAAAGGAAAAAGGCGTAAAAATATACGCTTAATCGTATCGCTAGAGACGCTGCCAGACGCAGTGTAATAAATTACAGAATTAGGAATACCTAACGTACCTAAATAAGAAATCACTAGCGGGAATATAACAAATAATGCGAGGTAACCTCGGCCTTCAACACCTAGAGCCCGAGCAACCATTATGCCACTAACGATTGTCACAGTTTGCCCAACCAGCCCTGTTGCAACGGTGCCTAGAGAAATTTTCCTAAGCGCACCCTTTTTCATTTTTGCAACACCGTCTTTCTATCTATCTATGCAAAAATTTACAGATTTGTATATTCTATGTAGGCATTTACTAGGTCCTTTCGAACCATAAAAAGATCTCTATTTCTATTTTTTCTCGCGACAAAGTCATTATTATCAATACGATTTTTACCATCCATAATTTCATAGTCAAAATCATTATCCGCTTTAAGAAAATGAATAATTGACTTTAAGTATTCATTAGTATGACATTCGAATAAGCAAACTCTTACGAGCCGCTCAGACAATAAATTTTTCAGCCCTTTAATAACTTCCACATCGAAGCCTTCCGCATCAATCTTGATAACGTATTCACGATCATAGCCAAAGAGCTCATCTAACCGAACCATATCTCGCTCGATCATCTTCCCACCTCTTTCATCACCCACCCTTGCTGTTGGTAGAGGAATATCTAATAACGGAAATTTAACTGTCCCCCTATGCGAACCTACAGCAGCTTCCATCATTTTAAACTTATCTGTCACACCATTAATTGCTAGATTCTGTCGAGCCATTTCAAATGCTACGGGATTTGGTTCAAATATCCACCCTGACTCAAAATCGTGACACAGAAGAGCTGGATACATACCTACATTAGCTCCAACATCAACAAAATCGACATCCCCCCCAGAGAATTTTGAAAGCATTTTTACAAAAACCTCATCAGGTCGACCTTCATAAACAAACCGTGAAGATATGTTGCAATTTGGCCTTAAAATAAAGGACGTATCTTGAAACGTATGAATAATTATTGGGAGGCCAATTATGCGCTTGTACAACTGCCAAGCCACAGCTACAAACATCCCCTTCAAACAATCAAGCACACTCAACTCACGACGAACCAATATTTGTTTATATACATTAAAAATCGCACGAAACATTCTTCATCCTATAAAGATCATTACAATCTAATTATTTCAGAAAACTATCTGACCAACGTTAGTTATCGAATAGACGCTACTGGAAACAGTGCAATTAACTAACAACATCAAATAACGATCTATCACTCTATCGAAAACATCCTGCCAAACAAAAAAAATTATTTACCCAGCAAATTTAACAAGTAGCTCCCATACTCATTTTTTTGGAGCGGCTCAGCAAGAACACGTAGTTGTTCAGCTGTGATATACCCCATTCTATAGGCTATTTCTTCCGGGCATGCAATTTTTTGCCCCTGCCGCTTTTCAATAATTTCAATAAACTGACTTGCCTCTAATAGGGAGTTATGCGTCCCAGTATCCAGCCACGCCATTCCTCGCCCTAAATTCTCGACCCGTAATGAACCCAGCTCTAAATAAAGCCTATTCAGGTCTGTTATTTCTAACTCACCTCTTTTAGATGGCTTTATTTTCTTTGCAAGATTGACTACCTGATTGTCATAAAAATAGAGCCCTGTTATGGCATGCTTGGACTTTGGCTTATCCGGCTTTTCTTCTAAGCTTATAGCTTTACCGCTACTGTCAAATTCAACCACGCCATACCGCTCCGGGTCAGTAACAGGATAGGCAAACACAGTGGCACCAACAATTTTTTTCGCCGCTTTAGTTATCAGATCAACAAGATGATGGCCGTAAAAAATATTATCTCCCAAAATTAACGCACAAGCATCACTACCTATAAAATCCTTCCCGATAATGAATGCTTGTGCTAAACCCTCTGGCGTAGGCTGTATTGCATAACTAACATTCAGACCCCACTGCCGCCCATCACCCAACAGTTTTTCAAACCGTGGGGTATCTTGTGGAGTCGAGATAATCAAGATTTCTTTTATCCCTGCCAGCATCAGTGTGGACAATGGATAATAAATCATTGGTTTATCATAGACAGGTAACAACTGTTTCGATATCACCTGAGTTGCGGGGTACAAGCGAGTTCCGGATCCACCCGCCAGAATAATTCCCTTCATACTATAACTCCGGCCTGTAACCCCAGCCTTTCACCCGCATAACTTCCATCCTGGACATGAGAGCACCAAACTTGATTCTGTAAATACCATTGGATGGTTTTCTTCAACCCTGACTCAAATGTCTCTTTAGGTTTCCAATTAAGTTTTTCATCTATTTCCCTGGCATCAATAGCATAACGTTGATCATGTCCAAGACGATCATCAACAAAAGCAATCAAATTTACATGGGGTCGAAATTCGGAGTCTGGCAGGAGTTCTTCCAATGTCTCGCAAATACCATGAACCACATCAAGATTGGTTCTTTCATTATGACCACCGATATTATATGTTTCTCCAACCTGTCCTTTTTCCAACACACATCGCAATGCCCGCGCATGGTCATCCACATAAAGCCAATCCCGCACATTATCGCCCTTACCATAAACAGGAATAGGTTTACCTTCTATTGCATTGAGAATCACTAATGGAATGAGCTTCTCGGGAAACTGATAGGGGCCATAGTTATTTGAACAATTGGTAATAACAGTGGGCAAACCATATGTATGATGCCACGCTCGCACCAAATGGTCAGAGGATGCTTTGCTCGCAGAGTAAGGTGAGCTAGGTTGGTACTGAGATGTTTCCGTGAATAACCCATCTTCCCCCAGTGAGCCAAATACTTCATCAGTAGAGATATGGTGAAAAATAAATGATTTCTCATCATTACTAGCCGATGATTGACAACGCTCCTGCCAATACTGGCGAGCAACTTCAAGCAAAGTATAAGTACCGACAATATTGGTTTCGATAAACGCGGCGGGACCATCAATAGATCGATCAACATGACTTTCTGCCGCCAGGTGCATGACAGCATCAGGCTTATATTCCCTGAATATACGTTCCATTGCCGCTTTGTCGCATATATTGGCCTGCTCAAAGAAATAATGTGAATGCTCAGATACCGTCTTGAGGGATTCCAGATTCCCGGCATAGGTGAGCGCATCGACGTTAACAACAGTAACGTCCGTTTCATTAATAAACTGCCGTACGACTGCGGAACCGATGAATCCAGCTCCACCTGTTATAAGCACTTTTTTAATTTTTCGACTATTCATTCTTTATTATCACTTAAGGCGGCAATTACTCGCTCCAACACAACACGATCCATCACATCTTTATCTTGTGCTGACTGTTTTGTTTTTATCAAACCTTCCAAGCTCAACGTTTTTACAGGTGTTCCATCAAGGTCTACGATTTCAATGTAGGGCTTGAGCGTTTCGTAAGTTTCACCGCACGTTTTAAAAATAAGATCGACTACTACCTCATCAGCAAGCCGTATGTTTTCACCTTCATCAAACCACGCGGCTTTATGTATTCAGCATCCTTTTCATTAAGGGATTGGATAATTTTTTTGAGGTCATCCAGATTAGCCGGTCGACTATACTCATTTTTTAGCATTTCTGGCCATCCCTTCAATCAAACATAAATCCCAATGAGCATTAGCCTCTTCATTAGTTTTATAGCGATAAATCCCTTTAGGGAAATAAGTAACTGTTCCCGTTGGCAGCCGATGAATTTCATCATTAAAAACAGCACCCTGTTTTAACAGGACACCGGAGGCTCTCTCCACTATCGGACGAATTTTTCGTTTGCCAATTACACGCATTGTTTATACCCAATGAGCATGACAAGCACGGCACAGCTCATACCATTCTACGACGTTTATAGGATTATTCACTTGCTCGTCAATTCGGCCTGACTCATTTTTCACCCTAGACACAATATTAGTCCATTGATTTATAAATAAATCTTAACTAAACACCATTCAGATCAAACTTAGGTTTATTCATCATTCGACCAAAGCTAATCAATGCCCCTTGATCTTTGGCGTATCTCATTAAGCATGTTATTCGCTGTTTGCTCCAGATTCGGAACATAATTGTGGCCTGCTTGCAGAGCACTCAAGAGGATTACTGGATCCTCTATATACTCATGCACCATTTGATTTCTGAGGTTACGGATACCCATCCACTCATCTGCTGAATCAATAAACTCAAGTTTTTCCGCCCTATCAAGATTGTCGATGAAAGCTCCAGAGCGTTCACCAAGTGCGATAAATAGCGTGGGTAAAAGTTTGTCACCCAGCGTATCCTGCAAGCGACCAAATCGCCCGACAAATGCTTCAACGCGCTCAGCCAAGTCAACATCAGTACCCATTTGTTTTACGCGGTCAATATCAAATGGCTGGCTAAACAAGCGCTGATCAGTAACAAGCAGATGATCTCGCTCTTTCTCCACTACGCGCGACAGAAACTGAAGGCGCGAACGAATTTTATTATTTATCATCACAAAAGCCGCCCCTCCCTGTGTCCAACTTCATGGATTGGCAGCTTCTTGAGATTGGGAGCACTTATCACTACGTCCACCTTACGCCCATGCATTTTTCGCGACACTTTTGCCGACATGCGCGCTGCGAGCATTGCCGGATTTTCGACGGGCTCTGGCAATTCCAGCAACAGATCAAGATCTCCCCCTTTTGCTGCATCATCCAGGCGAGAACCAAACACGCGAACTTGCGCACGGTCACCTGCCAGCTGAGCTGTCAGTTGTCGAATAAAATCGATTTGGCTCGTTGTCAGTCGCATCATTAAATTTCTGTAATCGTTGTTTTAGCATGTGACCAGGATTCTATTATTCTCTGAGCCCCTGCCACCAGAATAACGCCTGTCTGCACATTCAAATCGACACCATCACTTTAGCAAATTGGCGAAAATCTTCCAGGCGCTCAGTGAGAATCGCGCGGACAATTGCCAAGTTCAATTTCTGATAATCATGCACGGCTACGCTTCTGAAACCCACCATGGCTTGCATATGAGTGCTGAGTTCATCTGACAACAAACCCGCTTCTTCCAACAGACGAAAAGCATCACGGCTTTCCTGAGGAATACCCAGCTTTTTAATTCTGACCTGGTGCATAGCCGCATCAATCGCAGCCTCGCAGGCCCGTTGCAAATTGAGGACAATGGAATCCTGTCGAGTGTAGTCGGTTTCAAGCTCATTTTCATGCCCAACATATTCGTCTGCAATTCGTTTTAAACAACGCTCAATCGAAACGACTTTGTTCAACAACACGTCATCAACCATAAACCGTACCACGCTGCTTTATGTCTTCCAGTATGCCTCGTCGCTCTTCGTTAAGGCGAGCGTAAGCAACATAGACATAGTCTTCGAATCGTTCGCAAATAATTGGGTTACTGCAATACAGACGTTTACCCGTAGAGATTACCTGCATTCGCATCACCGTCGAAGCTTGCAGAAGATCCACCAGATCAACATCTTTGCCTATCACCCTGGCGATATCTTGCGCGATGTCCCACAAATGAACACTGTCCATCGCATCCTGAAGAAGTACAGCTAAATCGACATCGCTATCTGTGCGCGCATGCGGCGTGCCCCATGAGCCAAAACGGTATACTGATATAAGCCCCGGCAGGTTTTTGCTTGCCAGCCTGACAATATCGGCGATTTGCTCATCCATGCTCAAGCCCTGATTGCATATCCGGGTCCAGGTTTTCCAGCACATCAAATTCGTCTTTCAGTTGCTCGATTTCAACCTTAAGTGACTCGTATTCAACCATTTTACGTTTAAGAAAACGTGCTGTGAGCTGTGCTTTTTCCTCGATCCCCTTGCGGGTCAATAAATAGACGTAATTCCTCTTCCCGGGGTTGCGTTGAAAGTTGCGGGCCTTCACCTGTCCTTTGTCAATGAGTGCGCGAAGGCAGTAATTGGTCTTTCCCAGACTAATCCCCAATGCCTTGGCAAGCTGGCGCTGACTAATGTCAGGCTGAGCCTCAATAAACTTGAAGATACGATAGTGAATTTCGTCGTGGGGCATAGACTTGTGTGTGTCTCCTGTTGGGGCACTACCCATCCTGCTCAAACATGTTCACAAAGTGAACGGTTGGCGTATTAGAGCTTGTATTGATTGTGGGGTCAAGCGCTGAGCACTGAACAAAAAGGCCCATTACTCAAGTGCCAGGAATCAAACAGTGATGCGTTTCTCGCGGATAATTTTAGGGGGCAGTTGTTGGTGTTCGCCGGGCAAGGTTGCCGGAGCTATATTTTTGCTTTTACGTTTTTATATCGACAGGCATAAAGGCGCGAGGAATATAGCCGATTGGCAAGGAGCATTCAGTAACCCGGCATTTGGCAAAAGTTACGTATTGCGCCTTGCGGGCCCATCCTGCGTAACGGCCAAGTTATGAGGAGGCAATAATCATTCCCCCCCCCCCTGCACCTTCTTAGTTGCTCAGTTGCAACTCATGCCAAATAGCTTGTGTAGCATCGGCCTGGTTCATGCTGTAGAAATGCAGCCCCGGGGCTCCTTGTTCGAGCAAGGTTCTGGCCAGTTGCGTGCTGACCTGCTGACCAAAAGCACGCAGCGAGGCAACATCGTCGCCAAAATCCTCCAGGTGCTTGCGTAACCAGCGGGGAATTTCAGCACCACACATGTCTGAAAAACGCGCCAGATTTTTATAATTGGTAATGGGCATAATGCCTGGCACGATGGGAATATCCAGCCCCCTCTTTTCGCAATCATCCACAAAGCAAAAATAGGCATCCGCATTGTAAAAATATTGAGTAATGGCGCTACTGGCACCAGCATCAACTTTACGCTTGAAGTGCTCCAAATCAGCCACGGCACTTTTCGCTTGAGGATGAATTTCCGGGTAGGCTGCCACCTCTATGTGGAAATGATCACCTGTCTCGGTGCGAATGAATTCCACCAGCTCATTCGCGTAACGTAATTCACCTGTTTCATGCATGCCAGAGGGCATGTCGCCACGCAGTGCAACAACACGATTTATACCATTGTCGATATAGGTTTGCAGAAGTTCACGGATATTTTCTTTTGTCGAGCCTACACAAGTGAGATGTGGCGCAGCATCAATGCCTGCGTTTTTTATTTCCAGCACAGTATCCAGCGTACCCTGCTGGGTGCTGCCACCCGCGCCATAGGTAACCGAAATATACGCCGGATTGAGTCTGGCCAGCTCTTCGCGGGTTTTGCGCAGTTTAATTTTTCCCTCTTCCGTTTTTGGGGGGAAAAACTCGATACTAAAAGCAGGTTTGTATTTTTTTTGTGATCGCATAATTTTAGAAAATAAACTCAGGCATAACGCCGATTTTTCCCTCACCACTCATTATTTATCGCTTATCGGAGTCAGCAGGAATTCAATGACAAACCGGTATTGATCCACGTAAACAAGCTCAAGCACACGATTCATATCAATATTCATGTATTCATGCACTATGCGGTTTCTCAATCCGATGGCGGCATTCCAAGCCGACAAATTTTCAGAACCAATCACGCCTGTGCGCGCCAATGCGGCCAGCGCATCATACGCAGAGACAGGTACGGGTTCACTTTTCGCTTTAAGAATCTGTTTTGCCTTGCCAATGGCATTTTCAATCAGTACCTGCAAAGCGTGCAGCACACCATTTGCTTCCAGACGTGAGAGCTTCTCTCCCGCCTGTAATTTTTGCCGGGCTTCGTCAAGCAGGGAACCCTGCTCTCCGGCAACCTGTGCGGTCTCGGCTTGGTAAAGATCAAGCCGCATGCTGCTTTTCCCACTCCCAGGTTTCCAGCTCACGCCATGTTCGCCCTAGGAAATGATTCCAGGCCAGGCTGTCTTCGCCCTTCAATGGCACACCATCCTCGGCAACCACGGCACGCATGGCAAGCTTTGCGCCTGGCAGATCAATCAGATCAATACGCGTTTCCTCAACCGTTAAGGCTGTTGCCAGCGAACGCCGCAGGATCTCGGTTTTTGCCAGAGAGTCAAACAATGACAGGCCTCGTTTCCATTGAATAGCGATATCCCAATCACTTTCAGGACGCGCACACCCTTCTGCCTGACTGCCAACAAGTATCGCCAGCTCGATGTCTGGCTGTGCATCCAACACCTGTTGTAATTCTGGAAAAACCATATCCGCTCTGTCTCCGGCTTTTCTTTGGATATACAGAAAAGGCTAAGGTGACACGTAAATTCAGGCAACCATCCCTGGCCATTAGCTCAAATATCACCATTTCACGCAAGCCGGAACCCAAAACACCTTTTATTGCCTGCTCTGGATTCCGGCCTTCACCCGGAATGACGTAATGTTAAGCCCGGACGCCTAGTAGCGATAATGCCCGGGCTTGTAGGGCCCTTCCACCGGAACATTAATATAATCAGCCTGTTCTTGCGACAGCGTCGTAAGATTCACGCCAACTTTTCTCAAATGCAGGCGTGCAACCTTTTCATCCAGGGTTTTGGGTAATACATAAACTTCATTTTTATAATCATCACCCTTGGTGAAAAACTCAATTTGTGCCAGCACCTGGTTGGTAAAAGAGGCAGACATCACGAAACTGGGATGACCGGTAGCACAGCCCAGATTCACCAGTCGGCCTTTGGCCAGCACGATGATCTTTTTACCATCAGGGAAGGTAACGTGGTCCACTTGTGGCTTGATTTCTTCCCACTCGTATTTTTCCAGTGAGGCGATGTTGATCTCGGAATCAAAGTGACCGATGTTGCAGACAATGGCTTCATTTTTCATGGCGGCCATGTGATCGTGGTCAATCACATCGAAATTGCCGGTAGTGGTGACAAAGATATCACCTTGATTGGCAATTTCATTCATGTCTACCACACGATAACCTTCCATTGCCGCTTGCAATGCACAGATGGGATCAATCTCGGTCACCCATACGGTAGCACCCATACCACGGAAGGCCTGAGCGCAGCCTTTACCGACATCACCGTAACCCAGTACGACACAAATTTTACCGGCGATCATGACATCTGTTGCACGCTTGATGCCGTCCAGTAAAGATTCACGACAGCCGTACAGATTGTCGAATTTGGATTTAGTCACTGAATCGTTGACATTCATTGCTGGAAATAACAGTTCGCCTGCTTCCACCATCTGGTAAAGACGATGTACGCCTGTCGTTGTTTCTTCCGTCACACCCTGAATGCTTTCGGCCATTTTCTGCCACTTGGTGTTGTCGATGGGCAGGTTGCGACGCAGCACTTCGAGAATCGCAACGTATTCTTCGTTGTCGCCGTCTTTAGCATCCGGCACAGCACCGGCTTTTTCAAATTCAACACCTTTGTGTACTAACAACGTGGCATCGCCACCGTCGTCCAGAATCATGTTGGGCTGTTTGCCATCAGGCCAGTTAAAAGCCTGTTCGGTACACCACCAGTACTCTTCGATACTCTCACCCTTCCAGGCATAAACCGGAATGCCCTGGGCTGCGATAGCCGCAGCAGCGTGATCCTGTGTGGAATAAATATTGCACGACACCCAACGCACTTCGGCACCCAAAGCCACCAGGGTTTCAATAAGCACTGCGGTTTGTATGGTCATGTGCAGGCTGCCCATGATACGGGCACCTTTGAGAGGTTGCTCTTTTCCGAATTCTTCACGCAGAGCCATCAGGCCCGGCATTTCAGTTTCAGCAATGGCGATTTCTTTGTGGCCCCATTCGGCCAGGCCAATATCGGCAACTTTGTAATCGGTAAATCCGGAATCAACAACAGCATTCATATTTCATTCTCCTTTTTGCATCAAATACTGCATTCGATGCAAGCTTTAAAAAGTTGAATGAGCGCCGTTCCTGCTTTTGACTACACTCCTTGAGCCTGGCGGAAAACTCCGCTGCAGCGCCCCTCAAGAAATGCATGTTTTGTATTACTTTAAAACACTAGATACCTGCGGCATCCCGCAAAACGTCCGCCTTGTCAGTCACTTCCCAGGGAAAACCTTCATTTTCACGACCGAAATGTCCATACGCCGCAGTAGCGCTGTAAATAGGACGCAACAGATCGAGCATTTTCACCAAACCACCCGCACGCAAATCAAAGTATTCCCGTACCAGCTGCACGATACGGCTGTCATCAACTTTACCAGAACCAAAAGTCTCAACACTGATCGAGGTCGGTTCTGACACACCAATGGCATACGACACCTGAATCTCACAACGATCAGCCAGACCAGCAGCAACAATATTCTTCGCCACATAACGAGCAGCATAAGCCGCCGAACGATCTACCTTGGAAGGATCTTTGCCGGAGAAAGCACCACCACCATGCCGCGCCATTCCACCGTAAGTGTCAACAATAATCTTACGCCCGGTGAGGCCACAATCACCCACTGGGCCACCAATAACAAAACGGCCAGTGGGATTAATATGATATTTGGTATCTACCGTCAACCACTCTCCCGGCAATATGGGCTTGATAATTTCCTCCATTACCGCTTCACGCAAAGCCGGAGTATCAATATCCTCACTGTGCTGGGTAGAAAGCACCACAGCATCGATACCCACAGGCTTATTGTCTTCGTAGCGAAAGGTAACCTGGCTCTTTGCATCCGGGCGCAACCAAGGCAAAGTGCCATTTTTACGCACTTCAGCCTGACGCTTCACTAAGCGGTGGGCGTAAGTAATAGGCGCAGGCATCAACACATCGGTTTCATTACTGGCATAACCGAACATCAAACCCTGATCACCGGCACCCTGTTCATGGGCATCCGTTTCATCAACACCCACGGCAATGTCCGCAGACTGTTTGTCAATGGAGGTCAGCACCGCGCAGGAGGCGTAATCGAAACCCATCTCGGAGCTGTCATAGCCAATGCGCTTCACCGTATCGCGCACCACCGCTTGCATATCGACCCAGGCCGAGGTGGTTATTTCGCCGGAAATCACCACCATTCCAGTATTAACCATGGTTTCACAGGCCACACGGGCCGCGGTGTCCTGCTCAAAAATTGCGTCAAGAATGGCATCAGAAATCTGGTCGGCAACCTTGTCCGGGTGCCCTTCGGAAACGGATTCCGAGGTAAATAAATGCGAATTCGTCATTATACTTGTGTTCCTTACTCTTAATAACCGATGGATATATGTAGGCAAAAAAACAGGGTATTCTACTCGCAGATCGATTATCTTTCAATTCACTTCGTGACGACCATCCCCTTTTCGGCCATAGCGATCTTCGAAACGGACGATGTCATCCTCACCCAGATAGCTACCAGACTGCACCTCGATAATCTCCAGCGGCATCGTACCCGGGTTCTCCAAGCGATGTTTTTCGCCGATGGGAATATAGGTTGATTGGTTTTCCGACAAAAGAAACGATTTATCACCACAGGTAACCCTGGCCGTTCCCTTCACTACAATCCAATGCTCCGCGCGGTGATGATGCATTTGTAAAGAAAGGGCTGCTCCCGAATTGACAACAATACGCTTCACCTGAAAACGCTCCCCAGCATCGATGCACTCGTAAGAACCCCAAGGGCGATATACCTGACGATGTACCAAGCGCTCATTGCGTCTATCAACCTTGAGCCGCTCAACGATTTTTTTCACGTCTTGAGCATGGTCTTTATGGGCCACCATCACTGCGTCTGCCGTTTCCACCACTAAAATATCGTTCAGACCAACGCCAGCCACCAATCGATGTTCTGAGTAAAACAGGCTGTTACTACAATTATGCGACAACACGTCACCTTTACTAACATTGCCATCACCGCAAGACTCTCCGGCCTCCCAAATGGCCGACCACGCACCCAAATCTGACCACCCGGCATCCAGTGGCACAACGGCTGCCAGCGTTTCACCGCCTGCATCTGCTCCCAGCCTTTCCATGACAACGTAATCAATGGAATCATTGGGGCAAGCCCTGAAGGCATCTGCATCGAGCCGACAAAAATCCAAATCATCAGCAGCCTGCTCCAATGCCTGCCGACAGGCAGCCACTATTTGTGGTTGAAATTGTGTCAGCTGCTCAATCCACACCGAGGCACGCATCACGAACATGCCACTGTTCCACAGGTATTCATCGGACTCCACATAAGCTTGGGCTGTGTCAGCATCAGGTTTTTCCACGAAGGCATCTAACCAGCACGACTGAGTAGCGTTAATGGGGCTCCCTTTACGAATATAACCAAAACCCGTTTCAGGGGCTGTAGGCACAATACCAAAAGTCACCAACGCACCATCGTTCGCCAATTCGGCCGCCGCTTTCACCGCCGCATGGTATGCCTCCGTATCAACAATCACATGATCTGCTGGCATAACCAACAATACAGGATCATCATCCTGACTGAGAACGGCGAGTGCCGCCACCGTCAATGCCGGGGCAGTATTCCGGCCTTCAGGCTCCAGCAAAATGGCAGCGGACTGATGACCAATGGCACGCAACTGCTCAGCCACCAAAAACCGATGTTGCTCGTTACACACAATCATTGGCTCGGCAACTCGCCCCACAAATGCCGACAAACCGTCCAGACGCTGAACAGTTTGCTGCAACAGAGTAGATTTGCCTTGAAACGCCAGCAATTGTTTAGGATATTGCTCTCGTGATAACGGCCAGAGACGAGCACCGGCTCCGCCGGAAAGAATAACAGGTTGGATTTTCATAAATAAGTGACAGGAAATTTAGGACGATTAATTTTCCATGAGAGTATGCGTGCGTCTTTCAACATTGGCAACTCAACATTGGCATTAATCCTGTGTAATCAGGTTTTGGTTACGCACTTTGGACAAAAATTCGGCAAAAAATGCCGTAAACACACCCAACATCAACCCCAGCAGCAACGCCAACATAACAATCAACGAACTACCCGGCCCCGTGGTTTCCAGTGAACGCATGGGGGGCGTCAAAGCCCGCGTTTCACGCAAGCTGGCAAGCTGGATTTTCAATTTGGCGATAGTATCCTGCTGGCTGAGTTGCGCGCGGTGATTATTGGCCAATTGTCTGACCAACGTATCCCGCGAATCCACTACTTTGATTTTCAGGCGTTCATCGATTTGCGCCAAACGCTGACGATACTGCTGTACACCGTTATCGAGCATCATCAACGTCAGTGCCCGGGACTCATCGCTGGTCTGTTTGATGGCATTAGCCCGGTCTTCCCTGGCTTGCGCCAGATCGTCACGCACCTCTTTGGCTTGGTCGGCCAATAATACCGAGACATCCTCCAGGCGTTCCTCTCGCGCCTGAATCAGTGTCGCATCATCCTTCAATTCTTCCAGTTTAGCCTTCGCCCGATTCTGAAGGATTTCTGTCTCCTTGCGCAATACATCAGTGATACGCTTGTGATCCATCTTAACCATATTAATCACGGACTGTTGTACCGCCTTGTGCATCACACCAGCATCCTCTGGTCCCTTGCTGCTTAAGACAATAATCTGACTGCCTTTAGGAATGCGGGCTTCAATCTTGAGCACGCCCTCCACAACAGAATGCTCAGCAAGATATTGCTGATACTGCTGCCGCGCCAAAGGAATATAACTCTCCTGGATTTTGGCCAACAGGGTTTCCGGCGTTTCAATGACAACCACATCATTTTCGCCGTTCAATCGTGCGCCAAGCTCAATGGAAGTGCTGTATTGATATTTAGCAGGAACCAACAATGCGAACATAACCCCTGCCAGCACACACAGCACCACCACAGCAGCTATCAACGTACGATGTTTCATCAATACCAGCCACAAATCGACCAGATTAATTTCATCCTCGTAACCGTTCTCATAAAGATGTGGCAACAGATTTTGTTCATGTGGGGGCGGGTTTTTAGTCATTACGGCACTTTGTATTCCAACGGTTGCTTCAACAATTTTGGCAGGGATGCTTAGCAATAATACTCAAAAGACAGGGCGCTTTTTAATCTTGTGTTCTGGTTCCAACACAACACTGAAAGTCTATTGGCCACCATCCATACACATTTTTGCTGCCCAGACTGTAAGACTTTTCCTACAATGTTGCTCATGCTAGCAACTTCGCCACAAATTGTATAATTTTTCACCAGAGAAATAAGCACAAAACCTCTACCTTCCCCTTGGCTAACGCAATCACCGGACAACAGGTGCCATTTGAATGAATCAAATAACACCCGCTGCCCGGCGAGTCTGCCTGCTGTACCAAAATCAAACAGCTTCGGTTAAGTCATAAACAAAACCTTCAAGGCCACAAAACATAAAATCAAAAACCTAAACTAAGTAACGCCTAATTCTGCTCCTGCACCACTAAAATCGCCCGGTTTTTCTCTAGGATCTTCTCACCCACACCTTTAACCAAGAGCAAATCCTCCAACTGTTTGAAGGGGCCATTGCTCTCCCGGTAAGCAACAATCGCTGCGGCTTTAGCGGCACCCACGCCATTGAGTTCCGAAGCCAGAGTACCGGCATCCGCAGTATTGATATTCACAGAGGTAGCGAACGCGCCAAATGAAGCCACGAGTAAAAACAGTGCAAAACAACCGAAAACAACAACCCGTGAAAAACGACGTGAAACAATCGACATAACAAGACTCCTTTCCTGTAAAAACTATAGTTGTGCTGTAATTAGCGCGGACCAGCGTAGAGAATCTCAGCGTGCCGGTCAACCAAATATAAGTGGGTGATATTACCGAATTCGCTCAATATCAATTGCCGCATTAATTTCAGCCAAAGCCGCAGGTGGATTCTCAGCCTGAGTGATAGGACGTCCTATCACCAGATAACTCGCCCCCAGACAAATAGCATCTTCCGGGGTGGTAATACGCTTTTGATCACCCACCGCAACCCCAGCAGGACGCACACCAGGAGTCACCAACTGAAAATCATTAGCAACAGTTTCCCGCAAAGCGGCTACTTCCCGTGGCGAGCACACCACCCCATCCAAGCCTGCTGTCTCAGCCAAACAAGCTAGCCGCAGCACATTGTCTTCAGGATTCCCGGACAATCCGACTTCGTGTAATTCATCCGCATCCAGACTGGTGAGAACGGTAACTGCAATCAACAAAGGCCGGTGCGCCGTTTTATCAATAGCCTCGCACGCGGCCTCCATCATGCGTCGCCCGCCCAAAGCATGCACATTAACCATCCACACACCCAGTTCAGCCGCTGCACGACAAGCCTGCGCAGTCGTATTGGGGATATCGTGATATTTGAGATCCAGAAAAACATCAAAACCAAGTTGCTGTAGCTGCTCAACTAAAACAGGCCCAGCGCGAGTAAATAATTCCTTCCCCACCTTCACACGACACTGACTCGGATCAAGTGCATGCGCCAAATGCAGTGCAGCATCGGCACTGGGAAAGTCCAGCGCAACAATGATTTTTGGACCAAAAGTTCCTGAATTAATGGTTGACTCAGCCATTTTTTACAACACCTTGTTTTACAATACCTTGATGCTTCATTAATTTACCCCCACTAAACGTACAACATTACTCACTGATGTTACGCAGGCCTTAAATGTGAATTAAGCGCTAAAAACACCTGTTTTAAGAATCACTGGGTATTTAACGCAGAGGTCGCAGAGGCGCAAAGAACGCAGAGAAAAACACTAAAAACGTTGTGTCCTCTGCGTCTTTGCGACCTCCGCGCTTATAACACACCCCTTGTCAGTACCACGACAACATAACCTCCCACGATTGTTCAAGAGCGTCTGATATTGCGCAGGCTTCCGTCAGAATAGACATTGTAGTGTCATGTAAAAACCGTCAGTCATTGATTCATTATTCCGAGTGAGTAACATCAGTTACTCACCAATAACTCCTTGAATTGGCTGAATGCTTGCCCAGTCTTTACAGGTCGGGCAGCGCCACTGCAAAACTTTTACTTTGAAACCACAATTGCCACAACGGTACGGTAATTTTTCTTCCAGCAACCGCCGGGTCAAGCCTTTCAGAATCAACAAGTTTTCGCGCGCAACACCCTCACTGTTGGTCAAATGTAATTCTATTAAATGGTCCAAGCCGCGTACGGACGGCCGCTCACTCAATGATTTCGCGATACGCTCCGAAGCCTCCCGCTCATTACCACGCTGGCGCAGTAAATCGGCAAGCCCCAGCAAAGGAGTAATACCACCATACTTTGCTGATAAATGGCCCAGATAGTGCTCAGCCTCCATCGTTTTACCCAAGCTCTGATAACATGATAACAAAGGAGCAACAATTTCCGGCAAAAATCGAGGTGCCTGTTTTTCGACTTGTTTCAACGATTTAATCGCCGCCTTGCAATCACCATTAGCCTTTTCCACGTGGGCTTGCAACAACGTCGCCCGCACACATCGACGGTCAATATTTAACGCACGCCGCGCCGCTTTCAATGCCGACTTGTATTCACCACCAGCAAAAAAACCATCACCCAACTCACAATAAAAATGGGCAATTTCCAAATTCATGCGCTTCCCGGCAAGAAGCTCGTAACGTCGCGCTGTATCAATTGCCTTTTCCCATGCCTTTTCCTGCTGATAAATATCCAGCAACCTTTCCAGTGATTCCGTTCGATAGACACCCTGTTCCAGCAACTCCAAAAACAGTGTCTCTGCCCGCCCCAGCAAACCAGCACGCAGATAATCCTGACTCAGTTCAAATAAGGCCAAAGCCCGTTGCTCTTTGCTGAGTGTCGGCCGGGCAATGAGATTTTGATGAATACGAATAGCACGGTCACCCTCACCGCGACTGCGAAACAGATTGCCTAACGCCAGATGAGTCTCCACCGTATCGTTATCGACCTGCAACATTTTCACAAACACATCAATGGCCTTGTCTGGCTGCTCATTGAGCAACAAATTCAAGCCTTTGAAATAATCTGCGGAAAACTCACAACCACCGTGCGTTGAAGCATCAGACGATACCGTATTACGCTTTGCCAGCCACCAGCCTGAAGCGGCTGCAATGGGTAGCAAAATAAACAATAACGCCAGTTCCATATGGGCTGACCGTCAGGAAACCATGTTCAGTGAGTATCTTTTAATGGCAGAGAACGAAGATTGGAGACTTCCTCTTTCGCAATTTTGGCAGACTTGCGCAGCTTAGCCAGCTCACGTTTTTGGCCAACAACAATACTCAGCGATGCCAACACACCCAGCCCTGCACCAAGAATAATGGCAAGCACCACCACCAACGACAGCGGAGCCTGCAAAGTACCAAAATAATAATTCAACTGCACCGATTCAGCATTCATTAACGCAAAACTCAAGCCCAGCAAAGTCACCAGCAGCAGCAGGACAAAAATAACAATTCGTTTCATATACAGGATTCTCGCGGTTTAGCCTTGGTTTTTTTATCCATAATTATTGTCCACGGTTTTCACAGCCCATCTTTCTTTACAACCCATTTCCCCCAACAACACATCCCCAACCGTACCACAAAAAAAAACGGCATTCGCACTTTGGCGAATACCGTTTTATCAATTATTTTTAGACTAATAGCTTACAAGCCATCAACAACATCCGTGCTGGCCAACTAATCCTTGTTGATGTTCACTCGTTCCCGCAGCTCTTTACCCGGCTTGAAGTGCGGCACGTATTTACCCGACAGCGCCACAGCCTCACCCGTTTTTGGATTACGCCCAATACGAGGTGGACGAAAATGCAGTGAAAAACTACCAAAACCACGGATTTCAATACGCTGTCCTGTGGAAAGGTTTTTCGCCATCTGCTCGATAAGCGTCTTCACCGACAGTTCCACATCTTTATAAGGCAAATGCGGCTGCTTGCGTGCGATACGTTCGATTAGCTCTGATTTTGTCATCTAAGCAATCCTTATTTCTGTCCCGCTGTTACGCGGGCGGCCCCCACCCCATTGTGTGAGGCCATCCACGGTCCAGCTAAGTTTTTGCAAGTAAGTCATCGACTTAACTTAGCGTCCACCTATTTAGCTTCTTTACTGCTTTCCATCTGTTCTTTCAACAGGTCACCCAAAGTACCGCCAGTGGATTCTGTCTGATTACGACTGTAATCCTGAACAGCCTCAACTTCTTCCGCAGAATCCTTGGCTTTCACCGACAGATTCAAGTTACGGTTTTTGCGGTCAACACCAATGAAGCGTGCTTCAACTTCGTCGCCCGCCTTGAGCATAGTGCGCGCATCTTCCACACGGTCACGAGCAATTTCTGAAGCACGAATATAACCTTCGATACCGTCACCCAAGTCCACGGTCGCGCCTTTGGCATCCACCTCAGTGATAGTGCCGGTAACGTTAGTACCTTTCGGGTGTGCTGCAAGATAGTTGGAGAAGGGATCCTGCTCCATCTGCTTCACGCCCAGAGAAATACGCTCACGTTCCGGGTCAATGGCCAGAATCACAGTCTCCAGTTCATCACCCTTTTTGTAAGAACGAATCGCTTCTTCATCAGAATCGCTCCAGGAAATATCAGACATGTGTACCAGACCATCGATGCTGCCATCCAGACCGATGAAAATACCAAAATCAGTGATCGACTTAATGGTGCCGGAGATTTTGTCACCCTTATTATGGGTAGCTGCAAATTCGTCCCAAGGGTTCGCTTTACACTGTTTCATGCCCAGGGAAATACGACGACGTTCGGGATCGATTTCCAGCACCACAACTTCGACTTCAGTGCCCACATCCACAAGCTTGCTGGGGGAAATATTCTTGTTGGTCCAGTCCATTTCGGAAACATGCACCAAACCTTCGACGCCCTCTTCCACTTCCACGAAGCAACCGTAGTCGGTGAGATTGGTCACCTTGCCGAACAAGCGCGAACCCACAGGGTAACGACGTGCGATATCTTCCCAAGGATCTTCGCCCATTTGCTTAAGACCCAGAGAAACGCGGGTACGCTCACGATCAAATTTGAGCACTTTGACATCAATCTCGGCACCCACTTCGACAATTTCACTAGGATGCTTGATGCGTTTCCAGGACATATCGGTAATATGCAACAGACCGTCGATACCGCCCAAGTCGATAAACGCACCATAATCGGTCAAATTCTTCACGATGCCCTTGAGAGTCTGACCTTCAGCCAGACTTTCGATCAGTGCATCACGCTCTTCGGAAGACTCGGCTTCCACCACCGCACGACGTGAAACCACCACGTTGTTGCGTTTCTGATCCAGCTTGATAACCTTGAATTCCAGTTCCTTACCTTCGAGATACGTGGTATCACGAACAGGGCGCACATCTACCAGGGAACCCGGCAGGAAAGCGCGAATGGTATCGATTTCGACAGTGAAACCGCCTTTAACCTTACCATTGATGATACCGATAACACTTTCGCTCTTATTGAAAGCATCTTCCAACTTGCGCCAGGAGTGAGCACGAATCGCTTTTTCACGGGACAGGCGGGTTTCACCGTAACCGTCCTCTACATATTCCAGAACCACTTCAACATTGTCGCCTGCAACAACCGTGATTTCGCCTTTCTCATTGCGAAACTCATCAACAGGGATAGCGCCTTCAGATTTTAGCCCGGCATTGACCACAACCATATCGGCAGTCACATCGACTACAACACCATTGAGGAGGGCACCCTGACGCATTTCGGTCTGGGCAAGACTTTCTTCAAACATTTCTGCAAAGCTTTCGCTCATTTTTCCACTTCCTTGACGCTGCCAATCTGCTCGCATTTAAAGCACGAACAACAACAAACGCCGTATTATCAAAGGCTGACCACTCAATCTGCCTCACCACGAGACAGCGAACAGCCGCTTGTTTATGAATTTAACTGTCCACGCTTCACCTGAACACGGGACAACACCGGGTACTCATTACTTATTAAAAACAGACGCTGACCAAAAAACAGCACAAGCTGCCCACCAATCAGCCACTTTCGGAAACATCCCGTTGGCAGTACAGTACATAAGTACAGCAAAAACACACTACTTAAGAGACCTGCTAGTGTAGACGCACCTGACATAAATTCCAGAGATGATCGACCACTTCGTCAATACCCAGGTCCGAGGTATCCAACACCACGGCATCCTCGGCAGGAACCAGCGGAGAGGCCGCACGATTACAGTCACGCTCATCACGTTCGGCAATCTCTTCCAAAAGGTTGCGCATGGTAACACCTAAACCCTTGTCTTTCAACTGGTTATAGCGCCTTTGTGCGCGCTCCTCAGCACTGGCTGTGAGGAAGATTTTCACTGCTGCTTTGGGAAACACCACGGTGCCCATATCACGGCCATCAGCAATCAACCCAGGAAGCTGGGCAAAGACACGCTGACGCTCCAGCAAGGCTGCACGCACCGCGGGTAACGCGGCTACTTTCGAAGCACCATTGCCGCAGGTTTCGGTGCGTAACTCCAGCGTCACATCTTCACCCTCCAGCAATACCACCATTTCCTCTCCCTCTTCGCCAGCGACAAATTCTACATCCAGGTGCGCTGCCAGAGGTTGCAATGACTCAACATCATCCAGAGTAATACTGTGCTTTTCCGCCGCCAGTGCCACCAGCCGATACAACGCACCGCTATCGAGGATATGCCAGCCCAGGCGCTGGGCCAGCAGGCGAGCGATAGTCCCCTTACCTGAAGCAGTAGGGCCATCGATAGTGATAACAGGAACGTTAGCAGTGTTATTTGCGGTCATATTTTGATCCGATAAATTAAATATCAGTGACGAAACTCGACGGGACAAAAAACCAATCCCCCAACGCCAACCTTCTATTAACCCGTAATGTATTTCATGACGTGATTAACCCATTGCCAGACCAAATGCAGCAAATCTTTGACTGAAACAAAAGTGACGAAAATAGATGTTGATAAAAAACGCTTTATTGAATGATAAATCCTGTCAAATGCTCCCAGCATCCCCTGTAGACAATTTGACCAGATCGTAAAGCGCGCCACAGTATATCGTTTCGGCAGACTTTGTCATAGGGACGGCCAAGACTGAAAAAAAGCATCAGATGTTTTCCATCATGGCAGCCATCTTCTCTTTATTCGGTGCCAACACCACATCACGCTCAGTAACAATAGCATCCACCAATGCTACCGGAGTTACATCAAAGGCTGGATTCCAGGCAGTCGCGCCCGCAGCAGCAGTGGATTGACCCGCCAAAGATAGCACCTCATCGGCAGAACGTTGTTCAATAGGAATATCCTCACCACAAACAATATTCATATCTACCGTCGAAGTCGGTGCAACCACCATAAATTTCACCCCGTGATACCTTGCCAGTATCGCCAGACCGTAGGTACCAATCTTGTTGGCCACATCACCATTGGCCGCGATACGATCTGACCCCACAATCACCCAGTCAATTTTACCCTGTTGCATCAAATGCGCCGCTGCACCTTCAACCTGCAAGGTAACGGGAATATTTTCCTGCACCATTTCCCAGGCAGTAAGCCGCGCGCCCTGCATCCAGGGACGGGTTTCATCAGCATAAACATGAGTGATTTTTCCCGCAGAAAAACCGGCGCGCACCACCCCCAATGCCGTACCGTAACCGCCAGTGGCCAATGCTCCAGCGTTACAGTGGGTCAGGATGGCACAAGGTTGCTCGATAAGTGCCGCACCCCGTTCGCCCATACAACGACAGGCAGCAATATCATTGCTGTGGATTTTTTTTGCCTCGGCCAACAATGCAGGCTCAGGGTCACCCTGCAACCCGGTGATAACTTCACGCATGCACTCAATGGCCCAAAACAGATTCACTGCCGTAGGGCGTGATTGTGCAAGTGTTTGTAAATCAGCCTCAATCAACGCTTTCCAGTTTGCCGAAGATTCGGCGAAACGTGCCCTCGCTGCCAGTACGACGCCATAAGCGGCAGTAATACCAATAGCCGGCGCACCACGCACCACCATATCGCGGATCGCCTCAGCCACCACGACCACCCCATCAAATTCCAGATACACTGTTTTATGTGGCAGCAAGCGCTGATCCAATAACTGTAACTGTTTATTTTCCCAGCGAATGGCCTGAACGGTATCAGCATGCGGCATTGTCAAAAATCTCGGTTAATTGGAAGAAGACATAATACGCTACGTGGTCCCTGGAAAAATAACCCTTTATCCTGACCAGGCAAAAAACAACACCAGTGACACAATCGTTGTTGGAATCAGGCCAGGAATACTACTCACAGCATCGGCACGCTTTACCATTAACGACATCCGTTTGACCGCCAACGGTGCTAACAGAAAAAAGGCAGCAACAAAAACCAACACTTTCCCAGCATTGATAAAACTGATGCCCCCCGTGGGAAACTCAAACAACAACGCCACCCACAAACAAGGACACTAGCAGAGAAAGCCCGAAGCCCCAGTAACTCAACGAAAAATCCAGCACCAGCGGCAAAACAAAACCCGCTGTAGCCACCATCACAAACATCGCCCCGGTACGCACCAGACGTCTCAGGTCAGTTTCCAGCCCTACATCAAACAACAACAAAATAATGCCGGTCTCTGCCATCAACCATTCCCTCCCTGCATAAATTATCCAACGGGACATAAAGTTTTCCCGTGGACAACCGACTCTGTTAGCCATGTAGACATTGCTTTGCAGCCGCCACAAACGGACATTGTACAAACACCCCATGGAACGAACCCTGCTACTGGTAGACGATGAAGAAAACATCCTGCGCGCGCTCACCCGGGTGTTGCGTCGCGATGGTTACCAGATCCTGCGAGCCAATGGTGGTGCAGAGGGTCTGGCACTGCTGGCCAGGCATCCCGAGGTGGGGGTGATCCTCTCCGACCAGCGCATGCCGAACATGACAGGCATCGATTTTCTCTCCCAGGTACGCGAACGACACTCTGACACGGTGCGCATGATCCTCTCCGGCTACACCGACCTCAAGACCGTCACTGACGCCATCAACGAGGGCGCAGTGTACAAATTCCTCACCAAACCCTGGGAAGACGAGCTGCTACGTGCCAATGTGGAAGAAGCCTTCCGCTACGGCGAACTAGCGCGCGAAAATGAACGCCTGACCCGGGAGCTGCAAGCCAGCAACGAGCAGCTTGAGCGGCGTGTCGAGGAAAAAACCCGTCAGGTGCGGCTCAACCAGCAGGTGCTGGCCATCTCCCAGGAGGTGCTGGAACACCTGCCCGCCGGAGTGCTGGGCATTGACGACGACGGCATCGTCGTACTCGCCAACCAACAGGCCCATACCTTGCTGGGCCACGACGCCCAGAATCTGGTGGGCCAGACCGCCGATACACTGCTACCTCCGACCATTTGCGCCCTGTTCCAGCATGCCGCCAGCCCGGCCGATGCTCATGACATCCTTTTGCATAATATCTCAATAGATGTGCACTGCGGACGTATGGGCCAGGACACTCAATCGCAAGGCATTATCGTGGTGCTGACTAAACGGCAGAATGACGGAAAGAGTGACGGAAAATGAAAGACAAACAGCATATCGAGCTTAAGCAGGCCAGCCCTGGCATGACTCTGGCGCAGGATTTGCTGGACATCGAAGGCCACTGCCTGATAACAACCGGCACGCTGTTGACCGAAAACAAATTGGCCTGTCTGCAGCGCCGTGGTATCCGCAACCTCGTGGTGTGGGGTGCGGAAGCACTCAGCCCGCAGGAGATTGCAACGCGGCGCAGCGCGGCCCAAACGCAACTGAATCGGCGTTTCCGGCAGGTGGAACAGGAACCGACCATGCAGGAACTGAAAGCCATGTTACTGGCCCATCGGCTGGAGGACCTGGAGTAAACCCGGGACAAGCCTGAAACCATGCCCATACTAAATTTGAACAACCTCGACCAGAAAATCCGCCAGCTGCCCTCGCTGTCGGTGGTCGTCACCCGGCTACTCGAACTGCTCGGACGCGAGGACCTGACCATGGCCGGCCTCATGAGTATGGTGGGTGAGGACCAGGCTCTGGCAGCACGCATCCTGCAGATCGCCAACTCACCCTTTTATGGCTTTTCCCGACACATTGGCTCACTACAGGACGCCGGCACCCTGCTGGGCATTCACACCCTGGGCAACATCATCACCGCCGCCGGAGTCATAGGCCATTTCCCGCCAAACAATAACGACGGTTTCGACCGTCTGTCGTTCTGGCAACACGCCATCGGCGTCGGCACCTGCGCCCGGGTGCTGGCCCGCCACGGGGGACTGGATGCGGAAATAGCCTTCACCGCCGGGCTGTTGCACGACATGGGCAAACTGGTACTGGCCAGTTATTTCGCCACCGACTTCGCCGCTGTACTCACCTGGCGTGACGAACATGATTGCCTGCTACGCGATGCCGAACAGACAGTATTGGGCCTCGATCACACCGTGCTGGGGGCTCGGGTGGCGCGCCACTGGCGACTACCCGAGCCGGTGGTCAACGCCATCGAACACCATCACAACCTGCCGGAAGTGGGCATGCCCCTGTCCGAGCTGGTGCATGTAGCGGACATCCTGGCCCGCGGTCTGGATATCGGTCACGGCGGAGACGACCTGATCCCGGTATTGCAGACCCGGGCTCTACAACGCCTGGGGCTGAACTGGCAAACGATCCGCGCCTGCCTGGGAGAAATCGAAAGCCTCAACGCCGCTGCCGGAGTGTTGTTGAACCAAGGGAAAGAGCAAAGATGAACGTGAAAAGTCAGATCAAGGACCACCTCGACACTGACCTGTCCCGGCTAATCCAGGAATACGCCGTCGATGGCATTATCAGCATCGATACACAAGGGCTGATCCACTCGTTTAATCCCGCAGCGGAAAAAATGTTCGGTTACCACGTCGATGAGGTAATGGGGCAGAACATCAATCGTCTGATGCCCGAAGCGAACAGCAAACAGCATGACGGCTATTTACAACATTATTTGCAATCCGGACAGGGGAGCATCATCGGCATCGCCCCTCGTGAGGTAGTAGCCCTGCGTCGCGATGGCAGCACCTTCCCCATGGAACTGGCAATCAGTGAAATGCGCCAGCCTAATGGTCAAGTATTATTCATCGGCATCCTGCGCGACATCACCCGACGCAAAGAAAGCGAAGCAGAAATTAAATATCTGGCGCAATTCGTCACCAGTAACCCGGGGGTAGTGCTCAAAGTCTCTACGGATTACAAAATACTCTTCGGAAATCCGGCATCGCTGGCATTACTGAAAAAATTACAGCTCAAACAAGGTGACCAGGCCCCGGAAACATGGCGAGACACTATCGATGCCGTATTCGAACACCGGCAGTTACAACAACTTGAGGTCGTTATCGACGACAAAGCGAGTCTGTTGACCATCCCCTATATCGATGACACTAGTGTCAACATTTACGGCATCGATATCACCCAGCGCCGACAGGCCGAGCAGGAGTTACGCGTCAGTGAAGAGCGGTTTTCTCTCATCACCCGCGGCACCCGGGATGGTATCTGGGATTGGGACCTGACCACCGATCAAATCTATTTTTCGCCGCGCTGGAAAACCATGCTCAACTATCAGGAAGACGAACTGGCCAACAACTTCTCTACTCTGCAAACACTGATCCACCCGGATGACCTGGGTGTGGCACTGGACAACTGGACGACCTGCATGGAGGGTGAAACCGATGACTTCACTGTTGAATACCGACTCAAAAACAAACACGGCAGCTACACCTGGATTCTCTGCCGTGGCACAACGCTGCACAACGACAACGGTAATCCGGTTCGCATAACCGGTTCTCACACTGACATTTCCGGGCAGAAGCAGGCCCTGGCGGTGATGGAACACATGCAGCGTGAAACGCAAGCCAAGGCCGAGGATCTGGAAGAGGTCATGACCGACGACACCCGCAAGCAGATGGGCCTGCTGCGCGGCCGAGTGCAGCGCCTGGAGGGTTTGATCAACGGCATCCTGCAATATTCGCGTGTCGGACGGGTGGACATGGAAACCGAAATGGTGGACACCACCCTGCTACTGGCCGAGGTGCTGGACGGACTGGCACCACCGCCGGGCCTGCATATCGACGTCACCCTGGACATGCCTTGTCTGGTGACGGCACCCCTGCCCCTGTCCCAAGTGTTCGGTAATCTGCTATCTAACGCCATCAAATATCATGACCGTCCGGAGGACGGCCACATCACAATCTCGGCCCGGAACCTGAAAGACGGTGGCTACGAATTCAGCGTCGCCGACGACGGCCCAGGCATCGCTCCCGAGTTCCACGACAAAGTGTTCCAGATATTTCAGACCCTCAACGCCCGCGACAAGGTGGAAAGCACCGGCATAGGCCTGACGGTAGTGAAGAAAATTGTCGAGCAATTAGGCGGGGATATCATGCTGGAATCGGCCGAAGGCGAGGGATCAATTTTTCGTTTTACCCTGCCGGAGGACTGCGACAGGGACGAGGATGAAGACGAGAACGAGGAACACATTGCGAACAACCCAAAAACATCAAACGGAAAACACTGATCATGAGCACACTCTCCCGCAGTCCGCTAAAAAACTGGCAATTCATCCTGATTCTGGTGCTGGCTTTTTTTGTCGCCACTTTCGCTGCGATATGGCATGTATCACAACTTCAATCACAACTCATTGAATCCACCTCAATCAAAAACGCCCGCTCATTTTCCGATGCGCTGACGGAATTTCGCACGCTCTACACATCAGAAGTGGTTACCACAGCCAGACAACACGGCCTTGAAATCACCCATGATTACACGACAAAAGAAAACGCCATTCCACTCCCGGCAACATTGAGTATGTTGCTGGGAGAGAAACTTGGGGAGCATGCCTCAGGCAGTAAAACCATGCTCTACAGCCCCTACCCCTTTCCCTGGAGGCAAGAGATGGGCGGCTTGCGCGATCAATTTATGCAACAGGCGTGGGAGTTTCTCGGCCAAAACCCTGACAAACCCTTTTATCGTTTTACAGAATATGATGGCCGCAAAACCTTACGTTATGCTACCGCCGATGTGATGCGACCGGCTTGTGTTCAGTGTCACAACGACCATCCGGATACACCCAAAAACGACTGGAAAACCGGTGACCTGAGAGGTGTTCTGGAAGTTGATTTCCCCCTGGATCAAGTCACCGCGCAGACTCAGACGGACCTGAAGGGAACCATTGCCATTTTCAGTGCCATCGCCCTGCTTGGCATTATTGGCATCGGTTCTGTTACCAACAAGTTGCGCCGCACCTCTGTAGAATTACAACAACGCGTGCAGGAACGCACCGCAGAACTGGCCAACAAAGCCACGGCACTGGAACGTATCAATCAGGAGCTGGATCAGTTTGCCTATGTCGTGTCGCATGACCTAAAAGCGCCGCTGCGCGCCATTGCCAACCTGTCGGAATGGATAGAGGAAGACATTGCAGACAACCTCACCGATGACACCCGCAAGCAGATGACGCTGCTGCGCGGGCGGGTGGCACGCATGGGCGATCTCATCCACGGCATACTGCAATATTCGCGCGTCGGACGTATCGACAGCGAAATCGAATCCGTCGATGTCAACGAGTTGTTACAGGAAATCATTGCCGGGCTGGTGGTGCCGGAAGGCTTTGTTATCAATATCGCCCCCGACATGCCCGTATTCGAAACCGCCCGCATCCCCCTGTCACAGGTGTTTGCCAACCTGCTGTCCAATGCCATCAAATACCACCACCAACCCGGGCAAGGTCATGTGGAAGTGGGTGTACAAAAAGTGGACGGTGAATTCTACACGTTCAGTGTGCGTGATGATGGCCCCGGCATCGCCCCCGAATACCATGAAAAAGTGTTTGGTATTTTCCAGACCCTCAACGCCCGCGACGAAGTGGAAAGTACCGGCGTGGGACTGTCCATCGTCAAAAAAATTGTCGAGATCCAGGGTGGCAAAATCATGCTTGAATCGGCCGAAGGCGAGGGCTCAACTTTTCGCTTTACCGTGCCGAAAACGACTAACAGTTAACAGCACCTCGCCGCGAATACTCACCGTGAAATTAAAGCCGTGAAATTAAAGGAACCCATAATCATGCAGGATAATAAAATTTCCATACTGCTGGTGGAAGACGACGAAGTGGATGTCATGAACATTCAGCGCGCCTTCAAAAAAAACCACATCACCAACCCTGTGCATATAGCCGGCAACGGTCTGGAAGCACTGGCCAAATTGCGTGGCACTGACGGGCAGGAGAAACTCAACCCAACGCCAAAGATCGTCCTGCTGGACATCAACATGCCGAAGATGAACGGCATCGAGTTTCTCACGAAACTGCGTGCCGACCCCGAACTGCGGGCTATCAGTGTGTTTGTGCTCACCACGTCCGACGAAGAAAAGGATCGAGTGGCCGCCTACAACATGAACGTGGCCGGTTACATCCTCAAACCGGTGGAGCCGGGCAAATTCATGGAAGCGGTCAAGGCCCTGGACGTATTCTGGTCGTTGATCGAATTACCGTAAAGGCAGGAAAAAGAGGCAAGAAAAAATAAAAGGGTTAGCTGTTTTTACTTTTATTTTTTCTCTGAATTGATATGACTGATGAACTGAAAATTTTAATCGTGGATGATGACGAGGTAGACCGCATGTCGGTGCGCCGGGCGCTGGGTAAATCCGGGATGGAAGCCCGAATCGAAGAAGCGGCCACATGCAACGAGGCACTTGCCGCATTGCGTGAGGGACACTTTGATTGTGCTCTGTTCGATTATCTGTTGCCCGACGGTGATGGCTTGTCGTTGTTGCGTGATATCCGCGCAGCGGACATCACTACCCCGGTGGTGATGCTCACCGGTCAACGCGATGAACGACTCATTGTGGAATTATTGCGCGCGGGTGCAGCAGACTATCTTTCCAAGGGTGAACTCAACGCCGAGAATCTGGGACATGCAACGCAAACCGCCATCCGTTTGCATCATGCAGAGCAAGAGCGTCTACGCGCCCACGACGAACTGGAACGAACACACGATGAACTGAAAGCCTCCCACGCACAATTGTTGCAATCCGAAAAACTCGCCTCTATTGGCCAGCTGGCAGCAGGAGTAGCACACGAGATCAACAATCCGGTGGGTTATGTCTATTCCAACCTTGGCACTCTGCAAAAGTACATCGACAACCTGTGTCAGATACTGGAAGGCTACGAGCAACTGGAGACTCTGGTAGACGCAGACCAGGAGGCACTAAAAAAGGTGCAGACGCTCAAGCAGGAACTGGATCTGGAGTATCTCAAAGAAGACTTGCGTGATTTGGTGAGTGAGTCCCGCGAGGGCATCTCCCGGGTCAAGAACATTGTGCAAGACCTCAAGGATTTTTCCCACGTAGACGAGGCCGAATGGCAGTGGACTAATCTGCATCATGGTCTGGACAGCACGCTCAACATCGTCAACAACGAAATCAAGTACAAGGCCGAAGTCGTCAAGGAATATGGAGAACTGCCCGAGGTGGAATGTCTGGCATCCCAGATTAACCAGGTATTCATGAATCTGCTGGTTAACGCTGCCCACGCCATTGAGGAGCACGGGCTGATTACCATTCGCAGTGGCCAGGACGATGACGCGGTATGGGTCAGCATTACTGACACCGGCAAGGGTATCGAGCCCGATAACATGAAAAAAATCTTTGATCCCTTTTTCACCACCAAGGCAGTGGGCATGGGTACCGGCCTGGGTCTGTCCCTGTCCTACGGCATTGTGCACAAACACGGTGGAGAAATTGAGGTGGACAGCGAAGTGGGCAAAGGCACCACGTTTACCGTTCACCTGCCAGTGAAACAGCCCGAAGCGCAAGCGAAAAATACAGAGGCGAGCGCCTGAAGACAAGGATGATATTTTCCTGACCATTCAAAACCCGACACTATATTTATGACTCAAACACAACCCGACAACGAAAACACAAATGCCGAACAGCCGCCGCCTGCCAGCCTGCTGTTCGTGGACGATGAGGCCAATATCCTCAAAGCTCTGAAACGCCTGTTTCGTCCACAAGGTTACAAGATCCACACCGCCGAGAGTGGTGCGGCGGGGCTGGCCTGTATGGAAGAACACCGCATCGATCTGGTGATTTCCGACATGCGCATGCCGGAAATGGATGGCGCTGCTTTTCTGGAACAGGTTTACCGGCAGTGGCCAGACACGGTGCGCGTCTTGCTAACTGGCTACTCCGATATCAATTCCACCATTGATGCCGTCAACAAGGGGTGCATCTACCGTTACATCAGCAAACCCTGGGAAGATAACGACATCCTGCTCACGGTACAGCGCGGGCTGGAGCAAAAAAACCTGGAACGGGAACGCCTGCGCCTCGTGCAACTGACGCAAAAACAAAACCGCGAACTGCGAAATTTCAACGCCAGCCTGGAAGACAAAGTGACCGCCCGCACTGGCGAATTGCAACAAACCGTCAGCTTCCTGGAACTGGCAAACGACAGTCTGGATCAAAGTTATCGCAGTACAGTAGAAGTGTTTTCCAGCCTGATTGTCATGCGCGAACATACAGACAGCAAGCGGCCGCGCCTCATCACAGAACACACCAAACGCCTGGCAGAAGCTCTGGACATGAACAAAACCGGCCGGCAACAGCTCCACTACGCCGCCCTGCTACGCAACCTAGGCAAGCTGTGTCTGAAAGATAAACTGCTCGCCAAACCCGTCAGCACCATGAACGATGCCGAACGGGAAACCTACAACCGGCACCCACTGCTAGCGGAGGGTCTGCTCATGGCCCTGGAACCTTTGCAGGAAGCCACAAAACTCATTCGTCATCAGCACGAACACATCAACGGCACCGGTTTCCCTGACCAACTGCACGACGCAGACATCCCGTTAGGCTCACGCATTCTCAAAGTAGTAGGCGATTTTTACGAAATACAGTGGGGGGTGCTGACCCAAAAACGCCTTAATGCAAGTGAGGCGCGGGACTTTCTGCTCAAGCAGCGGGGCAAGTATTATGACACTCGCATTGTGAATGCCTTCTGCACACACTTGGGACACATGGAAAGTGAAGTACAGCACCCCACACAATGCGTCAAATCCAACGGCCTACGCGAAGGCATGATACTGGCGGAAGATTTGATAATGCAGGACAACGTACTGTTGCTCACCAGGGGACATCGCCTCAGCGAAGGCCTCATTAACCGCATTGCCCAATTGGAAGAATCCTCTCACAGCGAATTTGAAATCTACGTCACTGGCACGGCATGAACCCTGCGACTGAATTCGACCCACCGTATACACAAAAACACTATGTAAAAACACAAGGAAAACCCGCATGTACCGCATCATGATCGTGGACGACGAAAAAAATATCCTGCACGCCCTCAGGCGTGCGCTGGATCGCCAGTTTGACTGGGAAATCGAGACCTGTCACATCCCCTGTGACGCCCTCAAACGTGCCAGGGCAACCACCTTCGACCTGTTCCTCTCCGACTACCGCATGCCGGACATGGATGGCGTGCAGTTCTTGTGCGAGGCCAAAGCACTACAACCCGAGGCCATGCGCCTGATCCTCAGCGGCCACACCGACCTCAAAGCCCTGACCAGCGCCATTAATCAGGCCGAGATCTACCGCTTTATCAGCAAACCCTGGGAAGATTACGACCTCACCACCACCCTGATACAGGCTCTGATACATCGTGACACCCTCACCGAAAACCGCCATCTGGCTGACCAGGTACGGGCGCAACAACAGGAGTTGGACAAGCGCAAGCTGGCCCTGGAACAACTCAAGAACGCACATCCCACCCTGTTCCAAGTCGATTGGGATGCCGATGGTTCGGTGCTGCTAGATGAAGAATGAGAATAAAAAATAAAGTGCGCGAGCAGTAGTAATACCGATAATCAGTACACCCCGCTTTGTATGGCAACGTCCCTACCCTCATATTCTAGCTGTAACATCTCCTGTCCACGGTCGTCTACATGCTGGCAACTCATCCCGTGCCGAAAAGAATAATTATCAACAAGAAGAGAGTATGCTGAAACAGCAAACACACCCAGGCAGTACGGCGACATTTTTCACTGTCACAACCGTGGCCAGCCCTGATGAGCATCACCTGGCAAAAAAAGGGATACACATTTCTGTACGTGCCAATGATGCGCGACTCGTTCACCGGGTCATGGGGCCCGTGACCAACAGCGTCAACGGCGTTCCCGCAGAGCCTGTCGATTCTTTTGACTGGTCGGGCAGTGAAATCACCCCCATCAGGGGTCACGCCAAACTGGAAATTGATCCCATCGCCAACACCGGCACCATCAAAGCCAAATGGAAAGACGAATACGGCCACTGGACTTGCAAGCAAACGATATTTGCCCCGCCACCCTCCCAAAGTACGCATGGGGCCGAGCCTGGGCTCGCTGATGGTGATCGAAGGTGACCCGGTCACCACCAATATTTACCTGCATGGTGACACTGGTGCTGGCGGGCCGGAAATGACTGCCAATGTGCCACCACTGCTGTCATTTTTCTACCACGTTTCTTTCAGCAAGGTAAAAATCAAAATAAAACATAACGATTAATAGATGTTGCCATAATTGCTGGCCCGGGCGTTCCCCGGGCCAGCTTCAATAACCCGTCAATATGGCCAGACTTGCAGCCCGTCAGGGCAACCGCTATCGTCTGCCCATGAAAAATACCCCTCAGCCAATTGATACCCTGATTCACGCCCGCTGGATCATTCCCGTACAACCCGCCGATCAGGTGCTGGAACACCATACCATCGCTGTGCACGAAGGCCGCATTCTGGAGCTGCTGCCCGGCAACGAAGCCAGACAAAAATACACCGCCGAAACAGAACATCAACTGGATGAACACGCACTCATCCCCGGTCTGGTCAACGCCCACACCCATGCTGCCATGTCGTTGTTTCGTGGCCTGGCCGACGACCTGCCATTGATGGAATGGTTGCAAAATCACATCTGGCCTGCGGAAGAAAAATGGATCAGCCCCGAATTTGTCGCTGACGGCACACGGCTGGCCATCGCCGAAATGCTGCGCGGCGGCACCACCTGTTTCAACGACATGTATTTTTTTCCCGACGAAACCGCGCGCGTCGCCGACAACGCAGGCATGCGCGCTGTAGTGGGACTCATCATTATTGACTTCCCCACCGTATGGGCCGCCAATGCCGACGAATACCTGAGCAAAGGCATCGAAGTCCACGATCACTTTCGCCACAACCCGCTCATCACCACCGCCTTCGCACCACACGCACCGTACACCGTATCCGATGAACCATTGAAACGTGTCATCACTTACGCCGAAGAAATGGACATCCCCGTACACATCCACTTGCATGAAACCGCACACGAAGTGACGGAAGCACAACGCAACACCGGCCAGCGTCCACTGGAACGCCTGGAAGCACTGGGTCTGGTATCCCCTCGACTCATGGCCGTACACATGACCCAGCTCGCCGATGAAGAAATCGACCACCTCGCCACCCGTGGAGCCCACGTTGTACATTGTCCTGAATCCAATATGAAACTTGCCAGCGGCTTCTGCCCCGTACAACAACTGCTCAATGCTGGCATCAACGTCGCCCTCGGCACCGATGGTGCTGCCAGCAATAATGACCTGGACATGTTCGGCGAGATGCGCAGTGCCGCCTTGCTGGGAAAAGCGGTAGCCCGCGACGCCAGCGCACTCAGCGCCATGCAAGCCCTGCACATGGGCACTCTCGGCGGTGCCAGGGCACTGGGATTGGAAACACACATTGGCTCACTGGAAACGGGCAAGGCTGCCGACATCACAGCCGTTAACCTCAGCGCACTGGAAACACAACCGGTTTATCATCCCATATCACAACTAGTTTATGCCGCCGGGCGCGAGCATGTCAGCGATGTGTGGGTGGCAGGGCAACATTTGCTGAAAGACCGTGTGTTAACGACACTGGATCGACAAGCAATTATCGCCAGAGCACAACAATGGAGAGAAAGGATTCAAATGGCTGACGAGCATCCTGAGAGCTAAAACGAAGCCCAACAACAGAGGTTGACTGAACCCTGAATTGTTGGTGTTCACAAGTTCATCCCAACCTGCCGAGCTGTTTTGCCCACCGAATAGCGGGATATAATGACAGCATATGTGGGCTTGGCTAAAACAACAAATAAATTAAGGAGTAACAATAAATGGATGACAGCGGACCCGAAAGTATGTGGCTGAAAAAAGCTGTGATCGCGTTAGTTAGCGGCGGCATCATTGGCTATTTCTTGCGAGGAAAAATTGACCTTTATAATAAAAAGAAAAATATTAGCTTTAAAGATCTAAAGAAGGCAGCTGATGCGATGCAGCCTGTTATCAGCGAATATATCAGTTTAAGTGCGAAGTTGGATGAAGATACCGGAATAACCCTTGATATATGTATCGATACTTACAAAAAAAATGTTGGTCGCCTAGTAGATTTAAAAAACCAGTTGGATGGTTTGTCACGTCAGAACAAGCATTATTTTAGTATAAGTACGGCAAATGATATTGAGGAAATGAATTCTCACCTGTCTGATCAGCTGAAAAAACTTGCCAATAACTTCGATGCCGCAGATCAATTCAGGGAAGATGGCACTGATGAAGTGCATAGAATCATGAAGGAAGGAATAGATCAGTATTGCAATACATTTGAACAAGAAACCCACCTGATCATGAATACAGTTAAAGAAGGCATCAGACAAAGCATTGCGTAACGAGTTGCATATATGGTTTTCTCGTCCCCACGCTCCCGTGTGGGAACCAGAACATTGTGCCAACAGGGAAAGTTTTCTAACAAAACAAGCTCGTAGGATGGGCACGTTTCATGCGCCCATGAAAATAGTACATTTAAGCTGCCCTCAACCACACCGCCCATAAATCATACTCAGCCTGCACCCTCGCCCACATTTCAGTACTGGTGCCAAGTGCCATTTCCAGCACAATGGCAATTTGAAACTTTAGCTCCGACGACGGGGTTACCTCATCCCCAAAAACTCTTGGCATTCATCCAGAGTAATACTTGCAGCACCTCTGTGCAATTATTGCATTAAATCAACGGGATTCCCTCTCGCCAAAAATTTCTTAAGCTCATCTGAAATCCGTTCGTCGCGCGCAACACGCTCCCAAAAATCATGCGCCCTTTCTTTTGCACCCAGGACACCCGTCTCGTCAAAATTGAAATCACTGATATCAGGTGGCACAAAACCATAAGGCATCATTTCTCCCCCGCTCTTCGGTGCAAAGCCCATAGAACACATGTCATATACTGGCAATAACCTGAACACGTCTCCTTCTATCCCCAGGCTCAAGTTGCCCAGGTGCATATCCGTATTATTAATAAGACGGCCAAAAGCCCATAAAAACATCGCATCAAAAACATGCTGCCAGCTCACTAGGTTTTTACTGTAAAGCGCATTCATAACTCGCGGCCAGCCACTGCCCAGCCCGGTAAATTCTGCATCAACGGCTTGAAGTGAAAGCATGGACATGCGCCCATATTCGCCGCTTCGATCAAATCGCTGTGATTCCAAAAACAGTCGGCCTTCCATTTCAATAAGCCGGGTTACTGCGGCAGGGAATTTATCGGCACGAAGTGCTTCTGTCGCATGATACTCGGTGATCAAAATATCACGCCATCGCCGGGCAACAGCATCATCTCCCCTGGGGGAAAACTTAACAATGACATGAGCGGAGCAATCACCACAAAAAGCGGTGAATTTTGGTTGCTCACCACCCGCAGATGAGCCCGGAATAACGCCGTTCATAACGTTGTCGGCAAGCGCCGGATAGTCTTCCACAGTAGAAATAACCGGTTTATGCCTGCGTAAAAATGCCTGCTGGCCAAGCTTGAAGTTTCCCGGCGGGTCATCACCGTTGGATATCAAATAACGCCCGATGTGGTTTGCATTCCACCACCTTGAGTCCGGTGGAAAATCATCAGACAGCGAAGCCATTTCTTTCGCAATCTGTTGCCCCAAAAACCCCCGGGGACACAGATCACTCAAAAAGTACGGCAAATCATCGTAAAGACCATTACCGCTCTCACCTAACAGTACAGAAGGCATACCCGTCCCGGGCTCTACGAAAAAACCACCGTGGGCTAATGGACGAATATGTGCGGCCAAAACAGTATTCCCATGAGAATCAACCATCACCAGGGGCAACCTGTCATCCGCACCAAAAGCATTGCGCGTTAACGCATATCGGGGGGAGCGCCCACTCGGCAACCTGATGACACTATCCCCCATGTCTCTGAGTCGTCGTGCGACCACAGTCTGACTCAGGCCTGTTACAGCCTGTATCTCTTTTGATGTTGCAGGCTCGCGCCCTAAATATTCCCTGACCGACAACGGCATTATAAATAGCTCTCTGACAAACCACTAGATTAATGACTAGATAATTATACACAACAAATTAAATTATATTAACAATTTCAATAAATTATATAAAAAACAAGAAATAATAAGCTAGAAACACGACTAGCTTTCAACAATATAATCAGCTTGTACACAGTCTGGTTTATTGTCCCGCACATCACCGTTGATACGGGAACCGAAACACTCGCAAAGAGTCACACAGACAAGGATTGGAATCCGGGCTCGTATACAAATGTGGTAACCACTGCAACAGAGGCTGATCATGAACAACCATGCCCGCTGGATTATTTATCCATTATTACTGAGCATTTTATGGCTTTGGCAAGGGCCACAACTGCTGCAAGCAGAGCCAAATAATGGCTTCAACCTCTCCAATGCGCTGATACCCATCGAACAGATAAAACACGGCGGTCCCGCACGGGACGGTATTCCCGCCATCAGCCAACCCAACTTTATCAGCACAAAACAAGCCCGTTTTCTGGAGGATGCGGATCGCGTTTTGGGTATTAACATGCAAGGCGAGCAAAAAGCCTACCCGGTGCGCATTCTCAATTACCATGAAATCGTCAATGATCATTTCAGTGACGTTGCGGTACTGGTCAGCTACTGTCCGCTGTGCGGTACAGGCATGGCGTTTCTGGCCAACAGGGCCGGAAAAGATTTTGATTTTGGTGTTTCCGGCCTGCTCTATAACAGCGACGTGCTGCTCTACGACCGGCAAACCGAATCGCTCTGGTCACAGATTCGCAAACAGGCCATCAGCGGACCATTGAAAGGCCAGCGCCTGCAACAAATCCCCCTGGAACACACCAGCTGGTCAGACTGGCGGGCACGTTACCCGCAGACCCGAGTGCTATCCCAAAATACCGGCTATCAACGGGATTACAGCCGCTCACCCTATGCCGGTTATGCCGACACCGAGCAAATCATGTTCGATGTAAGCGCCGTTGATCGCCGCTTCCACCCCAAGGAATGGGTGATCGGCGTGACAATCAATGGTGTCGCCAAAGCTTATCCATTTTCGCACCTGTCTGATTCCGTGCAATCCGGGCAACACAGCGAATTGCTGGATCAGGTAGGTGGTAAAAGCATCCGCGTGGTATTTGATGCCGCCAATCGCAGTGGGCGCATTTATGCCGCTGACACACTGCTGCCCAGCACCACAAGTTACTGGTTTGCTTGGTACGCTTTTCATCCAGATACATTGGTCTATGAGAGAGGTCTATCGAATAAGATCGAATAAGGACACTCAATAATTCCGGAAACCTGTCTTGCCTGGACAAGCAACGCGAAAAAGCCATTTTGAGCCTGCTATTTTGCTCACCCAATCGCGTATCGCCCGATCTAATCCCGTGTTGTTAACACCCCCCTAGTGTTTTTCTCTGTGCCTTTGCGTCCCTGTGACCTCTGCGTTTACAAGCACCGGATTTGGCAAAGCGACAAGTTTCCAGACTTCCTTTATTCTGGATTGACCCACAGCTTGACCAAGAGTGCTTAATTTAAATTTAATGACATTGGAATGGGCATGTAACAACTTCACCCTCCCCTTTTAGTGGCCCGACGTTTACAATCCGCCCTCACATTGACGATCCGGGAAATATAGAGACACACCATGCGCACTTCACAATTTTTACTTGCCACCCAAAAAGAGACCCCTTCCGACGCCGAAGTCATCAGTCACCAACTGATGTTACGCGCAGGTATGATCCGCAAGCTGGCTGCTGGCCTGTACACCTGGCTGCCACTGGGTCTGCGAGTGCTACGCAAGGTAGAAGCCATTGTGCGTGAGGAAATGGATCGCGCAGGTGCGCAGGAGCTGCTGATGCCTGCAATTCAGCCTTCAGAGCTGTGGCAGGAGTCAGGCCGCTGGGAACAATTCGGTGGTGAACTGCTGCGGCTGCGCGACCGTCACAATCGTGAATTTTGTTTTGGCCCCACCCATGAGGAAGTCATCACCGACCTGTGTCGCCGCGAGCTGCGTTCTTATAAACAATTGCCCGCGACTTTTTACCAGATTCAAACCAAGTTCCGCGACGAAACCCGGCCGCGTTTCGGGGTGATACGCGCACGGGAATTTTTAATGAAGGATGCCTACTCCTTCCACGCCAGCCAGACATCATTGCAGGAAACTTACGAGCAGATGTTCGCCGCCTACACACGCATTTTCACCCGCCTGGGGCTGGACTTTCGCCCGGTGCTGGCGGATACCGGCTCCATCGGCGGCAGCGCTTCGCACGAATTTCATGTGCTGGCTGAGTCCGGTGAAGACGCCATCGCTTTTTCCAGTGCCAGCGATTATGCGGCCAATGTGGAGCTGGCCGAAGCCGTGGTACCTGCTGGTGAGCGTCCCACACCCGCTGCACAAATGACCACGGTAGATACCCCTGGGCAGCACAGCATCGAAGAAGTCAGCAATTTCCTTAAAGTAGATGCAACACAAACCGTGAAGACCCTGCTGGTTCAAGGCAGTGAAACCGATGCAGTGGCGCTGGTACTGCGTGGTGATCACGAGCTGAACAACCTCAAGGCAGAAAAACTACCACAGGTAGCCGTACCTCTGACGCTTGTGGGAGACGAACTCGTTAACACCTGTTGTGGCTGCTCTGCAGGCTCCATTGGTCCGCGTGGTATCGCTATCCCGGTGATTGCAGATCGCTCCGCAGCACAGCTAGCCAATTTTATCTGCGGTGCCAATGAAAACGGTAAACATTTGACAGGCGTCAACTGGGGCCGAGACCTTCCCGAGCCGCAAATCGCCGACTTGCGCAACGTAGTAGAAGGCGATGCCAGCCCCGATGGCCAAGGTACGCTGGAAATCAAACGCGGCATTGAAGTAGGCCACATTTTCCAGTTAGGGCAAAAATATGCCGAAGCGATGAATGCCACGGTACTGGATGAAAACGGTAAGGCTACAGTGATGACCATGGGCTGCTACGGCATTGGTGTATCACGGGTAGTGGCTTCGGCCATTGAGCAGAATCACGATGATCGCGGCATTATCTGGCCTGATGCCATTGCCCCGTTCCACGTTGCCATCGTGCCAATGAATATGCACAAATCGCAGCGCCTGCGTGATGCCGTTGATACTTTGTATAATGAGCTGATCGCAGCCGGTTTTGATGTATTATTAGATGACCGCAAAGAACGACCCGGCGTGATGTTTGCGGACATGGAACTGATTGGCATCCCTCACCGCATCGTTATTGGTGAACGTGGGCTAGACGCAGGCACACTGGAATACAAGGGTCGTAGTGATACTGACAAGCAGGATATTCCGCTGGAAACGGTCACCCGCTTCCTTCAGGAAAAAAACACTCAGACGACATAAATAACATGACTTTTTCACATTATTCCCGGTCACTGGCTTGCTGCATACCATTGCTCCTGACAACCGGCATGGCACAAGCGGCAACCCAGGAACGTCCTGACGAAACACTGCGCACTGTACTGGAAAAAGCCATCGGCGAATCCGATAGCTTCACAGATCGCTTTGAGGCCGAAGTCTGGCTCATGGACATGTCCACCCGCCTCAAATCGCGCGTGCCTGACGATGCCAAACGCCTGGATTTGTTAAAAAACATCCACTATGAAGCCACCAAAGCCGACCTGCCCCCGGAGATGGTGCTCGCAGTCATTCATGTGGAAAGTAATTTCGACCCCTGGGCCATTTCCCACGCCGGTGCCCAAGGACTAATGCAAGTCATGCCCTTCTGGCTGAAAGAAATTCCTCAAGCGGGTGATAACCTGTTCGACATCCGTACTAATCTGCGTTTTGGCTGCACCATTCTCAAACACTATCTCAAACGGGAAAAAGGTGATTATCAACGTGCCTTGGCCCGTTACAACGGTAGTCTGGGCAAAGTCTGGTATCCCAACCGCGTTTTCGCTGCATTAAACAAACGCTGGTTCAGATCACGTTAAGTGTCGGCTGTCGGCATCGGCCAAAAAAATTCACAATCGATTTGTGTCATTCGTTTTTTACTGCACTCCCTCTTTATCACTAATCTAAACACTGACTTCGTCAGTCATCACATTAATCGTGATGTAACGCATACCTTTTATCCGCTCCGCTCATAAAAAACGGCAGTTCATATTTTTGGTCATTTGTCACACTCCCCCTCCCCTGAAGAAACTGATAGACTCTTTCACGAAACCAACAGTTTTTCTCGTGTCCACACTGTTATTAGATATCGCGAGCTTCATTGGCAGGCAATAGATAGCTCCCAGGCCAACCAAGTTTATGAAAAAGGCATTCCGAAATGAATCCAAAAATTATACGTGATTTAGCGCTAGCCGCATTGATCATAACTCTTTCGGCCTGTTCCGGAGGCGGAAGCGATGGAAAAAACCCAAGCGATCCAGGCACTACATTCACCGTTACACCCGCCGTTGTAGAACAAATCCAAATATTAACAGCCGACAATAATCCTTTGGAAGGTGCGACCATTACAGTGTCCGGAAACACTAGTCCGGCTACAGACATAGATGGTATATTTTCGGTAATTGGAGGTCTAGACATCGGCGAACATGTACTGGAATTAGTCGGAAGCGATGGAACTACGGTTTCAATTACCGTTTCCGTAACCTCTGAAAATGGCGCTAAAATCATTACAATACTAGCGCCACTGTCTTCAGATGATGAAGGCGTTACATTTACTGATGTATCAGCAGCAGCGGTTATAGCATCTGTTTCCGGAACCGTTCACTCCTCCTCGGAAATCATTCAAGGTGCCAGTGTTTCGATTTCAGGAGGAGCGGCAACAAATGGTATTTTTTCTACTGCCGTTACCGATGCAAACGGTCGCTATAATCTACTGATAAATGTAAATGCTTCTCTTGCCGATGCACTACAGACATCCACTATCATCGCCTCAGCTGACGGATATCAATCCAGATCAATAAACTATTCAGTCGTTAATGGCACCACCAATACAGGCATTAATCTTCAACTGACAACAGGTAGCAACACTGGAAATGCGCTGTTTCATGAAACCTTTGAGCCAGACTCACCGACAGTAGATCAGTGGACTACCACTAAAGTCATTGGCGATAACATTGATAATATGTGGCATATTCATACTGCGGGCGAGAATATTATCAATGAAGCCTATAGCGATGGCTTCGTACGCCTTGCACCGAACGACACTTCAGCTGGTGCTGTTCCTGACCCGGTAGAAGGTATTCAAGCCTATTGGTATGGCAGTAAAGTTGTCGATTCTGCGGGTAGCGTACAAGGCAATTTTATTGATACCCATGATGTGGTAGCCGATAGCGCCGACAGCGGTGGAACCTCATCTGAAATGAATAATAGCGGTTGGTTAACATCACCTGTAATTGATTTAAGTGGCGCAACAGGAGACCTATCGTTAACGTTCAGAACGTTCTGGGAAATCGAATCCGTCAATCCCAACTCAGGTGGATTTGATCTCATGACAATTGAAACGTCCAACAATGGAGGTACAACATGGGCTCCGATTGCAAGACTTAATCCTTTAAGTGATCCGGCATCCTTACAAAACAGAGACCCGATTCCATTTTCAAATACAGGCTACAATTCTGCACCCATCTGGTCACAACAAGAACTGATTCAACTTTTGGATGTCGCCGGTAGCAGCGAGGCCATGATACGGTTTAGTTTTGATACGGTAGACGAATTGTATAATGGCTTTCGTGGCTGGATGATTGATGATATCAAAATCATTAATCAACCTGGCACTTTTCCCGTATTAGATATTTTTTCTGCGAAATCAGGTACTCTTTTGGAGTCTCAAAAAAGTACTCCACGACGAAGCAGATAGCGATAGATCATTATCGGGCGTATTTGCCAATGCCATAAGTTATAAATACGTTTTGATAAACCCGACGACATCACTTTAACGACGCATTGGCACTCTTTCACTTTCAATGTGATATTGCCGGGTTTAGCTGATCTATCAGCATTCATGATAAAATCAAGGCCGCGCAATAAAGCCTTAATCACTTCATGAACAATAGAGCACTCATGACTACTGATTTGATGATTTCGGAAAAACAACCTCATCATCAAGCCATTTTTTTAATTGCTTTACTTCCTGTTGTAAAAACTCTTTATCTTCAAAAGCATTTGTTACCGTAACAATACCTTGCACTCTGGCAATAAAATGCATGGCCATTTTTTTTACATTGCTTTCAACCCCAAGAAGCTTGAACTGCACCATTAACCAATCACGAAACACTGTAAACATTTTATTTGCATCACTTAACATCGCATGGCTGGTTTTAGCCAATTCCGTGCATAAACTACCGATGGGACAACCATGCAAACGGATTTCCTCCTGGGCCCGCAACAGCATATCAATGTAACAATAGAGGCGCTGCAAGGGGTCAGCGAATTTCTCATCCCACTCATCTAACATTGCCTCAATACCAGCAATACGAGCATCAATCACAGCATTTAATATTTCATCTTTGCTTTTAAAATGATAATAAAAATTTCCGCGTGATATATTGACCACATCCGCAATATCACTGAACGAGGTATTTTCATATCCTTGCTGATAAAACAATTCATCCGCAGCTGCGATAATTCTTTGTCTTAATGCTTCGCCTTTATTGCCCATAGAGGTTTTATGTCATCTTTTGTCCAAAAAATGGATAATCAGTATAGCCGTGTTCTGTACCACCATAAAAGGTATCAGAATCTGCATCATTTAAAGCCAAATTTTGTTGATAGCGATAAACCAGATCTGGGTTAGCCAAAAATGGAACACCGAATGCAACAAGGTCGCTATCGCCATTACTGAGCGATTGATTGGCGCGCGCTTTATCATAGCCACAATTTGCCATGTACAACCCATTATAACTATCACGTAAAGCACGATAATCAACATTGACAGATTTGCTCATCATGTCACCTTCCAATACGTGTAAATAAGCAAGATTACGCTCATTAATTCTACTTTGTCACATTCATTTTATTAAATTTCAATCATTTAGGTGGCGCGTGCTATTTTTCTTCGCTGTCGATTTTGTTTTCGTAAAGCAGATTCTGTCGCCGCTCGTCTTTTCCGGTGTCGGTGTTCCATTTGCAATAAAATGGTCTGTTCATCGTAGTGAGCATTTGGCAATGTGTTCGCCAGCAATACTTGCAGGTCATAACAACTCAGTAATGGAAAGTCTTTTGAGAATTGTTCACGATGTT
>JAKIUF010000050.1 GCA_021647705.1 Gammaproteobacteria bacterium | reverse complement strand
GCAGGGGCATAATGTCTTCAAAGCATTGTGCGATGCATTTGACGGTGCTGCGTTGATCCTTTCCGAAGAAAAAACCTAGCTCCTACGAAAAGTAAGCTGAGTAGTTACATTTTTTTTATACCCAGTTTTTCATTATTCATATTGCTTACTATTGTTGTAGTAATAAATTTTGAGTTATGGAAATAGTAGTAAATTTGAACGAAAACCCACGCTGGATTGACTCTTAAGCTAATGTAGACCTCTTTGAAAAACATGTCTCTGCACTTGGCTCAGCCGGTTCGCTTTTATCAGCATTTGACGGCTGTAACGCGTATTTCTCCGTTCAACTTATGGTCTGGCTTAGTTAAATACATAGGTATGTTGAAAAATGGATGTTTGGATAAAATACAACTCATGAAAGCATACGCATTGCACTATCAGGTGGTATTCCGGAGACGGAAAATATTGCCAAGTGAAGTGGTTCCCTTTAGCTGTATGAAAACAGGGATTGGTTTAGATGCTGTCGTTATCATATTTTTAGCTTTTACCCAGTTGCTTGGGAAATAGTGACGGTATTAACCACGGGTAGTGTCGCAGCAAGTTTTGGCACAGGGAAATTCTCACCCATTTTATGATTTATTTCATTGCTTTTATATTTTTAAACAGTTGATCAAAAGCTTTATCATGAATCTTCTTGAAGTTTTTAGCGGGGGCTTTACCTATAAGATCAATGGTTTCAATTGTACACAATGTTTTTGTTTCAGAGGTGTTATGCAGTACAGCAAATACTTTTGGATATCTGACCCATATATTTCTCATAAAAGTTGGATGCCATTGCATGGAATATGTGCTTTTTTCATACTGAAATACCCAGCCTGAATTATCATCTCCATTTTCTACCATTAATAAAAATAATTCTTTAATTGGAATATTTTTGACGAAATTGTATTCGTATTTGACCATTGCTAATTAGCCCCTGTAGTTCGGTGAAGCAGCGTCAAGTGTAGATGTTATCTTAAAAGTCCCGAATTCTTCACGCGATGTTCCAAAAATATCTATTCTATCAATGTCTTGTCGATCTCTGTAATGGATTTCGCTGGGTTATTGCTTTCTGCGTTGTCAGTATTAAAAAATCATCAAAGATATTCTGGCGGTATCAGCAAGGGTAGTGGCATTACCCTGACGGGGGGAGTTACCACAGCCTGTATACAAATTGCCAGGATGAGCGGAATCCAGGCTTTTAGCGACTTTCCGGGTGGGTCATGAGAAATTCACGGGCTCGTAGTAGGGAAACAGACAGATGGACCGACGATTTCCCTGGACACCAGACATTAGACCTTGGACACTACCCTCCAGAAACTGATGTCCCATAAATCTGAAGTAATTTCATGACTGATATCCACGAACAATCACCACCTAGCCAGGATCAGCCAGGGAAGCAAGCCGCCCAGGCTGAGATGCCGTTTGCGGTGGTGCAGGGCGAGGCAATGACAGCCCTGCCTAAAGACCTGTACATCCCGCCGGAGGCGCTGGAGGTGATTCTGGAGGCTTTTGAGGGGCCGCTGGATCTGTTGTTGTATCTGATTCGTCGCCAGAATCTGGATGTGTTGAATATTCCCATTGCCGAAATCACCCGCCAGTATATGGAATATGTGGAAATGATGAAGTCGCTGAATCTGGAGTTGGCGGCGGATTATCTGGTCATGGCGGCCATGCTTGCGGAAATCAAGTCCCGCATGTTGTTGCCGCGCCCGGTGGAGGAGGATAATGAAGAAGACCCGCGTGCCGAGCTGGTGCGGCGGTTGCAGGAATACGAGCGTTTCAAACAGGCTGCTGAGGATATCGATGGACTGCCCCGTATGAACCGTGAGGTATTTCAGGCTTCAGCAAAAACACCGGATCTCAAACTGATCAAACCCGAGCCTGAAGTGGATATGCGCGAACTGCTCAGCGCGTTTAAAGACGTGCTGGTGCGTGTAGAATTGAATACCAATCACCAAGTGAGCATGGAGGCGTTGTCGGTACGCGAGCGCATGTCGGATGTGCTGGACCAGCTGGACAGTGAAAAATTCACCGAGTTTTTCACGCTGTTTTCGCCGGAAGAAGGGCGTCCGGGGCTGGTGGTGACTTTTTTGGCGATTCTGGAACTCATCAAGGAATCCCTGATTGAGCTGATTCAAACTGAACCTTACGAACCGATTCACATTAAACCCCGGGCGAGTAGCTGATAATCGCACGATGTACTTATTGGATGCATGTTATGTCATCAAACTCTGAAACTGTAACGACGGAAATGCTGGATGCGACAGATGTCGAGCCAGTACCTGAGCCAGCATCAATAGATGAAATGTCCGACCCAGTGTCGCTGAGTGCTGTAGTGTTGGACCCGGCGAAAGTCAAAAATATTGTCGAGGCCGCATTGCTCGCAGCGGGTCAGCCGTTGTCGGTGGATCGTCTGTTGAACCTGTTTCTGGATGAAAACCAGCCGTCGCGAGAAGAGCTGAGTGACGCACTGGCTGCGCTGGCAGAAGAATGTGCTAATCGTGGTGTTGAGCTGGTGGAGGTGGGTAGCGGTTTCCGTTATCAGGCCAAACAGGAAAATGCCCAGTGGATTGCGCGTCTGTGGGAAGAAAAGCCTGCGCGTTACTCGCGTGCCTTGTTGGAAACCCTGGCATTGATCGCTTACCGGCAGCCGATTACGCGCGGTGAAATTGAAGATGTTCGTGGTGTGAGTGTGAGCACCAGCATCATAAAAACCCTGATGGAACGTGATTGGGTGAAAGTCGTGGGGCATCGTGATGTGCCGGGCAAACCTGCCATGTATGCATCAACCAAACAGTTTCTGGATTACTTCAACCTGAAGGGGTTGAGTGACCTGCCCACGCTGGCAGAAATTCGTGACATTGATTCCATTAATGCTGAACTGGATTTAACTGAACCAGGCTCCGAATATGCTGATGCTGATGCAGATACCGAAAATACGAGTGAAAACGAAAACAATACCGAAGACATGACAGTAACAAACATTAATGAAACAGAGAGCGCTGAAACAGAAACCGGTGAACAAGCTCCATTGGTTGTTTCCGATACCGATATGATGACAGATGAAACTCCTGACGCTGAAAAAATGACCGAACTGGATAATACAAAACAAAACGCAGAAAAAAGTGCAGTGACTACTGCTGATCCGGCGTGAGCGAAACACCGACAAACGAAAAGCTGCAAAAGGTGTTGGCGCGAGCAGGTTATGGCTCACGCCGTGAACTGGAAGAGTGGATAAAATCCGGTCGCATCAAGGTGAACAACCAAGTTGCCACGCTGGGTGATCGCGTTTCTGAAACCGACCGCATTTCTGTGGATGGCAAACCTGTGCAACAGGCACGGTTGAAAGAACGTCGCAGCCGCGTACTGATTTATCACAAACCCATTGGTGAAGTATGTACCCGTTCCGATCCGGAAGGGCGCGATACCATCTTCAATCACCTGCCACGTTTGGCCAGTGGTCGCTGGATCACTATCGGTCGTCTCGACCTCAATACCAGTGGTCTGTTATTGATTACCACTGACGGTGATTTGGCGAATCGTATGATGCACCCTTCGCATCAAGTTGAGCGCGAATATGCAGTGCGTGTGTTAGGTGAAGTGACGGCTGACATGCTGAAACGTCTGAAGGAAGGCGTCGAACTGGACGATGGCCCAGCACATTTTGATGTGGTGGCTAAGGCTGGTGGTGATGGTGCCAATCAGTGGTATCACGTCATTTTGCGTGAAGGCCGCAACCGGGAAGTGCGCCGTTTGTGGGAATCCCAGGGTGTGCAGGTCAGCCGGTTGATGCGTGTGCGTTATGGCGCGGTTTCACTGCCTCGGGGGCAACGTCCTGGCCGCTGGGAAGAACTGCCCGATGATGCTGTTAATGCTTTGCGGAAAAGTGTGGGGCTGGTGGCAAAAACGACTCGCGGAGATAAAACACGCGGTGGCTTTTCCCGCAAGCAGTTTTCGGGTAAACCTTCTTCTGGTAAACGTTCTACGGGTAAAAAATATGCGGGTAGTGCAGGCAAAGCGATAAAAGGCCGACGCCGATAAGTGTTTGCGATGACCTTTATCCAGGTCTATAACAAACTGTTGAAACATTATGGCCACCAACACTGGTGGCCGGCAGAAACACCGTTTGAAATGATGGTGGGTGCCATTCTCACTCAAAATACTGCCTGGACCAATGTTGAGCGTGCTATCGTCCGGCTTGAGTCCCACTCATGTCTGACACCGCAGGCTATTCTTGAAGCCCCGTTGTCAGAACTGGCCGAATGGCTGAAACCCTCCGGGTATTTTAATATCAAGGCGCAGCGGTTGCGCAATTACTGTCAGTGGTACATTGATGCGGGTGAGTTTCCCCGCTTGTCATGTATTGATACGGATGCATTACGCAAACAACTGTTGGCGGTTAACGGCATTGGTCCGGAAACCGCAGATGCCATTTTATTGTATGCTTTTGAACGCCCCGTGTTTGTCATTGATGCTTACACGCGGCGGATTTTTTCACGTTTAAAATTGCTTGTGGTTGATGCTGGTTATGAGACATTACGTCATCAGTTTGAAACAGATCTGCAAACGGATGTTGCGGTGTTCAATGAATACCACGCATTGATCGTATGTCATGCTAAGGATGCCTGTAAAAAACGTCCCGATTGTGTTAACTGTTGTTTGGCCTGTATTTGTCCATGTCGAATGTGAACCAAGAGCTAAAAAAATACACGACCTTTAAAAATTACCGGGTATTTAACGTAGAGGTTGCAAAGACGTAAAGGCCGCAAAATTTTTAGTGTTTTTCTCTGTATCCTTTGCGTCTCTGCGAGCTCTGCGTTTATAATAAGTCACTTGTCAGCGCCACAGCAACATAATCTTCCAATGTATTGAAATGCTTGTCCGGGGGAGGCATCTCTGGATTCCGGCTAACAATACCCCTTAAACTAAATTTTAAGCGCCACGGGCATGTTTTGTGAAAGGTGATCAGCACCTCGGTTTTTTCTTCTGGTTTACCTTAGAATCAGCCTTTGCTCTTTAACGCTGATGAAAGGTTGTTTCCCCAAAGTTTAGGGGGCGCTATGTCCAGTTACAATGATGCCTAAATTCTGCAAACGCGATCACTCGCAAGACTCGGGTAACCGTTTTTATTTCGATGTGCTATACGCGATAATGGTATATTGTAAACAGGCATGGGGGCTGATGATGTCAAACAAAGATTCCATTCGAGTAAAAAAACCAGGGATATCCCGCATGGCTATGCGGGTAAATACTTTTTCTGAGCGTTATCCGCGCGGATATTTATGTGCTGCACTTATATTGATGCTGCCGGGTTATTTCTTTTTGTTTCTGTTTCCCTGGTTTGCTTTTGAAGGTGTCAGTGTGTTGATTGCAGCATTGCCTGATATTAAAACCACAGAATACTGGTTGACGGAGCAGGGGTTAACGGTAGCACTTTGGTTGTTGGTTATCGTATTTTGTCTTTTTTTCAGTTTGAAAATATTCCAGTTACGTTTTCCACGTGTGCAGGGTCTGAAAATGTCCAAAGAGCTGGCTCCTGCTTTGTATTCTCTGATTGCCGGAGTGCGCGAGCTCACGCAACGTCCGACGATCAAAGATGTTGTATTGACGGATCAATATGAATTGCGCATTGATGCAACGCCGCGTTTGGGTTTTCCTTTTTTGATGTCTAATACGTTGGTGATTGGTATGCCTATGTTACAGACGCTGTCGGAAGCACAGTTCCGGGGTGAGGTGATGCGCAGGCTTGGCCAATGCGCCAGTGGCCGGTTTCGTCGTCCCACACACTGGATTTATCGTACCCGCCTGTTGTGGTGTAAATATCAGGATGCATTACAAAAACGCAAGCGCATTGGTGAATTGCCATTACGTTGGTTTTTTTCATTTTATGCACCGTTGTTTGCCGGGTTTACTGTGCCTGCCGCACGTAAGGATGAGCTGGCTGCGGACGTTGCGGTGCTGGAATGGTTAAATGATCGTGATTATTTTGAAACGGTGAAAAGCAGCGCGATTGCTGAGGTCTTTCTGGACGCCTGTTTTTGGCGAAAGGTGTATCAATCACTAAAGGAAAATGCCCAGATAACTTCCGACATGAAAAAAGAAGCATTGAATCCTTTTGAAAAACTGGAGCATATTTCAGGACATCTCACCTCAAAAGAGTTTCGTAAAAAATGTCTGCAAGGTGCTTTTGCAGAAAGCCAGAATATTTTTAATATGGGGCCGGTGTTACGTGTACGCATGGAGAATCTTGGGCAGTCAAAATTACGGGATGTCCCCATTGTGGAAAAAACGGCGGCTGCCGCCTGTTTGGGGAATGCGCGAGAAAACTATGTGTCAATCATTAACAAACTTTGGCGTTCAACGACATTTTCGAGCTGGAAAGCGGATAATGAAAAACAACGGGCGGATATTAAAACGGTGAAGGCATTGAGTCAAAAATCCCGACGCCGGGTTCTGGGCATTAGAGAAATGCTGAGTTATGCACACATTGCCAAGCGGTTGCGTGGTGACCCGCTGCGCAGTTCACTGAGGAAAATAGTGAAGCGCAATTTTTGTCACCTATGGCCTGCCTCACTAAATTGGAGCGGGTTTCAACGAAAACAAAAAACTACGCCACCCAACGATATTTTTTAATCGGCAACCCGTGCGCAATTTCTGCCACCATCTTTGGCTTTGTACAGTGCCTTGTCAGCCCGAATGAAGAATGACTCTTCATTTTCGTCAATGTTTAATGTAGCGATGCCGAAGCTGGCGGTCATTTTAATATGCTTGCCATTGCAGACACAGTTCAATGCTTCAATGTTTCGGCGAATGCGTTCCGCAAGGTTTTTGACACCTTTCAAATCAGTCTCTGGCAATAAGACAACAAACTCTTCTCCACCGTAGCGGAACAGTTGGTCTGACATGCGAATGGTTTTTTCTGCGGTGCGTGTTAGTGCTTTCAACAGGCAGTCACCGGTGCTGTGTCCATAAGTGTCGTTGATTTTTTTGAAGTGATCGATATCAAGAATAATCATACCCAAAGTGCGTTTGTGACGTTGTGCCACTTCAATTTCACGCGCCAGCGCTTCGTTGAGTGCAGCGCGATTGCCTACACCGGTCAGCGCATCTTTTTGTGCAGCATGAATGGCCTCGCGATACATCAATGCATTACGCAGTGGATACAATAATGCACTGATCAGGTGTTCAATTTCCCCGGTTTCTTTTTCGGTAAATTTACATTTACGTGACAGCATCAATTTTCCCAGATGTCCGTCCTGCAAGGTGAGTTGGTAATTGAGACGATGTCGCGCATTTTTTCCGGTGGAGAAAGCGCAGCTCTTTTCGTCATTGCTGTAGCCCAGATAATCATGTGCAACAAAGGGTTTAACTTCGTCACTGAACTGGTTGAGAATTTCATCGAGATCCAGGCTGGTTTGCAACTGACTGGATAGGTACAGCAACTGTCCTCCATCCGGTTTGTGTGCATCAATGTGTTGATCATTGAACAGAGGCATCAGACGGCCTGCGTCGGTGCGTAAAGGTAATGTGCGTACGTTGTTAAATTGTGGATTAGCCATAGTTCTTCCCTGTCTATTGTTGGAACATTTTATTTTTAGTGTGTCAGCGCTGATTAGCGATTTCTGTGCCAGTTTTGACAAAAAACCATGAAAACATTATGAAACAGCAAGTTGGAGTGCTTTGTTTTTTCAGGTGACGAGAAACCGTCAAAAAACCGGCAGATCATTGCCGCTGCGGAAGAGTTGTTTTTGGCTAGGTTAGTCTGGATTTTGCCGCGAAAGCGGACTTTCTGACGGTATCAAAAAAAATCAACACTCAGGCACGGGCGCATTTTTTGTTGTGTGCGAGTGATTTTTTTGCGTACCCAGGAATAAACGCAGAGGCCGCAGAGGCACGGAGGCGCAGAGAAAAATAAATAAAAAAACTCTGTGTCTCTGCGTCTTCTGCGTTAAATACCCGGTGATGCTTAAAACCGATGTTTTTAGCGCTTAATTCACATTTAAGGCTTGCGTAACATCAGTTAAACAAGAGCGTTATTGTCCAGATAGTCTTCAGCACAGATGCGCTGCCCGGAAATGCCGCCAGCCGGTCCCATAAGCTGTAAATAAGCCGGAATCACTGTTTCTGCGTCGGGTAGTGTATTGGGGTCTTCACCGGGGTAGGCGAGGGCGCGTAACCGGCTGCGCACCGGGCCGGGGTCGATGCTGTTGACGCGCAGGGTGGTATTGGCTTCCAATTCGTCTGCCAGCGTTTGCGTCAGGTTTTCAATGCCTGCCTGGGCAACGCCGTAGGCACCCCAGTAGGCACGTCCCTTTTGACCAACTGCACTGGTGCTGAAAAGAATGGCAGCATCGGGTGCGGCTTTTAATAAGGGAAGACAGGCGCGGGTTAGTAACATAGGTGCGGTAAGGTTGATCTGCAATACTCGCGCCCACAGGTCGGCGTCAAAATGTTCCGTAGGAGTAAGGCTGCCAAGTGTGGCGGCAGCGTGCAGCAGGCCATCCAGTCGGCCGAGTTCCTGCTGGATCATATTGACGGCCTGTTGGAAATCTTCGAACGTTGTGACCGCAAAATCCAACGGACAAATGGCTGGTTGGGTATGACCTGCGGCGACAATGGCATCGTAGACTTTTTCTAATGGGCCTAGGCTGCGGCCCATGAGTACAACGCTAGCCCCTTGTGCGGCAAGGGCTTTGGCGACGGCACTGCCAATGGCACCACCGGCACCGGTGACAAGAATCACTCGTGATGCAAAAAGGGCACGCTCGGTAATACTCATGTTTTTTCCTGTTGCTGGTGTCGTTGTCGCCGATGGGCGGTGATAATCTGTTGCGCGCTATAGCGCCCGCTGCGTACCGCACCTTCTAGTGTGGCGGGCAGATGGGTGTTGGTGTAATCACCTGCCAGCCATAAACCTTGCACGGCGGTGTCAGCATTGGGGCGATGTTGATTGACGTTTACTGTGCTGGCAAAGGTGGCACGTTTTTCCCGAATCACTTGTTGTGATTGAGGTGCTGGCCACTGCGGGTATTGTGTCGCAATTTCTGCGGTGACTTGTGTGCAGAGTGTTTGGTTATCCCATTGCAGGTGCTCACCGTCACCACTGATGACGATGGCCATCAAGCCGTGTTGGCCATAAAGGCCGCGATCAAAAATCCACTGGCTGACTGTCCCCAGTGATCCACACAGCCAGCGACCGAGCCGCACCGTTTTGTCAAACTGCAAGTAGACTGTGCAAATAGGCCGGTCTTGCAATTGAGCTATTTGTTGACAGGTTTCCTGTAATAAATCATGCGGGCTTAACAAGCGCAGGGCGGTGGTGTGTGGGGTAGCCAGAATGACTTCGTTGGCCGCAATGCTGGTGTTATCGATGGTGACGCCAGTGATGCTTCCGTTCTCGATACACAGTGCACTGACGCGTTGCCCCAGGCGTACGCTGCCTTTGTGTCTCTCGATGTAATCCGCAGCCGGTTTTGGTAAAACCGAACCGAGATTGACACGGGTTAGCAGTAAGTCAGAATCACTTCGGGTATGGCTGAAGCTGTCTCCCAGGGTGCGCAAAAAAACCTGTGCTGAGGCTTCGTGCAGGTGTGTGTTCAGTGCGCCGATACACAATGGTTCCCACAAGGCATGAATGAGTGCCGGAGATTGATGATGTTGCGCTAAAAAATCCGCAACGCTGCAATCATCATCGAGAGTGAAGTTATTTTTTTCCAGTCGCCGGGCAAAACGCAGGGCAGATAATCTGTCCCGCAACGACAAGCCTTGCAGGGTTAACAAGGCCCAGGCGAGATGAAACGGCGCAGGTAGATTGGGGGTGTTGAGTGAAACCGGTTTTTTACCGGGGCGATACCATTGCAAAGACAGTGGCTTTCGTTGCAGCACGTCGTTTTTGTTGATGCCAATCCTGCGCAATAAATCAAGCGTGGACTCGTAAGCACCTAACAACATATGTTGGCCATTATCCACATGTAATTTATCTATATTTACGCTGCGCGCACGCCCCCCCAGTTGTTTGGCGGATTCCAGCAAAATCACCGGGATGTCATGGCGTGCCAGCTCTACGGCGGCGGCAATGCCTGCCCAGCCACCACCAATGACAATAACTGGCTTTGTTTCAGGGTCAGGTTTCATTGGGCAGTGAGGGTGGTTTTTTTTGAAAACGTTTGTGACGACGTTTTTCTGTGCGTGCGGTACGCCAGGCAATCCAGAGTTTTTTCAGCGGGCTGCTGGAAATGCGCTGTGTCAGTACCTGACAACTGTCCTGCTGAATGGTATTCAGCGTAGTCCGGTAAATGCTGGCCATAATCAAACCGGTACGTTGCGCATACCGATCAGCCTCAGGCAGTAAAGCAAAGGCTTTGTCGTAACAGTCCTGCGCCCGTTGCGCTTGAAAGTCGAGTAACTTTTTCATGTTATCCGTACAGCGGTTTTCGAGAATATCCTGTTCACTGACAGCAAATTTTTCCAGTTCTTCTAACGGTAAATAGATACGCCCACGTTCGGCGTCTTCTTTGACGTCGCGTAAAATATTGGTGAGCTGGAAGGCAAGTCCGAGATTATGTGCATAATCCAGGGTGGAGCGATCCTTGAATCCGAAAATTTCTGCGGCCATCAGTCCCACCACGCTGGCGACGCGATAACAATACAGGTTCAGTTCTGCAAAGGTGTCGTAGCGAGTTTGCTGTAGGTCCATTTCCATGCCATCAATGATTTCGATGAAATGTTCCCTGGGTAAATTGAAGTTGGCGATGCTGGTGGTTAATGCCTGGCAGACGGGATGACTGGGCTTGTCGTCAAAGGTACCGAAAATTTCTGCGCGCCACCAGTTGAGCTTACTGCGGGCGAGGTCGGTATCACTGCATTCGTCTACCACGTCATCCACTTCCCGACAAAAGGCATATAGGGTGGTGATGGCTTTGCGTTGTGCTTCGGGCAAAAACAGAAAGCTGTAATAAAAGCTGGAGCCGCTTTTGGCTGTTTTGTCCTGGCAATATTCGTCAGGGGTCATAAGAAAATACTTGAGGTGGTGGGCGGCAACATATTTTGCCGTATTATACGCAGCAAAGAACGGATTGCATCTACTCAAATGTGAATTAAGGGTTAAACCGTTCTGTTAGCACTTTGGTACTGAAAATATACCCATAGCGTAGCGATTGAGGTTTAGGTGTTCAGTGTGCGTCATATTCATTTCATGACACCAAAGGTAGGCGCTTTTAGGTGAGGCAAAATGACGAATAATAGCCGCTCTATTGTGAGAAATGTCAACGCAGCCATGGCCTGAAGGGGCATGCAATGAGTGCCTAAACCTCAATCGCTACGGGTATATCGTCGCTCTGGTATGTTTTCGGTTGGAATCCAGAGGTTTAACCTCGGACAAGCGTTTCAGCACATAGGGGAATTATGTTTAGTGGAGCTGACAAATGACGTGTTATGAACACAGAGGTCACGGAGACGCAGAGGACACAGCGAAAAACACTAAAAACTCTGTGTCCTCTGCGCCTCTGCGATCTCTGCGTTAAATACCCGGTGATTTTTTAAATGGCGCGTTTTTAGCGCTTAATTCACATTCAAACCAATACAATATTAAGAAGGAACCACAATGCAAAGTCTGTGGAACGAAAAAACGGCGGCTTCTTTTGCGGAAAACCCGCTCGAAATGCGTGTATACAGCTCACGATTGCTGGGCTGTGAACCCTCGTTAGTCTTGCACGGGGGGGGCAATACCTCGGTGAAGACGGAAGTGGCGGACCTGTTCGGCGAGCACAAGCCGATATTGTACGTGAAAGGCAGTGGCTGGGATCTGGCCACTATTGAGGCACCGGGGTTTGCACCGGTGTGTCTTGAAACACTCAAACGTATGGCGGAGTTGCCCACGCTTTCCGACCCGGACATGGTGCGAGCCCAGCGCGCGGCAATGAGCGACCCTTATGCACCAAACCCCTCTGTTGAGGCCATTTTGCACGCTATTATTCCGTTCAGATTCGTTGATCATACCCATGCTGATGCGGTGGTGACGTTGACCAACTCACCGAATGGTGAGGCGCGCGTGCGTGATTTGTACGGAGAGCGGGTATTGATTGTGCCGTACACTATGCCGGGGTTTGTGCTGGCAAAAGTGATTCACGAGCTGACCCGTGATGTGGATTGGTCACAACTCGATGGCATGGTGCTGATGAATCATGGCGTGTTCAGTTTTGCCGATGATGCCCGTGTCAGTTATGAACGCATGATCGCGCTGGTGACGATGGCGGAAAATGTGCTGGAGCAAGCAGGAACCAGCATAGCAAGCACGGAACCGAAGCCCGCAGCTGAAAGTGCGGTTGTGCTGCGGTCGCTGGCTGATATTCGCCGTGCCGTGTCGCATGCCCGTGGCATGCCTTGTATCGTGCGTTGGGATGTCTCCGCCGAGGCGGTGGGTTTTGCAAATTTACCGAACGTGGCAGAGATTGCCACCCGTGGCCCGCTGACCCCTGATCATGTGATTCGTACCAAGCGTGTGCCGATGATTCTCGATACAGAGCCGGATGCCGCAGTGAGCGCTTTCGGTGATGATTATCGTGCCTATTTTTCCCGTAATGCTTCCGCTGACCTGACCTGTCTTGATCCTGCCCCGCGCTGGGCGGTATGGCCGGGGCAGGGCGCACTGGCTTTTGGTACCAGTGTCAAAGAGGCCGGTATTATTGCTGATATTGCTGGCCATACTTTGCGTGCCATCCAGCGTGCCGAATGCCTGGGGGGTTGGCAGGCATTGCCGGAAAAAGACATTTTTGAGGTGGAATACTGGGACCTGGAGCAGGCCAAGCTGCGCAAAGCAGGCACCCCCGCCATTTTTGCGGGAAAAATTGCCCTGGTGACGGGAGCGGCCAGCGGCATTGGCCGTGCCTGTGCCGAGACCCTGCATGCACAGGGAGCCGCAGTGCTGGCATTGGATATTGATCTGGCAGTGGCGACACAGTTTACCAAGGCAGACCTGGTGGGTTGGCAGTGTGATGTGACGGATGTGCAGGCTTTGCAGGTTGCCGTGGATGAAGTGGTACGACGCTTTGGTGGGCTGGATATCGTGGTCAGCAATGCAGGCAGTTTTCCCTCCAACAGTCGTATTGATGAAATGGACAGCACGGTTTGGGAGCGCAGCCTGCAAATCAACCTCAGCAGCCATGAACAGCTGTTGCAGTGCTGCATCCCGTATCTGGAGCGGGGCATTGATCCGGCAGTGGTGTTCATGGCCTCGAAAAACGTCACTGCGCCAGGGCCAGGAGCAGCAGCCTATTCAGTGGCGAAAGCAGGGTTGACGCAATTGGCACGGGTCGCCGCGCTGGAACTGGGGCCTAAAGGTATTCGCGTTAATGTGTTGCACCCGGATGCTGTATTTGACACTGCCATCTGGACCGAGGAAGTGCTGGAAAATCGTGCGCGTCATTATGGAATGAGTGTGCAGGAATACAAAACCAAAAACCTGCTAAAAGTAGAAATTAGTTCAGCAGATGTAGCAGCACTGGCCTGTGCTTTGGCTGGCCCGTTGTTCGCCAAAACTACCGGTGCGCAAATCCCGGTTGATGGGGGGAATGACCGGGTCATTTAGATTCATACTTTAGAGCGTTGCAGGATATTTAACGCAGAGACGCAGAGGGCACGGAGTTTTTACCGTTTTTCTCTGTGTTCCCCGCGTTTACAACACGCCATTGGTTAGCATTATAAGATTAAATATATCGAAATCTCTGCCGATTATGTGACGTAGGCAAAATACTACACTGGTATAAAACCAGTGAGATTTTGTGGCCATGTTTTTAATCTGGCTTTGCATATTGTTGCCAAGGGGATAGCTACAATGAGTATTGAATATTCCGAGAGCCTGGAAGAGGCTACGCAAATTGCACGGGCCGCTTTGCCATTGGCGAATCAGTTCTCTTTGCCTGCTAACCCGGTTAATTATGCCGTATTGTACGAATACGTTGCGGGGCAAAATCCGCCGTTGAGTGCAGCATTGGATCAATTACGTGAAAATGCCAAAGACCTTACCGATGCACAACTGAATGCGTTGTATCACAGTTTTATCAGTGGTAACGATGAGCAGGCACTGCAAGAGGTGCGTCAGGCTTTGTCCGGCATGGTGAACTCCACCCGGCGTTCACTGGATAAGGTGAGTCATACATCGCAGGCTTATCAGGAAAATCTCGGTGTGTCTGCCAAACAATTAACCGATGCTGAACCATCAGGTGTGGTTGATATTATCACCCACTTGATTGATGAAACGGTGCGCATGCAGGCCGCCAGTCGTAGCATGCAGGAAGAACTGGTAAAAACCAATGAGGATTTATCCAGTTTACGCACCGAATTCAAGCGCGTTCGACAAGAGTCCATGGTCGATCCGCTTACGGGAATCCAGAACCGCCGTGCATTTGACGTCTCGCTTGCAGAGGCGCGTGAACATGCCAAAGTCAGTAACAAAGCCCTGTGTTTATTGCTGGTGGATATAGACCATTTCAAAAAAGTGAATGACACTTATGGTCATGTAGTGGGGGATGCCGTCTTAAAACAGGTTGCAAATGCAATTAATGATGTTGTCCGTGGCGGTGATGTACTGGCCCGTTATGGTGGTGAAGAATTTGTATTGTTACTGCCTAACACGCCTATGGACGGTGCGGAGCGTGTTGCGGATAATATCTGTAACCAGGTGCGTAACCAGAAAATGGACAATAGTCATGTAGGAAAAGACGTAGGGCGGGTGACCGTATCCGTGGGTGTGGCACTGTTCAGCAGCAATGAAACAACTGAGCAATTTGTTGTACGTGCCGACACGGCTCTGTATCGCGCAAAAGAAAGTGGACGTAACCGGGTATGCACCAGCGAAATAAGATAAATGATTATCGGAAAGTTTATAAAGCCCGTAAAAACATCCACAATCCGTCGCGTTTACGTAAGCGTGGCCGTGAAAACAGATTACCCTGCTGACGCTCCAGTAATTCCAGAATACGCAGCCCGCCGTTAATCATCAAACGTAATTGAAAACCAAAACGACCGCCCACAGCGCGGCCCAGAGGTTTTCCGAACAACATTTTTTCGCGCGCATAGGTGATTTGCTGTTGCAGCAACCGCGTAAAGGCATCATCGCTGCGTCGTGTACGGAAATGTTCTTCGCTGACCCCGAAACGCTGTAAATCTGCCTGCGGTAAATAAATACGCTGGTTCTCCACAAAGTCCTGTTCGATGTCCTGCAAAAAATTGATTAACTGTAAGGCGCTGCAAACAGCATCAGAATGTTCAAGATTTTCCGCAGTGGCGGCATCCATTAAATGCAACAACAGGCGGCCCACCGGGTTGGCAGAATAACGGCAGTAATCCCACACATCATCAATATCGGTAAAACGTTTTTTGCTGACATCCAATCGAAAGGCCGTAATCAAATCGTGAAACAGCTGTAATGGTAAATCGTGTTTCTTGATGACATCGGCCAGCGCGATAAAAATGGGATTATCAATAGCTTCATCATTGGCGATGGCATCCAGATATTCATCATATTCCCTGAGTTTTGTGAGCCGGGTTTTGGCATCCCAGTCACCCTCGTCAGCAAAATCATCCGCCGTGCGTGCGAAGGCGTAAATCACACTGATGGGTTGGCGCAGGCGTTTGGGCAAAATGAAGGAGGCCACGGGAAAGTTTTCATAGTGGCTGCGCACCATTTGCTGGCAATAGGCGTAAGCATCTGTGATTTTCTGCGGAGAGGAGGGCATCGTCGTTTGTGGGAAAATTCATTGCCTGAGTGGGAGATAAAGTATCACAAAACAGTGTCCTTAGTCGGTAACTTTCCCTCGCAGTGCCTTTGTTTTACCTCGCTGTGTTTTATTATCCATGCGTCGTTTCCTGGCATTTTTGTCGGGTTTGGTGGGGCGCCTGGTTTTGGGTGTCGTTGCCACGGCTTGAATCAGGGTCTGCAAACGTTCAAGGGCTGCATCGCGATTTTTTTCCTGCGTGCGAAATTGCCGGGCTTTGATGACAATGATGCCCTCTTTGTTGATGCGATGATCTTTTTTACTTAACAGACGTTGTTTGTAAAAGTCGGGCAGGGAGGATGCATTGATATTAAAACGCAGGTGAATGGCTGAAGAAACCTTGTTGACGTTTTGACCACCGGCTCCCTGTGCGCGGATGGCCGATAGTTCAATTTCAGTATCGGGGATGGAGACGTTATGGGAAATCTTCAGCATGGCCGGTTTATTCTTTGTTTGTCCCGTGTGTGATTAGGGATTGTTAACACTCCCTAATCAATGGTGGAGAGGGTTAATTGCGCGTCAGGCAAACCAGCGGCTAACAGTTTCTCACTGGCACAGTGGGTAAGGGTTTCTGAACCGGCAATGTATACGTCTACGGTTTCCAGATTGCCGTGTTTTTCCAGTAAATATTCCACGGCATCTGTGTCGATCACAGGGTGATAATTGAAATTATCCAGTGCATCCTCCCATGAGCGGCACAGATTATTCATATATAAATCTTCTTTTTTATCCGCGACCCAAAATAAACTCATGGTGGAAGCTGTTTCCAGAGCCATGGCGTGTTCAATAAGGCTTTTGATGGGGGCGAATCCGGTACCGTAGGCAAGATAAAGCTGCGCACGCCTGGCACTTTCATTAAACAGAAAATGACCGTGAGGGCCGACTACCGTGATGGTATCCCCCTTTTTACTGTTGTGGATTAATGCCTGAACAAAGGGTTTGTCTGAGTCACAGGGAATATGAAACAACAGGTTGCGGTCGTCACAGGGGCAGCTGGCGATGGGGAAGTCTGTGCCGGTTTTTTTGTCGAGGGAAAGGGTAACTGATTGCCCGGCAAGAAAACGTAACCGCTGAATACGGGGTGTTTGTACATGTAAGATCAATATTTTGTCTGTGGTTTGTTCGATACGTTTTATTCTGGTGGCAATTTTTTGCAGGGGGATGTCATTTTCACTGCTGGCCTCCAGTGCTTCCAGTATCACGTCGCTTACTGCTGTGCAGGAACACATCAACACGTAATCCCTGTTTTTTTCGGCTTCGCTGAGCACGTAGTCGTGGTGTCGGGTTTTTTTTACTTTGCCACTGATAATGCGTGCTTTGCACAGTCCGCAGTTACCATTGGCGCAGCCGTAGTTGAGCGCCAGCCCGGCACGCACACCGGCATCCAGAATGGCATCATTGCCCTCTAACCAGAATTCGTGGTTGCTGGGTTGTATTTTGATATGTGCAGCCATAATGGGCTATTTTGCTGAAATTTGATGGCTGTTGGTGGCGCAGGAGAGTGTGAACAGGGAAAAACACATTCGGTTGTAGGATTTCAGGGTAAGCATGGCAGAGAGCGCAAACAGTGTCCCGTAAATGATCAATGTTGTTGGCCCGCTTTCGTGCGGTATTTCATCGGCTGCGTGTATGACATTTTCAAAGATAATGACCTCAATGGCGACAATGAATAATGCTGTGGAAATGGCACGTGATGTGCGCCACACATGTATATGATCGGTTAGCTGATCCGATGTGCCATTGGCGGAGTAAACGTGAACATAGGACAGCAAAAACGTTTGCAGGTGTCGATAGCGTGAGCGTAACCTGAAACGTCGATAATGAAAGCGGGGGTGCAGAAGGCGGGTGAATGTGCATTTTGTCGAGATATTGTTATCGCCAAATTCTTCCTGGAAAACCTGGTAGTCTTTGGCAATGGCAGTTGAACATTTTTCAGTCATCTTGTTCAACCAGTCGATATTGCGTGAGACGTGGCCACCAAAAATACGCATTTCCTGCATGAAAAATATCGAACCGATCATGTCCAGCACAAGGCCGGTGACAAAAATACCGATTAACCCGAAAACCGTCAGCAATGAGCCGACTGCACTTTTCAGGACAGAAGATGTGTCCTCTGTGCCAATAAAGTTGCCCACCAGATTAAAAAAATACTCACCTGCGGCTTCGCCGGTGCCAATGGTGAACAGCAGAATCTGGCAGATCCAGAAGACCGCACCAGTCATGCCAAATTCAGAAAAACGTGCGCCAAAGTTCATTTGTGGATTGCCGGTTTTCGAGTGGTTTTAATGATTGTTGTGCGAGCCGGGGTTTACCAGAACCAGCCCCAGATACCCACAAGTATGCAGCCTGCCAGCGTGCCGGCTATTGGTGCGACGGCAGTGCCGATGGCGGCACCGGCTGCACAACCTTTGAGGGCACCTTTGCCATTATCAGGCGGTGTATCGGTGGTGGCATTATCAGGTGTTGTCGTTTCAGCGGATGCAGAAACCTGTTCTGTGTTTTGTCCTGGTGCCGGTGTGTTTTCGGCATAACTTGAAAGAGACAACCCCATCATGATGATGGCACTGAATAACATTAAAACGGCGGTTTTTGGGTTTGTTTTCATCGTTATTTTCCCCTCCCTATATAATGGTGATGCGATGCGGGTAATTATATTGTGAACGTTGTTTTGAATCCCGCACAGCCACCCGAGTAACATGGCTTTTTACGCTGTCGAGTCTATCAGAATTTTTCCATCTGATTCGTTTAATGGTCACGGTAATATACCCGCAGCGATTGAGGTGCAGGCTTTATGGCATACCTTTTTCGTTTCATGACCGTGTTAAAACGCCTTGCAATCGGCTGGTTATTATCCGGCAACTGCTCCTGCGTTGTTCTATCTGGGGCCATTCCTGGTCTGGTGGTCGTTTTGCCTCGTCAGGAAACGAATATGATGCACACTAAAAGACAAAACCTCAAACACCATGGGTATAGCGCCGGTTGTGTACTGCTTCGCACGGATATTTTACGGATATTTTTATACTGGCCGATATCATCTAGTGGTGGATAACAGGAGTCATTTGTTCATGCTAATGAGGCGTAATCGGCGAAAATTTGCACGTTATGGTGTGGGTAGTTTGGGGGTTAGCCTGCATCGCGCGGGTTTGCTGAGTTTGTTTTCCAGCCGTATCGATGTCCGGGCTATCGATTTTAACGCGACCGGTCTGGCATTTCGTCATTCCCGCCCGTTGAACCCGGGGCAGCCGGTGCTGGTGGACCTGATGACGGATCAACATAGTGTGTCTGGTGTGGTGGCGGTGGTGCGTTATGTCACACGTATGGAAAATCATTTCCGCTGCGGTGTCGAGTTTGATTTTGAGGCCAATGCGCATATGCGTTCGGTCGCCGTGAGAGACACATTAACGAAGGTTGAAACACTCCTCAATGAAGTGGTGATTCTCACCGCTGAATAGTTTTTTACTCGGCACGCAGGGCTTCCACCGGGTCCAGACGTGCCGCCCGCCGGGCGGGTACCACACCGGCAATAACACCGATAATCAGTGCCAGTGTCTCCGCGATAAGTACATATTCCCAGGGCGTATGCACCGGCAGTTCGGGCAGGGCGACGGTCAGCAATTGTGCGCCGCCAATGCCCAGCAGCAGCCCGGCCAGTCCGCCAATACCCGCCAGCACCACGGCTTCCCCCAGAAATAACATCTGCACCTGTCCTTTCTCCGCACCCAGTGCGCGCAGCAGCCCAATTTCGCCGGTGCGTTCCGAAATGGCAATGGTCATGATGGTGAAAATGCCGATACCGCCCACCACCAGCGAAATACTGCCCAGTGCTGCCACCGCGAAGGTCAGCACATTGAGCACATTGCCCAGTACATCCATCATCTGTTGCTGGGTAGTGATGGTGAAATCTTCTCGACCGTGGCGGTTGATCAGTATGCGTTTGATGCCCGCTACCACCTCGTCCACATCGGCACCCTCTTCGTAGAGCAGATCAATTTCCATCAGGCTGTCGCGGTTGAATAATGACAAAGCGCGCGCTGCAGGAATATATACTGTGTCGTCCAGATCCATGCCCAGCACCTGACCCTTGCTTTCCATCACACCGATAATGCGGTAACGCTCACCCCCCACACGAATGTGTTCACCCAGGGGGTTGGCTGTACCAAACAATTCACTGCGCAGCGTGCTGCCCAGTACGGCAAAGGCACGGGGTGAGCGCGGGTCGTCATGAGGCAGAAACTGACCCAGTTGCACACGCATGGAGAAGGCTTCGGGCATGTCAGCCCCCATACCAAACACAGTTGCTCGCCGGTGTTTGTTACCCACTTTGACTTCTGCATTACCCTGGGTAACGGCCACTACGGCACGGGTGTGCGGCACACGCCGCAGTGCTTCGGCATCGTCGATGCTTAACGGTCGTACGGTACCCATGATGCCGACGGGTGTGCCCATGGTAGTGGCCTTGCCGGGGTTGATGCCGATCAGCGTGGTGCCGAACTGGGTGAATTCACTGAGCACGAAACGGTGAATACCTTCACCGATGGAGGTGAGCAATACCACGGCACCGATGCCCACGGCGATGCCGAGAATGGTCAGTCCGCTGCGCAGGCGATGGGCCACGATGGACGAGGTGGTGAGCTGGATGAAGTCTTTGCTTAGCATGTTGTTTTCGTGTTTGCTTATCCAATAATAAAATACATTTGCCTGCCGCGAATACAGAAAACGCTGCACAAATTATCGTCGTGCCAACGCCTGCACCGGGTCCAGTTGCGCCGCCCGTCGTGCGGGTAACAATGAAAACAACAGCCCTGTACCCAGGGCCACGCCAATGGCGGCCAGAAAAGCCCACCATGGTGTACCCAACGGCAGGGCCGGATAAAAATAACCGATCACACTGCTGACAGTCTGCCCAACCAGCAGACCCAGCCCGGCTCCCATGCCGGATAACAGCGCAGCTTCAGTCATGAACAGCCGAATAATCTGTCGCTGTGGTACACCCAGTGCTTTCAGCAAACCAATTTCGGTGGTGCGTTGCGATACCGCTACCAGCATTACATTCATGATCAGAATGCCGGCCACCGCCAGGCTGATGGCGGCAATACCGGCTACGGTAAGGGTCAGCGCCCGGAGAATTTTGTCGAAGGTGGCGAGCACCGCATCCTGGGTGATGAGGGTGACATCCTCTTCGCCCTGGTGCCGTTCGCGCAGGGTATGTTTGATAAACGCGATAGCACGCGGGATGCTTTCCCGGCTGCGGGTATCCAGCAAAATGCGAAACAGCGATTGTGTGTTAAACAACATTTGCGCTGCGGCGACTGGCACAAAAGCGACGTTTTCCACGTCGATATCGAAGGAACGTCCCTGTGCAGCCATGATGCCGATCACCCGAAAGCGTCGGTCACCGATGCGCACCCATTCGCCCAGCGCGTTTTTTGCACCAAACAATTCCTGTTTGAGCGTGCTGCCCAGCACGGTGACAAAGCGGGCGCGGGTAATGTCCGTCTCCGGCAGAAACCGCCCTTTGCCCAGCCGCCATTGGCGGACATCCAGTAATGATGATGTGCTGCCCACCACCATCACATCACGTTGCAGATTTTTCACCGACACGGGTGCCGAACCGATGATGAGAGGTGCCATGTGGTTGATCAGTGCCGAACGTGACACGGCAAGGGCATCGTTCAGGGTCAGGTCACGGGTGGTGCCGCCCAGCAGGCTGGGTGAGCCGCCAGAGGTTTCCGATTTGCCGGGCAGCACAATAATCAGATTGGTACCCAGGGAGGAAAATTCCCCGGTAACGTAACGCCGTGCCGCTTCGCCCAGAGAGGTGAGCACCAGTACCGAGGCGACACCTATACTCATGGCCAGTAACATCAGCAGGGTGCGGGTGCGATAGCCACGCAAGGCGTCAAAGGCAAAGCGGGTGGCGTCGCGGGTTTTCACGGGCTTGCCGGTGGTGTGTGGTTTTGTAACAACGTGTCATGTTCGATAGCACCATCGATCATGTGAATACGGCGTCTGGCACGTTTGCCCAGTGTTTCATCGTGAGTAACCACAAGTAGTGTCAACCCGTTGGCGTTAAGTTGTTCAAGTATTTTCACCACTTCAGTACCGGCGGCGCTGTCCAGGTTGCCGGTGGGTTCGTCTGCGAGTAACACTGCGGGCCCGATAACTGTGGCACGGGCAATGGCCACGCGTTGGCGCTGGCCGCCGGAGAGCTGGTCCGGGCGATGTCCGGCGCGGTCGGCGATGCCCATTTGTTGCAGCGCCATTTGTACTTTCTGATTGCGCTGTTTTTCCGGCATGCCAGCCAGCATCAAGGGCAGAGCGATATTTTGCGCGGCGGTGAGCCGTGGTACCAGGTGAAAGAACTGAAATACGAAACCAATTTTTTCCCGGCGGGTGCGCGCTTGTTGTTCGTCGCTCAGGGTCGTCACATCCTGACCATCTAACTGGTAGTGTCCGGCTGTGGGCTGGTCGAGCAGGCCGATCATATTCAGCAGGGTGGACTTTCCGGAACCGGACGGTCCCATGATGGAAATGTATTCCCCGGCAGCAACCTGTAAATTGATGTCGCGCAGGGCGTGTACCTGCTGGTCGCCCACCTGGAAATCACGTTGAATGTCAGTTAGTCGAATCATGTTGGGCAGATGAAAGTAATATCTCTTCCATTTTGTCACTCCGACCTGTACCGATGTATGAGACTCCCTCCATCTGACAAGTAAACTGCATGTTCGACCAGAAACAAATGAGGAGCCACTAATGGCTAAGCGTAACGTAATTGTCAGTGATCTGGCAAAAAACTATTTCCCAGGGAGGGTGTGCTTTAACTCAAAAAAAACGCCAATCAAGGTGCGAGGAAGAGAAATTTGCTTATTCCAAATGAGCGGCGAGCAGCGTCGAGTGGCGCTTTTTCAGGCTCAATCCGAAGGGCTGGGCCACTTCTTCCGCTTTGCAGGGCGAAAAAAGTGGCTCCAGTAGTGATGAAAATAAAACGTCAATAGATCGCAGTGACGTGATGTCGCTGATTTATGGGTTGATCGCAAAGCTGGACTCGGTGATCTGCGGGCGCGGAAGGCTGCCGATTACCGGGTTTTTAAGTAATATAATGCCTTCACTCTCACCTAGCGTTACGCTGGTCACAGCGGCACCCGTGCTGTTATCTTCGAGCAGGGGATAATAGTCTCCGCCCAGTTGATGTGTGGTTGGGTTAGTGCCGATATTTGCCCACCCACCGCGTGAATATTTTGCCAGTACCAAGGCGTTGGAGTATTCACGGGCCAGGATGTTGTAGCCATTACCGCTAGCAAACTCATAAAAGCGGTCAGTGTTTTCAACAGCCCAGTAATCATTCTCGGGCCGTGATACTGGAACCCCGATATTTACCTCCATGTTTTGGTGCCAATGTGTTGGCTCCAAATTTCCGTAGGATGCTCCTCCGTAGTTGCCGGCATTACCGTAATGATACATAAAATGAGCATTTTCATGGTTGATCAAATAATGTGTAGAGAGGGCAAATTGAGTAAACTCAAATGGAATCTCTGTTGATGGGCCGAAGTTTGTTTGGCTGCGTATAAAAAATAATCTTCCGTTGTCCATGTCATCGTATATCTGTTGTAAATACGGAATATCATTTATTCTTGCTCCCGTTGTCACAAGGTATTCCACTGTTAGGTCCATAAGAAGGTTGCGGTATTGCTCATTAAACAAATCGCTGAATGTGTTGTAAATATAACGTGGAACTGCCGGGTTAGCCTGTAATCTGAAATTCGGGTTGCCCGTTTTTTGAATCAGGAAATCTTTTAATTCATTGGCGGAGTTAGCCATGTCAGCGGTGACTTGTGCGTAAATTTCATCTTTTGTGCCGATGTCTTTAAGCTCAATGGTGTTTTCCAAAAAGCTGGTGTAATTAGCCTGATTAACCATTCCATCAAAAGTATCCAGGAATAAACCATCAGCAAAAACATCAGTGGTTCCTTCAAGCGTAATAACATGAAGCGACAGTGCCTGATAAGCTTCACGGAAAGTTTGTGAAGAGGGGTTGATGCCTACCCATCCACCATTCCATCTGACTCGTACCCTGGCTTCTTCCAGATTCTCTGCCGTTCCTCCACCATATCCAGGTATATCGAGTGTGTTGCCATTTGAAAGACTGATGGTTGTGTCATAGTAATAATGATAATAAAGCTCCTCAGGATTTTTTCCGTTTTCCTCGCACCAATTTTCGAGCCATACCTCTGTCGTAGGAGCGATGCTGTGATAGGGGAGATATTTCATTATCTTGGCGTTCGGGTTTGCCTCTTTTATCGTGTTGTAGGTTAATGTATCCATGTAATCAACACCCTGTAGCGGCCAGTTCCCTTTTGGACCGACAACCCAGTCATGGTGATTTGCTGCCCATCGCAAGCTATCAAGCAATGCCCCGTTGTTATCGGCAAAGCGCACATAATCAAAACCAAATGTTTTTATGTGAGGAAAGTTTTGTGCCGTTACAGAGCCCGCCAGCAGGGTCAATGAGACCATAACTGCGCCGAGCAAGGAATATTTTTGAGGCTGGCGGTGAAAAATCTTACGCACTTGTTTTTTCATAAAAAATGTCATGATTTTTTTCCCGTAAATTATGGATGGATATCAATGATTACTTCTGTGCTGGGCGCAGAGAACAGGGATTTGTCCGCATTGTAAGCCACTACCTGGAAGTAGTATTCACCAATTTCAGTGAAATTGAATTCGGAGCCATTCAATGCTCTTGAGGCGACCATGCCAACATCAATACTGTTGGCGAGGCTGCCACTTTGGCGGCCGTAATAAATCAAATAACCGCTGGGTGATATGTTGGTATTGCTTGTATCACCAATATTCCAGCTGAGATTAACGGTGATTCTTGATGGGTCGATCACAGTATCCGCCAGAGTGGTGAAGCTCCAGGAATAATCATTATCTAATGCTGCGCCATTTGTACCGGTAACAGCAGTGGTGATGATGACGGTATAGGTCGTGAGCGGCTCAAGGTTACTGGTCGGGTCAATGGTAATGGTTTGATTGTCTATGTTTAGCGTGGCGGGAATCACGACACTGTTTGTTTCTAGCAGGGTAGCGGAGGTGCCACTCACTGTTGCTGTATCCAGTGGGGTATCGAATGTGATGGTGATATTGCTGAGCAATGGTGTGTCGATTGCCTGAGCGGTGGGGCTGTGTGTGCTAATCAAAAGTGCTGGACTGACATCAATGACCGAAATTGTAAAAACGGACAACTGGGCTGAAGCAGTGCCGTCGCTGACACTAATGATGATGTTACCGTAATCACCGGCATCGTCCAGACTGGGCGTGCCGCTGAGGATGCCAGTCTGGTTATCGAAACCAGCCCAGGAGGGTTTGTTGCTTATGGCGAATGTGAGGCTGTCACCGCTATCGGCATCGGCGGCTATAGGCGCAAAGTGATAGGGACTGTCTTCATTAACAGTAGTGGCGGGCGTGCCAGTGATTGTCGGTGGTTGATTGGTATTGTTGACCACTGAAATCATAAAGGCCGCTAGTTCTGCGGTAGCAGTGCCATCGCTGACGCTGATGGTGATGTTGTCATAATCGCCTGCATCGCTTAGGCCGGGTGTGCCACTGAGGATGCCTGTCTGGTTATCGAAACTAGCCCAAGCTGGTTTGTTGTTTATAGAGAAAGTGAGGGTGTCTCCACTATCGCTATCGGCGGCCATGGGCGCAAAGTGATAGAAGTTGCCTTCATTGACGGTAGTGGTGGGTGTGCCGCTAATGGTCGGTGGCTGATTGCTGCTATCCCCCCCGTTGTCATTGTCATCAGTGCCGCACGCCAGCAATACTCCAGATATCAGTAAAATTAATAAGAACTTGGTGATAATAGTTGCCTGTTTCATTTTTTCCGCCTGTTTTATTGGCAATATTGATAGGTTGTGTTCCCCGCAGATTTTTCTGGGAGGCTCATATTTTATTCGTCAATAATCATTAATTGCGTTGCACTGGGTGGAGCTTTTGCTGCACCGCTGTATTCGTATGCACCAATAGAAATCTCTCCCGCTCCCCCGCGAGGAACACCTGCCAGGTCATAGGAAATGGGAAGTGTGGGCACTACTCCGGCGTTATTTGCGGGGGATGTTTCAGTTATGGTGTAGGGATTTTCAGCCAGGCTATTCATCTGGGGATTAATATTGTTGAAATTGAGCTCTGGTGCGCTCCATGGTGGCACCGCTGCTGGCGTATCATCACCACCATTGAACCATAAATTACCTTCTGCTGTTTCAGGCTCTTTCCGATACGGTGAATGGTATGGAAGGTTATGGGTATCAACAATAATGTTATTTTCAAACTCCCAGGTTCCACCAAAGTTCCAAGTGTCGCTGCCTTGACCCTGAATATGCAAAGCATAACCATCTTCACCTGACTCGCCATAACCATAAATTGTATTATTAATGATTCTCACGTGTGAGCGAGTCGTTTTCATCACAATGCGGATGGCAAAGTAATGGTTACAATTACTACATCCTGATATCTCCAGGCCAGTATTCACCATGAGGTTGTTATAAATTTCAACAGGCATGGACAAGCAGGTGTCTCCTGGGCCGCCTGAGGCGATATTTACAGCAGCACCTACTTGATTAATGACAACGTTATTATGGATTTTCATGGTGTTGTAAAAATCACCACAGACACCTTCATCATAGACGTGTAAAGCGTGGTGAGCCTTGTTGTCATGCAGGTAATTCCAGCCTAGCTCGAAAGATTCAATGCTAGAGCCGCCACGATTAGAGATATAAAAGACATGGTGTAATTTAGAGGTCGTTTCACAACCGAAGTCATGAATGTGATTGCCGTACACTTTTATACCACCAGCAACATCTGGTACGTCTGCACCGGATCGAATCCCGTAGTTGGATCCACTGATGGCTCCTCCTTGTCCATTTGCACAACCACCTAGGTTGCCGTCACGGTCATAATCGTGATTAGTAATTCTGTTACCAACAGCCCTCATGCCCTTGAAGGTATGAATACCATTACCATTTGTTTTGATTTTAAGTTTTGAAAAATTCCAGAACTCAGAACGGCGACTGAAGTTGTGAATGCCTCGACTTGATGGATCGTCTATCAAAACGGTTGCTCCAGGATAAGCAGCAATAGTGTAGGGTCGCTCAGCCGTTCCTCTTAAGGATCTGACCATTAGCCCCCCTCCGGTATGTGTTACACCATTAGTTGCGTAGGCAATGTCACCAGGGCTAAGCCTGTCGTCAGCACCTGATGCAACATGGGCTAACGTTTGCCATGGATTATCGAATGATCCATCATTAGTATCGCTGCCATTTGGTGAAACAAAGAAAATATTCCCATCTCTGATGACGAATGGTAGCGTATTAGAGTCCATGCCGCCGACGGTGACATGAATATCGTTTTCACCGTCAGCATCGGTGGCTGGAATAGAAAACGAGATGGCTTGTATCTTGTGATAGGTGTAGAGGTTTGCCGGGCCGTTTGCGTTGGTGCCATCAGCCTTTTCCCCATCTGCCCTTGCCCATGAATAAACATGGGCGGCCTCTTTGTTGCCGATGTAGACTTTCGAAGCACCTTGCAGGTCGCCAAGGTTATTACCCCAGATTGTGACAATTGCACCTGAGCCTAGTCCATCGCCCAAGCCGACTTTGGGGCCACTATTAATATCTGAAAAATGGAGTACAGGTACCAAAGCAAAAGCAGCAGGAGCCATAACTAATGAAATAGTTGTTATTAAAAATCGAGTTAAATATATAATACTGTGGTACTTTGTCATTTTCGCCTCACTGTCATTTTATTATCTACAAGCTTAATAGTTGTTTATGAAGGGCTGTTAAAACCTTACCGGTTTGTATCTATATCTAACGCTAATTATGGGTCACCCATATAGCCCTCCCTGAAGTATAATCAATAATGAAAAAGTGAACTGTGCATAACTTCACAAAATATCAAGGCTGGATCGTGATCAGCAGCTTCCTACGGTAAGGTTTTGCTTTCAATATTTGAAAAATCACTTTCAGTTCCATCGATATCGTAGGTAGTTACCGCGAAGTAATACGTGTTGGCATCAATGGCTGGGATCGTAAAGGCAGACGGTTGGGCTGAGGTACTACCATCGCTGATGCTATAATCACCGACAGTTTTGAGGTTGGGAGTACCGTTGCTCACAGGTAACGGATTACTGTTATTGCTGGTACATGCCAACAAAAACTCCATCATAAATATGAGCATAAAAAATCGGGCAATAATATTTGATTGCTTCATTTCTTCCAGCCTGTTTATTATTAATTTCTTTGGCTTGAATCTCCCGCAGCTCACTTCTTAGGGTTTTTGTTAAAATATCTAAGTGCTTGAGCTGGTAGTACAACGCCCTGTCTTTACATCGCGAAAACCGGGCGTAGCGAGATAGTTTTCTGCGGGGTTGATTTATCACCGTCAACCTACGGTTTGTTAATTTAGAGGTGTCGGAGTATAACCGTCCTTTTTTCGGGGATCCACTGCTTCTGAATAATCGCCATCCGGGCAATGAAATCGAGAGGCTCAAAGATCACATGGGTGCCGTCGTAATGCAGCCTTTTCAAGGCATAACGCACGTTACCCCACAAGTGGAGGCTGATTGGTGCCGGGTTTTCCCTTGTTGATATCCTTATAACGAAAAGTAGCGTGGTGGGTTCCCTTCGAATCATTTTCGTTACCACGAGTTCCGCTAAAATAGGCCATCTACATGGGGTTACTCATGCTGTCTTCGAATTCCACTGTGGCCTCAAATGTGAATTCAGTGCTAAAAACATCTGGTTTAAGAATCGCTGGATATTTAACGCAGAGGTCGCAGAGGCGCAAAGGACGTAAAGAACAACACTAAAAGCTTTACTCCCAATACACTGGAACGATTGTCCGAGAGTTGCTGATACTGCCCAGGTTTCAGTCAGAATACGCATTGTAACGTCATCTTAAAAACCGTCAGATCACGGATTCATTATTCAAGTGCATAGCATCAGTGAATAATTCACATGATCTTGGGGCTTCCGACATTATCAGGGGGGTAATCACTATGGGTATATACGGAATCGTATTTGTTTATTCGAGTTGGGCCAGCGCACCATTTTCTACACCTTTTCGGTCGATACTGGTGACCACCTGTTCGCCTTCCTTCAGGCCGGAAGTGACCTCTGTCAATTTCCAGTTAGACAGGCCGACTTTCACTTTGCGGATACGCAGTTTGCTTTCATCTGTGGAAAATACCAGTACATGATCATCTTCCATCAGGGCTTCAGTGGGAATGTGTAACACATCCAGGCGGGTGGCCAGAATAATTTCCAGGTCAGCACTGTAGCCACCCAGAAGCCGGGCGTAATCTTCAGGCCGAGTGAATTCTGCTTCCACATCCACAGTGCGTGCCTGTTTTTCAACCTCTAGCACAAAGGGGGCGATACGGCGGATTTTGCCATCGAAAGTTTTATCCGGGAAAGCATCCAGCGAAATGCGCACGGGCTGTCCCACGTTCACTTTGGCAGCATCCACCTCATCGATGGGCGCGGAAATATACAGGCAACGGTTATCAATAAGGTCCACCGCAGGTGGGGTGGGAATACCGGGCGGGGAGGGGGTGACAAACTCACCCAGCTCGCCGTTGATTTTGGCGATGATGCCGTCAAAAGGCGCGACAAGCCGGGTACGTTCCAGATTGGCTTTGCTGACATTGATTTTTGCCTGCGACACCCGCTGTGATTCCCTGGCAGCCAGACAGGCAGCGGCACGGGCCTTGGCATCACCCACGGCACGTTCGGTACTGTCGTCCGAAGCAAGTTTTTGTTTGCGCAATTGCACCAAGCGGTTTGCCTCGCTACGAGCTACATCGGCGACCACGCATACCTCAGTAGCACGGGCTGCGGTGGCTACCGCTTCGCGTTCAGCAAGTTGCAGCTGGGCATCGAGGTCTTTATTCCACAGTGATAACAGCAATTCCCCGGTTTTGACGTGATCACCCTGTTTAATGGGCAAGTGAGCAATAAGACCACCGATAGAGGGAGAGAGTCTGGCACGCTGGCAAGCCTTAACGGTGCCCGCGCGGGTGTTGGCGATGGTGGATTCGATAGGACCACGTTCCACCACCTCAACACGCACCGGTATTGGTTTGGGTTGTGACCAATACCAAGCCAAGGCCAGACCAATGCCGAGCAGGATGCCAATGACAATAAGCCGACGTAAATGGTGGGTCATAGTGGGCCTGTGGTATCGTGATTTTTATTGAGGCACCAAAAGCAAAATGATGCGCCTTGTTTGTAATATGTGGTGTTCTATGCGGCAAAGCAATGCTTGATGCGCAGTTTTTTTGGCACGACACTGCTCATTTTAATGTGAATCATGGGTAATGTTATAGCGGCAATAAAAAATGATGTGCTGTGAACACTAAAGTCGAAACGGTGCAGAGGATGCAAAGAAAAACAGAAAACGTTGTGTTCTTTGCGTCTTTGCGGCCTCTGCGTTAAATACTCAGTGATTTTTAAAACCAGGTGTTTTAGCGTTTAATTCACATTTTAGTGGCAGCTGAGCAAGCGCTTCTGAACGGTCGGTTGCCTGAGTTTTTCCACAAACCATTTCAGCGCCTTGCCCTGATTATCACTGCGCCAGGCGATTTGCTGAATGGCCCGGTTGGGTGTGGCTTCGACAGATTTTACGACCAGCTGTCGGGCATCAATGGCGGCCTGTGCCCAGTATAACGGCAAATAGCCAATGCCAAGCCCCTGGATATGCGCCTCAAGTTTACTGGCCATATCCGGCACAGTGAGCACCTCCTGTCCGGTGAGTAAACCACTGCTGCGCGGTGGTAAATGGCGGGAACTGTCGGCAATGGCGACAGCGCGGTATTTGAGGATGTCCGCACTGCCAATGGGTTCCTCAGCAGTGGCCAGCGGATGACCAGGAGACACCACAAATACCATGGTGCATTCACTCAGGGAAAAATGACTATAGCCCGCACCCGCAGGCGCATCCCCTGTCGCACCAATTACCAGGTCTGCCCGGTTGGAGACCAGTGCATCCCAGGTGCCGCCCAGCACTTCCTGCTGCAAACGTAACTGTGTGCCATTGTTTTGTACGACAGATTGCGCAGCCGGGTCATTGGTTTTTGCAAGGGTATGTTCGTCATAAAATTCGGCCACGAGTGACAACAGGTTATTGGCGGGAATCAGCGCATCCATAGCGATGCGCAGCTCGGTCTCCCAGCCTGTAGCGATACGCTTGACTTGGTCTTCCAGCTCGTGTGCGGCAAGCAGTAAACGTCGTCCTTCTTTCAGCAGTGTTTTTCCGGCGGGTGTAAGCACGGCGCGGTGCCCGCTGCGATCAAAAATGGGGGTGCCGAGATCCTGCTCCAGTTTTTGCATGGTGTAGCTGATAGCCGAGGGCACACGATACAAATTCTCCGCAGCAGCGGCGAAACTGCCACTCTGATCGATGGCATCCAGCACGTTGAGGGCATCCAGTGTCAGTTTCATGGCGTTGTTACCCGAATAAGGGTGAATGAAAAAAGGTGTTCAGGCATGTTCAAAAAATTTGTTCAAGCCCCGCAAAATTTTCTGCTTTTTATTCAATGGGGTCAACACTATCCTTAAATATGAATTAAGGGCTGAATCACTTTGCAAGCGTTTTTTACTGGGAATAGCGTTATTCCAGCATGTTGTTAGCCAGAATTCAGAGGTTTACACCCTCGAACAGTCGCTCCAGTACATAGGGAGCTTATATTGTCATAGTGCTGAAAAATGGCATGTTATAAACGCAGAGGTCGCAGAGGCACAGAGGCACAGAGGCACAGAGGCACAGAGGCACAGAGGATGCAGAGAAAAACACAGAAAAACTCTGTGCCTTTGCGACCTCTGTGTTAAATACCCGGTGATTAAAAAAAGAGTGTTTTCAGCGCTTGATTCATATTTAAACTTCATTATTTGAGCGGCAAAAAATACTTGTTCAATTTTTATGAATCGCAAGGCTCGTTCAGCGCGTCTTTAGCGCGCAAAGAGAGGCAAAAATGTTGGAAATCAGACGATCACAACAACGCGGCCAGGGTCACCATGGCTGGCTAAACAGTCGGTACAGCTTTTCTTTTGCCGGTTACATGGACCCGAAGCGCATGGGCTTTTCGGTATTACGGGTGATTAATGATGATGAAATCGCACCAGGAACGGGGTTCGCCACGCACGCCCATCGCGACATGGAAATTATCAGCGTCATTCTGCAGGGCACAATCGAGCACAAAGACAGCATGGGCCATGTGTTGCAACTACAGGCCGGAGACGTACAACGCATGAGTGCAGGCACGGGTGTTACACACAGTGAATACAATGCCTCGCAAGATGAAATATTGCATTTATTACAAATCTGGATAGAACCGAACCAGATGGGAGTAACGCCCGGTTATGAACAACTCGAACTGGCTGATAATGGTGAGCTGGGAGATAAAAAATTAAAAGTGCTGGCATCACCGGACCGGCGGGATGGCTCCATGTTCCTGCATCAGGATGCCGTATTATCAGTAGCCCATCTGACGAACAATGAGACGTTGCCGTTGTCGTTGAATACGGCACGAAAATATTACCTGCACATGATAGCTGGAGAAATCACCACAACGGATCAAACGCTGACTGAAGGTGATGCGCTGACCATTGAAAATGAAAACAGCCTGCAACTTCAGGCAAAAGGTGATGCCAAGTTTTTGCTGTTTGATTTGCCGTAAAGCAACGCTGAATACTCTTCATGGGTACCGTCATTTCGGCATGTTTTAGCCGGAATCCAGAGATTGACATCTCCGGGTTTCGGATGCCGGATCAACAACCAAAAAAGGAAAATATAATGTCAGACAAAACGGCAACAACAGCAGTCCCCATTGATGCACTTATCGCCCAGCGCTGGAGTCCGCGTGCTTTTGATGCAACAAAAACCGTGGATGACAAAACACTACAGGCCCTGCTGGAAGCGGCACGCTGGGCACCCTCCTGCTTTGGCGATGAGCCCTGGCGCTTTGTAGTCTGTAATCGTGGAAAGGACGAAGCCGCCTGGGAAAAAATGTTGGGCTGCCTGGCGGAGAAAAATCAGTTATGGGCAAAACATGCACCGGTATTGATGTTGGTGGGCAGCATACCTACGTTCAGTCACAACGGCAGCGCCAATCGCTGGAGTCAGTACGACACGGGAGCAGCCAGTGAAAATGTCTGCCTGCAAGCGGCATCCATGGGACTGAATGCACACCAAATGGGGGGCTTTGATGTGGAACAGGCGCGTACGGCCTTTGGCATTCCCGACGAAGTGGAACTGATGGCTGTGATTGCCGTGGGTTATCACGGAGCAATGGATGCCTTACATGAAGATTTCCAGGAAATGGAAAATGCAACACGGGAACGCAAGCCCCTGGGTAACGGGTTTTTTGCTGGCCAGTGGGGGAGACCGGTTTCGGACTGATCCTGACCAGAGCGTATATAGCCACAAAGCAGAGAAACTGAAGCGCCGGAGGAAATTTCTTGAACCACGAAAAACACGAATTTTTTGTGTTTTTCATGATTTAACATAAATTAAATATGAATCAAGTACTAAAAATACCTGTTTTTAAAAATCACCGGGTATTTAACGCAGAGGGCGCAAAGACGCAGAGAACGCAAAGTGTTTAATGTTTTTCTTTACGTCTTTGCGGCCTCTGCATTTATAACTCGGCACTTGTCAGCTGGGTAGGGTGGAACAAGCGCAGCGGTTCCACCAAACGGGAAAAAAACATATTCAAAGTTCGATCAGCCATCGACGCCCACCTTGGCTCGCCATTTGTCGTGAGTCGTTGTTACATGAGGGGTTTTTCCTCCCGTTTCGGGCAATCGGTTTTTTGTTTCAGGGTTTTAATTTTTCCTGATTACCCATAATCCTCAGCTATTCCCACAAGAGATTCTATACTTAAATAAGTGAGCATCAAGCGAGGGTAAGTTCATGAAAAATAAAGTTCAATTTCAAAAAGGCTACAGTTTACCTCAGTTTTTGAAGGAGTATGGGACAGAAGAACAATGCCGAA
>JAKIUF010000049.1 GCA_021647705.1 Gammaproteobacteria bacterium | reverse complement strand
TCAGGCGGGAGAGGGCCGGGAGGGGGCAACGGTGGCAATGGTAGCAGAGGTGGTGGCAACGGTGGTGGTGGTGGCAATGGTGGCTCCGGCGTTGGTTTTGCGGGTAACGGCGGGGACGGCGGTAACGGCGGGGGTGGCAGTAACGGCGCAGCGGGCAGCGCCGGTGTTGGTGGCAACGGCAGCGCCAGCGGTGCCTTTGGTGGTGGATTTCTCCCCCGTGCAGGTGCCGTGGGTAACAAGGGAAAACCCGGTCGTGGCGGCGGCGGTGGTGGTGAGGCCTCCAGCGGCAGCTGGGTGGGTGGCGGTGACGGTGGCGGCGGTGAAGGCGGCAGCGGTGGGCAAGGAGGTGAAGGTGGAAGGGGCGGCGGTGCTTCCATCGGCCTGTGGCTGGTGGGCGTGCCCACAGCACAGGTTCGCGACAACACCATCGTCGCGGCCAGCGGTGGCAACGGCGCTGCCGGTGGCGGTGGGGGGACGGGTGGCGCGGGCGGCGGAGGCGGCTCGGGTCAGGGTGGCGATGGTGCCTGTTCCTTCCCCGGGTATTGCGGTGGTGACGGCGGGAAGGGTGGTGCGGGCGGAAAGGGTGGTAGGGGTGGGGCGGGTGGCGGTGGCGGTGGCGGGCCTTCTTTCGGTATTGTCATCGGCGAGAACATGATCCCGATTCTCACCAACAACACAATCACCAGCGGCACTGGTGGCCGGGGTGGCAATGCCAGCAAACCCGGTGCCGGCGGTTGGAGCTATGCGGTGTTTGACGCCGATACCGATGACGGCATGGTGCCGGTATTGGTCGGCAACACCCTCACCGGCGGGACCGGTGGCATGGCTGGCCAGGGAGGCAGTGCTGCCAACGGGGAGAGCGGCCGTAAAAATTTCTGAGGTCACTGAAGGCTGCTGGGTAAACTCAGCAACCGTCCCCTGAGAAACAAAGCCCACCGGTGGAAAATCGGTGGGCTTTTTTGGGTTGGGCATCACGGGCTGAGTTGAGAAAATCGGTTTTCACAGCAGCGGATTATGGCGACGTGTTATTTTCCAGTGAGCCGGTAACGCGATCACAGCAACGAAACCGCTTTAATTTGTGCGTAAAGCTTCTGAGCCGGCGCTAAAATCAGCGCGGCGGCGGATTTGCGGGTGATGCAGGCCAGCAGGGGATTGGTTGTTGTTTCTTCTTGCATGAGTGTGATGCCATCTTGTCGTTAGATGACACCAAGGTCTCACGGAATTATTTATGTGCAAGCGCAGCTCAGCAGCTGCAACCTTTCTATTAAAAGCACGGTGCCCGCAGCAAAGATCGCCTGTGCGGCACGCACGTTAAATAGAGGTTTATGGGCGTGTTGACGAAGGGGAAGGTCTTAAAACGGTATATAATGGGCAATGCGATTGATCAAATATATCTATCCTCAAGAGCTATACTTTTGTAAAAGCCATACTAATTACTGAGAGCTGGCCGTGATACGTCAAGTGATCAACGCTGTGTGTTGTGGAGTGCTGCTGATAAGCAGTATGGCAGTTGCTGAACCAGTTGAGCGGCGTAGGGATCAGTTTGGTCAGGATTTTGGTTATTACCTCTATCCCATCGTCGGAGAAATCCCTGGTCTGGGAACTGCTTCTGGTTTCGGTGCCAGCGTGTTGAACATGGCGGATAGCGATACCGACTTTACTGGTTATTACATACGTGGTGATTTTGAAGCCACCGGTGCGGCTCTGTTGGACTACCATATTCTGCCGCAACGTCTGGTGTTTGATGTCGGCTATAACGATTACCTGGTGGCCCCTACTGTCTATGATCGCGGTATAGATTCCGATCCCGATGATGTTATTTATCCCAAGGTTGAGGGTGACTATCTGCTGGGGCAGTTGACGCTAACCTTTGATCAACGGCGCTATGAACTGTTTGTCCGTTTACTGGGTGGGCGTGAACGTTTGCACGAGGTGCTTAATGAAGACGGGCAGGCTTTTGAAGGGATAGATACCGATTGGAATCATGGTAGGGCGGTCACGTTGGGTGGCTCCCTCGATTTGACCGATGACCGGCTTGATCCCCGCAAAGGCGTACGTTTTGAATTTGCTTCCCAGCTGCCCCGAGATAATGAGACTGACTTCAGTGAATACTTTGTCAACGACTACAACCTCACAGCTTATCTGCCAATGCGTCGCTGGGACACCTTGGCATTCAATCTCTTTCATTCCCGTGCCCATGTCACCCGCAAAGGGCTTACCGACTTTACTCTGCTACAGCAGCGTCATGGACTCGAATGCAGTCAATATCCTCCGGGGCCAGATTTTGATGCCTGTCAACGGACCGAGGCAAAACTCTTAGCGGGGGCTCTCTCCAACAACCGTTATGGGACCGCATCATCATTGGGTGGCACGCAACGCTTGCGCTCCTTTGATAACGGACGTTTTTATGCGGGACAAGCTTTATTCTACGGCGTTGAATATCGCTGGAATCTCACTGATGAACGTACACCGTTTGATATTTACATCGCCAAGGGAATACGCACCGGTATCCAGTTATCTGTTTTTTGGGAACGCGGCATGGTGGCAGATCACTTCAGAGATCTCTGGGAGGATGGCCGTAACAGCTATGGAATAGGTGCACGGGTGGTACTGTCTGGTGTAATCATCCGGTTTGATCTGGCTGATGGAGATGAGGGTGTCCAAACTCAGGTATTTATCACTTATCCGTGGAGTATGTTCTCGGTAGATGATCCCGGTTAGAGGGTATTTCGGCACTTGGTGATTTCACGGAATTCCACCACATTGTTAAGTTGATCAAACGCGCGTTACGCTCGTTATCTCAGGAGTTAGCCACAGAAATAGAGCAATGAACGATCTTACCTCACTTTCGAACCCCGGCCTTTCCAGGAAAATAGTTATTATTTTCATCATTATGCTTGTTGCCGGATGCTCGTCATTTTCTTCTACCGGAACATGGGCAGAGGAGAAACCTAAACATCATACCCAGAATGGCTTTCGTAATTACCCGGTTATTCCTGACCCTCCCCCCGTAGGCGCTGCATTTTATCTCAGACGTGTTCTGGGCTCATTCTTTCTGCCAGATGTTCCTGACGACCACTATCTGTCTGAAAAAGACGCAATTAGCCAGTTTCAACAATTAAATGGGAGAAATTCGATTACCTGGCTTGGGCACGCTACATTTCTAATAAGAATTAATGGAATGACAATTTTGACAGATCCTTTTCTTACTGAATTTGCAAGCCCTTTATGGGAGTTTGGGCCCAGAAGGTATGTTCAGCCTGGCATCAGTTTGGATAACTTGCCCCCTGTCGACATGGTCATTGTTTCCCATAATCATTTAGATCACCTTGATGCAGAAACAGTTGAATCCTTGCAAGGAAAAGAAAGAATTCATGTCTTTGTCCCGCTAGGGTTAAAACCATTTTTTAAAGATAGAGGCTATATCAACGTCGAAGAACTTGATTGGGATGAAAGTTATTCATATAGCGGCATTGAATTTACTGCATTGCCGGCAGTTCATTTTTCTGGAAGAGGGTTGAATGATAAGAATAAAACCTTGTGGTGTTCCTGGTCTATCTCATCACAATCTGGAAAAGTCTTTTTTTCAGGTGATACATCATATTCACCAACAATCTTCAAAACCATCGGTAAAGAATATGGGCCTTACGATTTGGCCATTGTATCAATAGGCGCTTATAAAACCAGGAAACATGGACCTGCTTCTCATCTTACCCCGGAAGAAGCAGTAAAAGTAGCGATGGATACAAAGAGTAATCTTGCTGTAACAATGCATTGGGGCACAATTGAACTGTCAGATGAGCCACCCTGGGAGCCGCCTGTTCGTTTCAAAAAAGCCGCGCAAAATAACGGCATAGCTTCCGATCAAACCTGGGTGATGAAAATTGGAGAAACTCGTCTTATGCCAAGTAAGAAGGATTAAAGGGGGCAGCGCCCCCTTTAGAAAAGGCATAACACACAATATTAACGCCCCTGCTCACGCCGATGCTTTAAAATTAAAGATGCAAGGTAACGCTGATTAACTGCATTATCTTCACTGCGAAGCTTCGATTCCAGTATTTGTATATCCGGGGCCAGGAATTCATAATCAATTTTTTTTATATTTTTTAAGGCCTGCTGCTTAAGTGACGGGTCATCAAGCATTGATATCAGCTTATTTTTTATAATATCGTTAGAGTTTTCTGATTTACCCAATACATCAAGCAGTACACTTTTAATTTCAAGGCTATTCGCAGCATCGAGTTGTTTCATCAACGTTGTACTGTTTTCAGCGTTATAGGGGATACGCTCAAATGCAGAAGCAGCAGACAGTTTCACTTCATCAGTACCCGAGTTTAAGCTATCAAACAGTATTCTTTCACCTTCAGTGTCGATAGCTCCTTTAAGATTCCCAATCGCATCAATCACAGCAACATTGACATTGTTGTCAAAACTTCCAGCCTGAGAATATAAAAACTGTTTAATTTTTGCACTATGAACAGGGTCAGTTACACTTCGTAGACTGGCCATTGCTCCCATCATGCGTACAAAAATAAGGTTTAGGGGCTGAGAATATTCAGCAGTAGAAACTCCTGGGAAGTAACTGATCAGTAAATCCACACTATCCTGATCAAACGCTGCGGTTGTACTGCCTAATGCTGAAACTGCCCGAAAATGATCCCGTGCAGATAATTCACTAGTGGTTAATTTAGCCAGAGAATTAACTGAAGCAGGATTATCAATAGCATTTAATGCCCAGAACAACTGTTTGCTAAGGTCATTTGATAAACCGTGTCCCAGAATATATTCATGCAAATATTGCCAAAGTTCTTTTTCTTTCACCATTAAACTGACAAACAGGTTATCATCCTGAATGACCGCTGATAGTGTTTTGATAAAAAAAGGTAATTTTTCCAATGCAGCCTTACGAGTTATTTCTTGTGTTTTTTTCACCTTGGGCCATTTGGAAAAATCATCCGTTAGCTTATAAAAATAATGGGTATCCGGGAGCGCTCTATTTGAATCAGCTTCAACAATAACCGATGAGGTACCTGCAACAAATGACTGTGCGGATAATTCCGATTTAAACACCTCTTCACCCATGCTTTTTTTGTAAAAACATTCCCATCCTGAAGCATCCAGGCTTATCTTTAAATAACTTTTTTCGAGCTGAATATTAGTGCGATTATTGCTATTTTCGATATAACCTAAATTTTGCTTTATCAGGGTATTTTTAATGGTATTTTCATCCACTTTAATTTTTGCCTGATACCAGCCGTTACTGTTCCGGTACTGATATTCCCCGGTATTTAATGAATACTGAAAAAGATCATAAAATGACTGATATTCTTTAAGTATTTGCTCATCATCAACGGTCGAAGTTAAATCGAGTAATTTTCCACTATCAGAATCAGCTATCACTATAAACGGTTGCTGGTAGCGTAACTTCATGTCGGTTTCCACACCGTTTATTTTGCTGTTTTTTGGGATTATAAGAAACAGATAAGCCCGTAAATCATTTTCAGGGCCAGATAGTTTTTTGTATTTTAGATAAAGGTTTTTTGATAGCTGAATTTCTCTGACATGCAAATCCATATCAACGATTGATTTTTTATTTTCAATGCTATCGCCGAACTTAATGGATAAATCTAACTTTTGCTGTAGATGATATGGGGAATAACATAAATGACTTTCATTCACCTCAATGGCTAACACTTGTGTGCTAGCTAGCATTGCTAGCGTCATTAAAGTTGCTTTTTTGAACTCATATTTCATAATAATAACCAATTTATTTTTTCAAAATGAATCATGCTTTAATGTTCAATCTTGGTGGAATTTTTTGATTCATCATATATTTTCCAGGTTTTTTGAAACAAATATCCTGAATCATATATCGTGTACATGCCTGAGCCGGATTTTAAAAATACATCATACTCATATTCAGCAACTACAGTACCTCTTAACATTTTCAATGTAGCATCAAGAGAAGTATCCATATCAAAAGACAGCGTAGTAGTTGCTGGCGGCAAGTCCGCAGAAAATCCACCTTTAGTTACAAAATCTAATTTCTGCGTCAATATATCGATAGTAGCATCCAGTGATACCGAGCCAATCCATATATTTGTTTCAGCCTTCAAATATCCGCTCAAAGTAAAATCGTCAACTACAGCAACATTAAGACCCACTCCAGGTGTTGTTAATTTTACCTTAAACGCAACATCGCCCTTAATACCGGATTCAATTGAAACTGGTATTACCACCACGGTAAAATTGATTTTTACAAGAGGAAAATTGATTTTTTTAGGCTCGATCTCCAGAATAATAGGCTCAATATCTGGTACATCGGGAAGAACGAGACTTGCAGCGTCACCAATAGAATATCTTTCTGAAATTACTTTTTTATTCAGGCTACCTAAATTAATGCTTCTAAATCCACCAACGGTATCAATTTTAAGAGTGACACCATTTTCAACCTCAACATCAGGTGAATTTTCTCCCGCGAATGATATTTTCTTGGATAAATGTTTTTTCGCAACAAATTTTGCGTTAAATATATCGGCGCTTTCACCAAGTATAAACGCTGTAAATTTTGCATGACCTTGCGTGGTTACGCCAATAACAGGTAAATAATCAGCATAAGCTTCACCGCCATAGGACAGCTTAACGGCGGCTTTATCTTCATCACCCCATGTTCTATCAACAAAATGGCCAACATAAAATATTCTACCGTTTGTATCAATCGAAAAGGTTTCAAAATCGGCTGCTAATACAGCATCAGTAATCATCCGCACATCTTTAAACTGGGCCGCCGAAAAAATAACATCTAAATAAACAGGTAAAAATTCCATACGGATCTTTTTACCTTCTGAAATGAACCGTTGAATGGTAATGGCCGATTGTGATGAATTTGTATTAAACGCACAGGCTTCAAGGCGAAAATTTTTCGGCGCACTAAAAAAATCACCACCACCAAACTGAAAGCCCGTTATACAAAGATTATTACCATCACTATCCGTAACTTTATGTATGTACTGGTTTGTTACGCTGTCATAGCGCCATAAAAACCGATCATCAGGAAGGTCCGGGCAGTTTGTTGCAAATATTGTCGGTTTACTACCAACAGCAAAAGTATCTGTATCGATTAAAGACCCTGTCGAAAGACAGGCATTATTCGTATCACCTGCTCTTAATAAATTAAAGCCTATTACCTTTTGTGGATCTACAGAAATGGCTCGATTGTCCTGACGAACAAGGGGAATAGTCAGCTGGTATGGACTACTTGCACTAATATCATTGCCATTTTCCTCATAAAAAACCTCTAAGCTAAACTCACCTATCAGGGCATTTTTGTTTGCAATATCTTTTATGTTAGTGGCTGTTTTTATAAGTTCGTTTTGAGTCTTTACGGGGGCATATGCAACAACAGGAATCGTCGCAAAGCTAGCACCCGTAGATTTAATAACAAAGCGAGCCTTGTTACTAATCACCGGATCACCGTTAGCATCAGAGCTCAGCAGCCCAACCGGCCAATCAATACCGGAAGGATGCTTCCAGTTCAATACCAGAGAAATATTTTCAGCTGTATTAAATGTTGTTAAGTCCAGATTTACATGTGTTTGAAAAACAGGATCAATAGCATAACCTTCCGCATCATATTTGCTGCCAATTTCGAGGTGAGAAAACTCGTTGTTGTCTTCCAAGCTAGGAATATCAATAATTTTTACGGCAACTGATTCCAGTTTATTAACATTTAAAATTCTTTCATCAATGAATACAGGGGTCAGGTTTGCATCCTCATTTGAAAATTCCTTACCTGCAGATAGGTAAGCGATAGACGGTGTTACCACTACTTTGTATTTTTCATTTTCCTGCAGTATGGGTAGTTTCCCATGAACGATTACATTCATTAAGCCTGGGTTAACTGTGTTGATATAGGCATCACCTAAATTGATAACACCATTAAGCTTTAACGTGAATGCTCTGTCACCCGTTAACTCACCCATAGTGTCACCTTCACCAAGCTCACTAATAATAGCTTCTGGCACTAATTGCACACTCAATGAGTAATCATCAAAATCACCGGTTACTTCAAAAGCGACATCAATCGAAATAAGCTCACCGGATTCAAGGTTGTCTGTATTTAATTCAACAATATTCCTGTCACCTAAACTTACATAACCTTCATATAAATTAATTTCAGAAAATGTTACGGCCTGTGCTTTTTTAATAAATTTTGGATTTGACGTTTCTGTTGGGCTATTTTCTGAGCCGCCGCCTCCACCACAGGAAGACAACATTACTGATAACGATAAAAAAATTAAAAATTTTAATGGTATTCGATTATTAATATTTGTCACTTATATCTCCTTTAACAAATAGTCAAGTTACTTATTGAATGTATTGATCGTTGCATATTATTCGCATTGATTGTTTGTATATTTATCATTAATTTAGAGTTGATCTAGTCAGATGTTATGCAGGAGTTTATACAACGATTAATACCATCAGTTAGTGTGTGCTGATGGTAGTAAATTGAAAAACATGCTGAACTTTTATCTCACAGTAGTGTTTGTTGCCACATTCTGAGCAGCGATACCTTGTGGGAATCTTCATTTAAACAAGGATTCTCAGTATTGCTCTTCCGATCCATGATCTTTCATGAATATGGGTGGGCTATAATTTTTTTGAATTTTGCTTTATTTTTCATGACCTTATCCTCGCATTATTTTTTTTAGAGTATAGGGTTTGTTGAAAAAGCAGCTGAGGATTGTGGGGATCAGAAAATGGTATTCTGTTACGTTGATGCCATACCACCACTGCATTACCGTTATTATCAATGACGATTTGTGGATAGCTTAGATCTGCATTGGATATGTTGTTCTCAATTTCCTCAGCATTGCCCCATACCTTGTCGGTAGTGGTAAAAAACCAGCTATAATTATTCGCTAACGCATTGCCACTTAGGTCGGTAATGGTGGTGCTTAAGGTGGCTGTGTAGGTGGTGAGTTTGGCAAGGGGGTTGTCGGGGGTAAGACTGACGATATTATTTGTACCGTCGAAGTTGACACTGCCAGAGGTGTTGTTAGCGCCCGTTACTGCTAATGTGAGGCTGAGCGCGTTCACAGAAGTATTTAAGATATCTTCGTTAAAGGCGGCAGTGATAATACTGTTTTGTGTCACATTGCTGGCATTATCCAGCGGTGATGTGTTGCTGACGGTTGGTGCGGTAGGGGCTTCATTTCCATTGCTACCGTTACCACTACTGCCATCTCCTCCACAGGCGCTCAAATTTAGTTCCAAAAATAAAGCTCCAGCTAAAGTAATGCTCTTTTGTATCGTTGATTTATTCATGGCGTTGTTTGCTCGACGCATCAAATGATGAGGCTATGGTAAGCAATATTAATAATGTGTCAGCGTTAAAACATGAAGAAAGGGTGAATTTTTTGTGATTATTGTTCTTTTGTTTACTTATTAAGTCGGTTAAAATGGACCCTGTCTAAGATGTTAAAGGTTAGCAAATGCTATATCAGGTAAAAAATATTAAAATCGATACGTCGAGCTTCCAATTATCTGTTGATGAAATTATCGTTAAGGTTGAACCCCAGGTGTTTGATTTGATTTCCTATTTAATCAAACATAGGTCTAAGCTGGTTACTCGTCAGGAAATATTTGACAATATCTGGGCTGGCAAGGTTGTATCTGATGATTCCGTGAGCACATATATCAAAAAAGCACGTAAAGTTTTAGGTGATGACGGTAAATGTCAGCAGATTATTAAAACGATTCACGGCCGAGGGTTTCAATTTATTGCCGATATTGAAGAGCTGAGTTCTCAGCATATTTCGATAAATAAGTCTCAAGATAAAAAATATTGCTCTAATCCGTCTGATAGTTCTAGATTAAGCAAGGCCTCTTATGCAAAGCCCTCACCAAAACCCCTCCGATTACCCGATAAGCCATCCATCGCTGTAATGGATTTTGTGGATATTGGGGGCAGTGAAAGTGGTACGTTGTTTGCCTATGGGTTAACAACGGATATTAATGCGACTTTATCTCGTTTGCCCAAGTTATTTATTACGTCAAGAGCTTCGGTATCAATAGTGTCTCAATTAACACTAACACCAGTAGAAACGGCAGAAAGACTGGGGGTTCATTATTTGGTTTACGGTCAGACTCAATACCAAAATAAGCGCGTTAAAGTAATTTTGACGGTTGTCGATGCAATAAATAATGCTGAAATTTGGTCAGAGCATTTTGACAGTTCTTTTGATGATCTTTTTCAAGTGCAAATAGATATCGCTAATGCGATTGTTGTGGCGATAGATTTGGCGGTTGAGCAAGCGGAAATTGAACGTACTTTTTTAATTCCTACAGAGGACCTTAGTGCTTGGGAAAATTATCACCGAGGCATTTGGCATATCAATAAAACAACGGTAAAGGATCAAGAGAAAACACGGTTTTTTTTAAATAAAGCTATATCCTTAGATGCTAGATTTTCTCGTGCTTATGCGGGCTTGTCTTATGTTTATATGAGCCTTAAGTTGCTCGATATGTCGACCGATAATGCTGAAGATGAAAAAAAATCATACGACTATGCTAAACGTAGTATTGATTATTGCAAGTCTGAATCAATGGGGTATATGTCTTTGGGGAGAGTGTCCTTTTTTTCACATGAACCTGAACGGGCATTAAAGCATCTTGATCAGGGATTGCAGTTGAATCCTAATTATTCATACTGTCATGCCATTAAAGGTATTGCTTCTGCACATTCTGGAAGTACGAATCAAGCCTTGCATCATTTAAATGTGGCAGAGCGATTAAGCCCTTTTGATTCTTTATTGTTTGCTATGAAAATGGCTCAGGCGACATCTTTAATTAGACAAAAAAAGTTTAAAGAAGCTGCTGAAATTAGCTTGCAGGCAAGCAATTACCCCAACGCCTTTTTTTCAACATTTTCCATTGCAGCAGCTTGTCAACAAATAATAGGAAATACGACTAAAGCGCGAGAATTTGTAAAAATGGCTCTTCAAATGAATCCTATTTATTCGATTGAATCGTATATGAAATTTTTACCTTTTTCAGAGGAATCTACAAAACTGTTAATTTCTAAAGCAATGCAAGAGGCGGGGTTGCCCAAAACGAACAAAAATATTTTGCATGAAACATAACGTTATAAATAATAAGCCTTAATTATTATGAGTATAAATTTATCGAAATTAGTACGTGACCACTTTAATGCCGTTGAAAAAAAGGACTTAGAAGTGGTTTTGGGGTTTTATCATCCTGATATTAACTTCATTGACCCTCATTACCCAAAAGTTAATATGAAAGGAAAAAATGAGGTTATTAAAGGCTTAACTTGGAGTTTTAAAACAGTAAAGTCATTTAGCTTTAGTACCATTAATTATTTTGAAAATGAAGACGGTACAAATGTTTCGGTTGAATATGATTCGACAATCAAACTGTTTAATGGCAAGTCGTTTCAATTCCGACAAGTATTTATCATTGAAATGAAGAATGATAAAATCAGCAGGTTACAAGCTTATGAGACTTATGGGCCTCATGGTATGCATAAAATAATGTTGCTTGTGACGCGCATTATTCATAAAATAATTCGGTACTGAGTAGTAAAGGAGTCAGAGCCCTTTAAAGAAAGCCTTGTTGGTGGTAGTCTAGACGTGTAATCACGATAGAGCAGAGAACATGCCACGCAAACCACGATTTTTTTTACCGGATGTGCCGGTCCACATAGTACAACGAGGCCACAGTCGTGAACCGGTGTTTTTTGAGGCCGGCGATTATCAGGCCTACCTCGGATGGTTAGAAGAGGCTGCTGAACGATACCACTGTGACATCCACGCCTATGTGTTGATGACCAATCATATCCATATCTTGGCCACACCTCACGATAAACAGGGAATCAGCCGAATGATGCAATATGTCGGTAGGCGATACGTGCCCTATATCAATCATACTTACGGCAGTAGCGGCAGTCTCTGGGAAGGACGATACAAAGCCTCTTTGATCAGTGACGACCAATACCTGTTCATTTGCATGCGATACATTGAACTCAACCCCATCAGAGCCAATAGGGTCAAATCACCTGGCCATTACCGCTGGAGCAGCTATCGATATAATGCACAAGGAAAGGATGACCGTCTTGTCACTGAACACAGTTTGTACACAGGCCTGAGAAAGACAAAAGATGCCCGCCTTGTGGCCTACAAAGATTTGTTCAGGACACATATTGATTCTGACGACCTGAAATCGATACGTGCAGCCTGGCAAACGGGAACACCATTGGGGAATGATTATTTCAGGGAGAAGATCGAGCGGAAACTTAAAACAAAGGTTGGCCAGAGTCGGCGCGGGAGGCCGGATGGCCCTCTTAAAGGGCTTTGACCCCTTTATGGTCGCGCCGTGGTTTGATTTGCCCACGCATAAACTAAGGCCGCAACTAAAAGATAGGCGGCATGGTGTTGTCGTTGGTGCAGGCATTGCAGGGATTACTACAGCCTGTGCGCTGGCTAAACGTGGATGGACTGTTGAGATAATTGAATCCAACGAAGCGATTGCCCAAGGTGGTTCTGGAAACCCTCAGGGAATCGTATTGCCGCGCATTAACATTGGAGATAGTGCTGAAGGAGAGTTTTATGATGTGGCATTTCTTAAAACCTTAAGCGAACTTGAGCGGCTTAAACAACAATTTCCTGAACTTAACTGGCAACAGGGTGGTGTATTGCAACTGGGTAGTACTGAGCGAATTAAAAAACAAATTGCGCATTTAAAATGTACGTCTGAGGCCTTGCATAAAACAGTTCATAAAACTATTTGTAAAATAGTGCAGGTACTGAATTCTAAAGCCGCAAGTGAAATAGCGGGTGTCAAAATAGATGAAGAAGCTTTGTATTTCCCTCAGGCTGGTTGGATTGACCCAGTACAACTCTGTCGGTTGTTATTAAAGAAGGCGGGGGATAGCGTTCAGCTAAAGAACAATTGCCATGTTGGGTCAATTGACATTGATGAGGGTGTATGGACCTTGCGTGATGAAAAACAATCACTCGTTGCACAATCAGACACCGTTATCCTTGCGAATGCGAGTGCAGCAAGTAACTTTACACAAACTGCTTTTTTACCGTTGAATGATGCACGTGGCCAGATAAGTGTTGTTTCATCAACCGAAAGCAGCCAGAAGTTATCCTGTGCGATATGTCATAATGGTTATATTATCCCGGAATCTAATGGCAAGCATGTGATTGGTGCCAGTTTTATCGCGGGAGATGATAGTGCAGAGTCACGGTTAGAAGATGATAGAGAAAATATCAACCGGTTGCGAAAATCACTGCCAGGCTTATTTTCGGGTGAACCATCAATAGTCGATAGTCGTGCCGCTGTGCGTGCGACAACGCCAGACAGGTTACCTTTGGTTGGTCCTGTAGCTGATGAGGCTTTCTTTGCAAAAAATTATCATGATCTGCACAAGGGTAGACCTGTAGAAAAATATGCTAGTGCCCAATATCTTGATGGCTTGTACGTGAATACAGGGCATGGTGCGCGAGGTTTGACGTCAGCCTTCCTCACAGCGGAGGTGATTGCCAGTCAGCTAAACGATGAGCCGTTAGCGGTATCTGATTCAATTTGGCAGGCATTGAGCCCCTCACGTTTCACTATTCGAAAATATAGAAAGGCTTCGAACATTTGATGTAGGGTAAAGGGGCAGAGTAAACCCTTTTAGCGAAAATTGCCAAAAATCAAGATAAAACCAAGACTCTATGAAAATCCTCCACACCTCAGACTGGCATATTGGTCGCATGCTCTACGGGCGAAAGCGCTACGAGGAGTTTGAGGCCTTTCTCGACTGGATGGCTGAGACTATCGATCATGAACAGGTAGATGTGCTGCTTGTTGCGGGTGATATCTTCGATACCAGTACACCGAGCAATCGTGCTCAGGCGCTTTATTATCGTTTCTTGTGCCGTGTTGCCGCTTCGTCATGTCGCCATGTCGTGGTGATTGCCGGTAATCACGATTCGCCCACTTTTCTTAATGCCCCCAGGGAGTTGCTGCGTGTACTTGATGTGCATGTGGTTGGTGCGGTTACGGAACAGCGTGGCGATGAGGTGCTGGTGCTTGGTAATGAAGAAAATTCACCTGAGTTGATTGTGTGTGCAGTGCCTTATCTGCGCGATCGTGACATTCGAGTGGCGGAAGCAGGGGAGAGTATTGAGGATAAAGAACGTAAATTAATTGAAGGCATTCGAAATCATTATGCGGAAGTGGTGGCGCTGGCTGAGCAACAGCGCGAGACGCTGGGGGTGAAGATTCCCATCGTTGCCATGGGCCATCTCTTCACTGCCGGGGGTCAAACAACTGACGGAGATGGGGTGCGCGAGCTGTATGTGGGTTCGCTGGCGCATGTCACGGCGGGGATTTTCCCTGATGCTATTGATTATCTCGCTTTGGGGCATTTGCATGTGCCGCAGAAGGTCGGTGGTTCTGAATTGATGCGTTATAGCGGATCACCTTTGCCGATGGGTTTTGGCGAGGCCAAACAGGAAAAGAGTGTTTGTCTGCTTGAATTTGTCAATGTCAGTGCTACTGCCGCCAGTACTGTGGCGTCGGTCAGGCTTGTCAGTGTGCCGGTGTTTCAGAAGCTTGAGCGGGTAAAGGGTTCATGGGATGAGATTTCTGCCCGCATACTTGCGCTTTTTGCCACCGGGTCTACTGCCTGGCTTGAGGTGGTATACGAAGGCGAAGAGGTGATGAGCGATTTGCAAGAATGTGTGAACACCGCTGTTGCGGATACTGAAATGGAAATTCTGCGAGTGAAGAATAAACGGATTATCGATCGGGTGCTTAACCAGACTAATAATGAAGAAACCCTGGATGATTTGAATGTAAATGATGTGTTTGAACGCTGTCTCGCGGCTAACAAAGTGCCTGACGCACAACGGGCTGAATTACTTCGTGCCTTTCAGGAGACGGTTACGTCGTTAAACGACGATGACGTTCGGGCGGAGTAAAAAGAGTAACGATGCGCATACTGCAAGTACGTTTTAAGAATCTAAATTCTTTGGTGGGTGAATGGGCGATTGATTTTACTCATCCTGCCTTTACCAGTGATGGCATCTTTGCCATTACCGGGCCGACGGGTGCCGGTAAGAGCACTATCCTTGATGCAATCTGTCTTGCGCTGTATGGCCAAACGCCACGCCTGAACAAGATCACCAAGAGCGGCAACGAAATTATGTCCCGGCAAACGGGAGAGTGTTTTGCTGAGGTGAGCTTTGAATCCCAGGCGGGTCGATTTCGTTGTTATTGGAGTCAGCATCGGGCGCGTAAAAACCCTGGAGGTGATTTACAGTCGCCTAAACATGAAATGGTGGATGCTGATTCGGACAAGATTTTACAAGCCTCAATTCGAGGTGTTGCTGAACAGATTGAAGCCGTCACAGGCATGGACTTTGAACGTTTTACCCGTTCTATGTTGTTGGCCCAGGGTGGCTTTGATTCGTTTCTGAAAGCTGACTCTAATCGGCGGGCACCTATTTTAGAACAGATCACCGGAACTGAAATCTACAGCCAGATTTCCATTCGTGTGCATGAAATGCGTTCAGAAGAGCGAAAGAAACTCGATACGCTGTTGGCTGAACTGGACGGTATGCAACTGCTGAGCGAAGAAGACGAAAAGCAATTGAGTGCCAGTCTTACGCAGAAGCGTGGTCAGGAAACTGAACTGAGCCAACAGATTGTAAAAACGAATCAGGCGCTGGTATGGCTTGATGGTATCGCAAGGCTTAAGCAGGACTTGCTGTCTGTTGAGGCGCAACAACGTGATTGGCTGCCGCGTCAGGAGGCGTTTCAACCTGCGCGTGAAAAACTTCAGCAAGCCACTCAAGCATTGGAGCTGGCAGGTGAGTATGCAGAGCTGACAGCACTGCGCCGTGAACAAGTGACTGAACATCAGAAACAGGTTGAACATCTGGCATTGCTGCCGACACAAGAGGCGGCTGTAAAGCGTGATGAAGACGTTGTGAGGCTAGCCAGTCAGACGCTTGAACAGAATAAACTTGAACAAAAAGAAGCGCTGCCCATCATCCGCAAAGCGCGTGAGCTGGATCTGAAGCTTCGGGAAAAAGATGCCCCTATCAAGGCGGCGGGGGATGCAATTGGCGAGCAGGACAAGTCACTCGATATGCTTCGTGCCAATCATGATGACGATTGCATGGTTCTGGCCAACAAAAACAAAGCCTTTGACGATGTGCTGAAACATCTGGATGAAACCAACGTAGATGAAGGTCTTGTTGAGCACTTGGCTGGGATTCGTAACCGTTTTGGCGTGCTTAAGAATATTCATGACCAGCAAAGCAGTAAGGTTGATGAATTCAATGCGGCCGAGGTTTTGGTCATTGAGACTAACCGGGCCTGGGATGAACATGTAGAAAACTCCGAAGCACAGCAGCGTGGGCTTAATGTTATTCAGAGCTTGCTAGGCCAAAAACAGCTTGAACTAACAAATACGCTTGAAGATAAAGAGCTGTCAGTCTGGCGCAATAGTTTGGAGGCATTGAAAGGGAGGAAATTCCTGCTCGAAAAAATTAGCGAGGCGCACCAGTCTCTTGTTGATTCGAGAGACAGCTTTGACAAGCTGGGCAGCCGTCATGATGAACTCACCGCCGATAGCGTCAAGCTTGCCGGGCAGCATCAAATTCAAGTCGAAAAACACGCCGCCCTTGAGAAAGAGGTGAAGTTGCTTGAAACACAACTCACTTTGCTAAAAACGATCCAAAGTTTTGACGAGGCCCGGCATCAACTACAGGATGGTGAGGACTGTCCACTGTGCGGCTCTAAGGAGCATCCATTCGCAGAAGGAAATATCCCGCTTGCTGATGAAACAATTGCAACGCTACGCACGGCGAGAGCTGACCGAGAAGCGGCCAATGATATTGTTGCTGACTTAAAAATTAAACAAGCGGGAATCCACAAGGACTTGGAACAAGTTGTTGCGCGGAAGCAGGATTGTAGCGACAGGATCGCAGTGTCAGAGTCCTTGATAAAGCAAAACGGTATTTTGCTATCCATTGATGTTTCAGGTCCAGCATTGGCTGAGGTCTTGTCGTCCCTGCAACAGGTGACTGAAGATGATCTTGATCGTTCTGAAAAAATAGTGCTTGCGGCTGAGGTGCTAGAGAAAGACATAACCGTACAGCGAGAATTGTTTGATAAAACAAAAGAGGCGGTTTCTGTGTCAGCGCAAGAGACTCAGAGCGCAACTCATAAACGGGATACAGCACAACAGGCACTTGAGCGACTAAGAGCCGAAGCCGGGGCGCTTGATGCCCAGTTTCATACCGCTCAGGATGATGTGCAACAGGAGATTTCTGTCTACGGTATTGAGACGCTATCTTCGGATCGACTTGATCAAATTCAGATTGAGCTGACCGCTCGCCGTGAACAATGGCTGGCACGGAGCAAAGAAAAATTAGAACTTGAGCAAGCTATTTCGGCTCTGGTGATGCAGACAGATCATCAGGATGAACAGATTAAAAAGTCGGTTGCCGGGATGACAAAATTACGGGACCAACTTGGCAAATTACAGTCTGAACAGGATGGTCTGAACCGTGAGCGCCACGATCTTTTCGGCGACAAGAATTCTGATGAAGAGGAGTCTCGTCTCTCTGTAGTAATTGAGGCAGCAGAAAAGAATCTCAATGCTGCCCATCAGGCGCTTAATACCGCAATTCAGGAACACGGCAAATTAAAACACAGTATTGAAAGCCTGGAAAAGTCGCTGGCTGCGCGGACCACTCAGTTGCAGGAGCGTGAAGGAATATTTCTCACCCGGCTTGGCGTGTTCGGCTTTGTAGATGAAGCACGTTATGTCGCAGCATGTCTGCCTGAAGATGAGCGCAAACAGCTGATGGAACAAGCCCAGGCTCTCACTAATGAACAAACAGAATTAACATCGAAAGCGCGTGATAAAAAGGCTCAGTTAGAAACTGAACGACAGAAGAAAATTACGGATCAGCCACGTGAGGAAATTGATTTAAAGCTGGCCGGTTTTGTCTCCAGGCAAAAAGACCTCCAGCAAGAGGTTGGTGGTATTCGTCAGAAGCTAAAGGATAACGAGAACCTGAAGCTAACGCAGAAGGAACGAGGCAAAGCCATTGATGCGCAAAAACGCGAATCTTTACGATGGGATCTGTTACACGAACTGATTGGTTCGGCTGACGGTAAGAAGTTTCGAAACTTTGCCCAGGGCCTGACATTCGAAATGATGGTTGGTCACGCCAATCGGCAACTACAAAAAATGTCTGAACGCTACCTTCTTATTCGGGATGAAGCACAGCCTCTGGAACTCAATGTGGTCGATAACTATCAGGCCGGTGAAATTCGCTCCACCAGGAACCTGTCGGGCGGTGAAAGTTTTATTGTCAGTCTTTCCCTGGCGCTGGGCCTGTCACACATGGCCAGTAAAAACGTCCGCGTTGATTCACTGTTCCTGGATGAAGGCTTTGGCACATTGGATGAAGAGGCGCTGGAAACAGCATTGGAGACTCTGGCTGGATTGCAACAGGACGGCAAACTGATTGGTGTTATATCACACGTACCCGCCCTTAAAGAACGCATCAGCACTCAAATACAGGTCAATCCCCAAACGGGTGGACGAAGTGTGATCAGTGGCCCAGGATGTGGCGCTTCGCTGTCACGCTAGTGGCTGTCCGTAAATCGGCTCTTAACGGACAGCCTACTTTTTATCAATACATGACCGAAAGGGTTTGTTGATAATGTCCACGATCGCCCAGTATTGGCATCACATCAAATGTGACTGAGTTTTAACTCTCTCCTACATACAGTAGATTATTCTTTATGAAGTACGGCCATAGTCTCGCCGATGCGGCCGTCGCTGGCAATTCATTCGTGTTGCCTGTCTAGTTACCATTTTTAACTACTGATGCAGATTGAATTTTAATTAAGCGGGTTTCTAGCTTTGTGACCTGTTGAGCTAACGCCATTTCCCGGCTATGGGCTTCATTCAGCGAGTTTAGCAGGACACCCAGCTTAGGAAAATCCAGTGAATTTGACGCGCCAGCCATGGTTCGATTTGTTGTGAGACCCTGATCTTGTCGCGGATCGCTCCGGGAGCCTGCGTGATTTTTTGGCGTAACACAGGGAATGTCGTGACGGGATTTCGCAGCAGTGTACCGTCAGCGGAAAAACAGGGTTCCAGCAACTCGCGCAGTTTTGAGCGGGGACGGCTGCGCGGTGGCCAGACTATTTTAATCTTCTCATCGCGACGATCGAGAAAGATCTCCACCAATGGACTGCCTTTGGCTGCCGCTGCCTGAAAACGGCATTTTTTCCCTTTGGCCACTTTGTGTAATACCGCTTCCACATGTTTGCAGGTACCAAGGTGATTAACCGTGTGGTCAGGGTAATTACAACTGTTGACGGGCTCGTTCAGTGAGCGAATTTCGATCACATAGTGGCCACCATTACCGGAGTGAAGTTGATAGTCACCATAAAACGTATGCGTGTCAGTTACGGGCACAATGCGACAAACCTCAACAGCCCCGCGCTGGCGACGACGTTCGATTTCATCTTCATCGCTTGTGTTCCAGCCCTGGAACGAAGGTTGAGACTGATTCTTGCTAGACCGTTTTTTTTACGCTTTTTTTACGCTTTTTAGCTGCCATAGGTTTCCTGAGCTTTTAGGGTGGGTTTGCTGGTTATTATCCTCAAAACAGAGGGAATGATAAACTGTTCGCGCCATGAAAGCTGTTTAACGCACAAGCATCAATGAAAACTCCGTCAGGAACCATTATAAAAAATCACACTTCAATCTATATTTGCTCATTAAATGAGCAAAGCTTTGTACATTTAAGTCCGATTGCCCTACTGATTCTAGCTGGCAGTTTACTACGTAGAAAAGAGTATTTATACTGTCCTCAATCTTTAGCGTCAGACAGTGATAAAAAATGCGCACTGTATTTCTTCCAGATAATGGCTATGTGTGGTTCTGTATGTAGTTATGCGCCAGACGACAGTCCATTCGGGTTCGATTGAAGGGGTTGTTACACAGAGGTTTGCATTAGACGTACCTGCTCGTGTATTGAAGCATCAGTCTACTTCATCAATTGTAATGTAACACCACCGGATTAGAGAGGGTTGCATATCACATGATTGATGTTGCTATTAGTCATATTGCCAGTGAATTAAATCAATATATCAGGCGCACGTTTTCACTGAGTGAAGACATGGTGGTGATATCGAATCTGCTGGAGCTTGATGGCACTGTCTCTGCGCATGTGAATAACAAGCTTGCTCTGTTTTTGGTGAATGTCGAAAAAGACAATACGCCTCAGCAGCAGGCTCATCTTAATGCGCCGGGAGTAGAGCGCAGTGTGGTATCAACGCCGCCGCTTTATCTAAACCTGTATCTAATGGTTGCGGGAAATTTTAACGGCAGCAATTATTCAGAAGGGCTCAAGTTTGTTTCGACGGCGGTTAGTTTTTTTCAACGTCAGCCGGTGATGGACCGATACAATACGCCAGCGCTGGATAAGCGTATCGAAAAACTTGTGCTCGATATCGAAAACATGAACATGCAGGACTTGAGCAGTATGTGGGGGATGTTGGGCGGGAAGTATCTTCCATCGGTGCTTTATAAGGTCAGGGTGGTGATGTTTGATGCCGGTGATATCCAGTCTCAAAGTACCCTGGTGAAGAAGCCCGGGTTAGCAGTGGGAGTTTAGCGATGGGAGATTATTCAACGCTATTTACCTTTGTGACAGAGCACGACTTTTATGAGAGTGGCCTGGCTCATGGACTTGGTTTTATCCCCACTGTTAATACGGCACATGTGATTGGAAATGCCGGGTTGCTGATTAAACCGGTCGCTGGTGGAATCGCTGTGTTGTACGACAGAAAAAATAGCGAATCATTGCAGCTTTATGCCGAAGACAAAGATGAACCGCTTAATCTTGTCTTCAAAGTGTATGCGGACGATGCTGTATTTAAAAGTCTGACAGACATATCGGTCGAGACTAACGATGGTGTTCTGTTTTTTGATAATCACCAAAGAGAAAATATCGTTAATGATCGCATCATGTTGCATGGCGCGAAAAATGTATCTACGATCGACACTGTTATGCTAGAGTCAAACCAGCTGGAGGGTGTGCTTGGTCACAGGGAAAGGCGAAAGTTACCTCTCTTTGTACTGAATATCCAGATTACAGAAAAAGATCTGAGCGCTGTTGATGACAATAATAAAGCGGTTCCTAAGAACTACGCTATAAAGTTTGGAGAGCGGCAGATATTCTGGAAATACTATCTGCTGGGTCAATTAGCCAAAGAAAATATGTTGCTGTCAGATCTGGATGGCGTGGCTAAATTTGTGTTTATGGGAAAAGCGTTGCTGGATGATCGTCGTGAAGCGATGATATTCCGTACGGCTGAGCGATTGTCATTGAAAGCATGTTCGCATTATCGTTTCCAGTTACGCGAGCGAGGAAGCGGGGGTGAAAAAGTAATTATCAAACGATTGCCGGTCGCGAAAGCCATGCACCTGGGGCGTGATGTTATCGATGGTCGTAGCGAGGTTGTGTCGGAAATCTATATTAACTGCTAACTGTATAATGTAAGGGAGATATCATGGGGCAGATGAAAACGCCAGGCGTCTATATCGTTGAGAAAAATGCCTTTCCAAATTCTGTCGTTGAGGTCGCGACTGCGGTACCCGCATTTATTGGCTATACCGAAAGGGCTGATAACAAGGGTAAATCACTGTCTAATAAGCCGTGGCGTATTACCTCCATGTCTGAGTTTCACAATTATTATGGTTTTGGACCAGCGCCTCAATTTAAGATCGAGGAAAAACCAGCGGACTCTTTTGAAGAGACCGCATTTCAACTGGCAGGCCAGGAATATCTGCTAAATCAAAGCGCCGGAAAATATCTGCTTTATTACAGTATGCTGCTGTTCTTTCAGAATGGCGGTGGCCCTTGTTATATCGTTTCAGTCGGAAATTACGAAAAAGATGATAGTGTCGAAACAAACAGTGTCGAAGCAGACAAGCTTTCAAAGGGTATTAACCTGCTGGTAAAAGAGCAGGAACCGACAATGGTTGTCGTGCCTGAAACCGTACTGTTATCAGCGGTAGACAGCAGTAGTGTGCAGCAGGCTGCGCTGGCTCATTGTGGTGGAAAAATGCGCAATCGTGTCGCGATCCTTGATGTGTGGGGAGGGGGCAAAGATCGTCAGGATCCTGCGGGTGACTGCATTGACAATTTCCGCTCGGCGCTTGGTATAAACTATCTCGACTTTGCGACGGCCTATTACCCATGGGTAAATACCACCATCGTGCAGGATAGTGAGTTGAGTTATGAAAATGTCACCAATCCAACAGTGTTGCAAGGGCTGTTACGTACTGAGTTGAATCTTGGTGAAGCGCCTGATGATAACAGTACACCGAAAGCAATCCAGCAGATCGAGATGATCAATAATATCACCAGTGACTGGGATGGCCGGGTAGGTGAAGAAGTCCTGGCCGACAAGATGTTGCTGAATAAAAGCCTGCGTGCATCAAGCCCGATGTTTGGCAATCTCATTAAAGAGATGAGAGAGCAGCTCAACCTGTTACCACCAGCGGCGGCGATGGCGGGTGTCTATACGATGGTTGATAACACCCGCGGCGTCTGGAAGGCGCCCGCCAATGTGAGCTTGAGTGCGGTCGTGTCGCCCACAGTGAATATCACCCATGACGAACAGGAAGATCTGAATGTCACCACACAGGGTAAATCGATCAACGCGATCCGTTCTTTTATCGGTGAAGGTACGTTGGTCTGGGGCGCACGAACGCTTGATGGCAACAGTCTCGACTGGCGTTACGTCAATGTGCGTCGCACCATGATCATGCTTGAAGAATCGATTCGACTTGCGACCAAGGCCTATGTCTTTGAACCCAATACCGCGAACACCTGGGTGACCATCAAAAGTATGATTCGCAACTTCCTGACGGGTATCTGGAAACGTGGCGGCCTGGCAGGTGCAAGCCCTGATGATGCCTTTAGCGTGAATGTAGGGTTGGGTGAAACCATGACCTCTGAAGATATACTTGAAGGCATTTTGCGCGTGACCGTGCTGGTGGCGATTTCACGTCCGGCTGAGTTCATCGAGATCACCTTCCAACAGCAGATGCAGAAATCGTAGTTCGAATGGTTGATTAATCACGAATGATTACAATAATATTTTTGAATAACAGATAGAAGGGAGGTGTGTTATGGCTGATGATGGATCTACACAGTCGACTACCGTATGGCCGTTGCCAAAGTTTTATTTTCAGGTGAAATGGGATAGCGAGGTACTCTCTTTTCAGGAAGTCTCTGGATTGGATATAGAGGCACAACCGATTGAATATCGTCACGGTGATAGCCCTGAGTTTTCGACGATCACGATGCCCGGTATTAAAAAGTCGAGCAATGTCACCATGAAGAAGGGGGTTTTTAAGTCTGATAATAAATTTTGGGACTGGTTTAACCAGATCAAGATGAATACCGTTAAGCGAGTACCCATTACCATCAGTCTGCTGGATGAGGCGGGAGCACCTACCATGGTGTGGACGCTTGCCAACGCATGGCCAACTAAAATTACTGGCACCGACCTTAAGGCCGATGGCAATGAGGCGGCAATTGAGGCGATTGAAATTGCGCATGAGGGTATCACAATCGCAAACGCCTAAACTTGCTTCTCGGCACCGGGGCGGCGTATCCCGCCGCGTACCCGGTGTGGTTTTTTTTAACAGAGCGTATTCCTGCATGGTTTTTGGATCATCGTCATCGGTGGGTGGATACCCGCCATCGGCTTTTTATTTTAAAGTGGTCTTCGCGACGACATTGGGCTTTGCCGACACCTCGTTTCAGGAGGTGTCTGGTATCGGTTCTGAAATGGAGACTGAAGACCTCTCTGAGGGTGGCGAGAATCGTTTTGTTCATCGTCTGCCGAAATCACTCAAACATCCCAGGCTGGTATTGAAACGTGGTGTTGCGGAGATATACTCGCCATTGGTGATCTGGTGCAGGAGTGTGCTTGAAGGGCAGTTTATCGAGCCGATCAAACCGACGACGATAGTGGTCTCGTTGATGAATGAAGTCGGCATGCCCATGCGAACGTGGTCATTTGTCAATGCATTTCCGGTGAGCTGGGAGGTTGAGGCTTTTAACTCGACCAAGAATGAGGTTGCGATTGAAAAAATTGAGCTGAGTTATAACTATTTTGACAGGGTGGTATGAACAGAGTGGTATGACGAGATGACGATCGAGATCAGGCAGTTGGTAATTAAGTCCACGGTTCAGTCAGAACCGGTGGCATCCATGGATATGCGGCAAAGTCAGGTTGATATTTTAGCACTTAAAGAAGAGTTGATGGCGGAATGCCGCGAGCTTGTGAGCGAATGCCTGCGCGAAAGTGTTGAACGCTAGGGGTAACGATGTCTGACGGTGAGAAAAAAAGACTGGCGATATCCCCCTGTACTGATGATGCGGGCAAAATTTCAGTCGATGAAGGGACTGTTTTTGAAGTGATGGTAAACCCATCCAGTTATAGCCATGCACATTCGATTAGCTACAATAAAAAAGAGGCGATGGGACGGGCAGGTGCCGAAACAAAATTTGGTAGCATTAACGCTGAAAAGATAAATTTTGACATTGTACTTGATGGCACCGGGGTGGTGGATGTGTCTGGGCCCCCGGATGTTAAAACACGGGTGCAACAGCTGAATGATATCGTCTATAAATATGATGGCGATAAGCATGAAACCAATATTGTCCGCCTGTTGTGGGGTAGCCTGCTGTTTTTCGGGCGGCTTGACTCGATGACCATTGAGTACACGTTATTCAAGCCGAGTGGCGAACCATTGCGCGCCAGGATCAAGCTCGCATTTTCGAGTTTTCTAAGCAAGGAAGAAGAGGCATTACAGGCGAATCGTCAATCGCCTGATCTTTCACATTATATCGAAGTACAAGCGGGTGATACCCTGCCACTGCTTTGTCACAGAATCTATAATGACAGCAGTTATTATCTCGAAGTAGCGAGGGTGAACAATCTCGGCAGCTTCCGCAATCTTGTTCCTGGTTCAACACTTCACTTCCCCCCGTTGCGCTGATCAATGGCAGAGTCACCTAATCTTAATGGCGGTGGTGTTGTCAGGTTGAGCCTGTTTTGTGATGGCTCGGCACTTGAAGATAATATTCAGGTTGCTTCTGTTAATGTCATCAAATCGGTCAACAAATTGCCGTTTGCAAAGATAGTGCTACTGGATGGTGATATAGCAGGGCAGGATTTTCCCGTCAGTAATTCAAATCACTTCAAACCCGGTGCTGAAATTAAGGTTAATGCGGGTTACGGCGACGATGAGGAGACGATTTTTGAAGGAATCGTGATCAGGCACGGGATCAAGATAAGTGGTGATAACGATAGTCGTTTGGTGATCGAATGCCGGGATAAGGCGGTAGCCATGACTGTTGGGCGCAAGAATGCCAATTACATTGATTCCAGAGATAGTGATGTTATCACTACGTTGATTGGTCACTATAGTGGATTGAGTGCCAGTGTCGAGGCCACGACTACGGAGCATAAGGAGTTGGTGCAATACTACAGCACGGACTGGGATTTCATGCTCTCCCGTGCAGAGGCCAATGGCATGTTGGTGTGTGTAGACGATGCGGCGGTGACCGTTGGTCCACCCAAAGGTGATGAGGCAGCGGTATTGAAAGTGACCTACGGTGAAGACCTGTTAGAGTTTAGCGCGGATCTGGATGCGCGCAGTCAGTTGGCATCGGTCGCAACCGTTGCATGGGATTCTTCAAAACAGGAAATTTCAAGTGAAGATGTGACGGCAGTGACCGTTGGCGCCAGCGGTAACCTGGCATCCGCTGAATTGGCCAAAGTGATCGGGCTTGACAAGTTTCGTCTGCAATCTCCAGTGCCGCAAGAATCGGCAGCATTAACCAACTGGGCCAAAGGTCAGCAATTAAAGGCAGCACTGGCGCGTATCCGTGGACGAATGAAGTTTCAAGGCAGTGCATTGGCAAAAATTGGCGGCATGGTTGAGCTGGCGGGTGTGGGTGAGCGTTTTAATGGCAATTTGTATGTCAGCGTGGTGGAACATGAGATCGCAAATGGACAGTGGAGTACGCGTGTCGATTTTGGGATGTCAGATAACTGGTTTGCGCAGCAACGTGATCTGGTAGCGCCACCTGCCTCAGGCCTGTTGCCTGGCGTGGAAGGTTTGCAAGTCGGTGTGGTCATGAAACTGGATGAAGATCCCGCCAGTGAATTCAAGATACAAGTCAAACTACCCATCATGGAGGCGGAGCAGGAAGGTGTGTGGGCCCGGTTGGCTAACTTCTATGCATCAGAAGGTATCGGTGCATTTTTTATTCCCGAGATTGGTGATGAAGTCGTGTTGGGTTATTTAAACAATGATCCCAATAATCCGGTGGTGCTAGGCAGTCTCTATAGCAGTAAACGTGCTGCCCCCTATGAACTCACTGCTGACAATTACACCAAAGCGCTGGTGACAAAGGAGCAGCTCAAAATTGAGTTTGATGACGAAAAAAAAGTGATCACCATTGTGACGCCTGGTGGAAACACTGCGATCCTGAATGATGACGAGAAATCGATCCTGTTGCAGGACCAGAATGGTAACAAGGTTGAACTGGCAGAGGGGGGAATTACCCTCGATAGCCCTAAAGACATCAATATCACGGCGATGGGAAAGATCAATATTGAGGCGACTGATGCGGTAGCGGTGAGTTCTTTGGCGGATGTTACGGTTGAAGGATTAAATGTCAGCAATAAGGCTCAGGTTGGCTTTACTGCTGAAGGGAGTGCCACAGCAGAACTTACAGCCTCCGGGCAGACGACCATCAAGGGTGCAATGGTAATGATTAATTAATCGCTTGGGGTTTAATTCCCCGCAGCTTGCCGCGAATACCGTCATTCCGGCATGTTTTTAGCCGGAATCCAGAGGCTGAAACCCTTGGGCTCCGGCCTCGGCAACTGCTCCTGCGTCGCCTAAAGCGCCTACTTTTGGTGCTCTACCTCCTGCATCCATGCAGTCGTTCGCCGGAGTGACGTGATGATATTAATACCCCGCTTTCGCGTAGCGAGGTAGCTTGCCACGGGTATAGCTTATGTGCAGTGCATTTTTTGGTCCGTTAACGAAGTATAGGAGAAAGTAGTATGCCGCCAGCAGTACGGATTTCCGATATGCATACCTGTCCAATGGTGACCGGTGTCGTGCCACATGTTGGTGGTCCGGTTGTCGGTCCTGGTGCACCAACGGTGTTGATTGGTGGCATGCCAGCGGCGGTGGTGGGTGATAGTTGTACCTGCGTCGGGGCATCCGATACGATCGCCAAAGGTTCAGCAACGGTGATGATTACCAACAAACCTGCGGCAAGACTGGGTGACTCTACTGTGCATGGCGGTAGTGTGGTGCTGGGGTGTTCTACGGTAATGATTGGTGGGTAAGGGGAGGCCTGTTCGTGATGAGTATCAGTGTCGATAAACAGTTTCTGGGCACAGGGTGGAGTTTCCCGCCCACGTTTACTAAAAACGCCAATGGGATGCGCGTGGCGATGGTCTCGCATGAACAGGATATCAATGAAAGTCTGCATATCCTGCTGGGTACTTCACCTGGAGAGCGCGTGATGTATCCGGCGTATGGCTGTGGCTTAAAACGAATGGTGTTTGAAAAAACGGATGAAAGTTCAATCACTGCATTGAAGGATACTATTGCACGCGCAGTACTGTTTTTTGAACCAAGAATTACACTTGATCGCATTGATGTGGATCTGCAAGACAGTTTCAATGGCTGTATTCGATTTTGCCTTAATTACACTGTGCGCACCACGAACAATAGAAGCAATATCGTTTATCCATTCTATTTTAATGAAGGGACCAATGCGCGTCTTTAGAGCATAATAATGAAGGATCACACTTTTCATACCACTGTCACTGATGGAACTGCTCAGTGGCAACGTGAGCCGCTGGCGTTTCGACCAGGTTATTTCAATGTTGATGAGATGAGCTTTGAGGTATTGTTGTCGATGGCATCAGAGTATGCCGCAACATTCAGCTACTTCAATAGTATTAACCAGAAAGATGGTAGTTGGGTGGAACTGTTTAATGCCAATGAAGCAGTCATTATGGCATTGATAGCGACCAGTGATGTAGAGAAAATTGAGTCCGGTTTTACGCGCTTCGATTTGTCCGATATACAACCACCTGCGGAATATGTGATACGAGTGGCAACCATGCTTGATTTCTGGTTACAACGTCTCACGGCAGCACCGACTAAAACGGCGGCGCTGTTACGTAATAATATTCATGACATAATCAGTACCAACCTGTTGTCGGGTGTGCATACGGCGGCTGAAGTTGCGTTTCGGTCGCACGCTGGATCAGAGATTGATGTCAGTGAATTTAGCGCTGTCTGGGGTATTGCCAGTGATGGTGAACGCTATTTTTTCCCACATGCTGTCAGCGTGGATCCGGGTGATGCAGAGTGTGTGATGGAACAGCTTGAAGTGGCGCTGCTCAAGATGACGGGGAGTATCCGATACCTCAAAACGCTGGTTGCCGATATGTTGGAGCGTTCGCTTCAAAGCCAATCACATGAGCCCGCCATTGGCTTGTTTATGGTTTTTTTACGCCTGTATGAGGTGGCACAACAACGACTTAACAAGTTCACTTCGCGCCATCTCGGTTTCTATTATGGTGACTGCCTGAAAACGACACCTCGTAGCAGACAAGTGGAGACTCTTTTTCTGGAGTTTACACCTGCGGCCTCAACGGTTGAGTTTATTGTTGATAAAGAAATCGCATTTTCTATGCAAAAGCATCGCTCCAGCGCGGAGCGTTTATATCACCTAAAAGCCCCGCTGCTGGTCAGGAAAGTGAGTGTTAGCTCGTTACGAACACTCTATTTACAACGTAACTCATTTATTTTCCCTGAATATGAACTGGGGTATGTCACTCGCATAAAGTCGTATCAACGTTCTGTCTTGCCATTGGAGGATGATGTAAAGGCAACATCGATGTCACTCTTTGGTGGCACAAAAAAAGGCACACTGCAGCAAGATGTTATTGATGCCACGGTGGGCTTTTGCATTGCATCACAAGTGCTGGCATTGAAAGAAGGGCGACGAGAGATAGAGGTTTCAATCCATTTTACGTTACCTGATGAACCTGTCGTGGATGCAGAATTCAATAATAAAAAGCTGGTTGATTCTCCCAAAACCTTCAGGCAATGGTTTGGAAAAATATTCAGCTACTATCTATTGAGGGGGGAATCATTTCTGAATGATGCCAGGCGAGAAAAGCTCCGTGAACTGATCGCACAATATGAAGGTGATGGCAGCGCCTGTGCAACACTGTTGCAGCAACCGTGGCAGGATCTTTTTTATCAATTTTTCAAAATGCCCTTTGTCATTTCACTGAGTGGCGAAAGTGGATGGCTGGCGGTAAAAGACTATCTTGTTGCCCCGCTCATAGAAGACAATGGCGGAGTGAATAGTGGCCTTAAGATTACACTATCGCTGAGGCAGGATATTGAATCTATTGTTCCATATGATGCCGGGGTACATGGTGGCCAACGCAGTTGCAACAGCCCCATGATGAATATTTGCCTCAATTCCGAGGCAGGCTTTTTCTGCTATTCGTTATTGAATTCGGTGGTGGTTAAAAGTGTAGGGATTGAGGTCAAGGTCACCGGTGTCAAAGATGTGATGATCAGCAATCACCTGGGAAGACTGGATCCCACGAAACCATTTGCCCCCTTTGGTCCGCTGCCTTCGCGCAATTCATATATTGTGGCAGGCAGTCGTGAAGCCGCCAGAAAACAGGTTAGCACGATGGAGCTGGTGTTGGAGTGGGGTGACCTGCCAACACTTGGCGGTGGGTTTTCCAGTCACTACGATGGTTACGATTTTGTGCCGCTCAATACCAGTTTTGAGGCCGAAATAAGTGTGTTGCAAGATGGACAGTGGATGCCCAAAAAGGCAGAAATGCAATATCGTGTAGCAATGTTCAGAAGTGGGCGCGGTGGTATTATCGGTGAAAAAAATGTGATGGAGATCGGTGCTGCCGGTTATTTCAAACCACTGGAGGCCTCTGAATTAACTGAGCGCTATGAGTATCGTTCGGGTGCTCGTAATGGCTTTGTACGGTTGCAGCTGGCATCGCCTGAAAATGCCTTTGGTCATGCTGACTATCCTCTGCTGTTAACACGCGTGCTGACAGAAAATGCTCGTCGCAAGAAGCCAAAAACGGTTCCCAATGCACCCTATACGCCGATAATAAGGGAGATCACACTAAACTACCAGGCATGTGTGCTTATCCGGCCGGAGATTGATTTATCATCCGGTAAACAATTATCTTCTGATATGTTTTTTCATATTCACCCTTTTGGTATCGAGCAGCAGTTTCCTGTTGCGGCCACAAAAATGGCCACAAAAAGCAAAATGAAATTGTTTCCGGATTATGAAGATGACGGAAACTTGTTTATCGGTCTTGATGCGCAAAAGTTATCCTCTACCTTAACGCTGTTTTTTGACCTTGATGGTGACACCTCATCCCCTTTGTTAACATCCAGGCCACTGATTCGCTGGCGATATTTGAGCGCAAGTGGCTGGTCGCTGCTTGAAGAAAACCGGGTGCTCTCCGATACCACGGAGGGTTTTCTGATGTCAGGCGTGGTCACGCTTGACCTTCCTGCCGGACTAGTGAATGACAATGCCTTAATGCCATCGGGAAAGTTTTGGTTACAAGTTTCAGTTAATGATGGCCAGACTGACTTTTGTGGGTTGCGTGCAATTTATTGCAATGTTGGACAGCTCTCATGTAACGCCACGATAACTGACAGCGATGAAACAGCGGTGCTTGCCAATGACGGTTGGAAGGCACTGAAATCAGTACCGGGGCTTGCCGGGGTAAACAAACGGGGTGTCTCTGTGGGTGGGCAGCCTGCCGAGGATCAACATCGCTATCAAACACGAATAAGTGAGCGTTTGTGCCACAAGGGTCGCGCATCGACTGTATGGGATTATGAGCGATTGATTCTGGAGCGCTTCCCCGGTCTTTATAAAGTTAAATGTTTTGCTAATACCGTTTATGGTGATGCGGTGGCACGTCCCGGCAATATCCTGATCGTGGTAGTACCTGACATCAAGCATGATGCAAGTGATAATCACCAACGGGACAGTGAGGAACGAAGCCGCTGTGAGCAGGGCATGGTCAACAGTGCCGAGTTGAAGCGGATACAGACGTTTGTTCAGGGGCTCGCATCACCATTTGTACGTATTGATATCAGAAACCCCGTTTATGAGCAGATTCAGGTGAGGTGCAGTGTGAAGTTCTCGGGTGATATTAACGCCGCCGGGACTTATATCAACCGTCTTAACCGGGCAGTGAGTGACTATATCTGCCCCTGGCGTGATGTCGGTTACAAAGGGCGGTTTGGCTGGGCTATTCGTACCGATGAGATTGAATCATATATTCGTGAACTCGATTATGTTGATCTTGTGACTAATTTTTCGATGTTGCACATTACCAAAGAAAAGAGTGAAAAATATTCTCTGGTGGATACTGCAAAACAGGGTAGCAGGCACGAGGCTTTGATCGTACCACACTATCCGTGGAGTCTGGCAGTGCCAATGAGTCGCCACTTCATAGAGACCGTTACGAATCTTGAACCGGTCAGGGCGCAGTTGGCAGGGGTTAATGAACTTGAAATTGGCAGTACACTTATCATTGGTGGAAACTGAATTATGGCAAAAAAGAATAGAAGCACATTAAAAAGGTTCTTCAGCGAAGGAGCCCTGCCCACCGAGGAACAGTTTAGTGATCTAATTGATTCGTCACTCAATGTTGTTGATGAGGGGTTTGACAAGAGTCCGGAGCATGGTTTTGAAATTTCTGCGATGGGCGATCATGAGCGTATGTTGAGCTTTTTTCGCAATAGTGCATCACAGTACCCTGCCTGGTCCATCAGTTATGAAAAAGATCGGGACAGGCTGGTCTTTAATAAAGTAAGCCATGACAATAACGCAAAACCTGTTGTGACATTAAGTTCAGAAGGGCGTGTCGGTATCGATAACGATAAACCTGAGTGTACGTTGGATGTCGGTGGGTTTATTAGTGCCTATGGCAGAATTGGTGCGAACAGTGATGATCAAAAGACGATCCTTGCCGATGGTGAATGGCATGACATTACAGAGGTGCTATCGGGCTGTCATGGACTGGAGGTAATGGCGGGAGTAGGGAGCCCTCGTACCGGGAAATACGCACTGATGAATGCGGTTGCGCTTAATACCTTTAATCCGCATGGCTGGTTGTCTAATTTTCTGAACCTTAAAAAGCGGATTCGTTATCAGCAGGCCTATTATTTCTCGTTTACCAATAAGTTAAAACTGCGTTGGCATGGCAAGGACCGTCAATATACTTTGCAGATGCGTACAAATTGTGATTATGGTGGTGAAATACGTGTTAGATATTATCTGACCAGATTGTGGTTTGCTGAAGATATGCGTGATTCATGGATTGGAAAAGATGGCAGTGACGACAGTACACATGATGCGTGAAGCGGTGACTATTTCAAGGCAGTCGGTTAAAGAAAATGATGACCGGTTTGCCATGCTTAAGGCGCGTGGTGTGGAACTGGCACAACAGATCTAGGGCACCCTCTGGAGTGATTCTAATGCCCATGATCCTGGCATTACCATTTTAGAGCAGCTTTGTTACGCCATTACCGAACTCACCTTTCATGCCGACTTTGATGTCGCTGATCTGCTGCTAAACGACGCAGGTTTGATCGATCATCAAGCGCAATCATTGCACCTTCCTGAAGAAGTGTTTCCATGTCGTCCGGCAACCATCGTGGATTTTCGTAAAGTGCTGCTGGATGAGATCAAAGAGATTGATAATATCTGGTTGTCGATAGAGACTGCTGCACACACTGCTGAAAGCAGTGAGTACGATGGTCTTTATCGTGCAGAGGTCAGGCGTAATCGAAGCAGTGACATTGATAATAAGGTGCTGATTGAGAAAATATTCACTGTTTTTAATCGACATCGCAACCTGTGTGAAGACCTTGGTAGTGTCACGATTTTGCAAGATCGCAGTTGTACCCTCCATGCACAAGTCGAGATCGATAGCAGTCGGCAGGCAGACGAACTGTTGGCTGAGATTTATTACCGCTGTTCTGCCTGTGTCTCCAGGAATATTCCGCTCAGGTCGTATGATAAAGCACTGGCTGAAGGATACTCACTGGAGCAACTGTTTGATGGACCACTAACACAACACGGATTATTTGACCTTCCACACGATGATGCGACACTTGATGAGATCCTGATTCCGGCACTTTTTTCGATCATCAATGAAGTCAGTGGTGTTGTGCACATCAAAGGGTTATCGCTTGAAGTCGATGGAAAACAGTTTTATGAGACAGTTGATCGCCGTGATAAAGGGCGCGTGCTATCTCTCGATTTTCCATCAGATGCCGCCCATGTAACGGTTGAGTTGATTCACAATGGTGGTGTGTTACCGGTCTCAATCGATGTGGTAAGAAAAGGTTACCAGGAGATGCGTTACCGGCAGAATTCGATGCGAGAAGCGGTGCAGGATTTTGGTGCGCTTTATTCACTACCACAGGGGAAAACACGCAGCCTCGGTCACTATACCTCTATACAGGAACACTTCCCTGTAATTTACGGCATTAATCGTTATGGTGGCAGTGGTGAATCCTCAGCGCGGGTGGCGCAAACGCGTCAGCTAAAATCATATCTACTGTTGTTTGAACAGCTGATGGCGAATTTTAGTGCGACCTGTGCGCGGCTCGATAAACTCTATTCAACGGATAATAGTCAACGACAGACGTATGGCTACCAGGTGATCGACAAACAGACCATTACCGACATTGATCTACTTTATCCTGAACGACCGGCGGAAATGATTGCCGGAATATTATCAAAATATGTAACTACTCAGCCTGATTTCACAGGTGTTAGCTTTTTTTCTTCAGAAGGAATCAGCGCAGCACCCTCAAACGTATCACACAATGCACTGAAGACATTATGCCCCTGCTTTTTAACGGTGGAGATGT